>NZ_BBCE01000015.1 GCF_001311885.1 Syntrophomonas palmitatica JCM 14374 | reverse complement strand
AAGTAAGTTCTATGAGTAATCAAGTATTAACCGGTGTAGAAGATATAAACCATGCTATAGATTCAGTATCCAATACGATTGAGACCAGTGCCGGAAATTCACAAGAAATTGCCAGGGGAACTGAAAACACCAATCGTTCCATTGCGGAAACAGTTGGTTCAGCAATAATTATAGCAAGTGTAGCGGAAGAATTGAATTCGGTAGTAAACCGGCTGCGGCTGCAAGTGCAGTCCTGCCAGGCCATGTAAAAACCCCTTGACTTTGACGTGAAACAGATGGGAAGGGTTTCCATGCATACTGGTAATTTTTCCGATGAATTAACCAGATTAAAACTAGATTTTGTATCAATGGGACGTTTGCTGGAGCAACAAGTAGCCAAGGCTATTGAATCGTTAGTAAGCAAAAGGCCGAAGCTGGTCAGAGAGGTCATCGTAATAGAATCTATTATAAAACAAATGCAATTCGATATAGAAAGCGAAATAATGGAATTAATAGCTATGCAGCAGCCCCAGACAGGTGACCTGCGCATAATTGCATCAATATTCAGAATGATTGCAGATATGGAAAGAATAGCAAGTCATGCTCAACAACTAGCATTAATTGGACTCAAACTCAGAAATCAGTTTAATATAAATCCTGCTGATGAATTCACCCTTATGGGAGCCACAGCCACCAAGATGATAGATAGTGCATTACAAGCATTTATAAAGGAAAATATCTATTCCGCAGTTTCTCTGCAGGTATTGGAAAAAGAGATGGACGAACTTTATGTCCGCGCTTTCAATAACCTGCTTTTGTCTATGGAACAAGACTATCGAACCATACCCTTTGCAGCCCTGATGTTAATGATAGCCGGCCACCTGGAAAGGATAGGAGATCATGCCGTTAACTTGGGAGAAATGATTATTTATATGGTTGAGGGACAAAGACTAAGTTTAAATGAAAAAGTAAAACATGGAATGATGAGGTAAAAAAAGAGACATATTTTGGTCAAGTACCAATTATAAGTATACTTGGTTCAGGTATGTAAAAGGCGGGTTAGTTTGCGGAATCGTTCCAATTTACCCTGACTAGAATCAGCCGCTATGAATTAATTACAATCCTGAAACTGCGCAAACTTAAAGGAGATGAAATAGTGGAAGCAAAAATTTTGTCCAGGAACAAGAGTATAAACCAAAACAAGAGTATAGGCAGAATAATGAACATTGTCGTAAAAAAGTTCAGGCGAGATATGCCGGCTTTCACTACATTGACCTTGCTGTTGCCTGAACTGGAAAAGGCGCTCGAAAGACACGATTTAGGAGTAATTTATATTGATGTACAGAATTATAAAAAAGTAGAGATACTGTTGGGACGGGAAAACAGTAATCGTTTTCTTGATAAATTGGGAAGCGTTTTACATAGTATTCCAATTTCTTTTTGCGGAGACCGTCACAAATTAGGCGTATGCGCTCTGGGCGGCGATGACTTTCTAATATTTGTTGATACTCCCTATAACACCATAAATTTTTCCGAGGAGTTTGCAAAACTAAAGCAACTTTTAGAAATGAAGATAAATGAAGTTATGAGCAGTTTGAATATTGATTATTTGATAAATATATACCTCGGTTATACAGAAATCCATAAAAATGAAGGGGTCAGGTTGGAGTTTCAAATATTTAAGGCGATTAAAGAAGTATCCTTCGCGGCAAAAAAGTACGGTAATGCTTTGGATCAGGCCCATCAGCAGCTAATGAGGCAAATCATTCTTCATAAGCAGATTGATAGTAATTATCAGCCGATTATTTCGATGAAAGACGGAAATATTCTTGGTTTTGAAGCCTTGTCAAAGGGCCCCCGGGGAACGATCTATGAAAACCCCCTGGCTTTATTTAAAGCAGCTCAAAAATACCAATGCTCAATCGATTTGGAGCTTACTTGCCTTGAAGCTGCCATAAGCAGCGCAAGGGATATTAGAGATAGATACCTTTTCTTAAATGTTGATCCTGCTTTCCTTAGTCCTGCCAACAGCAAGAGGGGTTATTTGCAGGAGATAATCAGAAAGCATGAATTGTCTTCAAGCAATATCGTACTGGAGATAACTGAAAGAACTGAAATTAATGATTACTCTGTTTTCAGAAACATACTGGCTTTTTATCGCAGCAAAGGATTCAAAATAGCTATTGATGATGCAGGGGCAGGTTACTCCAGCCTTCAGGCTATTGCTGAATTGAACCCGGATTTTTTAAAAATGGATATGTCGTTAGTACGAGATGTGGATAAAAACGCAGCTAAAAAGGCCCTCCTGGAAACTTTTTTGAGTTTGCTCAAAAAATAAACGCCTCGGTAATCTGTGAAGGTATCGAAAGCATAGAGGAGCTAATGTCTTTAAGGAACATGGGCTGTGATTACGGGCAAGGCTATCTCCTGGCCAGGCCTGGAAAAATAATTAATGAAATAGAAGAATCCATTAAAACCCAGATTGTTTCTTATTCCAATTATCATTTATCAAATTGCAGCCATTCAAAAACAGTGGGAGCGATATCTGTCTATGAAAACCCGGGGGATATCAGTATGAAAGTTAAGGAAGTAGTTAGTATATTTAACAGCAATCAAAACATTAATGGTATAGTTATTTGCGAAGATAGAATACCAGCTGGTCTGATTATGAGGGACCGTCTTTTTGCCATGCTGGGTACTCGATATGGCTATGATGTGTTCATTAAAAGGCCGGTTAAGTATATTATGGACAGTAAGCCGTTAGTGCTTCCATGGGACTACCCAATAGAGGCTGCGGCACAGCGAGTAGCAAAACGAATTGATAAAGGCATAACAGATTATATTGTTGTGACCTTGGATAACCTCTATTATGGAGTTGTATCAGTGGCCAAATTACTGGATAGTATGGCTAAAATTCAAGTAGAACAAGCCAGGGATTCCAATCCGTTAACCGGGCTGCCTGGCAACAGGAGCATTACTGAAAGGATAATAGGTGAACTTGACCAGGCTGACAGGGTTATGACGGTTTTGTATCTTGACCTGGATAACTTCAAGGCTTTTAATGACCGCTATGGATTTGAACATGGTGATAAAGCAATATTGATGGTGGCGGAAATTATGCGTAAGATCGTTAGTATGTATGGTAATAAGGACGATTTGATCGGACATATTGGCGGAGATGATTTCGCGATAATAACCACTCCTGATAAAGCTGATAGTATAGCGGAAATGATAATTAAGGAGTTTGATTGCCGTGTGGTCACATTATATGATAATGAAGACCGTGATAAGGGGTTTATATCAACCATTGACCGCCAGGGACAATTATTCAGTTACCCGGTTATGAGTATTTCGATTGCTGCAGTAAGCAATGAGACTATGTTATCGAAAACCACCTGCAATTAGGAGAACTGGCAGCTGAATTAAAAAAACTTGCCAAGTCCCAAAAAGGCAGTAATTATGTGCGTGACCGCCGCAAGGCATAGCCATTATCAATAAATCTTTTTTCACATCCGTTTCCGCCTAACGAAAAGCCTTTTGGTTTGAAACCATTATATACCAGTACCTTAAACTTACACTTCTCATATATTTGTGTAAATACACATTGTAAATATATGGGGAGGGATCGCTTTGAGGTTATTTAAACCTCGTTTTGAACGTGCACCAGTAAACCCAGAATTTATTCGGCACATAAAACAATTGGAAACGGTTGATGCGTCTGAGGGGTCGATGATAAGCCGTTACGGGTATATTCCTCATCCGGTTAGCCTCAGTCATCTTAAAGGTAAGAAATTGTTCATACGTGCCAGAACCGAAGGCCTTCCGTCCAGTTATGATCTGCGCAAACAAGGACGGGTAAGCAGCGTGCAGGATCAGGGACCTGCCGGAACCTGCTGGACCTTTGCTACTTATGGTTCTTTGGAATCCTGCCTTTTACCTGAGGAAAATTGGAATTTCTCCGAAAATAATATGAAAAACCTGCTGGCTGAGGAATGTCCGGAAGGCTATGACCGCCCCTTTGACGGGGGAGGCAATAGCTGGATGTCAACTGCTTATCTGGCGAGATGGAGCGGACCGGTTTCGGAAGCAGACGACCCCTACGACCCTATATCGGGTAATTGTGACGAATTTAAGGTTCGCAAACACTTGAAACAAGTCGTATATATTCCTGACAGAACTGATCCGTTGGACAATACTAATATCAAGCTGGCTATAAAGAATTCGGGAGCCGTATCAACGATTATGGGCTTTGATGAAAGCTATTATAATGATAAAACCGCTTCCTATTATTCTACGGGGGGATTTCCCAATCATGCCGTATGTCTGGTAGGGTGGGATGATAATTATAACCAGAGTAAGTTTAAAACCACTCCTCCCGGCAAGCGCGTTTATAGTGAAAAACTCATGGGGGAAAGAATGGGGAGATAACGGATACTTCTACGTTTCTTACTATGATTTATGGATAGGTGTGGAAAACGCGCTGTTTTCAAAAGCAGAAAGCCCTGATAAATATAAAATTATTTACCAGTATGACCCTCTGGCTGGATTGCCAGTTACGGTTATCAAAAGAATAACGCCTGGTTCGCCAATATATTTACAGCTGAAGCTAATCAAAATTTGGGCGGGATATCCTTCTATACGGCTTCACCTGAATCCAGGTACACATTATATGTCTATGTTGATGTTAAAGAGGGACATCCGAGAAGCGGGACACAGGTTAAAAAAATAAGCGGGGTAGTGGATGAACCATCGTATTTTACAAAATACTTTTCCAGTCCGGTCACATTGAAGAAAGACCAGCGATTTTCAGTGGTCGTGCAATTGACTACACCCGATTATAACTATCCGGTACCTTGTCAGATTAATATACCGGGGTTGAGCAGTAAAGCACATTCAGAACCCGGTCAGGGTTTTGTAAGCGACAACGGTAAATCCTGGACGGACATTTATCGAATAGAACCGAATGCCAGCATTTGTTTGAAGGGTTTTGCCAACCCATAGAGCGGCTGACTTACTAAGATTCAAACCAGAAACTGCCGGTATTAAACAACCACAGACAGGTTTGAACGACGTCCGAATCATAGAGGGTTCCTGCATTGCTTTTGATTTCATGCAAAGCCGCGTCTATGCCCAGAGAAGGCCGGTAAGGACGGTGCGAAGAAATGGCTTCTACCACATCTGCAACCGTTATAATGCGTGATTCCAGCAGAAGGTCGTTTTTTTTCAGTCCAAAGGGATAGCCTGAGCCATCACATTTTTCGTGATGCTGCAGGATGATTTGCGCAACCGGCGAGGGAAATTCGATAGCCTTTAACATATCATAAGCCACCTGGGGATGGGTCTTAATAATTGTAAATTCTATTGGATCAAGTTTCCCCGGTCGGCTTAAATATTCTCCGGGTATGGATACTTTACCAATATCGTGAAGAATAGATGCTATGTATATTCCCTGGGTTGTTTCATTATCCAGCTGCATTTCGCGAGCGATGGCACAAGAAAGTTGGCATACCTTCTTTTGATGACCAGATGTATAAGGGTCGCGTTTTTCAACCATTAATGCCAGGCTCTCTACCGTCTGCAGCAAAATGCGCTGTAATCGTTGTTCTGCCTGGCGTCTGGCCAGAATGTGCTTCCATTCCCTTGCGGCTCGCAGCAGAAAATTAGGCATATTGGCAAAAGTCTCGGGAGATTTTACCACGTAATCTAAAGCTCCTGACTTTATCGCTTCTACAGCCAATTCCTCATTGCCGTGACTGGTCATCAGCACTACCGGGAATTGGTTATAAACCTCTTCATAATAGATTAATTCCGTTCCTTTGCCATCAGGCAGCATCCAGTCGCATAAAATCATATCTGGTCTATGTTCAGCGAGATAGATTGATGCTTCTTTGAGGCTGTTTTTTATTTCTACCGCAAAACGAGTCCGATGGTTGTTTAAAGACCGACTGATTAATTCAGCATGTGCTGGTTCATCATCAACAATCAATATGGTCATTTTATGTTCCACTAAAATATCCCCCCCCAGGCACCACCGTCTCAAATGTGAATCCATTAATAAGAATTGGCGTTCCAACCCAGCCAGTATGTACCCAGATTGTTCATCATTTTGGAAAACTTCTTAAAATCAAAAGGTTTTACCAGATAACTATTAACATAATTTTTATATGCTGAACCTATATCACTATTTGACTCAGAAGAAGTAAGCACAACCGTAGGAATCACCCTTAGTTCACTGGATTCCTTAATATTCTTCAGGACCTGTAAACCATCCACTTTGGGAAGCCGTAAGTCCAGAAGTATCAGGTCAGGTCTGGGGCTCTTTTGAATATCTTGATATTGTTTGCGCTGGTAAAGGTAGTCCAGGGCTTCCTCTCCATCTCTAACGTGGTAAATGCGGTTGGGGATACGATGAGCATTAAGATGGCGTTTGACCAGTTCGGCATGGTCATCGTTATCTTCTACGAGTAAGATCACCTGAGCTTGGCTGTTCATAACCCAACCCCCCTTATTAATTTGCATAATATAATTTTGGAAGTGAAAAATAAAAAGTAGATCCCCTGCCAGGTCCTGATGATTCCACCCATATACGACCTTGATGGAATTCTATTATCCGCTTCACTATGGAGAGTCCTATACCGGTGCCTTCGACATTTGGATTTAGCTTTTCGAAAAGTCCGAATATAGTGTCGTAGTAACGAGTTTCTATCCCAATCCCGTTATCACTGACAGAGAATATAAATTCATCATTGTTATCATATACATCCACAATAATACATGGCTTAGTCTGATCACCCATAAATTTGATACCATTTTCAATAAGATTTTGCATAACTTCGAATATTCTGGCTCTATCAGCCACAACATCAGGCAATGCAGGGCTAACTAAAATTTCTATTTCCTTATTCTGCATGCTGCCGGTAATCAGTTCCACTACTTCTTGTACCAGATCAGTCATAGAAAATTGGGTAAAAGGATTTAATAAACGTCCTACCCTGGAGAGTTCCAGAAGATCATGAAGAAGGTCATCCATCTTATTTGCAGCGTTTAATATACGTTCCAGGTCCTGATCCAGCCTTTCAAGCTGTCCTCGTTTTAGGTTATCTATGAGCAGTCCGGCAAAACCCTTAATAGTTATAAGGGGACTGCGCAGATCATGAGATACCGTATAAGTAAAACGTTCCATTTCCGCATTTTTCTTTTCCAATTCATCTAACTGCTGTTTAATGGTGGCTTCCTGCCGTTTGCGGTCACTGATGTCGGAGTATATTACAAAGCAGCCAAAATATTCCACCGGAATAACCTTAACAATTACATTAATATTCCTGCCGTCCTTAGTGCGGCGAATGGTTTCGGTAACAGATGTATTTCCATCGAGGACCAGCCGAACATGTGTATCGTATTCATGCTTTAGATCATGGGGCACTAAGATTTGATCGAGGGGCTGCCCCAGGCATTCCTGGCGATTGTAACCGAATAATTCTGTAAAACATGGATTAATATCAGAAATTAAGAGATTTAAATCACAGAGAACAACTGCATCGGGAGAATTATAGAACAAGGCCTGGAATCTGCGGGTGTGTTTTTCAATTTCAAGTTCCTGCTCTTTTCGGAAAGTCAAATTACGAATACTGGCTGCCCTAACCTGTCGGCCCTGATATGAAAACATTCTGCCTTGTATTTCTACATGATAAAGGGCAGAATCTTTCCCAACAACAGTTGCTTCATAGGGCAGTTCATAACCGTTTACCATATTTCTTTGAACAGTCTCTCTAGATTCGGGGGATATCATAGCGCTTACCGGCATGCCCACCATTTCTTCGTATTCGTAACCGAGAAATTGACAGGCTCTTTGATTAGCATTAATACAAATGCCGTTTTCACTTATAATAATCCCTTCAAAGCTGGCATCAGACAGTGCTTTAAAACGTGCCTCGCTTATACGCAGAGCTTCTTCATCAGCTTTGAGTTTGGTAATATCGAAAGCGGATACGAGAGTAGCCGGTTTTCCATTAAAGGTAAATGGACTGGTATTTAGGTCCAGCCAATAAAGCTGGCCGTCTTTAGCCCGGGCTTGTACCTCATAGCGCAGGGTAAGATTAGGGTTTTCTTTGCGCAATTCCATATTTTTTATAGTTACGGTTTGTGATTCAGGGGTTAGGAAATGCCAGAAGGTCATTTGATAGGCTTCATCTTTACTGTAACCAGATATATTGATAAAAGAAGGATTTACATATACAAAGCGCTCACCCTGAAGAATATAGATAATAGCCGGGGTGTTTTCTGCCAGGGTGCGAAACATTTCGTTGCTGTTGGCCAGCCTATCTTGTAGATTATTTAGATCGGGTTGATTTGCCGATTCTTTATTCATTTTACATCCCACCTTTTAGAGCAAGAGATGGAGTTGCTATGATGAAAAAGGAAACGCGGCCTATGTGCAGAAGCATGACAAGGATTAGGCTGTGTCGACAAATTTTACATTCTATACGTTTCATTTGAATTCCTGCTAAAATGTCAAAAAAATCTAAAATGTTCAAGCAATTTATCGGTTTGAAGGAAATGAACTGTTGTTGGCGAAATTATAATCAACCTATTCTAGAGGAGGACCGGTAATGGAAGAGAAAAAAAACAAAATAACCCGGGTTACTGTGGATATTTTCGGCGAAGACTACGTGGTAAAGGGTGATGAAAATCCTGAATATATTGAAATGCTGGCATCATATGTGGACCGCCGCATGAAAATGATCCAAAAACGCAATGCCAGCCTTTCTACGACGCGAATTGCGGTTTTAACCGCTTTGAATCTGGCTGATGAACTGAATAAACTTCAGGAAGATTATGATGAACTGGTTAAAAAACTGGAAGAGGAAAAGAAAAGCAGGACGTGATCAAATATGCGCAATCATGAGGCGGCAAGAATACTGGCCAATATAGCAGGCATGCTGGAAATAAAGGGGGATAATCCCTACAAAATTAGAGCCTATCGCATTGCTGCTGAAGCGATTATTAACCTCGATGAAGACCTGGCAATATTAAAAGAGAAGGATCGTTTATCTGAAATACCCGGAGTAGGGAAGGCTGTTAAGGCTAAAATTGAAGAACTTTTAGAAAAAGGCAGCCTTGAATATTACGAGCGCTTATCTGCAGAAGTACCGCCCGGGCTTATGGAAATGCTGCGAATACCGGGACTTGGACCCAAGAGCGTTAAGGTTATATTTGATAATACAGGCATCAGCAGTTTAGATGAATTATTGAAAGCAGCTCAGGATAAGAAAATACGCAATTTGCCGGGGTTAGGCGCAAAAACTGAAGATATTGTAATTAATGGCATTGAAACCATGCAGCAAGACCGGGGAAAGGAGACCCGGGGATTAGCCTGGCCAGCGGCCCAGGATTTGCTGCATTTTTTATTGGATTGCGGCGCAGTAATTAAGGCTGATATTGTGGGCAGTTTGCGGCGCGGCAAACCACTGGTCAGTGATATTGATATACTGGCAGCATCCAGAAAGCCTGAAAATATTTATGAAGCCTTGCTTAATTATAATAAACTGGATGATGTTATCTATGAGAGCAAGGACCATATACAGGGCCATTTATTCAACGGGATGGAATTTGAAATAATTATCGTTGAGCCTGAATTGTATTATCCTGCTTTAACCTGGACTACCGGTTCCAAAGTTCACCGGGAAATTATTTTTAAGGACATAAAAGCAGAATCGCTATTAGATGTTAAAAGCGAAAATGATGTATACAAACATCTTGGTATGAGTTATATAGATCCTGAATTGAGGGAAAACCGGGGAGAGATAGAGATGGCCCACGAGGGACGTTTGCCTGAACTCGTAAAATTTACCGATATAAAGGGCGACCTTCACAATCATACTAATTGGAGCGATGGGGTTAATAAAATCGAAGAAATGGCTGCTCAGGCTGAATCCCTTGGCTATGAATATCTGGCTGTAACTGACCATTCAAAATCGCTTAACATCAGTAAGGGGCTTGATGAAGCCAGGTTAGCCCAACAGTCTCAAACCATTGATAATATAAATAACCAAAACAAAATTACTATTCTTAAAGGCACAGAAGTAGATATCCTCAAAAATGGGCAGTTGGATTTTAATGACGATATTTTGCAGGAACTAGATATTGTGGTTGCTTCAGTACACAGCTATTTCAAATTGGATAAAGAAGAGCAAACGGATAGGATTATAACAGCTATTAAAAATCCTCATGTAGATATAATCGCTCATTTAAGCGGACGACTGCTCAAGCGTCGGCCTGCTTATGAATTAGATATTGAAAAGATCCTTGATGCTGCTGCGAATAATCAAACAGTTCTGGAAATTAATGCCCATCCGGACCGACTGGATATAGATGAAGAGATAGCAAAACAGGCTAAAGATTTAGGCATAAAAATTGCTGTAAACAGCGACGCGCATCATTTAAGAGAATTAAACAACATGCATTACGGCATCACCTCCGCCCGCCGCAGCTGGCTTGAAGCCAGCGACATCATCAACACTTATCCGCTGGAAGACCTGCTGGATTACTTGGGTTAATTACCCCCAGGAATAAAGCATAATAACATGGCCGAATACTAAGTCAGTTAGCTGTTTGCAGGAGGCGGCGCAATGGACTTTGTGCTTCGGGCTGCGGCCATGTATTTTTTAGCACTGATAATGGTCAGGCTCCTGGGGAAAAGGGCTCTGGGTGAGCTGGGACCTTTTGATTTTGTGGTTATGACCGGCGTAGGGCATACGGTTGTTTCAATAGCATTGGATAAAGCAGTGCCTTTTTACGAAGGGATTATTATTTTAGCTACTCTGGCTGTTTTAGAATATGCTATGAGTTTTGCCGCTTTAAAAAATCAAAAGCTATCCAATCTCATAACCGGCAAGCCAGTAATTCTAATAGATAATGGCCGCATTATTAAAAAGAACCTGGCGCGGGAAAAATTTAATGTCGATGACCTTTTACAGGAATTACGCCGCCAAGGAATACGGGATATTGATGAGGTTGATAAAGGCATACTGGAATCATGCGGAGGATTCAGCGTCATACTTAAAGAAGAAGATGAACCGGTAAGCAGGAGGGATTTAGGAGTCAGTCCGGTCAAGCGCAGTGAAATACTTACCATAGGAGACATAACACGCGCTGACTTCTTTGCGAATCAACGCCAGGAATCACGACAAGAACCAGGGATTATGCTGGTCGACCGGCTGCAGACTATCGAAAAAACGATGCAGGCATTATTAACCAAGCTCGATTCCCTGGAAAAGAGATTGGAGTAGTCTCTATGCTATAATATTGAGGGTAAAAGAACAAAGAAACAATTCAACCCAGATATCTGTCTTTCCAGTGTCTGTTATCTGAGGGGGTTCATGCCATAATGGAACTACTGGCTCCCGCGGGAAGCTTTGAATCTTTTATAGCTGCCATAGAAAATGGGGCCGATGCTGTATATCTGGGCGGCCGTGATTATAACGCCAGGCAGTCCGCCTCCAATTTTGCTCCGGAACAACTGGAAGCAGCGGTGGAATATGCGCATTTAAGACGCAAAAAGGTGTATGTAACCCTTAATACTCTGATTGATTATAAGGAATTTCCCATAGTATTGGATTTCGTCTATAATTTGTACCGCATAAATGTAGACGCCATAATTGTGCAGGATCTTGGACTGATGCACGCCATTCATATTCTCTTTCCGGCTTTAAAATTGCACGCCAGCACCCAGATGACCATTCATAATATCGGCGGGGTGAAATTTGCTCGTGACCAGGGTATCAGCCGAGTGGTACTGGCTCGGGAAATGAGCTTGCATGAGATAGAAATGATTACCAGTGAAGTGCCGGATTGTGAGGTAGAGGTTTTTATTCACGGGGCGTTATGTTATTCATATTCAGGACAGTGCCTTTTCAGCAGCCTGGTAGGAGGAAGAAGCGGCAATCGCGGCAGATGTGCCCAGCCCTGTCGTCTGGCTTACGAAATACACTCTGCGGCAAAAGGGAAGCTGAATCCCTCTCGCAAAGGGCAATATATCATAAGTCCCGCTGATTTATGCTTAATTGACAACTTGCAGTTATTACAAAATGCGGGAGTACATTCCCTAAAAATAGAAGGACGCATGAAACGTCCTGAATATGTGGCGGTCGTAACCAGGGCCTATCGTGAAACCCTGGATGCAATGCAGGAAGGGGTGCAAGAACCGGTCTCCAGCGAAAATAGGAAGCGTTTATTGAAAATATTCAATCGCAATTTTACCACAGGTTATCTTTTTAAAACCGGCGCGGATTTTCTCAGCCACCAACGCCCTAACAACCGCGGAGTATACTTGGGCCGCGTGGTTAATCAAGACCAGGATGGAAATATATCTGTCAAATTAGCTGGGGATTTACATATAGGAGATGGTTTGGAAATATGGGTGGCCCATGGACGCGGTCCGGCCCTGGTGGTCAGAAACATCAAGGTCAACGGGAAAGAAACCAGCCAGGCGGTCCCAGGCGATGTGGCCGTCTTGCCTTTGGAAGGCAGGGTGGGGGTTGGAGACCGAGTATTTAAAACCCGCGATGATGAACTATTGGCTTTAGCAGCAGCAAGTATGAAAGAAAACCGGTATAACAAGATTGCCGTAGATGCCAGGGTATTTCTCCATGAGGGAGAAACGCTGCGCCTGGTTCTGACTGATGAAAGGGGCAACCAGGTTGAAACCCGGGGCAAAACACCTGCGGTTACTGCTGAAAAGCATCCTCTGGATGCAGAGGTTCTGCGAGACAAGCTGGGGCAGATGGGCAATACAGTATTTTACTTGCGGGATCTTGAATTAGCTGCTTCAGGAAGTCTTATGGTTCCCTTCAGCGAAATTAAACAGGTGCGCCGTGAAGCTGTAGATGAACTAATTAAACTGAATCTGCAGCCATTTGCGCTGCCGGCCATTTCTGCTCAGGATTATAGGTATAACAGAAATATGGTGCTGAAGATTAATAACCGTAATAAAAAGACCTTCTCCATACCCGTTTTAAGTGTGGCAGTTTCAGGTTTAGATCAGGCGAGGGCAGCGGCTGTAGCCGGAGCGGATCGGGTTTATTTGGCACTCGATAGTATAGGGCATAGAGAAAAAGTAAGTTTACAGGAATTAATGAGCCTGATAGAATATGGACGCGACCATGATTGTGAAGTACTGCCTTTATTGCCGCGTATACAAATGATAAGTGAGGAACACATCTGGGATAAACTAGAACCAAACCGCATTGAAAAAGTAATGGCAGGCAACCTGGGTTCTTTGTACTGGGCTTTGCAGAGAGGTTTTTGTGTTCAGGCTGATTATAGCCTCAACATATTCAATCCTTACAGCCTGGCCTATCTTGGTGAACTGGGCGTAGATAAAACCTGCCTGTCACCGGAATTGAACTTTACACAGTTACGTTCTTTTCCTGATCTAAGTAAATGTGAAATTATTGTACATGGGGAATTAGCGCTTTTGGTATCCCGTTATTGTATGTTAAAAGGAATACTTGGAGATAAAGATGGTTTATGTCCTGGCTATTGCCAAAATGAACATTATTCAATCCGGGATGAAAAAGGCTATGTTTTTCCGGTTGAAACAGATAATTACTGCCGTTTTTATATTTTTAATTCGCGTACGCTTTGTTTGATGGATGATCTTGATAAGGTGGCAAAATTAGAGGCAGATTCTATCCGCATTGAAGCGCGTCGCAGCGATAGTAAGCAGGTAGGCCGATGGACCAATCTCTATCGTCAGGCTTTAGATGAATTGGGTTCAGGTAAAAAACCGGACCTGCAATTATATCGTGACCAACTAATCAAGTGTTCCTCATCCCCGTTCTCAAAATATCATTATTATCGTGGAGTCTTACAGTAAGGATGAGAAGTTATGGATAACAGAGTTTTAGAAAAGCTGGAGTTTGAAAAAATAAGAGACCTGCTGGCCAGATTAAGCCGTTTTGAGGGCGGGCAAAAACGCGCCCTTGAACTGGTTCCCAGCACGGATATAGATACTATCAACCGGTTTCTAAATGAAAACACTGAAGCCATGGAGTGCCTGCGCTTTGGAGAAACTACATTTCTGGATGGTTTAAAACCCTTAGACGTTCACCTGGCCCGGGTTAAATCCGGAGGAGTGCTATCTGCTCCTGAACTCAGAGATATTAACCGCTGTCTTAGTGCGACTCGACAGGCGGGAGAATACATTATTGAAAAGAAATATCCTTATTTAGCGGTCTATAAAAGCCAAATGATTTTAATCCCGGAACTGGAACGAAAATTACGGGACGCAATAAGTGATGATGGGGAACTGCGAGATGACGCTTCTCCAGAATTAAAGTCCGTTCGCAGACAGATAAACACCCTGCGTCTTCGCATCCGAGAGTATCTGCAGGACTTTATCCGTTCCGCCAATAATCAAAAGTACTTACAGGATACTTTAATCACTGAGCGGGATGGACGTTATGTAGTTCCGGTTAAGCAGGAATACCGTCACGAAGTGCAAGGGATAGTGCATGATGAATCTGCCAGCGGAGCCACAGCCTTTATTGAACCGATGGCAGTGGTAGAGAACAACAATCGCATCCGCAGCCTGCAATTGGACGAAAAACGTGAAGTTGAAAGGATACTGAGAGAACTCAGCCAATCAGCAGCGGTTTATGCTGAAGAATTATCAGTCAACATACATGTTCTCGGCGATCTTGATTTAATATTTGCGCGCGCCCGTCTGGCTTACAAAATGAACGCTTTCAAACCGGAAATGAATACCTTGGGTATTATCGATATAAATCGCGCCCGTCATCCTCTGTTAGGCGATAAGGCAGTGCCTGTGAATATCGAACTGGGAGATAGATTCGATATCTTAATCATTACCGGACCTAATACTGGCGGTAAAACCGTAGTTTTAAAAACCTTGGGTCTATTGACCATAATGGCTATGAGCGGGCTTTATGTTCCAGCGCGAGAGAACAGCCGCATGTCTGTATTTAAAGACATATTTGTGGATATCGGAGATGAACAGAGTATCGAACAATCCTTGAGCACTTTCTCTTCGCATATGAAAAATATTATTTCCATGCTGGAAAAGGCAAATAAAAATGTGTTGGTGCTTATAGACGAACTGGGCGCCGGAACCGATCCCGTAGAAGGCTCAGCCCTCGGCCGTGTAATACTGGACGAAATGCGTCGTCACCAGGCCAGGGTAGTTGTTACGACTCATCAGAGTGAATTAAAAAACTATGCCTATCAACATGAACGGGTAGAAAATGGTTGTGTGGAATTTGACCCGGTCAGCCTTCAGCCTACTTATAAGTTGACTATTGGTATGCCTGGACAGAGCAATGCCCTGGCTATTGCTTCGCGATTGGGATTAAGAAGGGATCTGGTCGATAAAGCCCGCCAACTGGTGCCGCAAAATGAAATGGAAATAGGCAATATGATTCGCCAGCTTAAAGAAAGATGCCTGGAATACGAAAACCTGAGCCGAGAACTAGAAAATATAAAGTTGGGACTGGTAAAGGAAAGAGATGAACTGCGGCAGGAGAAAAAGAGATACGCTGATGAGCAGGAAGCCATAGTCAGCAATACCCGCCGCGAGGCTGATATTTACCTCAAAGATGTTAAAGCTGAAATGTCTGAGGTGGTTGAAGAATTGCGCAAAATGTTAAAGGATAGTGAAAAACCGCCAAAATGGCATGAAATAGAAAAAACCCGGCATCGTCTTAAACAGGTACCCGGATTTAAAAGTTCATACAATCTTATCGAGGCTGAATCACAGGAAATTAAACCAGGGGATTATGTGCATGTAAAAGATATTAACCAGAAGGGTTATGTTATAGAAGGCCCCAACCAGCAGGGGGAGGTAACCGTCCAGGCAGGCATTTTGAAACTGACTGTAAAGAGGGATCGGCTTCTTATTGGACAGTCGCCCGAACAACATGTTTATCGCCAGCGCAATCAAACCTTTCTCGAAAAGGCTCGTCATATTTCCAAGGAAATAGATATTCGCGGCAAACTGGTGGATGAAGCTATAGAGGAACTGGATAAATATCTTGATGATGCGAATTTGGTGGGATTAGATTCAGTACGCATAATTCATGGCAAAGGAACCGGCGCTTTACGCAAAGGAGTTCGCGAATACTTGCGAGATCATCGTTATGTGAAAAGCTTCCGCGATGGCCTCCTGGAAGAAGGCGGTCACGGCGTAACCGTTGCCGAACTGAGATAAATAATTATACAGCCACAGACAAACACCTTTTTCCAGAGAATATTATATTATTCTCAATACATCCCAAAATTTAGAATGTGCTGACCAGTGGCCTATAAACCTTTAGTGGTCCAGGATTTCCTGAAGGACTTCTTTAGGTTTTTTGGTTTTTAACTGATGGTCAGGGAGAGGACATAATTCGATGGCTTCTCCCGGTGGCAGCTGTACCTTTTGAATGTACTGATCGGGACATCCGCCGCTCTGAAGTGCGCCGGGAATATTGGCTCTGTAAACCCGGCCTTCGTGTCTGGGATCAGTACATATATATACTTCTCCCCCTTTTTTAGGATCGTAGGTATTATTATAACTTTTAAACAACTGCGGCTGGGTGTGTATATCGCACTGCTCGGTGGGTGCGGTATTGGTTGCTTTACCGGTTTCATCCAGGTTTGGGCTGAAGGGAACCGGATTGGGACAATACTTGCCAGCCAATTTACCTGATTCAGGACAAATATAAATGGTTTGGCATGCATCACAGGTCTCTTTAGGAGCAGCTTCTTTGGTACAGTAATCAGTAACCAGTTTATCCTGGTCACAGAACTCCGATGGCAATTTGCCGGATTTCGAACAAACTGTAACCTTGATTATTCCGGAAGGCATACCTTTGGCTTTGGGATGATATTTTTCATGCATTTTACTCATAACGGAGCGGAAAATACGCGCCGGACACCCGCCGCCGTATTGGTCCCGCATGACTACTTTTTCATCATAACCTATCCAAACGGTCATAGTATAGCCGGGTGTAAAACCACAGAACCAGGCATCCTGGTTTTTCTCCGTGGTTCCCGTTTTACCCGCTGTGATTACTCCGGGAACCGCCGCAGCCGTTCCGGTTCCCCCGCTGACTACACTCTTCAATAGGTCGGTCATCAGCCAGGCGGTTTGTTCTTTCATTACCCTTTTATAGTGAGGTTGGTAACTATATATTTCCGCTCCATCTGCGTCTACTATCCGTTTAATCAGATGCGGCTTGATATAAACACCGCCATTGGCTATAGCTGAATAAGCTCCCGCCATTTCAACTGGGGTAACACCATAGGTTAAACCGCCAAGGGAGAGGGGAGACAGAGCCAGGTCATTTTTGCCGGGCGAATCGGTGACACTGAGTCCTAAAGACCGTGCAAAGTCAAAACTCTTTCTGACCCCGATTTTATCCAGCATTTGCACAGAATAGGTATTAATAGAATGCTGCACCCCGGTTCGCATGGTAATAGGTCCCCGGAATTTTCCGTCAAAGTTTTTCGGACTCCAAACCTCTCCGCCTGCTTTATAAGAAATCGGAGCATCATCCTGCACATAGAAGGGCATATATCCGGACTCCAGAGCGGGGCAGTAGACTGA
The DNA here is from genome assembly GCF_001311885.1 of Syntrophomonas palmitatica JCM 14374. Classification (GTDB taxonomy): domain Bacteria; phylum Bacillota; class Syntrophomonadia; order Syntrophomonadales; family Syntrophomonadaceae; genus Syntrophomonas_A; species Syntrophomonas_A palmitatica. Next base: position 60,655 of record NZ_BBCE01000015.1, on the reverse strand, counting down.
AAGCGGTTTAATTGATGAACCCGGCTGGCGGTGCGCGCTCAAGGCCCGGTTGAATCCTCTAGCTCGTTCGTATTTTCTCCCCCCATTAAAGCCTTGATTTCACCATTACTGTGATCAACCATCACCATGGCGGCCTGTATATCTACAGATTTTCCTTCCTGAGGGAAATTAGCAGGATTGGCGAATATTTCTTCCGTATAAGATTGGACCTCGCTGTTCAAACCCGTATAAATGCGAAGTCCTGACTTATATAAAACATCATTACAATCAGCATATTTGTCGGATTGTTCTAATATATCCAGGGCTTCGTCAACGACTGCGTCCACGTAATAACCGTAGCGGGTGTTAGCTAAAGTGGATTTCTTGAATACCAGGGGAGTGGCCGCAGCGGCTGCAGCCGTCTCCTGGTCTATATATCCGCAATGAACCATGCTATTTAGAACCATTTGCTGCCTGGACTTGGCTTTATCATAGAACTGGAAGGGATTATAGGCATTGGGGCTCTGCGGCAATCCCGCCAGCAAAGCACATTCAGGCAGAGACAACTCGCTGGCGTCCTTGCCGAAATAGGTGTTGGAGGCAGCCTGAACCCCATAAGCTCCACCACCGAAATAAATCTTGTTTAAATACATACACATTATTTCGTCTTTTGAATAGGTAGCCTCCAGCTTAAAAGCCAGGATTACTTCTTTGAGTTTACGTTCCCATTGTTTATCAAAGGTTAAAAACGCATTTCTGGCCAACTGCTGGGTTATAGTGCTGGCCCCCTGCCCGGTCATATTGCCGGACTGCAGGTTTCTGACCACAGCACGTAGAATCCCCTTGAAATTGACCCCATGGTGTTTATAAAAATCTTGATCTTCTATAGCTACAAAAGCATTTATTAAATCATGTGGTACTTTATCCAAAGTAATTTCAGTGCGGTTTTCCTCAGCATGCAGGCTGGCAGCCAGCTGCTCCTGATCGTCATAGATTAAACTTGATTTGGCTCCGGACAGTTGCTCCGTATCCCAGTCGGGAAGGGTAGAGGCAGCGAAAACGAAGACGCCTACCACAACACCGGTGCAGATTAAGAAGACCACAGCCAGAGTATATATTAAATTCCTGGGGGATCTTGATCTGCTGTGTGCGCTTTTTCTTTTTTTGACCATCAATAAGAGTGCCTCCATGAATTTATATTACTTAAGGAAAATTAGACATTACCCTGGGTTTTCCTTCTTACAGGATAGGACAAAATATTTTATATGTAATCTATACGCAGTATTAGCTCTTATTATTGCACATCAAATCGGGCTTGTGCTATTATTTGTTAAGCTAAGCAAGGAGGTATTGGCGTGGAGAGTATTGATGCCAGGGTTCAGGCTCAGATGGAAGAGATACGCCGTGGTGTGGCAGAAATAGTCCCTGAGGAGGAACTCAAGCAAAAATTATATAAATCACTTAAAGAAAAACGTCCTTTAAGGATTAAACTTGGCCTTGATCCTACCGCTCCTGATATTCATCTCGGCCATACGGTTGTATTGAATAAGTTAAGACAGTTTCAGGAACTGGGACATGAAGTTCACTTGATAATCGGAGATTTTACAGGCCGGATAGGCGACCCCAGCGGCAAATCGGAGACTCGTAAACAACTGACTGAAGAAGAAGTTATGGCCAATGCCGCAACATATAAAGAACAGATATTTAAGGTGCTTGATCCTGAGAAAACAATAATTCACTTTAACAGTGAATGGTTGATGAAGCTTAATCTAGTCGAAGTGCTGAACCTGGCCGCGTCATACACGGTTGCCCGCATGCTGGAGCGTGACGATTTTGATAAAAGATATCGCGAGGGACTGCCTATAGGAATTCATGAATTCATGTACCCATTGATGCAAGGCTATGACTCGGTGGCTCTTCAATCTGATGTGGAACTGGGAGGCACTGACCAGAAATTCAACCTCCTGGTGGGAAGAAATCTATTGAAGGCCTATGGATATGAACCGCAAATCGCTTTAACCATGCCGATTCTTGAAGGAACTGACGGGGTGCAGAAAATGAGCAAGAGCCTGGGCAACTATGTGGGAGTAAGCGAAGAACCTCAGGAGATGTTTGGTAAACTTATGTCGATTCCCGATAGTCTAATCATACGTTATTTTGAACTGCTGACCAGGGTTGCGATGGATGAGATACAAGCTATGCAGAATGACATGGAGAACCAAAAGATGAACCCCAGGGATGCCAAAATGCGTTTGGCCCGGGAAATAATAAGCTGCTATCACAGCCAGGAGGAAGCCGTTAAGGCAGAGGAAAGATTCAAACTGGTTTTCTCACAAAGAGATATACCTGAAGACATTCCTGAAATAACTGCATCAGAAACAGAAGTCTGGCTGCCAAAGTTTCTTACCGAACACAAGCTGACCGAATCGAGCAGCGAGGCACGGCGTTTGCTGCAGCAGGGCGGTATAAAAATTAACGGAGAAAAAATCGATCAGGAAAATATTACCCTCTGTGAGGGTATGGTTGTTCAAATAGGGAAACGCAAATTTGCTAAAATCAGAATGTAATAGCTGCATATATTAGCATTATATGACTTTTGTTATTCTGAAAAAGCAGCTAGTATAATAAATAGAAAGGGGGAGAAATATTGTTTAATAAATATATGAGTTTTATGAGTTCGTTTTATTCTCCTGAGAGTTTTACCAGCATGTGGGATCTTTGGTTGGACAATTTAAAATGGAACAAACAAAAAACCGATGAAATCACAAAGAAGTATGTGGAACAGAGCCAAAAGGTGATGCAGGAGAGTTCAAAAAATTCGGAGCTTTTGATAAAACAGCTGATAAAAAGCCAGAGCAGCATGCAGGCTATGAGCCGGGAGTTTATAAATTCCACCAACGGTTATATTAATCACCAGCTTGAAAAGAAGATAAGCAAACCAGCCGAATAATAAATACCTCCATGTCGCAGTTGACTAATTATGCGTAATGACAACTGAGTTGTTACGCTCTATTAATTTATTATTGATAATCGAATAAGCCCCAAAATATTAAGCCTGCTGATACAAAATCAGCAGGCTTATGTTTTAACTCCGAACCGGCAGCTGCCGGTAACTGCGGCTAACTAAAACCACGGGATGTACAACCTCGCATTGCCAGTGGCAGCGTTCAACCCCGTATTTAAGCTGCATGGAGCAGCTGGGACAGCAGGTGGCCAGCTTTTTAGCGCCGGTAGTCATTGCGTTATCCATCTTTCTGTCAAGTATTTTCATAGACAGGTCATAATGGGTAAGACTGTAGGTACCCGATCCGCCGCAGCAGCGGTTGGCTTCAGGCATCTCCACAAATTCCACTTCAGGAATACGTTTTAGAAGTTCTCGGGGGGCTTGTTTTATACCCTGGGCATTGGCCAGGTGACAGGGATCATGATAAGTTACTCGGGTCAGTTCATCGATATTTTTTTCTGGTATCTTGATATCCAATACTTCCACGAGGAATTGAGTCAGATCCATAACCTTGCCCGCAAACTGTTGAGCCTCATCTTCAATCTTCAGGCCTCCCAGAAGAAACTCCATATGCTTGGCTGACAGAGCCGAAGAACAAGAAGCGCAATCACTAATGATATAATCCAAATTAAAAGAATTATATATTTTAATATTATGCACCGCCAGCCGCCGGGCAGTATCCAGTTTGCCATTGGCTACATGAGGCATTCCGCAGCACTTCGCATCCTTGGGGATAATGACTTCACAGCCATTTCTAGTCAGGACATCAACCGTCGCTTTAGCTATTTCCGGATTAAGCAGGTCGGTGCCACATCCCAGGAAGTAGCCCACGGTAAATTTCTTTTCACCCTGCGCTGGGTTTACCCGTTTCAGTTGACTGCGTGCCGAACGGGAAGGCACTCCGCTCATAATCTTTTCGGCTCGGGACAGGTCTCCGGGCAGTATTTTGGTTAATCCGGTATTGCGCGCGAAGGTTTGCAGACCCAGTTTTTGTACTCCGCTCATAATCCAGGTCGAGGTTTTCAACAGACCCGGTTTGGTCCACAGGGTATCAAAAACCAGTTCCTTTGTGGTGCTGGGTTTATTCTCATAAATATATGAACGAGCCGCAGCATTAAGTTCATGTACATCTATACCTGAAGGACAGTTGATACTGCAGGTTTCGCACAACAGGCAGTTACCGAGCTTTTCATATACGGCTTTCTCAGGCTCCACCTTGCCATCGCGCAGCATCTGCACCATAAATACATGACCGCGCGGAGCAGCAGTCTCATTGCGGATTTCTGAAAAAACCGGGCAAACACTGCGGCACTTGCCGCAGCGAACACATTTCATAATCTGTTCTTTAACCGGAGGCAATTTCTTAAATTCCATGATATCCTCCTCCCTCATACAGGGTTACACTTCAACACAGATTAAAACTAATTATACAGCGGTTTGTCTTATCCTAAAGTTCCAAAAGTAATCTGTGACAAGAGAACCGTCCCCTTGTCACCGTCCCCTTGTCACCCCATTTGACCAATCTGTATCTGTCTGTGGTTAATCAATTCTTAAAACAGCTTTCCGGGGTTCATTATGCCTTTATCGTCGAAAGCCTTTTTTACTTCATTCATATATTTAACAGCCAGTCCATGCTCCAGTTCAGCGTATTGTCTTCTCACCGCGCCTACACCGTGTTCGCCGGTAGTGGTGCCTTCAAGTTCCACCGCCATACGGTGAATTTCATCCACCAATTGCAATACTTTTTCGACCTCCTCGGGATTTTCAGGATTAATGACCGGGGCGGTATGCACATTACCATCACCGATGTGGCCATAATTAACAACCTTAATTCCGTACTTGTCCCCGAGCGCTCTGATAGTACGCAGGGTGTCAGCCACCTTAGATAATGGCACCGAGATGTCTTCACCGGCAAATATACGGCTGCCGTCTGGTCTGACTCGAGCGGCGGCAGTGGCTGTAACGCTGCGGCCTTCCCATAACTGGGCCATCCGTTTGGGTTCGGTCGACCATTCAACCTGACGAGCTCTGCGTCCTGCTACTTCTTTAATAATACTGCCTTCATACTCAACACTTGGCGGATTGCCATCCACTTCAAACAAGAGTATAGCTTCAGCCTGGGGAAGGTTTATTTCCGGTTTAAACTGATTTACTGCGTTTATAGCCGAACTGTCCAAAATCTCAATACCAGATGGCAGAATGCCGGCCTGGTATGTTTCCAATACAGTGGCTGGCGCGTCATCCAAATTATCAAAGACCGCCATAGCAATACCACGAGCTTTGGGTTTGGGCCAGCAGCGCAGCCTGATGCGGGTGACCACCCCCAGAACTCCCTCAGAGCCCACCATTAATTTGGTTAGATTTAACCCCGATACATTTTTGATACAACGGGCTTTTATTCCGCCTGTTGTGATAACATCTCCATTAGCAAGGACTACTTCAAGCCCCAGTATATACTGTTCGGTGGTGCCGTACTTGACCGCTCTCAGGCCACTGGCATTATTGGCTACCATGCCGCCCACCGTACACATTTGACTGCTGCCCGGGTCGGGCGGGAAAAAGAGATTAAATTTTGCCAATTCATCATTTAATTTAGCGTGGATAACACCGGGACGGACCAGAACCTGCATATTTTTTGCGTCAATTTCTACAATCTCATCCCAGGTAGAAAGGTCCATGACAATGCCGCCCTGCATGGCGATACAGCCTCCGGTTTCACCAGTCCCTGCTCCGCGCGGTACTACCGGTATACCATTTTCATAAGCCAGACGCATAACTGCCTGAACTTCCTCAGTAGAACGGGGCATAACCACCGCGCTGGGATTTAAAGGTTTAAGCTTGGTCAAAAAGAGCTGTCGTAGGAGTAATACATCAGGTCCAGATCATCGCTCAATACTTTTTCCGGCCCTAAAATCTTAATCAGCTCTTTTTTTAATTCCGCTTTATCCAATCTAATCCTCCTCCCGGAAAATTGTAGGTAAAATACGATAAATAATAGTTAATCGCAGGAAATTGTCAGATTTAGACTAATCAAAGTCCCTGCCTATTATATCACAAAGGTTGCGCTGGGGATTATAAAACTACTGTGAATACGGTATAATTTAGACGGCAATTGTAAATCCAGGATAGATTTAATTACACGTAATAAATAATAAGGTGTTTCCGTAGAATGATTTTAGATAATAATATGGTAGTGTTGCGATTAACCATATCTCAGGTTGTAAAATATGGCGCAGCATTCATTTGTTCATAAAGGAGCAGCCATGTATTCTATATTTGCCGACTTATTATCACCAGAACAAATAAGAATAAAAGAACCCATGAGCTTGCATACCAGCTTTAAAATCGGCGGACCGGCGGATATTCTCTTGGAGCCCAACACAGTAGGGCAAGTTGAAAATATTATTAAACGCTGTATGGAAAACAGACTTCAATTTACCATAATTGGCGCCGGAACAAATGTGCTGGTCAGGGACAAAGGTATAAGGGGAGTAGTTATTAAGCTCGGAGAAAAACTTAATTCTGTTAACATAACAGGGGATAAGATAACCGCTGAAGCCGGTATTGCTTTGTCTGAATTGGTCAGAATCGCCGCTCGGCATGGTTTAAGCGGGATAGAATTTGCCGAAGGTATACCGGGTACTCTTGGCGGTGCAGTGGTTATGAATGCCGGCGCCTATGAGGGAGAAATGCAGGATGTACTCCTGGAGGTTAAAGCATTAAGTCCCGCTGGGCAAATTAAGCATTTTAAGGCTGTAGAACTTAACCTCAGTTACCGTTACAGCATATTTCAAGAAAACCAATATATAGTGCTGGGTGCGACGCTGCAATTAAAAGAAGATAATATAGATGAAATAATGACCAGGATTAATGATTTCCATTATCGACGTTTTGATAAACAACCCATGGAAATGCCCAGTGCGGGCAGTACCTTCCGGCGTCCTGAGGGCCATTATGTTGGTCCTATGATAGAGAAACTTGGTTTAAAAGGATACCGGGTGGGCGGCGCTCAAGTGTCAACCAAACATGCCGGCTTTATAGTAAATACGGGCAATGCCACGGCTGATAATGTCCTGCAGTTAATCGCTGAAATCCAGGCCAGTCCATAAGGAATTTGGAGTGGAATTGCGGCCTGAACTTAAGATAATAGGCGAAGAATAACCGCCTGAACCTATGGAGCACCAGATGAAAATAGTTTTATGTGCCTTGAATGCCAAATATGTTCACTCGTCACTGGCATTGGCTTATCTGGAAAGCTATTGTAAAAGTGATGAATGGCAAATAGAATCAGCTGAGTTTACCATTAACGATCATTTAGATTCCATTTTATCCCGCCTTTTTGCTCTCCAACCCAAAGTAATCTGTTTTTCCTGTTATATTTGGAACATTGAATATATTTTACGTCTGGTTAGTGATATCAAGAAAATTTTGCCGCCAATCACTACAGTTTTAGGAGGACCTGAAGTAAGCTTTGATGCTGAGGATTTGCTGCGAGAAAATCCGGACATAGACATAATAATCCGCGGGGAAGGGGAAATCATCCTAAAGGAATTGCTTACCGCCCTGAAATACAACTTGCCTCTGAGAGAGGTTCGTGGTATAGCATTCCGTCAGGATACTGAGTTAAGGTCAAATCCTGACCAGCAATTAATAAAAATATTGGACCATATTCCCAGCCCATATGCTGGAGATATGGCCCGTTATAAAGGCAAAATTACTTATTATGAAACATCCAGGGGTTGTCCATTTAGGTGCGCATATTGTCTTTCCGCAGCCCAACCCGGAGTACGTTATTTTTCACTGGAAAGAGTGAAAAAGGATTTGGCAGCGCTTTTTGAGTCAGGATGCCGAGAGATCAAATTCGTCGACCGCACCTTTAACTGTAATGAAAAAAGGGCCACTTCCATTATGGAATATATTATCAATCAAAAGCCGTCCTGCCGTGTTCACCTGGAAATATGCGCCGACCTTATATCGGATGATTTCATGAATTTCCTGCTGCAGATACCTGCTGGCATATTCGCGTTTGAAATAGGGGTGCAGTCAACTAAACCTGAAACCCTGCGAGCGGTTAACCGAAAATGTGATTGGCAGCGTTTTTACAGCAATGTGCAAAAACTACAGGCACAGGGCAACATTCATTTGCATCTGGACTTGATAGCCGGTCTTCCTTTTGAAACCTATAGTAATTTTTCATATTCATTTAACCAGGTCTATAATCTGCAGCCTGACCACATACAATTAGGATTCCTGAAACTCCTGAAAGGATCACCTTTGCGTGAAATTGCCGAATATTACAGTTACGAGTTTCAAAATCATCCTCCCTATCAGATTTTGAACAGTAAATACATTTCATATTCAGAAATTACCCGCCTGACACAAATAGAAAAATTATTAGAGCTATACTACAACAGCAGAGACTTCAAATTATCCCTCAACTACATTGTAAATGAGATATATAAAGGGGAGGCATTCAGTTTCTATACTGATTTCGCAGACTTCTGGCACAAAGAGGAATTATTTACCAGGGGGCATCGTAAAGATGCCGAATATAATTTCTTAATGAGGTTTGTTGAAGAAAACCATGCTGGTTATTCAACTGTTGTAAACGAAAAATTGAAATACGATTATCTTAGCAATTACCATATGCAGATGTTGCCTGCGGCCTTGAAATCATACAATCCGCCTGACATCAAAGTTCAGTTCAGACATATAGTACGCAATCAGGAATTGTTAGCCAGATATAAATTCACAGCGGAGAAGACTGAATTAAAAAGAATGCTTCATCTGGAATACTTCATTGTTGACCCGGTATCAGGGCAAAAATTCACTGAACCCAATCCCTTTCTTTTTTACTATAATTCTAATGAACGTTTTTCAAGTCGGGTAATTAATATCTCCATTTAGTAAACTTGTGCTTATATCGTATATGCTCGATATAATGCATTTCGCACACAATATATTGAGTTGAATAATCATTTATTTAAGAATAATTTCAGAGTAAAGATCGGATAGTGTAAAAAAGACTCTGAGTATACGCTTAGATTTAGCTGGATTTATGTCTGATTTAATAATATTATGGTCTATAGGTCAGGTTGAAAAAGCTGTGAATATAATCATAAATTTGATTGGAGATCATTAAATGTCTCATGATGAATTTATAGCTCGGGAAGGTTGGCCATATATATTTATTAGTCTGGCTTTGGCTGCCTTTCTTTATTGCTTTGGTTTTAAATGGTTACCTGTAATACTGGTGCTCTTAGCATCCTTTTCCATCTTCTTTTTTCGTAATCCTAAACGTCAGTCTCCATCGGATCCGAACATGGTGCTTGCTCCTGCGGACGGAAAAGTTATGGAAATACGGCAGGTGGAGGAGGAAAAATATATACAGGGTCAGGCTATTAAGGTCAGTATTTTCTTGAATATCTTTAATGTACATATTAATCGGATGCCTACTACCGGGCAGGTAGAGTGGATTAAGAAAGACGGCAATTCATTTTTACCTGCTTTCAAAAAGGAGGCCAGCCTGCATAATGTACGGAATTATCTAGGAATAAGCAGTCCGGCTGGTAAGATATTGGTCGTTCAAATAACCGGGATTATAGCCAGAAGATTGGTCTGCTGGGTGAATCCCGGTGATAAACTGCAGGGCGGAGAAAGATTTGGTCTCATAAAATTTGGCTCATGTACCGAGTTATATTTGCCTCTCGAGACTGACATTAAAGTGGTACCTGGCCAAAAGGTAAGGGGAGGGGAGACGGTCATTGGTATCATTACTCACTAGCAGAGGTGCTAATATAGTTACTCTCAGCAATTTGATCCTTGGGTCTATCTCGCTAATTTGTACCATTAATCATAATTTTCGTATGGCAGCCATTTTAATTCTGGCAGCGTTATTATGGACGGTATGGATGGCAGAATAGCGCGGCGCTTTAATTCCACTTCGGAATTTGGCAGAGAATTAGATTCCCTGTGTGACCTGGTATCGTTTGGGGTAGCACCGGCAGTATTGCTGTATGCTCAGGTTTTGGATTACCATACAGGATGGTTGGGTTTGTTGGCGGCAGTGTTTTATATTGGCTGCGGAGCTTATCGTTTGGCCAGGTTTAATGTACTTAAGATAGATGATTATTTCGTTGGCATACCCATTACTCTAGCCGGAGCTTTAATGGCCTTTGTATCTATAGGAGCGCAGACCCTGGGATTTATTTTTACCATAATATCCCTGCTGATTGTATCGTTTTTAATGATAAGCACTATCAGAATTCCTAAATTATAACCAGGTATTAAATGAAAGATGTAAAACTAAGGGCTCCATAGCTAATACATTAAATATTAATATTTTAACTTTTATTATCTACTGGTTGTGGATCCCTGTTTAAAAAAAGGGAAAGTCACAGCTTTTTTGTTTTGATATATAAAATATGGGAGGGTTAAATGTGCAAGCCAGCAGGACTGATAACATAAGTTCGTTTATTGTTATGGATGTATTGGAAAAAGCCAAGTTAATGGAAGCTCAGGGAAATGAAATCATTCACCTGGAAGTTGGAGAACCAGATTTTCCGACGCCCGAACCAGTTACGGAAGCAGCTATAAAGGCACTACGAAAACAGGATACGCATTATACTCATAGTTTGGGTAAACTTGAATTGCGCGAGGAAATAGCAGCTTATTATTGGAGAAAATTTAGGGTTGATATATCTCCTGAACAGATACTGGTTAGCTCGGGGACTTCACCGGCCATGCTTCTGGTATTCTCTGTTTTATTGGAGCAGGGCCGGGAGGCAATTTTGCCTAACCCGTATTATGCGTGTTATCCTAATTTTATTCGTTTTCTTAATGTTGAACCGGTGTTCTTACCGACTAATGAAGATAATGGTTTCAAAATGCGCCCTACTGAAGTTCAAAAACTAATAAATCCTTCCACCAGGGCGGTTATGATAAATTCTCCCGCCAATCCCACCGGGGTGGTTATGTCAGCAGAAGATTTAAAATCACTGGCTGCTCTGGATACCAGTATTATTTCTGATGAGATATATCAAGGTCTGGTCTATGAAGGGGAAGAGCACAGCATACTCGAATACAGCCAGGACGCTTTTGTTATCAATGGCTTTTCCAAACTATTTGCCATGACCGGGTGGCGCTTGGGTTATCTTATAGCTCCGCGTGAATATATGCGTTCATTGCAGAAGATGCAGCAAAACCTGTTCATATGTGCATCATCATTTGCTCAGGAAGCAGGGATAGTAGCTCTCAGGGATTGCGAGGATCACGTGCAGAAAATGCGGGCAACATACGACCAGCGGCGGCGTTATCTGCTGGCGCGTTTGCGGGATATGGGCCTGGCAACCAGGGTAGAACCTACAGGTGCCTTTTATGCCCTGGCAAATGTAAAAGAATACACCAGGGATTCATATTCATTCGCCTTCGAAATCTTAGAAAAAGCCAGGGTAGCTGTTACACCAGGCATTGATTTCGGCTCTAGTTGCGAAGGATATATTCGTTTATCTTATGCCAATTCACTTGATAATATAAAAGAGGGTATGGATCGTTTAGAAAAATTCTTGAAGGAATATCAAACAAAAATGGCAGCGGATTAATGAGGAGGATATTAAATGGACAAGCAACCTAGTTCCAGAAGCTGTTTTGTATGTGGCCGTCAAAATGATTTTAGTTTAAAAATGAATTGGTATAACGACCACGAAGCTCAACAGATTAAAGGCGAAGTAGTTGTTCCCGATCAATATAACGGCTATCCCGGTTTTGTTCATGGAGGAATTGTGGCTACAATTTTGGATGAAACCTCAGGGAGAGCGGTAATGCTCGATGGAGATATTAACAGTCTGTTTGTTACCACTCACCTTGAAGTGAAGTACCGTCGTCCAACTCCTACCGGACAGCCATTAACAGCAGTAGGATGGGTACTAAGGCAGGATAAGAACCGTGCGCGTGTAGCCGGCGAAATCAGACTGGCTGATGGAACAGTAACAGCCTCCTGCAAAGCGATTGTCATGAGAGCACCGCAGAAATACCTCGAAGCTTGGAATTGGCAAGACGAAGCTCCGTTTTGGAAGGTCTATGAAGACTAAAAATTAAAAAACACCTTGACAGAACATGTGTTCGTGGTTATATTTAAGCCAGAACAGTTGTTCTGGGGGGTGTAATTTATGTTGGCTGGAATGGGTAAAAAGGACTTAGCCCAGGCTGCATTTGCTGCGGCTTTTATGTTTGGTGTTACATATATCATGGCTGTAAGCTTCTTTTTGATCTAAATTCCTATTATTAATAACAGGGAGTTGAATTGAAACGTCTGAACAGGAAATAGTCTTTAGAGGCTTAGTTGAAGCTGCTGGTCGGGTTGTATCGATAAAAGCTGCAGAAAATAAGTATCAAATTATTAAGATTGATATTGGAAACCTGGCAGAAAACATCAGAATCGATGATCATATTTCTGTCAATGGCATATGTCTAACTGTAAAAGATATACAGGAATCGGTTATTACCGTTCATGTTTGGCTGGTTACAGCCATTAAAACTAATATTATTACTCTAAAAACCGGTGATTTTGTAAATCTGGAAAGGAACCGTGCCGGCCAGATTTATCAGAATTGCTTCATTAAAAGGGATGGGTAAAACTTACCACCATTATTCATAATCGTACCGAAAATGGGAAAAATGACAGAAAGAAATAAGGTGGTGATATATAAATTGAAAACTTCCGAGATAAAAGTTAAATGCAGTGTAACCAATTGCATTTACAACCAAAGCAGGATGTGCCATGCCGATACTTTACAAGTGGATGCCATGGGTGACGGTTTAGCCGAAACCGCAGATGGAACCTGTTGTTCGACTTTTGAAAACCGCAGTTAAATTAATAACTGTCCACAGTCAGGCGGATGACGAGCTTCATCCGCCTTGTTTATTATATTGACCACCCATCTTTGCAGTCCTTTGGAAATGTTGGTTGAGTCTTAATTAATGCGGGAAATCCGGTTTTAACCTTATGCAGATTATATTATCATGCAGTTGAATCTGTGTTAATCGGTGGCAATTTTCTTACTAAAATACTATATTATTCAGTTTCTCCCGGCAGCTAATAAACAAAATAACCAGATCAGGATCAAATTGAGTCCCTGCATTGATTATTAATTCATTCACAGCTTTTTCCGGATCCATGGCTTTACGGTAGGGACGGTCACTGGTCATGGCGTCATAGGCATCAGCAACAGCCAGGATGCGGCAGGCGAGAGGAATTTCACTTTCTTTTAACCCTAAAGGGTATCCCTTACCATTCCATCGTTCATGGTGTTTTAATATCCAATCTGCAATGTGGGTCAGGTCAGGAGCTGAGAGGGCAATACGATATCCGATAGCGCAGTGTCTTTGCATAATACAGTATTCCTCTTCATTTAGAGGACCAGGTTTTGACAGTATATGGTCTGGTATGCCTATTTTGCCTATATCGTGGAACTGAGCCAGCAATCGTAAGTCGTGAATTTCCTTATCAGTGCATCCTGATGCTGCAGCAAGTATTGATACCATTTCCTGCATACGGTTGGCATGACCCTCGGTTACATGATTCCTGGCTTCAACAGTTTTCATTAAAGCCTCATAACAGCCTTCTTTATAATCCTTAAGCAGTGATCGATAAAAGCGGGTTTTACTGCACAACAGTATTGCAGTTATTGCCAGGAATATAAGTAAAAGAACAGCTAATACTACGCTGGGCAATTGCGGATCAACTTGAGATAATACTAACCCAAATGATAAACTGTGACTGTTATAACCCATAACATTCACCTCGCTTATTATTGACATCCAATTTAGCATATGTGAAAGTTCATTTTAACGTACCATATTTTTCCTATAACGCTCTTTGGTATAATTACATGCAAATTTGCTATGATTAATTTAATGCGAGTAAGATATTAATTTGTGTAAGCTGTGAAACCTGTGTAATTTTAATGATTGGAAAAGGAGAGGAAATGCAATGAAGCGGTTAAGCGATAATATATTATTGCTTGGAAATACAAATTTTAATTATTATCTGGCAGGCCAAAAAGAAGCGGTAATAATAGAATGTGGTATGACCGCGGGGGTATCGCTACTGGCTGAACAATGGGCAAGTTTGCCCCAAAAACCTGAGGTTAAATACATTCTGGCCATGCATTCGCATTTCGATCATGTTTGCGGTATAGCCATGCTTAAAACCCTGTTCCCGTCTGCTCTGGCAGTTGGAAGTGCGCGCACGCAGAAAATATTGACCTCGGACAAAGTAAAGCAGGCTCTGAAAAGGGCTGATGATATCGTAACCGCAGCCTATATCAAAAATGGATTATTAAAAGAAAAACCCGCTGATCTAAATATAGAATTATTGGGGATTGATTTGTGCGTAGGGGATGGTGATTCTTTGAACCTGGGTAATGATTTAAAAATAGATATTTTTGAAACTCCTGGACATAGTCCCTGTTCCATATCCGCATACTTTGAGCAGGACAAAGCGATGTTCTTGTCCGATGCGGCAGGATATCGTGATGATTCAGGCTGATGTCTCCCGTTTTCTTTCAGGATTATGAATTATATATAAACAGCATAAAAAGGATTATGGATATTCCCACTGAGATATTAGGGGTCGGGCATGGTAAAGTCTGTACCGGCAAAGAAGTACAGGAGTATTATAAGGACGGCCTTTTGGCTGCCCAAGAAGCTTTTGCAGAAATAAAATCCAAGCTTGAAAAAGGTATTAGCGAGGAAGCAGTAACAACGGAACTGTTTGCAAAATATATTACAGGTGCTCTGGCTTATTATCCGGAAGATATGATGCTGGGTTCTATGTACCAGTTAGTTAAGAGTGTTAAGAACTGTTTAACTTAAGGCACTATCGTTTTCGATGCGATTGCGGCCGTTGGCTTTAGCCTTATAGAGAAGATTATCAACCCGGTTCAAAAATATCCACATACTTTCATGTTTGAATTCGCTGACCCCGCCGCTTATAGTAACGTGTAAACCTTCATAGTTCCAGGTTAAAGCAGCTATGTTCAAACGCAGTCTTTCGGCGATAGCTATGGCCCCCTGGAGGTTTGATTCAGGAAGCAGCACCAGGAATTCTTCGCCTCCGTATCTTCCCACCATATCGGTGTTCCGTACGGTATTCTTAATTGTTTGGGCTACCTGCTGCAGGACTTCATCTCCAGCCAGATGCCCATAAGTATCATTAACAGATTTAAAATGATCCAGGTCTAAAAGTAGAATTGAGAGGGGACCATCCTGTTCCCGCGAACGGGCGATTTCCATTTCCAGGCAGTGTAGAATATGTCTGCGGTTAAAGATACGGGTTAAACCATCTGTTATTGATACCAATTCCAGCATAGCCTTTTCATCCAACAGCATATGATTGAGCTGTTCAGCCTTATCATAGGCTTCGCTCAGTTCCTGATTCTTAACCCGCAGCAAGCGGGCTTGTTGATTTATCTCATGCTTTTGCGCTTCAACCTGGGACAGGTATAACTTAACCCTGGCGCTCTCCTGATTGTATTCGTTTATTACCAGCAGAACCAGAAGCAAATTGGCCAGGCACGATATGATCAGACCCGACCACATATTAATATATTGGGTTGATTGTCGATGATATTCGAGAACCGTATCCGGATAGCGAAATTCTATGTAAACCAGAGCGCTGGCCATTATAAAAAAGACAATCAAGAAATAAAACCTGCGCCGCGGTGGAAGTAAAAGAGCAATCATCGCTGACAGGACTACCATCTGCATACCAACCGTTCCCGAAGTTCCGCCCAGAATGAACCACATTGCCGGGTAAAAAACAAAAGCCATAAATAATAAAGTTACAAACGCAGGAAAGATTTTAATTGTCATGGACAGATAATACATGCAGACTAAAAATACGGTAAAAGTAAAAGTAATAAACATCTCGCTGTATAAACCCAACAATAGATTACTGATACTGGTGCTAACTCCAATAAATATACCTACTAAAGCCAGCAGGTTAAAAACCCGGTGCCGCAGGGGAAACTCCAGTTCGCTGCCGATAAATCTGGCAAGCCAATTCATAATGCAACAGTCCTTTTATTATCAAGATATGGTTTTAATAATGGCAGTAAAAAACATTTCAAGTTTTTAATAGCAAATTCCTGCAACAAATCCTATTCATGCTGATAAATATTTGCAGTAAAAATGGATGAGAAGTTCTGAAAGTGATTAGCGTCTAAAAGATGGGCCGATACAATAATGGTCAAAAGAGGTGAATATTTTATACTACCAGGCGGTAAGTACCGTACCGAGGAAACTCCTGGTGCGTTCATGATGCGGATTTGCGATAACGTCTTCCGGATTGCCTTCCTCAACTATCAGACCGTCATCCATGAAAATAATCCTGTCACTTACCTCACGCGCGAAGCCAATCTCATGGGTTACAACTATCATAGTGCGATGTTCCAGGGCCAGGTCTCTTATTACCCTTAAGACTTCACCGGTCAGTTCTGGGTCCAGGGCTGAGGTAGGTTCATCAAAACACAGTATATCAGGTTCATAGCCAGGGCGCGGGCTATCGCTACCCTTTGCTGCTGACCACCGGACAGTTCAAAGGGATATCGCCGGGCCTTATGGGCAAGCCCCACCTTCTCCAATAATGCCAGGGCGGTTTGTTCTGCTGCTTTGGCGTCACAATTCTGCACGAGAATGGGAGCTAGAGTCAGATTTTGCAGGACTGATTTATGAGGAAAAAGGTTGAAGTTCTGAAATACCATACCCATCTTGCGGCGCAAACGCGCGATGTCATTTTCATTGCCGTAATGTGCCCGTTTATCAGCCCCGGTGGATACCATGATTTCACCTTCAATTTCAATCAAGCCGCGGTCAATAGTCTCCAGGCGGTTTAAACATCGCAATAATGTGCTTTTACCCGATCCTGAAGGTCCGATTATGGAGATTACCTCTCCTTTTTTCACCTGCAGCGTTACGCCTTTTAAGACCTCTAAATGGCCAAAGCTCTTATAAATATCCAGGGCTTGCAGCATGTACATAGAATTAACTCCTAACGATAGTAATCAAATTTAACTTCCATCCATTTAAAAAACTGCTGAACCAATGCTGTCATAAGCAGATAAAATACTGCCGCGATTAAAAAAGGAATGAAGGAATCATCACGCAAGACCGCTGTTTTGGCTACCCTTAAGACTTCGCTGATAGCCAGTATATATATCAAGGCGGAGTCTTTTACAAGATTGATAACTTCATTGCCAATCGGAGGCAACACTCGTTTAAATACCTGGGGCAGTACAATTTTACTCATAGTCTGTTTGCGATTCAGACCCAATACATCTGCAGCCTCATATTGGCCCTGGTCTATGGACTGGATGCCGGAACGAAAAATTTCCGCAAAGTAAGCCGAATAATTTAACACAAAAGCCAGGAGCGCAGCCGGGAAACGTTCCAAACGCAGGCCCACCGTCATAAGTCCAAAATAGAAAAAAAGCAGCTGTAATAATAATGGAGTTCCGCGAAACAACCAGACGTAAAATTCCATAAACCAGCGCAGCGGCTTCCAGTGTGAAAGACGCGCTATGCCCATCAGCACACCTACAGGCAGCGCCAGTACCAGGGTGAGAAAAAATAACTGCATGGTAACTGCCCAGCCGTTAATCATGGGCGGCAGCAGCATCATAATATAGTCCATATATGTCCCCTTAGAGAAAATAAGAATATGACAGGCTAACAGCACCTTACTGATAGCCTGTCCGTGCAAACCAGGTTATATTTAAAACTCAATCATTATTTCTTTATGATATCTTCGCCAAACCAGCGTTGTGATACTTTACCGGCTGTCCCGTCGGCTTTCATGGCATCAAGCACTCTGTTCAGCTCAGCCAAAAAAGCCTTGTCGGTCTTTCTTAGGCCAACCGCAAAATCCTCTATGCCGAAGTTGTCCTCCAGGATCCTGTATTCGCCGGGGTGTTTTGCGATATAGTAACGACCCACTACTTCATCTACGACAACCGCTTGCAGTCCACCGCCTTTAAGATCGCGCAGAGCCAGATCATTGCTTTCAAATTCCAGGAGATTATTTTTTATGACCTCGTACGTAGCCTTATCAGCCTTAACCGCATCCACTGCGCTGCTCTGAGCCTGAATGCCTATTTTTTTGCCAGCCAGATCAGCTTTTCCATTAATCGTAGATTCGGGTGTAACAACAATTATTTGGCGATCCTGAATGTAGGGACTGGTAAACAGCATCTGTTTTTTCCGCTCTTCCGTAATGCTGAGTCCGTTCCAGATAACATCTATATTCCCGCCGTTCAATTCTTCAACTTTGGTTTCCCATACAATAGGCTGAAACTTAACTTCCACTCCCAAACGTTGGCAGCCTCTTTGGCCAGATCAATATCAAACCCCACAATATTGTTTTTCTCATCTCTGAAACCCATTGGGGGGAAGGCATCATCCAACCCAATAATAAAATAACCCTTTTCCTTAATGTCTGTCCATGAACTGTCTGTCTTAACGGGGGAAGCATTCTTTCCGCCATCCTCAGCTTTGGAGCCACAGCCGCCGATCACCAGGCCCAATGCCAAACACAATACGAGGATAAGTACTAGATTTCTTTTCACTACGACAACCTCCTTTTAGGAATTATGAATATCTAATTATCATTATTCTAGTTTAGTAAAAATAATAAGTAAAGCCAGTGGCGGGATGCAGGTTCTTTTAGCCGCAATCAGCATTATAATAGTTGAAGAGCAATAGTTTTGTTTTATTCCATAGACTTTTGGATTTTACGCAGGGTATGCTTAACATTTTCATCAACAAAGGCGCCGCTGAACGGATGCCAAGCGCAATCGTCAAGAGCCTGTCTCATTAGACGGGCATGCGGCATCCTGTGCCGGTATTTCAACATTATGAAAGGCCTGCCTGGAGTATCGATTAAAGCACAGACTTTGTCTTTAGCCTTTGCAATTAATGATTCGTTATCTTCAAGCAATTCATCAATTATACCGATATCTACAGCATGAGCAGGGTTAATCATCCGGGCGGAAAAAATGATATCTTTATAGTTTTTGACTGTTCCCAGCCCATAGCGCATAACTTCTGTTTGCACCGGCGGAAGTGACAGACCTATGTTTATTTCGCTCATACCGATTTTAATCTTTGGATTATTAAGCGCTAAAATGTAATCACAAGCCAGGGCATAGATAAGTCCGCCCGCTACCGTATGTCCATTCAAGGCTGCCACTACCGGCTTGGAACAGGTAAAAAGCTTAAGCAGAACTTCTTCTTCATATTTAAACCAATTAGTGACCTCATCTTCAGTTTGAAAATTATAGAAGGCAGGCAGGTAAAAACCGCTGGAAAAGAATCTGCCGCTGCCTGTCAATACCAAACCTTTAATTGATTCCTCACTATTTAATCGGTCAATTGCATTTTCGAGCTGCTGCAAGATCTGCATGGAGATAGAATTGGTTTTTTCATGATTTAAGGCCGCAATCATGATGTTGTCAACAGTGTTTAAGTCCAGCACCTGGTCTAACCCCTTCCTGGTTTTCTTTTTGATTAAATTCGCCCCTATAAGGATATTTCCTTCTTGGAAAATTTCGTTTAGTACAGTCTTATCGCTTTTTCGATATACAGTATTTAATATATAAAGTAGAGATAGCCATTGAAAGTGGGGGATAGTTAATGAATTTAAATGAGTTGACCCCTAGGGATTTAGAGATTGTCGAGGGGATTTT
Source organism: Syntrophomonas palmitatica JCM 14374 (assembly GCF_001311885.1). Taxonomy (GTDB): domain Bacteria; phylum Bacillota; class Syntrophomonadia; order Syntrophomonadales; family Syntrophomonadaceae; genus Syntrophomonas_A; species Syntrophomonas_A palmitatica. The sequence continues at coordinate 40,930 of NZ_BBCE01000015.1, read as the reverse complement.
TACCGGCATAGAAGGAGCGTTAATAATTGATAAAGAGGGTATAGTCAGGGTTTTTACCGATTATTACATGCGGGAATCGGGTTTGAAAAAGGAAGAGGTTTTAGGCAAACGGGTTGATGAAGTATTTCCCCATACCAGAATGTTAGAGGTACTAAACACCGGCAAACCGATTATAGCAGATTTGTGGGAACTGAACGGCAAATATCAAATCGTTTCCCGAGTACCGATTTTGAGCGATGGCCGGATAATTGGCGCCCTGGGAATCAGTATTTTCAGGTATAAGGATGAAGCCAGAGTTTTGCCAGGCGGGTTGACCAAATGTTTTCCGAATTGAAATATTACAAGGAAGAGATGCGCAAAATTTTTGGCGCCAAGTATTCACTGAGCGCAATTATTGGAGAAAGCCAGGCCATAAGTGAAGTCAAAGAGATGGTTAAAATAGTAGCTCCTTTAAATAATCCGGTTTTAATCTATGGTGAAACTGGAACCGGCAAAGAGCTATTCGCCCATGCCATTCACCAGGAAAGTTCAAGAAGGGAAGGCCCATTTATTCGAGTTAATTGTGCTGGCATACCTGACAATTTGCTAGAATCAGAGCTGTTTGGTTATGAAGAGGGTGCTTTTACGGGCGCGCGTAAAGGCGGCAAACCAGGCAAGTTTGAGTTGGCTAATAACGGCAGCATATTATTGGATGAAGTTAGTGAACTGTCATGGATGGCTCAAGCCAAATTGTTGCGGGCTCTGCAGGAAAATGAAATTGAAAGGGTAGGGTCTACCGAAATAATACCGGTAAATGTCAGAGTCATTTCAGCTACCAATGTTCCCCTCAACGAACTGGTTACCCAGGGCAAATTCCGCAAGGATCTTTTCTTCCGCTTAAACGCTTTTAATCTGAAAATACCTCCCTTGTCCGAGCGTATTGAAGATATACCTTTGTTGTGTCAGCATTTTATCGACAATTATAACCGCGAGAACGGAGGCAAGGTAGAGCACTTGAATGATGAGGCTCTGAAACTGCTTGCTGATTATCATTGGCCCGGAAATATCAGAGAACTAAATATTGTTATTGAGAGGGCTTGTACCGATGCTCGCAAGGGTATAATTACAGTCGATAACCTGCTGCGTTTTTCCAATGAATCCACACGAAGGAAGACCGAAGAATACAGCGGGTTTGACATAAAGGAAGCCAAAAGGGAAGCGGAAAAAGCCACTATCATTAGGGCATTGAAAGCCAGTAATGGCAATAGAACCAGGGCGGCTCAACTCCTTGGGATCAGCAGATCATCGCTTTATAATAAGATGGAGCAACTAAACATGGAAATTATCTAAAGCCCTATAATGTCAAAATATTAAGACGATTAGTCCATTTTCTTGTACAGTGAGTAAAGGCCCAAAACCTTGGAAAAATTTTAACTGTGCAAAAATTTTGACTTTTGAATAAATATATAGCTTGGGTTAATACGGATATAACCTCTTCCTGCAAATGGCACTAAATTTGCATCATTTAAGGATGGGCAGCCAAATTTTTAAGGGGGAGGTTTTATTTATGGTAATGCTAGAGAGAAAATTAAGAGAAATGAAGTATGCTTCAGTAAAGGAAGAATACCGGAGCAAGCTGCGCAGTCCTGATGAAATGGCGTCAATGATTAAAAGCAATGATGTTATTTTAGAACCCGGCGGAATAAACATTCCGCATGATTTCCATGTAGCCCTCAGTACCAGGGCGAAAGAGATTCGTAATGTAACCATCTGTTTGGGGCTGGCTCTGAAATTGTATGATTTTATGAAACCGGAATACAAAGAAAATATTCATATTGAAACACCATTTGTTGGACCTGTGGAAAGGATGCTGATTGAATGGGGAACGGCTTCATATATTCCGCAGCATTTGAATCAGTTGGGACCATGGCAGGAAGCAAGAAAACCTAATGTTGTTTCTATGGTAGTAACCCCTATGGATGAGGATGGCTATTTCAACCGATCCTGCTTTGGAGGGCTGGTTCCCAACAAGGCCATTGCTAACGCGGATTTGGTTCTGGTCGAAGTAAATCCCAAAACACCCTGGTTGGAAGGGGAGGAACTAAAGATCCACATTTCCAATGTGGATTACATTTGCGAAAGCAATGCCGATCTGGTTGAAATTCCAGACATACCGATAACTGATATCGAACGCCAGATAGCCGCCTATATAGCTGATATGATACCGGATGGATCTACAATTCAGTTAGGCCTTGGAGGACTGGCCAATGCCATCGGATATTTTTTGCGTGATAAGAAAGACCTGGGGGTTCATACCGAGGTTGTTCAGAAATCATTTATGGATTTAATGAAAGCCGGAGTGGTAAATGGCTCCAAGAAAAACTTTTATCCGGGCAAGGTTTTGGCTACTTTTTGCGTGGGGGACAGTGAATTGTGGAAATATGTAGACCATAATGACAGTTTCTTATTCACTGAAGTTGAGTATAATAATAATCCTTATATAATTGGCAAGAATGATAACCTTGTTTCAGTCAACAATGCCCTGTGTATGGATTTAGTTGGGCAGGTCGGAGCAGAATCCATTCGCCACCGTCAATACAGCGGAACCGGAGGCCAGATGAATTTTATCCAGGGGGCAGGGCTGTCTCAGGGCGGAAAGAGTATAATTTCCCTGAATTCCACCTGGAAAGATAAAGAAGGAAGGCTGCGATCAAGCATTGTACCTTTTATGCCGCCAGGTACTATTGTAACGACCCCGCGGTCCGAGGTTGAGTATGTAGTTACTGAATATGGGGTAGCCTACTTGAAATTTAAAAAGGTAGCGGATCGGGTCAAATCAATGATAAAAATTGCTCATCCCGATTTCAGAGATGAACTGACGTTCCAGGCCAAACGTTTTTGGAAGGAATAGCTGACTCAAGGAAAGCCAATTATTTACCGGTATTATAATAAACCTCCGGCTAAGCTGGAGGTTATTTTCTTTTTGGTTTGAATTCCTCTGCTAATGTAAAGGAATTAATAAGACTTTCTAGAATTATTATCCCTATTAATATATGGGAGGTCTTTCATGGGCATAAAGGTTATTAGTGACAGTACATCATATATAAATGTTAAAACACAAAGAGAATTGGATATTGATTTAATTCCGCTCAGTGTTCAATTCCCCGATGAATCATTTCTGGAAACTGAAGTAGACTACGACTATTTTTATAAAAAGGTAGAACAGACCGGTATTATTCCCACATCGTCCCAGCCCTCCCTGGGTTTAATTATGGACAAATTCCGCGAAATTGTCTCCAGGGGTGACGAGGTTTTAGCGATTTTCATTTCTTCAGCCATGAGCGGGACCTATGCTACCGCTCTCAAGGCTAAAGAAAAGGTTCTGCAGGAATTTCCTCATGCTGTTATTGAAATTATGGATTCTTATACCAACTGTATGGCTTTGGGTATGCAGGTGGTCGCGGCGGCTCGCGAAGCTAAAATGGGCAAAAACATGACAACTGCACTGCAAGCAGCTCATTTTGTGCGCGAACATGTGCGTTTTTACTTTGTGCCCGAAACCTTGGAATATCTAAAAAAGGGCGGACGTATTGGCACCGCTTCAGCGCTGCTTGGATCAATACTGCAGATAAGACCAATACTTACTGTGGATATGAAGAAAGGGATGACGCATTTAACTGAAAAGGTTAGAGGGACTAATGCCGCTATCAAACGTATGCTGGAATTCATGGAAGACGACCGCAAAAAATACGGTTTAAAGGAAATCCTGATTCATCATATCAATGCTCCGGAAAAAGCCGAACATTTACGTAAAGTTCTGTTGGATCGTTATGGTCTTCCGGTTGATATCTGTTCTATCGGACCGGTTATAGGATTGCATACAGGATTGGGAACCGTAGGGTTTGTCTATTACACAGAATCATAAATTAGCGGTTATTATTTGTTCGAGCTTATCGGCAAAGCGCTTATCATCAGCAGCAGTTCTTTTACGCGGGCCTTTGGTGCGCCCTCCGGCTCGGCGTACTTTACTTTTAATTTCTCTTTCCTCCAGTAAAAAGTCAATGGTTTGGGAAAGGTACACACGGCCAGCGGGGCTTACGGCTAAAGCTCCCTTACCCAGTATTATAGCTGCCAGTCCCCAATCCTGGGTAACAACTATGTCTTTGCTTCCGGTAAGGTTCACAACTTTCAGATCAGCTTCCTGGGCGCTATTGCCAACCACTACATGGTGATCGGATTCGATGTGATGATTGAAGCTGGCCACAGTCCACACGGGTATATTATATTTCTTTCCCATTTCCATGCAGATTTTCAGAACAGACCGGGGACAGGCATCACCATCAACAATAATTTTCATAAATTTTCACCTGATAACAAATTACTTGGAACCATTCAAAGGGGAGATAAAATTGAAATACTATGGAGTTTTATTTGGTTTATATGTGCTGTTTACGATTGGTATGTACCACATCCTAATAGTAAAGCTGGAAGCGAAGTTTGGCACATGGCCGTGGATCGGATTTCTGATATTAGGCATCCTGTGCCTTTATATAAGCATTATAAGTAATAGTATCGGCTGGTCCATGTTGTGGGGTTATAATGCTTTTGTAAACCTTTGGTCGGTTAAAGAAATGTTTGATCAACAAAAACGTTCTAAAACTAATGCAGCATAGATTAAAAAGATCATCGCGGCGGATTAATACCCTTGAAGATTATCAGGCGCAGCGAAGCACTCAATGATAGAGAACCTTTCTTAGAACAAAGGTTCTCTAGATTCAAAGAATACTGAAAATGTCCCAGGTCCAACATGAGATCCGATAACCGGTCCGATTTCACCTATTATCACCTCGCTGGCGGCAAATAATTCACGCATTTTGGCCTGAAGATATAAAGCGTCATCCAGACAAGAGCTGTGGCATATACCCAAAGTCTGTGTATCCAGTTTGTGGCCCATTTTCCCCATAACCTCCAGGAGTTTGTTAATAGCCCCTGCGTGACCGCGTGCTCGGTCAAAAGGAACGATCCTTCCCTTTCCCTCAATGTGTAAAACCGGTTTAATTCCCAGGGTTCCCGCAATCAAGGCTTTAGTTTTTGAAAGACGTCCGCCTTTTATTAACGCTTCAAGATTTCCCACTACAAAGATGCAGCGCAGGTGATGCTGCATTTCTTCCATGCGTTGTTTAATAAACTGTACATCCGCACCTTTTTGCGCCAAACGCGCCGCCTCCAGGACCATAAGGCCTTCCCCAACCGAAGCTTTAAGAGAATCAATAACATGAATATGGCTGTCTCCCATCATCTGTACAGCCAGGCTAGCTGATTGCACCGTTCCGGAAATACCTGATGAAAGATGGATGCTGATAACCTCATTATTATCATTGCGCGCCTTTTCATAAGCAGCTATAAAATCACCGGGTGAAGGCTGATTGGTGCTGGGTAAAAAGGGGGAAACCTGCATGCGGGAATAAAACGATGCATTATCAAAATTATCCGGTGGTATTTCCTCGTCCCCAAACCGTACCCGTAATGGAACGACAGCAATATCATAAGCCTCTAGCAGCGTTTGGGGAAGATCACAGCTATTATCACTAACGATTTTTATACCCAATAAATATCATCTCATTTTCAAAATGTTAATAAATGTTAGAAACAGATATGGGATTCTAACTAATACTAATCATAACACTAAGTTTTTGCAACATTTTATTAGCAGTTACTAATTCGATGATTTATGAAATATTCGACAGTTTACGATATATTGTTTAAGAATACATAGAGTTTTTACGATGATTAATTTATCATTAAAAGAAGCTGTTCTAATTCTACCACTATATACAAAACAGGGCGGGTGAACTATTTGCGGAAGATTTCCCTGAATTATGCCAGCGTTGGCATGCTGTTGGGACGAAGTATAATTGACAGTGATGGCAATATTCTGCTCAGGACCGGAGTGGAACTTGATGAGTATTATATTAACCGTTTATTTGAACTTGGCATTAACTACATATATATTCGCGATCCTGAATTGGATGATATCGAAGAAGAAGATGTAATCTCAGAAGAAACCAGGATTAATACCGTTAAGCTGGTTAAAAAAACCTTTAGCCAGCTGCAGCAGGACCGCAAGATTAATACCATGGCCCTGCGCAGAATTGTCAACAATATGTTGGATGAAATTTTGGATAATTCCCATGTATTACTGAGCATTTCAGATATATCTACACTTGATAATGTTATATTTTATCATTCGGTCAGCGTTTGCACCCTTTCTCTTATGACCGGAATCACCATGAGATATGACGAGTACAAATTAAAAGAATTGGGAATTGGCGCGTTATTACATGATATCGGCAAATCCCTGATTGACCTGACATCGTTAAACGGGTGGGAAATTTAAGTGAAGAAGAGTATATCGAGTTGTCCAAACATCCTGAACAAGGATATGCGATCATCAGGCAGTATCCTGACCTGTCGTTATTATCTGCTCATGTCGCCTATCAGCATCACGAGCGTTGGGATGGCAAAGGTTATCCCCGTCAGCTCGCGGAAAAGAATATCCATGAATATGCCCGTATAGTAGCTGTAGCAAATACTTATGACAATCTTATGACTGATAGGCCAAACCGGCCGCCCTATCAGGTTAATCAGGCTATTAATCTAATTAAACATATGTCTGGCAAATATTTTGATCCTAACGTAGTCACCGCTATGATTGCCAACATTGCCACTTATCCGCTGGGGAGTTTTATAAAACTAAACACCGGAGAAATAGGGGTAGTATCACACATAAATGCGGATAATCCGCATAGACCTGTTATCCGCATAATTATAGACAACCTGATGCGCAGGGTAAAACAACCTCATGAAATAGATTTATCACAGATGTCAACCATATTCCCGGTTGAAGTTGTAAACGAACAGGAACTGCATAAACTGCTGACCAGTTAACGATGGAGCAAGGGATCGGTGATATCAAATGGCGAACTCGAAGGAAAATAAAACCATTAAATTGGGATTCAAAGAGCTTATTGATACATATTCCGAGCAGCAGCAAGCCAGGTTGGAAGCTATGGATAAGGCTGCGCGGGAATTGAAAAATACGCAGCTCAAAGCCCTTAATATTATTGCTTATGCGATTGACCATAATTTATCGGCTCTATATTATATCGGGGCTATTCAAAACATTACAGGATATGAAGAATGTGAATTTATAAATAATCATTTAAAATGGAAAGATTTGATTCATCCCGGAGATTTAAAACTCTACAATGATGTCATGTTTAATCTATTCCATGGTCAGGAAGCTCAGATTTGTGAATACCGAATTATTTCGGGGCAAGGGCAGATAAGATGGGTCACAGACATGGCAGTCCCCATTCAGGACAATACAGGTAAACCGCTTAGAATAGAGGGATTGGTTATTGACATTACTTCCAGGAAACAGACGGAAGAAATGCTGCTGGACAGGCAGGCGCAGATGGATAGTATTTTAAGTTCGGTCCAGGATGTGATATGGTCTGTAACCCCGGATACGTTTGATCTGATCTATATTAGTCCCTCAGCAGAAAAAATCTATGGATATCCTCTGGAAAAGATATATGAAGATGCTGCAAATGGTTATGAACTAATGCATGCCGGACATGAAATATTATTGGAGAATTTTAATACCCTTTTGCAGCAGGGCTGGTTCGAAGCTGAATACTCGATTTCCCTTCCTAACGGTGAAACACGCTGGTTGAATCGCAGGGCGCATTTCGCTAAAGATACCCATGGCTTCGTGGCTCGCATTGATGGTACTGACCAGGATATTACCCGCCGCAAGGAAGCTGAAGAAACGCTTCGTTATATCAGTACACATGATGCCTTAACCGGTCTCTTTAATCGTTTTTATTTTGAAAAACATATGCATGCCATTGACAGCGGAAGCCTTAAAGACCTGGGCCTTTTAGTTTGTGATGTCGATGGATTAAAATATATTAACGATAATCTGGGCCATGACGCGGGAGATCAGTTATTAAAGCAATGCGCCGAGGTTCTAACAGGAACTTTTAGTCATAATAACGAGATCGTGTCACGTATTGGCGGAGATGAATTCACAGTTATAATTAAAAATTGTGCTGAAAGAGAACTGAATGCGGCTGTGGAACGGTTGCGTCAGGCGGTCATTGATTACAATCGTGAGAAAGCCCTCTATCCTTTAAGTCTGTCTATCGGTTATGCCTTTAAAGCTTCAGAAGATTCAAGCATGGGTGAAATTTTCCGCCAGGCTGACAATCAGATGTATGCCGAAAAACCTGAAAAGAGACGGGGCATTAAGAAGCTGTACCGTATTTTGAAATTATAACCCCTAACCTGTGCTGGTGCGTAAGTTTAGCGCTATATTCTCATTATTGATTGAATCCAGTCTTGTTTCACGTGAAACATTTTTGACTATATTTCCTGATTGCTCCCCGGACTGCAGCGCTGGGGAGTATTTTGCTGGCGTCATACAGGTTTATTAGGTCTGGTTTTATGCAGAATGATGTATTAAACTTGTTTGCAGATAAAGATGAGGGGCGGGAATGATGCATAATGAAAAAATATGTAATTTGTATGTTAGTTCTGTTATGCAGTCTGACCATGGCGGGCTGCAGCAAAAACCAGGAGAAAAGTACACCGGAGCCGAAAAAGACCGTGGTTCAGAAGACTATTACAATTGGCGTCATGCCAGATGTTGAGTCAATACCCTTTATAATTGCCGAAAAAAACGGTTACTTTGATAAAGAAGGGGTTAAGGTTAAACTGGTGCCCTTTAAAAGCGCCAAGGACAGGGATTCAGCCCTGCAAAGCGGAGAACTGGACGGAGTAATTTCCGATGTTCTGGCCGTGGCCTTTGCTAATGACGGAGGATTTAAAATAAAAATCACCTCAAAAAATGAAGGTAATCTAGAATTGATGGCCGGTAAAAATTCAGGCATAAATTCAATTTATAGTCTTAAAGGCAAAAACGTAGGCATGTCAACAAATACAATCATGGAATATACAGCAGATAAAATGCTGGAAGCAGTTAAGATTGAACCGGCACAAGTAAATAAAATTGCCATCCCGCCGCTGCCTACCCGTTATGAAATGCTGCAGGGAGGCAAGATTGATGCAGCCATTCTACCTGAACCCCTGGCAGGTTTGGCTGTAAAAAATGGAGCCACAGTTTTAAGCAGCACCGATCAGATGGGCAATAAAGCTGGAGCTATTGCCTTTACCGTCAAAAGCCTGCAGGAAAAACGAGCTGAAATCAAGGCTATTTACCGTGCCTATAACGATGCCGTTGATTATTTGTATAAGGAATCTCCTGATAAATACATCGATTTTTTGATAGAGAAACAAGGTTTCCCGATGGAAGTAAGAGATTCAATAAAACTTCCCCAGTATAGCCATGCGGAACTGCCCGAGAAAGAAATCGTTGACGATGTGGTAAAGTGGTTAACGGCCAAGCATCTCATTAAAGGCAGTTATACTTATGAAGATCTGGTAGACGGCAGTGTATTGAGGTAACATCCTGGTGATTGAAATCAAAGACCTAAGTGTAAAATACCAGGGAAAGAACGCTCTGACCCTGGCACTGGACAAAATAAACATAAAAATAAACTCCGGAGAAATATATACTTTTATCGGCCCGTCCGGATGTGGCAAGTCAACATTTTTATATGTGTTAGCCGGGATATTAAAACATTATAAGGGGACTGTCACTATAGACGGACAGCCCATAGATCCGAAAGAACAGCGCATTGGGCTGATACTGCAAAACTACGGACTTTTGCCCTGGAAGACCGTTTGCCAAAACAGTATGCTGGGCACAAAAATTAAAGATAATCAACAAAAGCCGGATGAATACAGCCAGTATATTCTGACTCAGCTGGGCATTGATAAACTTTTAGACCGGTATCCTAAAGAACTGAGCGGGGGACAGCAGCAGCGTGTGGCTATAGCCAGGGCCTTCATCTTAAAACCTGATCTGTTGCTAATGGACGAACCATTTTCTGCTCTGGACGCGATTACCCGTGAAGAAATACAGGAACTCTTTTTGCAGATCTGGAAACAACATACTGTAACCACGATTTTCATTACCCACAGTGTTGATGAGGCTCTTTATTTGGGCAGCAAAATCGCAGTCTTTACACCTTCGCCGGGAAGAATACTGCAGGTACTGGACAATCCATGTTTCCAAATGGAGAACTTGAGAACCAGAGATGAATACCATGATATGTCAGTAAGACTACGGAATATACTTCATAAAGGATGAGCAGTTCATGTCAAAAGAAAAATGGCTGGGATCTGTATATGGCTTTATAGTCGTAATCGTATTATGGTATTTGGCAGCAGTGATAACTAAACTTCCCATTATCCCTTCGCCAATTGCCGTTTTTGCAAATATTGCCGTGATATTTGCATCCAAAATGGAAATCCACTTACTTTTCAGCTTGGGCCGGATTGTGGAGGGCATAGCCATTTCAATCATAATCGGAGTTCCCTTGGGCTTTTTGATGGGCTATTTTGAACGAGTGGACAAAGTTCTGTCACCTCTGGTTTATTTCACCTATCCAGTTCCCAAAATCGCTCTGCTGCCGGTCGTCATGCTCTTGTTCGGCCTGGGCGAATCTTCAAAACTTATTATGATTGTACTAATCATAATTTTTCAGATCATTATTACCGCGCGGGATGCCGTAAAGGATATTCCGCAGGAAACCTTCCGTTCCCTGCAATCGCTGGGGGCCAGCCGCTGGCAGACCTTCAGTGAAATAGTTCTGCCTGCCTCAATTGCAGAAATATTAACCTCAACCCGTTTGGCTTTGGGGACAGCCGTTTCTATACTATTTTTCACTGAAACCTTCGGTACTGAATACGGCATGGGTTACTTCATAATGGATTCATGGATGCGGGTCAATTACCTGGATATGTACGCCGGAATCGTTGTTCTCAGCTTAATGGGTTTCGTTTTATTCGTTGCCATAGATTTAGCTGAAAACTACATCTGCGCCTGGAGATAGCGCCTGTGAAAGGATTTATGCACTGCTGATGTATTTTTATTATCATTATAATACTGCGAGGCCCAAATTCCTCGCATAAAAATCTGTTAAACATTATAAACTTAAGCAGCTTTAGGGCTGCTTTTTATTAACGTTCAGTTAGGATACATAATATATATTATTTATTAAGAAGGTCTTTCATCTTTACTTCAGGATGATGATATCTCTCATATGCCGGGGTTTTCTTGCCATACTGCAAAGCCTCCTGGGGGCACCACTGCAAACAGGTAAAACATTGTTCACAACGATTTTGCCAAACCAACTTTTCATTATCAAACTTAATATTATGCGCCGGGCATAACTTAACACATAAGCCGCATTGATTACAGCGGTCATCAACCCAGAAATTATCATCCATTTTATGTACGATAGGAAACGTAATTTTATATAAAAAAGTAAAAATTATTCTCTGCCATAGTGGTCCTTTTTCCACCGGCATTTTTGATCGTTCATGGATTTTTTGTGCAATTGAAGTCAACTTTATGCGAGCCTTTTGAAAACGCTCGTTTTGTTCATGCAAGGGACCCGGGCCTCCCCAGGGTATATAATTTGAAGGCAGAATTACCGACCAGGCACTCGATAAGGTTAAGCCTTTTGAGTTCATAACATTTTTCAGCTGAACCAGGGTATTGGATACCTGTCCGGCATTAGTGGCTACAGCAAATATATAATCTGGAGACATCGCTGGTAATTCATCCAGGAATTCTAAAACCCGTTGAGGTACTCCCCACATATGCACGGGGAATACTAATCCGATTGCCTTAGAAACAATGGGCCGGCGATTCTCATTCCAACTTGTCATCGAAATTATTTCTGTATCACCTAGTTCCTGCGCCAGACAGCGTGCCGTCCATAAAGAATTTCCAGTCCCGGTCAGATAGAAAATAGTTGCCTTCACTTCTTGAGATCTGTCCTGGCCGTTATCAATAAGGATAGTTTCTTTCATTAGCATACGCCTCCAAATCATTTCCATTATTTATTAACATTGTACAGGACAAATAAAAATTTATGAAATTATTATCAACTGCACACAATAGTTCAGAGGTGATTAATGTGAAATGCAATGTCGGCAAAACAGAACAGGTAATTAGGATTATACTGGGCATAGCAATAATTTTGCTGGGTTTATATTTTAAAAGCTGGTGGGGATTAATCGGGCTTTTGCCAATAACCACCGGACTGATTCGCTACTGTCCTCTCAGTGCCATATTGGGCGTCTCAACCTGCGAGATAGATAACGAAGAGTAATACTTTTCTATGTGATCTATGTCAACTAACTTAATATCACACCTTGGACAGGAACTGCTCCAGGGTCTTCAGGTATAAATCTGGATGGTCATGATAACTGTCACAATGGTCTGAACCCGGCACTTTTAGCAGTTGGGCCTTGGGGTAGGCCTCTTTTAGTGCTTCACTATTGCTTATAGGTATCTTGCTGTCAGCGGTGCCATGTATCAACAGAACCGGGCGTCCTTTGAAGTTTTTTATTTCATTAATGGGACTGACTTGATCAGGATCTAGTCCGGTGAAAAGCGGAACAATAATAAAAAAGGCCTGGTTGAATGGAAACGATGGCAAATCAGTCCAAATACTAAGGTTGTCATTGAGGTAGCTTTGCATATCAGCGAAAGGCGCGTCAGCAATAACCGCATCCACTTCCGTATCACGAGCCCCTGCCAGCAGGGAAGTGGACGCTCCCATGGAAAAACCTAATAAAACGATATCCCGGCTAATTTGGGGCCGGGTTTTCACGTAGTCTATTGCACCCAATAAGTCACGCACTTCATATTGACCGACAGTGGTAAGATGTCCTCCCGATTCACCGGAATTCCTGAAATCAAACAGCAGCACATTATAGCCTCTTTGCACCATATCACGGGCCAGATCCAGCATGGGAACGGAATCGTCAGCCCGGTTGCGGCGGTATCCGTGAGCGAATATGATGGTTTTATTACTGTTTGTTGCTGGGATAAGCCAGCCTTTGAGCTGAATCGCATCATCTCTGCTGTTAAACTCCACATTTTCATAATCAAGGCCAACACTTTGCGGGTTCGCACAAAGAGCCAGCCTATCTGGATGAGTGAGGTTCCAGCCGGTATAAGCGGCTGTGCTGAAAACACCTGCTCCGGCCAATAAAACAATAACTACAGGAATAATTATATAGGTGCGTTTTCTTTTTTGTCTGGTATATCTTTCAATTATGATTTTCTGCTCCATAATAACCTCCAAACATATATCTATTCAACCACATCAACGCAACCACAAATATATATAAAAATAGTTGTACAGGAAGGAGATAAGGTTCAAACCTTTTAAGTTTTTTCTTACCCTACAGTTCAACCGTTGTGATTTCTTTATTAATATTAACATTTTATTACACCAGGCGCTGCCTGTATATTGGCAAAATTCTGTGTATTAGAACAGGTTAAGGGATATCGATTTTCGTTTATGTTATAAATAATAGTCATGCAAATATAATGCATTATGCCTAAAGAAACAGGTATACAGTATAAATCACTCAGAAGCATTGCAGATTTCTTAAAGTATTAATATAATAGCCGTGTAACATAATAAAAAGCAGGGCGATGGTGTCCATGGTTAGCTGTAACTGCCAGCTACACTGTGGGCACCTATTGTTTTGAAGGCAGGTGATACGGATGTGAGCGAATTAACCATACTAATCGCTGATAGCAATGACAACAGCCGAAGGAGGCTTAAGGAATTGCTCAAACATTCCGGCTATTTGGTTGAAGCTGAAGCCGCCAACGGTGCGGACCTCCTGCGAAAAGCACGCACCATATACCCTGATCTAATAATTATCGATTCAAGTCTGAAAGGGGGAAGCGTTCCAGAAATAGCGGGAATTATAGAAGCAGACGAAATAAGCAGTGTATTATTGCTGGTACAAGAACCAAGATACAGGTTTCCCGACAGCATTGCTCAGATTCAAAAACCTTATTCCGATGAGACTTTGCTGACAGTTATTGAAGTCCTGTTTCTATATAAAAACCGGCTTTCCGATGCCAAACAGGAAATTCATATTTTAAAAGACCGTCTCCAGGCTCGTAAAGATATTGAAAAGGCCAAAGGGATTTTAATGAAACAGTTTGGTATCGATGAGGCTGAAGCCTATCGGATGATGCAAACAGAAAGCATGAAACGGAGCATACCAATGAAGGAAATTGCTCAGACAATCCTGGCTGCTGACAAACACTAATAAAATGGAGGAGAGATTAAAATGAATGACAAGAAACTGGAAATTATTAAAAAAGTTAAAGAAAACGATGTCAGATTTATTAGGCTGCAATTTACTGATATCACCGGCATCATGAAAAACCTGGCCGTACCCATAAGCCAATTGGAAAAAGCTCTAAATGGAGAGATCATGTTTGATGGTTCTTCCATTAACGGTTTCGCTGATATATCGGAATCAGATATGTATATGGTTCCCGACCTGGACACCTTCGTTATTTTCCCCTGGAGATCGGCTAACGGCAAAGTAGCCCGTCTGATTTGTGACATTTATCTGCCGGACGGCACCCCGTTTCTTGGATGCCCGCGCAACAATCTGAAACGGGTATTAAAAGAAGCGCATGACCTTGGTTATAACATGAATGTAGGACCAGAAGCTGAATTTTTCCTGTTTCTTTCCGATGAAAAAGGCCATGCTACTACACAGACCCAGGATGAAGCGGGTTATTTCGATTTAGCGCCCATAGATCTTGGGGAAAATGCCCGCCGGGATATGGATTCCACCTTGGAAGAAATGGGATATGAAATAGAGGCCTCTCATCATGAGGTAGCTCCCGGACAGCATGAAATTGATTTTAAGTACGGCAATGCCCTGCATGTGGCAGATGCTATCATGACCTTTAAGCTGGTAGTGCGTTCTATCGCGCAGCGTCATGGCCTGCACGCATCTTTCATGCCCAAACCTATATTCGGTATCAACGGTTCCGGTATGCATACCCACCAATCATTGTTTAAGGATGGTCAGAACGCATTTTATGATCCCAATGGTCCAGATCAGCTGAGTGATACAGCCCGGTATTACATGGGCGGCATCCTCAAACATGCCCGGGCTTTTACGGCGATAACCAACCCGACTGTGAATTCGTATAAAAGGCTGGTACCGGGTTTTGAAGCTCCGGTTAATATTGCCTGGTCCGGAGCCAACCGCAGCTGCCTGGTCAGAGTTCCGGCCAAACGCGGTTTAAGCACCCGCATAGAAGTAAGAAACCCCGATCCTTCCTGTAATCCCTATCTGGCCATGGCAGTAATGCTGATGGCTGGCCTGGACGGTATTAAGAATAAAATTGAGCCCCCGGCAGCCGTTGACCGTAATATTTACAAAATGGAGGAGGAGGAAAGAGCCGCTCTGGGCATAGGCAGTCTTCCCGGAAACCTGCTGGAAGCACTCCATGAGTTGGATGAAAGTGAAATTATTAAATCAGCCCTGGGATCGCATATATATGAAAATTTCCGGGTTGGCAGACTTGAGGAATGGAACGACTATAACATGCAAGTAACCGCATGGGAAGTAACCAAATATTTAACCAAGTTTTAAGTGACGCTGGTGTCTGCCCCCAGGTCTTAATCTTAGGTCGCCTTGTTTAAATCACACCCTGCGAGCTATCTTATATTACATTGCGAGCGCAGCGAAGCAATTTATCCGTCGCCAAGTCATTTTTATATTGCTTCGCTAACGCTCTGAATGACAGGGCAGAAGCGATGCCCAATAACAATCCAGTTGTATCGCATAATTGGTCAGCTGCGTAAGTTGAGTTAGTTATTAATCTACCGATGAGGGTGATTATGATGAATATCGATGGGCTGCCGCCAAAACAAGGTTTGTATGATCCATTATTTGAGCATGATGCATGTGGTATGGGATTTGTAGCCCATATTAAAGGTTGTAAGTCTCATCAAATTATTGAGGACGCTTTAACCGTATTAGAAAACCTCAGCCATCGAGGCGCCAGTGGCGCTGATGAAAATACCGGCGATGGAGCAGGCATAATGCTCCAGATACCGCACGACTTCTTTAAGAGGGAATGCGGCGTGCTAGGGTTTGATTTGCCTGAACAAGGTCAATATGGAGTAGGCATGCTTTTCGCCCATCGTTATGATGATTTTCGTCATACCCAAATGCAGACATTTGAGCAGATTGTAAATGAGGAAGGTCAAACGATTTTGGGATGGAGAGAAGTCCCTATTGACAAGACCGCTATTGGTGAAAACGCCAAATCAGTAATGCCTCGTTTTATTCAGGTTTTTATTGCCAGGGATAAAGCGATTTGTGATCCTTTAGATTTTGAAAGAAAGCTCTATATCATTCGCAAAAGAGCAGAAAAAATTATAATTCCCCTGTGTGAGGTTAAGGGCGGCACCTTTTATATTGCCAGTCTTTCATCGAAAACAATCGTATATAAAGGAATGCTTACGGCCGAGCAGCTGCGTAACTTTTACCTTGATCTGTCTGATCTTGATTTCGCGTCATCTCTGGCCATGGTGCATTCCCGATTCAGTACCAATACCTTCCCCAGCTGGGAGAGAGCCCATCCCAACCGCTATATTGTCCATAACGGCGAAATCAATACCATTCGCGGCAATGTAAACTGGATGAAAGCCCGGCAAAAGGTGATTGATTCCCCGCTTTTTGAGGACATTACAAAGGTATATCCGATAATCGATGATTCAGGCAGCGATTCAGCCATGTTTGATAACTGCCTGGAATTCCTGCACCTTACCGGCCGTTCGCTGGCTCATGCCATAATGATGATGATCCCTGAACCATGGGAAAAAAATCATCATATATCAGCCGATCGATATGAGTTTTTCAAATTCAACAACTTTATTATGGAACCCTGGGACGGTCCCTCTGCTATCGCATTTTGTGACGGAACCGTTATCGGTGGCATCCTTGACAGAAACGGATTGAGCCGGCCCGCTATTACGTAACCAAAGACGACCGTGTTATTCTTGCCTCAGAGGTCGGGGTGATTGACATCAAACCAGAAAACGTAAAATATAAAGGTCGTCTGGAACCTGGAAAAATGCTCCTTATTGATACGGAAGCACAAAGAATTGTCACTGACGATGAAATAAAAGAAAGCACTGCCAGATTGCATCCCTATAAGGAATGGAACCAGCAGCATATTGTAAATTTGGCTGAAATTGAGGCCGGTGCTCCGGCGGAAATAATAAATAATGACACTTTGCTGGCGCAGCAGAAAGCTTTCGGTTATACGTTTGAAGATATTTATCTTACTATTCAACCCATGGCGGCACAAGGTTCTGATCCGGTAGGCGCGATGGGGATGGATTCCCCCTTGGCAGTGTTATCTGAGCAGCCGCAGATGCTATATTTATATTTTAAGCAGCTTTTTGCTCAAGTTACCAATCCTCCTATTGATGGCATAAGGGAAGAAATTGTAACATCAAGCAGTCTGCCATTAGGCAGTACCGGTAATCTGCTGAATCCTCACCGGAATGATTCAGCCTGCATCTTACTTGAACACCCTATTTTAACTAACGAACAATTACAAAGTCTAAAAAATTTAAGCTGTGACCGTTTTAAGTCTGCAACTATTTCTATTCTTTATAAAGTCTGCGATGACGCTGCCGGCATGAATAAATCATTAGAGCGCATTTTTCGCGAAGCGGATCAGGCTATAAATGAAGGAATTAATATCATTATCCTTTCCGACCGGGGAGTAAATGAAGTATGGGCTCCTATCCCGGCGCTGCTGGCTTCATCTGCGCTGCACCATCATTTAATCAGAAGAGAGATCAGAACCAATGTAGGTATCGTTTTAGAATCAGGAGAGCCACGTGAAGTCCATCATTTTTGCACCCTTATTGGATATGGCGTTACCGCTGTTAATCCTTACCTGGTCTTTGAAACCGTCCGCCAACTGTGTGAACAGGAAAGATTATCAGGACTAACCTTTGAGGAAGCCCGGCAGAATTTTATCAAAGCATCTGTTAAAGGAATGCTGAAAGTTATAAACAAAATGGGCATCTCCACCATGCGAAGCTACCACGGCGCCCAGGTATTTGAAGCTGTGGGGTTAAATAAAGACCTGGTTGACAAATATTTTAGCATGACGCCCTCAAGGCTGGATGGTATAGGTATAGAAGAAATTGCTCTGGAAAGCAGGATGCGCCATGACAGCGCTTACAATGACAAAAATCCCTGCCGTGGTACACTTGAAGTGGGCGGATATTTTCAATGCAAGGAAAACGGAGAATTACATCTTTACAACCCGGAAACTATTTACCTTCTGCAGCGAGCCTGCCGTGAAAACAGCTATCAGCTTTTTAAGGAATTCACCCGGAAAATAAACAAGGAACAAGTATATACCTTAAGAAGCCTGCTGGATTTTAATATTAATCCCGGTGATACCATTCCCATTGAAGAAGTTGAACCTGTAGAATCGATTGTCAGGCGGTTTAAGACTGGGGCCATGTCTTATGGTTCAATCAGTAAAGAGGCCCATGAATGTCTGGCTATTGCCATGAACCGTCTGGGCGGCAAGAGCAACAGCGGCGAAGGCGGAGAAGACCCGGCCCGCTATGAACCGGAGAAAAACGGCGACATAAAAAACAGCGCTATTAAGCAAGTTGCATCTGGACGGTTCGGGGTTACCAGCAATTATTTGGTACATGCCTCAGAAATTCAAATTAAAATGGCGCAAGGCGCTAAGCCCGGTGAAGGAGGCCAGCTTCCGGGAGGAAAAGTATTTCCGGCCATAGCTCAGGTAAGGCATTCTACTCCCGGGGTAGACCTTATTTCTCCGCCGCCTCATCATGATATATATTCGATTGAAGATTTGGGAGAACTTATTCACGATTTAAAAAATGCAAATTCGAACGCTAATATAAGTGTTAAGCTGGTTTCAGAAGTCGGTGTCGGTACAATTGCCGCCGGGGTGGCCAAAGGCAAAGCCGATGTCATATTAATTAGCGGCTATGACGGAGGAACCGGCGCCGCACCTCGCACCAGCATTCGAAATGCCGGACTGCCCTGGGAACTCGGTCTGGCTGAAACCCACCAGACCCTGGTTCTTAATCGGCTTAGAGACAGGGTGACTCTGGAAACCGACGGCAAGCTCATGTCGGGACGTGATGTTGTCATAGCCGCCTGCTGGGAGCTGAGGAGTATGGTTTTGCCACTACTCCCTTGATTGCTCTTGGCTGCGTAATGATGCGGGTATGCCATCTCAATACCTGTCCGGCAGGAATTGCCACCCAGGATGAGAATTTACGCCGGAATTTTATAGGTCAACCGGAGCATGTCGAAAACTATATGCGCTTTGTTGCCCAGGAAATGCGGGAAATCATGGCCCGGCTGGGTTTCAGAACTGTACAGGAGATGGTAGGCCGTACGGATAAACTAAAAAATAGAGATGCAATAAAGCATTGGAAAGCATCGCATCTTGACCTTTCACCCATATTATATCAGCCTTATGCCGGGTCACATGTCGGCCGCAGCAAAACGCGCCCCCAAAATCATATGCTGGAAAAATCACTGGATGCCCGTAAACTACTCAGAATGTGCCAGCCTGCCCTGGAACATCAGAAACCTATTCGGGCGAAATTGAAAATCACAAATGTTGACCGGGTAGTAGGCACTATGACAGGCAGTGAAATTACCAGAAGATATGGTGAAAACGGACTTCCTGAGGATACTATTAAGCTAATTTTTGTGGGTTCGGCAGGACAAAGTTTTGGCGCCTTTACACCTCATGGGATGACTCTGGAATTAGAAGGAGACGCTAATGACTATATCGGCAAAGGCTTGTCAGGCAGCAAGATAATTGTGTATCCTCCCCGGGGAACGGATCTCGATCCCCAGAATAATATTCTCATTGGCAATGTTGCATTCTATGGGGCCACATCCGGAGAAGCATACATTAATGGCATAGCCGGGGAAAGATTCTGCGTCAGAAACAGCGGCATCAGGGCAGTGGTTGAGGGAGTAGGCGATCATGGCTGTGAATATATGACTGGAGGCAAAGTCGTCATTCTGGGTAAAACTGGACGAAACTTTGCAGCCGGTATGTCAGGCGGAATTGCCTATATTCTCGATTTTGATGAAACCTGCTGCAATAAATCCATGGTGATCCTTGATAAATTGACATCTTCTCAGGAAATAGAGGAAGTGTTGGATTTGATCTCCAGACACGTTGACTATACTGGAAGTCCTCAGGGACTCAAGGTATTAAACGAATGGAATAGGTATCTGCCCAGATTTACAAAAGTAATACCAACCGTATACAAACGTATTCTGGAGGATACAACCTGGAATATAGGCAACAGCCATTAATCTATTTACTATTCCAATGGATAAAAAACCGGAGAGAAAGAGACTGAGGTGGGGGAGTAATATGGGAAAAGCTACTGGATTTATGGATTACCCCAGAATCGATCCGGACCAACGTCCCGCCCAAGAGCGAATTATGGACTGGAATGAAATAAAAACACACCAGGATTTAGCGGTGGTCAGCACTCAAGCGGCCAGGTGCATGAATTGCGGGGTGCCTTTTTGCCACAGCGGGGTAATATTAAATGGTATGACATCAGGATGTCCCCTGCATAATCTCATCCCGGAATGGAATGATCTGGTGTACCAGGGCCAATGGGAAGAAGCCTACCAAAGACTGGTGCGAACTAATCCCTTCCCGGAATTCACAGCGCGTGTATGTCCCGCTCCCTGCGAAGGAGCTTGTACTGCAGGATATAAATGGGACCCGGTCACAATTAAAAACATTGAATTTGAGATTATCGAGAAAGCTTTTGCTGAGGGTTGGGTAAAAACAAGCAAAGCTGCCCCGACAGGTTATAGGGTTGCGGTAGTAGGATCAGGTCCGGCCGGTTTGTCTGCGGCTTATTACCTCAATGCGGTCGGTCATGATGTAACCGTTTATGAAAGGGATGACCGGCCAGGCGGATTAATGATGTACGGAATTCCCAACATGAAACTGGATAAAATCATTATCGACAGGCGTATAGGTTACATGCGGGAATCAGGGATTAAGTTTATTCTCAGCACTGATATTGGCAAAGACCTGCCCGCCCAAGAACTGGTGGCTAAATATGATGCGTGGTTCTCTGCGCCGGAGCACGAAAGGCCAGGCAGCTGAATGTGGAAGGAAGCGAACTTAAGGGAGTGCATTTGGCTCTGGACTATCTTATAGGAAGCACACGGAGTCTGCTGAATGCTGATGATTCAGACAATCATTATATCAACGCGGCAGATAAAAAATGTTATAATCATTGGCGGCGGTGATACTGGAACCGATTGTGTGGCTGCAGCTATCCGCCAAAACTGCAGGAGTGTTCATCAGTTTGAAATCATGCCTGAACCGCCGGACCGACGCATTAAATCATCCAATCCCTGGCCGGAGTGGCCCAAAAGGCAAAAAATTGACTATGGCCAGGCTGAAGCCATCAGCGTCAGTGGCAGCGACCCGCGGCATTATCTGATCTCAACGCAAAAAATCTCTGGTAATAGCCAGGGAGAGGTGCAAGCGGTGCATACGGTTGATATAACTGGTTTAAAAATACTAATGGTATTTTGGAGCCTGTTAAGGTACCCGGCAGTGAAAAGGTCTGGCCCGCAGAACTGGTACTTATAGCTTTAGGTTTTATCGGACCGGAAGACACTCTCCCGGATGAATTGAATCTGAGACGGGATGGAAAAACCAACGTACTGGCCGAATTTGGCAAATTTGAGACCAGCACCGAAAAAGTATTTGTGGCCGGTGACATGCGCATGGGGCAAAGCCTGGTCGTTTGGGCGATTCAGGAAGGCAAACTTGCGCCCGCGCGGTGGATAAATACTTAACCGGTTGCAGTTTTATTAAATAAATCAATCAAGATTATTATTTATGGAAGAATAATAGCTGTTCGGATCGTTAAACGAGAAGGAGTCGTCAGGGATGAGCCAAAACAGTTTTATAGTTCTGGAAAACGGTCAGATATTTACAGGTAAGCCATTTGGAGCAGAAGGGGAGGCACTGGGAGAGATTGTCTTTACAACCGGAATGACCGGGTATTTGGAAACATTGACTGACCCCAGCTATTATGGACAGATTGTAGTGCAAACCTTTCCTCTGATTGGAAACTACGGCATCATTCCCTCAGATTTTGAAAGCCCTTCACCCAAAATTAAAGCCTATATTGTGCGGGAGTGGTGTCAAGTCCCCTCTAATTTTCGCAGTGATGGTGAACTTGACACCTTCCTAAAGCTTCATAATATCGTTGGCGTTTATGGAATTGACACCCGGGAGCTAACCAAGGTTATCCGGGAGGTTGGGGTTATGAATGCTAAAATTACTAACAGCCTTGATAAACTTGATGAAATAATGATTGAAATAAAAAACTACCGGATAATTAATGCTGTTGAGGCTATGAGTACTAACGAAATTTCAGTTTACAAAGGCGATCCCGGCGGATTCAGAGTAGTGCTGTGGGATTTTGGCGCCAAGGAAAATATCCGCCGCGAGCTGGCGAAACGGGGATGTGAAGTAATTGTTATCCCTGCGCGCACCAGTGCCGATGATATTATAAAATTAAAACCGGATGGAATTATGCTTTCTAACGGGCCTGGCGATCCAGCGGATAATGTAGAAATAATCGAACAGATGGCCAGATTGTGTACATCAGGAATACCTATTTTTGGCATTTGCTGGGTCATCAGCTGTTGGCTTTATCACAGGGAGCACAAACCGCTAAACTTAAATACGGACATCGTGGCGCCAACCAGCCTGTTAAATACATTAAAACCGGCAGTATATATATAACCAGCCAGAATCATGGCTATGCGGTTGTGTCAGATACCCTTCCTGATATAGCCACTATAAGTTTTGCCAATGTTAATGACGGTACCTGTGAAGGTATCGAATATCTCAATATGCCCGCTTTTTCAACCCAGTTTCACCCCGAGGCCTCAGCAGGTCCTAAAGATACCAGCTTTTTGTTCGATCAATTTATTGATCTTATGAAGGAGTGCTCAAAATGACGCTAAATCAAGAAATCAAAAAAGTGCTGGTAATTGGCTCAGGGCCTATTGTAATAGGCCAGGCGGCTGAATTTGACTATGCCGGGACTCAAGCCTGCCGGGCCTTAAAAGAAGAAGGCCTCGAAGTAGTTTTAGTGAATTCTAATCCCGCTACGATTATGACCGACAAGGTTATGGCCGACCATATCTACATCGAACCTTTAACATTGGACACCATTAAAAGGATAATTATTAAGGAACGCCCGGACAGCATTCTGTCTACCCTTGGCGGACAAACCGGCCTGACCTTATCCATGCAGTTAGCCAAAGAAGGTTTTCTGGAACAGCATGGGGTAAGGTTACTGGGCGCAAATCCTTCTACCATTGACAAAGCCGAAGACAGGCAGATGTTCAAGGATACCATGATGTCTATTGGCGAACCGGTTGTTCCGTCTCTGGTAGTGAACGATATCCCCTCAGCCCTGGCATTTGCCGAAGAGATTTCATATCCCGTAATTGTTCGCCCCGCCTTTACCCTGGGAGGAACAGGCGGGGGTATTGCCCATAACGAAAAGGAACTGCGGGAAACCGCCGCCCAGGGACTGAGGATTTCACCCATTAACCAGATCCTTGTAGAACAATGTATTGCAGGATGGAAAGAGATAGAATTTGAAGTGATGCGGGACCGTTTGGGCAATGCCATAACCGTCTGCAGCATGGAAAACTTTGATCCTGTAGGCGTGCATACCGGCGATAGCATCGTTATCGCCCCCGCAGTAACCCTTGCGGATAAAGAATATCAGATGCTGCGTTCGGCAGCCTTAAATATTATTAACGCACTGGAAGTGGAAGGCGGCTGCAACTGTCAGTTTGCTTTACATCCAGATAGTTTTGCATATGCTGTAATTGAAGTTAACCCCAGAGTCTCTCGTTCCTCGGCTCTGGCTTCCAAAGCTACCGGATATCCGATTGCCAAGGTAGCAGCCAAAATAGCGGTGGGATACACGCTGGATGAGATTAAAAACGCTGTAACCGGAAAGACCTATGCCTGTTTTGAACCGGCCCTGGATTATGTAGTTGTCAAACTGCCCAAGTGGCCTTTTGATAAATTTGTTTACGCCAAGCGCACCCTTGGTACGCAAATGAAGGCCACCGGTGAGGTAATGGCCATCGGAACGAGCTTTGAACAGGCTATTATGAAAGCTGTAAGGGGAGCGGAGATTTCTCTTAATAGTCTTAACCTGCCCAAACTTAAGGAACTCAATAATGAACAGATTAAAGCATTGCTGGCTAATTGTGATGATGAAAGGCTTTTCGTAATTTTTGAAGCCCTGCACAGAGGTATTGCAGTTGATGATATTCACAAATTGACCGCGGTTGATCCTTGGTTTCTGCATAAACTGGCTAACCTGGCGTCACTGGAACGAAATCTGGCTGTTGGCCCCCTGACACAAGAATTGTATCATAATGCCAAAAAACTCGGCTATCCAGATATAGTCATCGCACAGATTTCCGGTGACAGTATTAAGCGGCCCCTGCATGCCGTTTATAAAATGGTGGATACCTGCGCGGCTGAATTTGAGGCTGAGACACCATATTTTTATTCTACCTATGATGAGGTCAATGAAGCTGAACAATTCATTCGATCAAGAAATACCGGCAATAAAACTATTATAGTTTTGGGGTCCGGACCTATACGTATCGGTCAGGGCATAGAGTTTGATTACGCGTCTGTGCATTGTGTATGGGCGCTGCAAAAAGCAGGTTATGACGTTGTTATCATCAACAACAACCCGGAAACTGTATCTACAGATTTTGATACCGCTGATCGCCTGTATTTTGAACCTCTTACTAATGAAGATGTTATGAATGTTATTCATACCGAACAGCCTTACGGCGTAGTGGTTTCATTCGGAGGACAGACGGCAATCAAGTTAACCAGATTTCTGGAAGCCCAGGGGGTTAAAATACTGGGCACACCAGCAGATAGCATAGACGCTGCCGAGGATAGAGAGCGTTTTGATGGTTTGCTGGAAAGCTTGTCCCTCAAACGTCCCCAGGGATATACGGTAATGAACACCCCTGAAGCTCTGCATGCTGCCAACAAGCTTGAATATCCGGTGCTGATGCGGCCTTCTTATGTTCTGGGCGGGCAAAATATGATAATTGCCTTCAATGATGATGACATAAAAGAATATATGGACATTATTTTATCTTATAATATTGAAAATCCGGTCCTGATTGATAAATATTTGATGGGCATAGAAGTTGAAGTAGATGCCATCTGTGATGGCGAAGATATCCTCATCCCTGGCATCATGGAACATATTGAGCGGGCCGGTATCCACTCCGGCGATTCTATCGCCGTATATCCTGCCTTCAACCTGAGCGGGGAAATAATTGAACAGGTGATATCCTATTCTAAAAAAATAGCTCTGGCTCTGAATACCCAGGGACTGATAAATATTCAGTATCTCATTCATGCAGGAGAAATATATGTAATCGAAGTAAATCCTCGTTCCTCGCGAACAATACCCTATATCAGCAAGGTTACCGGAGTGCCGATGGTTGAACTGGCCTCCAGAGCATGCTGGGCGAAAAATTAAAAGACATGGGCTATGGTACGGGGCTGTATAAGACGCTCCATATATCGCCGTCAAAGTACCGGTATTTTCGTTCGAAAAATTGATAGATGTGGATGTGCATCTGGGGCCAGAGATGAAATCCACCGGTGAAGTTCTGGGTATTGGCAAGACTTTAGCTGAAGCTCTGTATAAGGGACTGGCCGCGGCCGGTTACAAGATGGTGAAACAAGGCGGAGTCCTTATTACTGTAAGGGATAGTGATAAAGCCGAAATTGTTGATATCGCTAAAAAATATGCTGAGTTAGGTTTCACCTTGTATGCTACTCGCGGAACAGCCAAGTTATTAGAACAAGCTGGTTTGCAGGTAATCACGGTCAAGAAGATACATGAAGCGGATAACGATAATATCCAGACACTTTTGGAGAGCGGCACATTCAATTATATTATTTCCACATCCTCCAAGGGGCGGCTGCCCAGCCGGGACAGCGTAAAAATCCGGCGTTTGGCAGTGGAACGTGCCATTCCTTGTCTAACCTCGTTGGATACGGCAAATGCCCTGGCCAACAGCCTAAAAAGCCGTTATTCCCAGAGCAATACAGAGTTGGTAGATATCAATAACCTGCGCAGTGAACGGCTGCAGCTTAACTTTAGCAAAATGCAGTCCTGCGGCAATGATTACATTTATTTCAACTGTTTTCATCAGAATGTAATCAGCCCGGAATCCTTGAGTGTATATTTATCTGATAGGCATTATGGAATCGGTTGTGATGGAATGGTGTTGATCTGCCCTTCAGATAAGGCAGATGCCAGAATGGAGATGTTCAATGTGGATGGCAGCGAAAGCAAAATCAGCGGCAATGCCCTTGTTTGCATCGGAGCTTACCTGTACGACCATAAAATCGCTGTCAAAGACGAGATTTGCATAGAAACCCTCAGCGGGATAAAAAAACTGAAACTTTATGTGCAGAATGACAGGGTAAATTCAGTCTGTGTGGATATGGGTCCGGCCCGGCTTAAGCCCGAAGAGATTCCTGTACGGCTGCCAGGTGAGGTAATTATTAATAAACCCGTCACAATCGCCGGGCGGGATTATCGTATAACCTGCGTGTCCATGGGAAACCCGCATTGTGTTCTCTTCACCGAGAGTCTGGAAAACATAGATTTGAATGAAATTGGCTCGGCTTTTGAATATGCAGATCTGTTTCCAGAAAGAGTGAATTTGGAATTCGTAACGGTTATTGATCCGAATACTATAAAAATGCGGGTTTGGGAACGCGGAAACGGTGAAACTTTATCAGCCGGAACCAGCGCCTGTGCTGCTGTGGTTGCCGCGGTTCTTAACGGCTATTGCAATAAAAATCAACATATAGTGGTTAAACTCAAAGGCGGCAGCCTGATAGTTAAATATACTGAGGATACAGTTTTTATGACCGGAAAACCAGAGATGGTTTTTACAGGAACAGTGGGAATATAATAATCCAGTTCATTAACAACCGCTTGATGAGGTATACAATATAATCTGGCTCAATCTATTTACGAATAATATGTGTCTTGTTATACTTGCATTGTAAAGTTATATATGGGCAGAAAATAAACGAAGGAGTTTATTGCTTTCTGTGGCCAGGAAAGCGGTAAACTCCTTTTTTGTTTTTTGCCAATAACTTTTAATCATCTTCCTTATTCGAAAAAGAAGGAGGTAGTTGGAGTGAAAAAAATTGAGGCAATTATCAGGCCTACTAAACTAGAAGAGGTTAAATCAGCTCTGGATAAGATCGGTATCCGAGGAATGACTATTTATGATGTCAAAGGACGAGGATTGCAAACAGCCGAAAAACATTATTATCGAGGGCAGGAACATTCGGTTGATTTGTTTCCCAAAGTTAAACTGGAAATTGTTTGCCAGGATGAATCGGTTGAGAATGTAATATCGCAAATTCTCAACATTTGTAAAACCGGTAAAAAAGGGGACGGCAAAATTTTTGTCTATCCAGTGGAAAGGATTATTCGTATCAGTACCCGCGAAGAAGGCGGAGCAGCATTATAGAAAAAACAATAACTCTATATAAGCAATGGCGCTTATTAAAAGGGATACATCCCTAAACGTAAGCGTTTTTTTATTCTTTTGATTTTTACACATTTAGATGTTGCGATAACTTGAATTCCTTACAAAAATCCATATAGAAATGAGGGGATAAAATGACAATAAAATGCAAATGGATGGTGTTGCTAATATTGTTGACGGTATCAATATTGGGGCTTCCTGTTACAGCCGCAGCAGCGGATGCGCCCGCTATTGATACCGGGGATACAGCCTTTATTATTATCTGTACAGCCCTGGTGATGATTATGACACCCGGATTAGCGCTTTTTTATGGGGGAATGGTTCGAAAAAAGAATGTACTGAGCATAATTATGCAGTGTTTCACCGCCATGGCCCTGGTATCAGCGCAATGGGTGATAATTGGTTATACCCTGGGATTTGGACCTGATATCCATCACTTTATCGGAGGTCTGCAGTGGCTGGGGATGAGAGGAATAACCGGAGATCCTAACCCTGCTTATGCAGCGACTATTCCTCATCACGTATTTGTTCTGTTTCAGTTAATGTTTGCAATTATAACGGTTGCTTTAATTTCGGGAGCCTTTGCGGAAAGACTGCGTTTTCCGATTTTTGTAGCCTTTGTGCTTTTATGGACTACTCTGGTATATGACCCGCTGGCTCACTGGGTTTGGGGTGCAGACGGCTGGCTGCGCAATCTGGGAGCGTTAGATTTTGCCGGTGGCACGGTAGTTCATATCAGCTCTGGTATTTCCGGGTTAGTCGCCTGTTTAATCCTTGGTAAACGGCATGCAGCCAAGACTGAGCCTATGACGCCGCATAATCTGCCTTTCACTATGCTGGGAGCAGGTCTTCTATGGTTTGGATGGTTCGGTTTTAATGCCGGCAGCGCTCTGGGAGCTAATGGATTGGCTGGCCACGCTTTCCTGGTAACCAATACCTGTGCTGCAGCGGGGGCTATAAGTTGGGCAGCAGCGGAGTGGATACATCATGCAAACCAACTTCTCTGGGGGTTGCCAGTGGTGTAGTCGCAGGTCTGGTGGCCATAACACCGGCGGCAGGGTTTGTAAGCCCAGTTAGCTCACTTTTAATGGGACTTATTGTAGGACCGTTATGTTATTTTGCGGTAAGTAAAATGAAATTCAAGCTGGGATATGACGATTCTCTCGATGCATTTGGCATTCACGGGGTGGGCGGAATATTCGGAGCTCTAGCTACCGGGGTATTCTCATCTGCCGGAATTAACCCCGCAGGATATGATGGATTATTATACGGCAATCCCCACCAGCTATTAGTGCAGCTGATCGCGGTCGCGGCTACCATTGCTTTCGCATCCCTGGCTACATTTATTATACTTAAAGTTTTAAGCTGGTTTGCACCCCTGCGGGTATCGGAAGAAGAGGAAGAAACTGGTTTAGACATTACCCAGCATGGGGAAGACGCATATTACTATGGGGAAATGAGTTCACTGCAGATATAATTCTGCCCAAGCCAAACAAAAATATACTTGTAAACAAATAAGCCCTCCCGCCATATAATAACACTGGTGATGATTTGAGCAAAGGCGCTCTGATAATGGCCGCAAGGCTTTATCAGAGCGCCTTTTATTGGGAGGGCAATAATAAATGTGCGGAATTGTTGGCTGGGTTGGTTTTAAGGATCGATCTGAAGATGTTATGGAAATAATTAAAAACATGGCAGATCAGCTTGTTCACCGAGGCCCGGATGCTGAAGGCTTTTGGTTCAGTGAACAGGCTGCTCTGGGACACCGCCGCCTGGTAGTGGTTGATCCAGAGGGCGGCAAACAACCCATGGTTTCTGCAAATGGTAATTATAAATATACCCTGGTTTATAACGGCGAATTATATAATACCGAAGATATCCGGCAGGTATTGACCGGCAAAGGCTATAATTTCGAGGGCTGGTCTGACACCGAGGTGCTTCTCAAAGCCTATATCGAATGGGGGGAAAAATGCGTTTATAAGCTGAACGGTATTTTTGCCTTTGCTATCTGGGATGATGATAGAAAACGGCTGTTTTTGGCCAGAGACCGTTTAGGGGTTAAGCCTTTATTTTACTGGCAAAAAGGCGGTTCATTCCTCTTTGCTTCCGAGATAAAGGCAATCCTTTCACATCCGCTGGTATCTGCCAGGGTCAACCAGGAAGGCTTGGCGGAAATATTTGCTTTAGGACCCGCCCGCACACCTGGACATGGAGTTTTTTCAGGAATACATGAATTAAAACCCGGTAACTATATGCATGTTGACCAAAAAGGAATAAGATCCCGGCAATATTGGTCTCTGAACAGTCATACTCATGAAGACAGTTTTGAACAGACCGTAGATACAGTTAAAGAATTAGTTTTTGATGCAATAAAACGCCAGTTAATATCAGATGTACCGTTATGTGCACTGTTGTCTGGAGGGCTGGATTCCAGCGCTATTACCGCGGTGGCATCAGAGGTATATAGAAATGAAAATCAGGAAGCTATAAAAACCTTTTCCGTTGATTATGTTGGTAACGACCAGTATTTCAAAGCCGGCAGATTTCAGCCTCATGCTGACGCCCCCTGGGTTAACAAGGTATCAGAATATCTGGGAACCAGGCACGCTTCCTATTTAATTGATACACCCGAACTGGTCGAATCTCTCTTTCCCGCTGTAATTGCCCGCGATTTGCCGGGTATGACAGATATAGATTCATCCCTGTGGTTATTCAGCCGTTGGATTAAAAATCAAGCAACTGTCGGTATCTCAGGGGAATGTGCGGATGAGGTTTTTGGAGGATATCCGTGGTTTTATAATACATCTGCAAAGAATTTGTTTCCCTGGTCTCAACGCCTGGATATACGCACGAAATTATATTCAAAAGATCTGATCCGCTTGATTAAAGCAGAGGAGTATGTAACCCAAAGATATCGAGAAGCTATTGAAGAGACGCCTCGCCTGGCAGAGGATGAACCCATAGATGCGCAAATGCGGGAATTGTTTTATTTGAATTTAACGCGATGGATGCCTACTCTGTTAGACCGGAAAGACCGGATGAGTATGGCAGCAGGGTTAGAACTGCGTGTGCCTTTTTGTGATCACAGGCTGGTGGAATATGTATGGAACGTGCCCTGGACGATGAAAAATTATAATAACCGGGAAAAGGGGCTGTTAAGGCTGGCCTTAAAGGGCATACTTCCTGAAGATGTACTGTGGAGGGAAAAAAGCCCTTACCCTAAAACACATAACCCTTCTTTTATTGCAGCGGTCAGGGGGCTGATTTTATCTATACTTGATGATCCCACTTCGCCTATATTGCCTTTAATTAATTCAGAAACAGTACGTGACCTGGCCCTTTCAGTTAGGAGGGATACCGATATACCCTGGTTTGGCCAGCTTATGAATGCGCCTCAATTATTAGCGTACCTGGTGCAAATTGATTTCTGGTTGAAAGAATACCGAATCACCATCGTTTAAAATAAATATCTTCAATGGAGAGGGAGAGAATATTTTGTGCCGTCCTTAAAAGAACTTGGTTTTATCCGGGCAGGAGCAGCCGTACCAAAGCTGGAAATAGCAAATCCGACGTTTAATCGCCAACAAATAATAAATTTCATCGTCAAAGCCAGTTCCGAACAGGTTCAAGTCCTATTATTCCCTGAACTGAGTATGACCGGTTACAGTAATGGAGACCTTTTTAATCAGCCATTGCTGCTGCAGGCAGGGGAAAAGGAACTATCATATTTGCTGCAGGAAACCAAAGAGCTTGATATGGTAATCATAGTAGGAATGCCGATACCGGCAGACAATCAATTATTCAATTGTGCTGTCGTATTTTCACATGGCCGGATTTTAGGAGTCGTTCCCAAAACCTTTATTCCCAACTATAACGAATTTTACGAAAAACGATGGTTTGCTTCATCAATAAACCGCATATCTGAGGGAATAAGCCTTTGCGGACAGTCGGTACCCTTTAACGAATGGCTGTTGTTTAAAGATGCAGGCTCTGAGCTGGTAATAGGAATAGAAATCTGTGAAGATCTGTGGGCGCCTATCCCTCCCAGTTCTTATCACGCCCAATACGGTGCCAACATGATTTTGAACCTGTCCGCCAGCAATGAAAGTGTCGGTAAGACAGAATACCGCAGGAACCTGGTTAAGGGACAGTCAGCCAGGTGTATGGCAGCTTACCTGTATGCCTCGGCCGGACCCGGTGAATCTACCACTGATGTTGTTTTTGGCGGACATGCTATGATCGCTGAAAATGGCATTTTGCTTCAGGAAGACTGGATGAATTTTGATGGTACCCTGCTGATTGAAGATATTGACATTGAGAAGTTAATGAATGACCGCAGAAAATTTAATTCATTTATGGGCAGGGTAGATGAACACAAATATAATGTTGTGTATTTTCAATTAAATAACACAGTAAACGGTCTTCGCCGCCGAGTCGACCCGCAGCCATTTGTACCTTTTAATAAGCGAAATAGAAGTAAACGATGCTCAGACATATTTAATATTCAAGCCGCCGGATTGGCCCAGCGCTTGGAAAAAACGGGCATTAATAAAGCAGTATTGGGAATTTCCGGAGGGCTTGACTCGACCTTAGCCCTGCTGGTATCCTGTCAGGCCTATAATCAGCTGAAACGACCTTTAGAAAATATTATCGGCGTATCTATGCCCGGGTTTGGAACATCTATTCGTACCTATAACAATTCTATAGCCTCATGCGGGAGATGGGAATAACAGTTAAAGAAATATCTATTCAAAACGCCTGCCTGCAGCATATGCAGGACATCAATCATAACCCCCTTGAACACGATTCAACCTATGAAAACATTCAGTCCAGAGAGAGAACCCAGATTTTAATGAACATAGCCAACCAGGAAGGGGGACTGGTAGTAGGAACCGGAGATTTATCAGAATCAGCCCTGGGATGGTGCACCTACAATGGTGATCATATGAGTATGTACGCTGTTAATGCAGGTGTTCCTAAAACCCTGGTTAAATACCTGGTAGCCTGGGTTGCCGAATCAGCTGAACCCCATATTAAAAAAGTGCTGGAGGACATTCTTAATACTCCGATTAGTCCGGAACTGCTTCCGCTCGATGAGAAGGGAAACATCAAACAAATAACTGAAGAGATTTTAGGTTCATATGATCTGCATGATTTCTTTCTCTATTATTTTCTTCGCCATGGATTTAGTCCGGCCAAAATTATCTGTCTGGCCGAGATCGCCTTTCAGGATATTGACAGGCAGGTGCTTATTGACAGCCTGGAGGTGTTTTATAAACGCTTTTTTACCCAGCAATTTAAGCGTTCTTGTATGCCAGACGGAGTCAAGGTAGGTTCGGTCAGCCTTTCCCCCCGAGGCGATTGGCGCATGGTCAGTGACGCCAGTTATAAAATTTGGTTGAATGAAATAGAAAAGCTGCGCAGACATTAAAAAGTTCCCCGCCCTAGTTGCCAAAATTATATAATTGAAGAAATAGAGCAGGGCTTATCCTGATACTGTTAAAATGTAAGGAATATTTAAGAATTCCAGCCGGTTTTTCTTAAGTTGTTAAACCTAATGTAAATTCAATAGCAGTAGTTTATATATAAACGGAGTGTTATTGATGGAAAAACAGCGAATACTGGTGGTCGATGACGACCGGGAAATAGTGAAGGCAATTGCCATCAACCTGCAGAATGAAGGCTATGAGGTTTTGCAGGCCTACGATGGGCTGCAGGCCCTGGATATGATTCAAAGCCAGCGTATCCATCTTATCATCTTGGATGTAATGATGCCAAAACTGGATGGTTTATCTACACCTTTAAGATACGGGAAGAGAAGAACA
Organism: Syntrophomonas palmitatica JCM 14374; assembly: GCF_001311885.1. Classification (GTDB taxonomy): domain Bacteria; phylum Bacillota; class Syntrophomonadia; order Syntrophomonadales; family Syntrophomonadaceae; genus Syntrophomonas_A; species Syntrophomonas_A palmitatica. Next base: position 7,409 of record NZ_BBCE01000015.1, on the reverse strand, counting down.
TACCTATTATTATTATATCTGCCAAGTCGGAAGATACGGACAAAATCCTGGGACTATCCATTGGTGCAGATGATTATGTAACCAAACCATTTAACAACCTGGAGTTATTGGCCAGGGTAAAATCTCAGCTGCGGCGTTACTTGGATTTAGGGGATGTACATGGACAGGTAAACGCAAATGTTCTCCAGTCCGGCGGGTTATGTTACAGCTTGGATAGTCATATTTTGACCGTGGATGGCGAACCGGTTAAGCTCACCGCTACGGAAACCAGGATCGTTGAACTCTTAATGCGAAACCTGGGACGCATTTTCCCGGCCGAAGAGATTTATGAGCGGGTGTGGGAATCCCCAGCTTATGGAGCGGAAAATACGGTTATGGTACACATTCGCCGTATTCGTGAAAAGATTGAAATAAACCCTCGTGAACCAAAATACTTGAAGGTGGTATGGGGTATTGGATACAAAATCGAAAAAATATAGACCTCTTACGGCCTGGGTGTGTTTTTTATAGGTTTGAATCTTATAGGCATCATTCTGTTTTCCTGCCGAGAGATTACCAGGTATTACAATATAGAGACACTAAAAACCATTTGTAACGGCGATTATAGAAACAGCTTCTTTTTTAAAGAAAGGACCTTTCATTATTTTGACGCACTTTTTTATCAAATATCTACCTATTCAAACCAGGACTTTAACCGAGAAGAAACCTACAGTAATACACCGGAAGACAGATTAGGGGACGAAGGACTTAACGTGAGGATTTTTGCCCATAATCCTGCCATGACTTTCGGCAATTTTTCTTTTACCAGCAGAGCAAACCAGGAAAAAGGGCCGTATCCCCAACCTGATAAACTACCTAATCTGCCGAAAGGGTATACATACTGCTGGTTCTATTATGAGGGCAGGCTGTGGATAATAGATAATGGCAAAGTAGTCGATATTGACCGTCTCGACAGCGGATATCAATCTCTTCTGCCCCAATTAAGTACATTCAATAATCCAGAGGATAAAGAAAATATGATAGTGCTGGCTGTTAAGGATCAGCTTGTAAAGAATCCCTATTCGCGTTCCATGTATTACTGGGAGCAGCGGCAGATTAAATATATCCGTTGGAGTTTTATGGCGGTAGCTGCATCGGCGTTATTATTTCTGGGTATAGCTTTTATCCTGCGCCGGAGTAAAAAAGAATTTGACCGCAAAATAGCCTCCTGGTCAGGAAACGTGTGGCTGGAGTTTAAAATATTGATATCTTTTGGATTGCTGTTCTTAATGTTTAACACCTCAATATCAGTCCAAAGGGCTGGTTATTATGATATAGCCAATATACTGGCTGATAATATCAATTACAATTTATTGAACGTAATCCTGGACAAAGGCGCTACAATTGCCTTTGTCCTCTTATGTTTGTGGGGGTTTTATGTTATAATTATTGATTTAATGATTAACCGCAGTGCCTTTTTCAAACACAACATGGTGAACTCTGCGCTTAAATGGTATGGAAAATACGAGAAGAATTATCCCTGGCAGCGGTCGATGATGATACGGGCCTATTCCCTGGCAGCGATAGAAGCTGTGCTGGCTTTGCTGGCGGTTTATCTGGCCTTTTTCGCCGATCATTACGGTATTAAGGAGGCACTCCTTCTGGCTGTGCTTATTACAGTAACCGGGATATACCTGATTTATCGATACCTGCGTCAATATAACCGCACCATTAACGATCTGGGCAAACTTATCGATCATATTGAACTTATAAGATCAGGTGATATGCAGAACAGGCTGGAGTTATCAGCTGTTTCGGATATGTATACCGCTGCTCAGAACCTCAACGCGCTGCAGGAAGGCATAAATACTGCCGTTGCCGAGAGAACGAAATCGGAACGCATGAAAGTCGAACTCATCACCAATGTATCACACGATCTCAAAACACCTCTAACATCCATAATCAGTTATGTGGATTTGCTGGGGAAAGAAGACAACCTGCCTGAAACCGTTCAGGATTATATAAAGATACTTAACCAAAAATCAGAACGTCTGAAAAACCTGATTCAAGACCTGTTTGACTTATCCAAAGCCAGCAGCGGCAATGTCGCCGTCGACATGGAACAGCTTGACCTGGCGCGCTTGATAAAACAAACCCTGGCTGATATGGACGAACGCATATGCGAATCCGGACTAACTTTCCGGCTCAGCATCCCTGACGAACCGGTTTATATCCATAGTGACGGGAAAAAACTATACCGGGTTTGGGAAAACCTTATCACCAATGCTCTGAAATATTCCCTGCCAGGGTCTCGGGTATTTGTAGATTTATCTGTGGAAGGCAATCAAGCCTGTGCCAGTATTAAAAATGTGGCCAGAAATGAAATGAATTTCGATGAAGAGGAAATCCTGCAGCGCTTCGTGAGAGGGGATAGTTCCAGAACCACCGAAGGCTCGGGATTAGGACTCTCCATCGCCCAGAGCTTTACCCAGATATGCGGCGGCAGATTTGCTGTTAAGATCGACGGTGACTTGTTCAAAGCGGAACTAACGTTTACTACGGTTTAATGTGGCAGCCCTGCCGCAGCTCAACCCGCTGGGAAGGTTTAAATCTGATTAAAACTAGAGAACCTAAATACCTAACGGTAGTGTCAGCTATAATATAATTATTGGATTAACAATTGGGACGGTGCTGTGGATGGATTTTCGCCCGAAGATTTTAGATGCCCTGAAAGAGAAGGAGGGTGCCTGGGTATCAGGAGAAGCCTTAAGTGACATCCTTAACGTGTCTCGGACCACTATTTGGAAACAGGTCAAACGGTTGCAAACCGAGGGTTATGGCATAGAGTCTTCCTCCAAAAAGGGATATCGATTAAGCGCATCCCCGGATCTCCTATCGCCCGATGAAGTCTTTCCAGGTCTGGAAACCAGGGTATTTGGCCGTCAACACTACATTTACTATCAGGAGATTGATTCTACCAATAACCTGGCTCGGGAACTGGCCTCGGAAGGGTATCCGGAAGGAACCGTGGTGGTGGCCGAAACTCAAACGGCAGGCCGGGGACGCAGGGGTCGGAACTGGTATTCGCCTGGCAGGCAAGGAATATATGTCTCAATAGTTTTGCGTCCGAAGCTTCCATTAATGGATATTTCACGGATTACACTGGTTTCTGCAGCAGCTGTAGCGGAAACGCTGGAAAAAGACTTGCAGTTGCAACCTAAAATTAAATGGCCCAACGATATATTGGTAAACAATAAAAAAATGGCCGGAATACTGGCAGAGGCTGTTACCGACATGGATAGCATCGAATTTATTGTAGTCGGAATCGGTCTGAATATAAACAATCAGGCCGGAGACTTTCCGAGTGATTTTAAAATGAATGCCACTTCAGCCCTGGCTGAAAACGGTCAACCTGCTTCCAGAGTCAAAACGCTTCAGGCTTTGTTGGCAAGATTTGAGGGTTACTATTTCCAATTAACAGAGGGTAATTTTGCGCCCACTCTGCAAAAGTGCAGAAATTTATCGTTGGTCCTCGGCCAGCAAGTGAGGTTAGATACGATAAACGGTTTTCTTAGCGGACAAGCCATCGGCATTGACGAAAACGGATTTCTTATGGTCCGCGACCACTCCGGCATTATTCATACCGTAATATCAGGCGAGATAACGGTCTTGCCCCCATCGACAGCCCCCTAAAATACTATTGTCAACTATTATAACGTAATTTTGTTGACAATAGTTTAATCAATTATCATAATGATTTTAGTCATTCCTGCGCAGGACACCTGGTTTGCTGTATGGCAATCCGGGACAATCAGTCATGTCAGGCTGCAAATGCCTAAGTCTCCATAACCCCTGGTATAATTCACCAAAATGAAAGAGGTGTAATAATGGTTAAAAGGTACAGTCCTTTGCGGCAAATGGTTTATGCATCTATGTTCGGTGCCCTGACGGCTGTTGGGGCCTTCATTGTGATCCCTCTGCAGCCGGTTCCAATTACGCTGCAAACCTTTTTTACCGGTCTGGCCGGCGTATTACTGGGTGGATATGCTGGTGCGCTGAGTCAGATCGTTTATGTACTGCTGGGAATAATCGGTTTGCCCGTTTTTGCAGGGGGGCAGGCTGGTCTGGGAACCCTGTTTGGTCCTACCGGGGGTTATTTGATCGGCTTTATAGCCGCTGCCTTTGTGATAGGAAAAATAGTTGAAGCCAGGCGTAAAGGCGGGCTGGTTTGGATAGCCCTGGCTCTGATAGTTGGAGATATGGTGATTTACACGCTGGGAATACTTCAGCTTTGTATAATAGCACATTTTTCACTGGCTAAAGCGCTGTTGGCGGGTGTGGTTCCTTTCTTATTAGGTGACCTGCTCAAACTACTGGCTGCGGTTCCGCTTGCTGTCATATTACGAAAATACTTTACCCTGCAAGGAGCTGAATCAAGATGATCAGGGTTAAAAACCTGACATTCTTATATGAAAAGAATCAAGAACCGGTACTAAAAGCTATCAATACCACCTTAAACGAGGGAGAGTATACAGCAATTATTGGCCCTAACGGATGCGGCAAAACCACACTTGTCAAGCATTTTAATGCCTTGCTGCCGCCTTTGGAGGGTGATGTGGAGGTAAACGGACTTAATACCCGCAGTAAGAAAAGCCTGCTGGAAATCAGACGCCAGGTGGGAATGATTTTTCAGAATCCAGATAACCAGATTATCGGGATGAGTGTAGAAGAAGATGTGGCTTTTGGTCCAGGCAACCTGGGCTTACCAGCCGCAGAGGTCAGGAAAAGGGTTGACCTGGCACTGGAAAAAGTCGGTTTAACCGGTTTTGAAACCCGTGCGCCTCACAGCCTTTCGGGTGGCGAAAAACAGCTTTTGGCCCTGGCAGGGCTTCTGTCCATGAATCCAAGTTATATTGTAGTTGACGAGCCCACCTCATCTCTGGACCCGGCAGGGAAAGAGAGTGTGCTGGCTCTATTGCTGCAACTGAAGAATCAAGGCATCGGTATAATACATGTCACGCACAATATGGAAGAAGCAGCTATTGCCGACCGCGTAATCGTAATGAACCAGGGTGAAATCGTTGCGGACGGAAGCCCCCGTAATATATTAAGCCGTGTAGATTGGCTGAAATCTTTGAACCTGGCTCCGCCGAAAATCACGGAATTGATATGGGAACTGAACCAGGCTGGCATAAAGTTAGAGACAAATATCTTTTCAATTAAAGAGGCTGCTGAAAAAATAGCCGCATTATCAGCGTCAGTGAAGGATTCTATCAATTGTAATATGCCTTAGAAGGGGATAGGGTATGAATAACCTGGGGCAATATGTTCCCCGGAAATCGCCGGTTCACCGCAGAGATCCAAGAGTAAAAATCATTGCGGTAATTATATTAAGCATCATTGTATTACGCATAAATATTTCTGGATTGTTATTGATTACAGGTTTGACCGTAATCATCTCCCAATTGGCACATATTCCCCTGGGGATCTTAATGCGAACGCTTAAACCAGCCATGCCGGTATTTTTCTTCTTGTTCATAATGTATATCTTATTTACCCCGGGATATCCTTTACCAGGGTTTGGGATTGGCTCGCTGCAGATCACTTATCAAGGTTTAAATCTTGGCCTTCTGCAGGTATGGCGTTTCCTATTGCTGGTTGCAGCCGCATCGATTCTTACTATGACTACCCAGCCATCCGAACTTACCATAGCAGTGGAACGGTTGCTGCGTCCAATTATTGGTTCTTCTTCTCATGATATAGCCATGATGGTTTCACTGGCTTTGAGGTTTATCCCGACGCTGCTCGATGAAATGAACAATATAAATGAAGCACGGAAAGCACGAGGCGATGATTTCAACCCTTACCGGATTAGGAAAAGGATAAGGGGTATTAAATCCCTGGCAGCGCCTTTGTTAATAAATGTCTTACGCCGTTGCGACGACCTAGTGGATGCTATGGAAGCCCGAGGCTACCAGCGGGGGAGCAGAACCTACCTGTATGAAATGGAATTAACCCTTCCGGACTATTGCATAATAGTCGTCTCATTTGCTGCGTTGATTGTCATATTAGTCTGGTTTTAAACAACAGAGTTTTGATTTAAGTCTCTTTTGCATTAGGGGAATAGTAATTAACCATAAAATCCATGAGTCGTTGGTGGTTGTTGGTTTTAAAGCGGCTTTTCTTCCAATTTAAACAAACATCAGCCAAATAATCAGTATCGGCCAATTTCTTACATTCTGTGATTAGATGCTGGTTATTGTAAACTACCCTTCCAGGTATCATAGCCATACCTACACCTTCATTGACATAGGATGGTGCCAGTGAAGAATCAGCGGTCTCGATGACGATGCGCGGGTATACACCTTTACTAGCGAAAACGAGATCCATATTGTCGCGCATACCATAACCGACAGGTGTTATTATGAAGTTTTCGTTATTAAGATCACTTACCAAAAGGGATTCTTTCATCTGGAGAGGATGATCCGAAGGCAGTAGCACAAAAGCGGTATCCTTAAAAAGGATCTGTGTCTCTATGTTCTCATGCTCGATTGGTGGTGTACATATAGCAAAGTCTGCCTCTTCCTCAAGCAGCGCTTCAATAATTCTTTCCCTGTGAGCAGATGACTGAAGCAGTATGAGATCAGGATTTTGTTTGCGAAAAGCACCCAGCAAACCTGGCATATAAAGACTTACATTAGTATAGAGAAAAAATGTTGTGTGCATAGTCCCCTTTAATTCATTCAACTCATCATGTGCGTTGGCAAGCGTCTCTAATACAGCTTTTGCATGCTTATAGTAACTCTTCCCGTACTGATTAAGCTTGATATTTCTGCCAACATGATCAAAAAGATCAACGCCAAGTTCCCCTTCAAGCTGTTTAATCTTTTTCGTCAAGTACGGCTGCGACACATCTATAATTTCAGCCGCAGCGGTCACATTCTCAGTTTCCGCAACAAGGCAAAAGTATTTAATATGCTTTAACTCCATGGACCTACCTCTATTTATTTATATCTTATTGGTTATGTTTATATATTTAATTATACATTTTTATAATATTTAATCATGCAGTATTTTAAACATATAGATAAAGTTAGGGGGTATTATTATGGACTTTATTGGCAAGAACCCAGGTAAAACAACGCTTATCAATAATGGAATAAGTTCTATCAGATGCAATGTACTGAAAAGACCAGAGAAAATAGCTCTGCGTATGGAGGGTTTCAGCGAAACCTATGCCGAAATGTGGCAGCGCTCTGTGAGGTTAGCTAACGCATTACTGGACCGCGGTTACAAAAAACCTGATGCAGTAGTAACTTATATGTCAAATACCTATCAATTTATAGAAATTATGTTAGCAACCCAGATGATAGGTTTGCCTACCACTTTTGGCAATTATCGCCTAACTCCTGGAGAAATTGTATACCAGG
>NZ_BBCE01000014.1 GCF_001311885.1 Syntrophomonas palmitatica JCM 14374 | reverse complement strand
GTTTGCTTCCGATGATTATATTGACTGTGATGAAGCAACTCTTATAAATAATGGCAGATTCACCTTTCAATATTTTTCTTACCATTTTAAATGCGCTGATAATAATAACCTTAATTCATATCGGATAGATTATGATATGGATGGTTATCATTTAAATCCAGATCCAAACCTAAAACATTATAGGCATCGAATTGATTGGGAAAACCTAAGTATTGATATTATTAGATTTAATTGTTTATTGGCCATTCATTTAGCATTGCTCTATATAAAAAATGGTATTTATCCGGCGGACCAAAAAGCTGGTATTTACGAAAAAACCTTAGAAGGTATCAGGAGGAAGTTAAAATGAGCCCGGGGATTTCAAAATCTATATATTATTTTAACTCAGAGGGAAAGAGCAACCTTCCAAAAACAGTCACTTTGGTAGCCAAAAGGGCAAAAGAGAATGATATCCGGCATATTATCGTTTTTACCGCTAATGGAGATGGAGCTTTTATGCTCAAAAAAAAATTAGCTCATAATAGTGAGATTATCATTCATGCCGCGACATTTCCCTACAAACAGGTTTTTAATATTAAGGATTCAGATGGTAATAGGATAAGTACCTTAGCCGGAACTTCAATGCCGGAGATCAGGGAAGAATTACGGAAGAAAGAGATTAATCTGATTCAGGGTGTTATGCCCTTGCAAGAAATAATTATTCCAAATACCAAGGATGTAAAAACTCAGACTATTTCTTACGCGCTGGGTCTGCTTGGCGGGGGATTAAAATTATGTGTACAAGCTGTATTGATGGCAACTGATGGAGGTCATATTGAGCCTGGTGAAATGGTTATAGCAATGAGTGCCGATACTGCAATTGTTGCCCGGAGCAGTCTATCCACCTGGCTATTCCATCCGGAACATGGCTTTGAGATTTCTGAAATAATATGTAAACCGAGCCGTTTTACTATTAGTCATGCAGCTTTAACAGAAAAATAAAATAGGGGTTGATTTTTAATCAACCCCTCCATGTTTTCGTTAGTTTGTCCAAATAAGTCCCGTTGGCTGTCAAACTGAGAACTTTGAAGGAGCTCAAAAATATCTCCTTCGGCTCGGATAAAAATTTCAAAATTATATAACCAGTTTCTGCAGTCACGTGCTTCTACGGGTAGCGGAATACCCTCTCGATACCAGCTAATAAACTGCATCGTATCCAGATTATATTTCTGCTGCAACTCTAAAAGTATATTTTTTGAATGCTCCGGTTCATAAACAATTTTGACAAAATCTTCGTAAGGCATCTGTGTATGCAAATCTTCACCTCCGAAAAACCAAAACTCAATTTGACAACCGTAAAGTATTTTGAACATTTTATATTGTGTTTATACGTTATTGTAACTCTAACTCTTTGGAAACTCTATAAAAATTTTTGTTAAATATAGTGAGTAACACACGTTAACTGTTGGTATGTTTAATATTTATATTTATTAGAGTCTGCAAGTAAAAATTCAATTTTTATCCTCCGCTAGTTTGTGCAAACCCTCTTGAACCATTCTCCTGTAGTAAAATATTTTTTTGAAGTTATTAAAAACCAGATTGGATATTTTTTTCTCAAATATTTATCATCAGCCCGCCTTCGCCGGCGTAGGTGCCGATGGTAGCGCTCATTTCCGATATTAGGATGGGATTAACCGGATTGTGTAATTTTCTTATCATCTCAGATAGATAATGAGCGTCTTCTTCAGCATTCACATGGCTGATTCCGAACAGACGTTCATTTAAAGGAATGCCTGACGTTTTGCTCAGCATGTTTACCATACGGTGAATTGCCTTTTTCCTGCCCCGCACCTTTTCCACCACCTCCGGAACGCCTCTGTCATTTCCCATCAATATAGGCTTAATGTTTAACAGCGTTCCTGCCAGACCCTCAACCCGGCTGAGACGCCCTCCTTTAACCACGTTTTCCAGGGTGTCCAGAGTAAAAATTACCTGCCGGTCTTTACGCATAAGGGTCAATCTGTCAACAATGTTGTCCAAAGATAACCCGGCAGCAGCCATTTGAGCAGCTTTAATAGCCGTAATGCCAGTACCCAGGGAAGCCGTCAGGGAATCAAAAATTTTAACCTGTTCACTGCTGAGCATATTGCAGGCCAGTTTCGCAGTCTGGAAGGTACTGCTCAACCCTGAAGACAGGCTGACAAACAAGACCTCGCCCTTATCGCGCAGGCCCCTTTCAAAGTGTTCTAAAAAAGTATTGGGGTCAGGTGCGGCAGTTTTAGGAAGCTTTTTAGCCATCCTCATTTTTTTCAAAAATACGGGCGGAGTAAGCTCAAAACGGTCCAGAAAGGTTTCGCCGTCATCAAAAGTAACTTTCAGAGGAATCATCGTAATGTGGTATCTCTGCAGCTCTTCATCGGGCAAATCACAGGAAGTATCGGTAATAACACTTAATGGCATATGATGACCCCCTCTATGCCAGGTTCTTAAACCAATAATTAGCAATTCAAGGTGCAAATATTATAACACAGGCCTGAGTTTACTGATATTTGGAGCATAACGCTATAAGCAGCCATATGCAGACTATCTGCTGTAATATTTACCTTCAAAACAAACCACCTGTCCCAATCGTTCCAGGCGCTGCAGGTGTTTCAGATCCATTACGCATTCATGCATGTAATAAACGCTGCGGGGTTCGGGAAACCTGCCGTTAAAACAAATCCCCTGTTCAGCTATTTCTGGTATGTTGTGGACGCCTGACTGAACCTGTTTAAGTATCTTTTCCTCACGAGACAGAATCTCATCGCGATACGCTTTTAACCTCTGTTCCAGGTTTTCCTTCATTATGGCTTCACCATGTCCGCCCACCAGCATATCCGGTTTTAGTTGCCGCAAGCGTTCAATGGAATTAAGGAAATCATCCACGTCACTGTCCAGCATGGCATAGATCGGCTTGATATCCAAATTTATATCCGCGGTAAAAACGAATCCTTCACGGGGAAAAAGGAAACCACAGTGGCCGATACTGTGTCCGGGCAGGGCCACGACTTCAAACTCAACCTGGCCGGTACATATAATTTGTCCATCATGAAGTTCACCATCGGCAGGCCTGGCATGATACTGCACCGCATCCAGGTATAAGGGACGGGTGGCTTCGTCCGGATAGAGGTAATATCCGTAGGCTGTAAGATAAGCCTCGCCTGATTTAACCCGTTCATGCTCGGCCGGATGGAGTAATACCTTCGCTTGGGGAAAAAGATGGTTACAGGAGTTATGGTCGCTGTGTCCGTGACTGTTTACTATCAGGCCGATCTTTTTATCCTGCAAATGAAGGAACTCTTTGGGATGCGGGCTGGAATCCACCAGGCAGGTGATGTCGTCTTCAATCAAGAGGCAGTTGCAGTAGGGCAAAGTATATTTACCGTGACTGAGCAGGGTAATATGCTCAAACAATGGTTTCATTCAGTTTCCCCCTTAAATAACGTATGCGGTTCATAAACCGGCATAATTAAGCTGGAGTATATTTACTGCAGGTCATTTAAAAACAGCGTATAATGTATAATAATACCATATTAAAATACAGCCATCACCCATTCATTATAGGGAGTTCTGATCTTATGTACACGGGGAGCGGGTATAAATACATCATTTATGTAATAGTGGCCCTATTGGTGGCAGCCGCAGTATCAGATCCTCAGTTGACATCTGCAGATAAGGGTACACCATCAGGCAGTATGGGGGTGAATACTGTGCAGTCTTCGGGGGAAAAACCCATCTCCCAGTTAACCCCGCAGGGAAAAGGATTCGATTTAAACAATTATAACCTGGCACAATCACCGGGTATTATTATGGTTATGGAAAAAACCTCTTTTATCTTGTGTCAGGAAATACCTGACCAGGTTATCATACCGGCGGCGATCTGGATATATACCCCCGGGCAGTCGGCCTTGTGGAAGGATATCTCAGTATATGACGGAAATCACCGTCTGATTATTAATTATAATATTTCCCAAAATGTGAAAAACACTAACAAATCTCCAACCTCACCTGGCGCAGATGGGCAGGTTCCGGCTTTGAGCCAGGAACTGCAATCTATACCTTCGGGCATGTGTTTAAGGGAAATTACTGTGCCTCTTAAAGATCCAGCGCCGGCAAAAGGCCAACCGTCTACCCTGCAGGTTACTGCCCGGCTGATCATTAATGGAAAAACCGCAGAGCTGACTTTAAACGCCAACCTCATCCTGGCTTCACTGCCATCGTATCAGGACTGGTACTGCGGGGACGGCCATATGCATGCAAATTTTAAAACCCCCGGGTCGAAAGCAGGAGACGATGGCTGGCATTCCATTGCTCAGGTTATAAATATGATGAAAAAAAGGGGTTATATGTGGACAGTTATGACTGCTCACCGCGAAGCCTTTAGTTCACAGGCAGGGTGGGCCAAATACTGGGCAGACTGCCAAGAAGCCCAAGCCGAATATGGTATTCCGGTATGCCCGGGAACAGAAATAGCCAGCAGCACCAATGCTCATGCCCTGGCATACTGGCAGGACCCTAAAGACCCGCCCCCGTCTTCCAAAAAGTACCCGGAAGCTGAACTTATTACCCGCATTACTGACCAGAATCCCGGCAGCTCTTATGGGGGAATGGCTCATCCCAACCACAGCTACAAATGGCATACCTGGCCGTCAAACAGCCGCGTAGCCGAATTGATAAGTTCCTCCACGGTAATTGACGGCGCTACCTATACGCAGTGGCTGGCAGCCTTGCGCGGCAGCCTCCCCGTCATCCTTAGCAGCGGTGCGTTCTGTACCCCGGCAGGTAATTCCGACTATCATTTTGGAATACCGGCAGGCTGCACCTGGCTCTATATGCCTAATTATTCGTCCAGCCAGCGTGAACCGGTATGGACCGCTATTAAAACCGGTCGTACTTCCGCCAGCGGCAGGGGCAATCTGGGCTGTTTCAGTTTGAACGGTCATACCCAGGGCGCCATCTTAATAAATCCGGACCAGCTGGAATTTAAGATTGTGCAAAAACCGGTTACAGGCGCACACTGCGAGCAATTTGCCATAAGAAATAAGAACGGTGAAAATATCTGGGTATCCCCGCATAATCCTGGTGAAAACACCGTAGTAAATTTACCTCCGCCTTCGGAGGATGACTTCTACTTCGTACACCTGGTTTTCTTTCATGACAAAACCGGGCTGATCACATCCGATGTCATAACCAGCCCGGTATTTATTGACATTAATTAACCAACTGACCGCCTCGGCTGAGGCCATCCATTTATAAAAATGGTCATCTTAAATTTAATAATCTGTAGCTTTCTTCTTATTGAATCCGGTAATTTCCTTTGAACGTGCTCAAGGGGATTTTGAATTCTGGTATACCTGCCGCATAAGGCGCTATCTCATACTGATTGAAATAGACTATTAATTTTCTATCCTGGATATAGAAACGCTGCTGTTTAGTGATACCTTTGAACCCTTCCTTGCCTGTAAAATAATTGTCCGGATCTTTTGCTATCTCTTTGCGTATCTCTTTATTTATAACGGTTTTATAATCATAGTTCGTGACAAACAGGCTCCGCAAATCCAACACCTGTCCGGTCTTAAGGTCTATATTATAGGCTCGGCGGTCGGTTTGTCCGTGAGCGCCACCGGTGTACTGGTAATAATCAACATAAAGGCTTAAAAACGCGGAATTCTTCGTGCAAACCGTGTACTTGCTGACCATTTCGTAGGGTCTGACCGGGAATCCTGCCATCTGGCACTCTTTCACATAATCGTTGAAGTCATCTTCGACTCCGGCTTTCCAGGTCATAGCATCGTTTTCTAAAAGCTTATTAATTCTTTTCTGTACGGTCTGATTGGAAAGCCCGCTCAATACCGGGATATCCAAATCTACGCTTTTGTATTTGATTTTATGGTTATATTCCCTGGTGGTTACTTTCACAACCGCATCCGACCTGGCAGGACCAATGTTTACTGTCACCTGGTACTTCTTTAAAGGCTGCACACTTTCCCAAGGACGGGCATAGGTCATTTTCAACTGCACCCTACCGTTTTTTAAAGCCTTGAACGTCCAGCAGCTTCGGCCCGCCTGGCCGACTATTTGCGGGGAACTGTTCGGGTTGACAAACCCCTTATTCACTAAAACCAGCCGGGTTTTGTCCCAATCTCTCAACATCCATTCGTAGCCGGTAGATGGGTTGCTTGCTAAAGAAATTTTGAACGTATCTCCCACCGCCACATTCAGCTCTTTGTTATTATAAGCTTCGCTGATTATAGTTTTGACATTCACCGGTTTATCTACCTCTGCAGCCTTAACGTACCGGGGCAGCATCTTGCCCCCCTCTGGATAATCATTTCCCGATGCGGCCAGGGCCAATACCGGGTTAACCAGAGCGAACAACGCTATCAAGAAACCAATCCCTATTTTCTTCATATGCAAAACCGCCTTTATTAATGTGTTTGCTTTTTTTACGTTATCAGGCGGCCTGTCCTTTCACCTTTTCCCGCCGCTCCGCCAGGTATATTCTGTAAATTAGCCATACTATACCAGCTGTTGAGGGTTTGTTGGCGCTGCGCCCGCAGCAGGTATTTTCAGGTTTGTTGACCACTAACTACTTAACATGCGTTAATGCGACTAACTCCAGAAACGAGATAGTATTGTGTATACTTTATATAATATAATATTTATTACAGTAATAATTTTATTATCTGAACAGTACCAATGGCACAGGTTATTATTTGACCAGAGGTTATTGTCTGGCTTGTGGCGCGGTTTGTAAGTTGACTATTCGGGGGGGTAGTCCAAAGGACTGCCCCTATTTATCTTTTTAGGAGCAGGTGTTCCGATATGCATATTCCCCTTCTTAATGACATTATCCTTATTTTCGCCCTGGCTATCGGGGTGGTTTATCTCTGTCAAAAACTGCGTATTCCCAGCGTGGTAGGTTTTCTAATAACCGGAGTGCTGGCTGGACCGCACGGGTTGGGCCTGGTCAGTGATATAGAAAACGTAGAGGCCATGGCGGAAATCGGTATAATCCTGCTGCTGTTTACCATCGGCATAGAATTTTCACTGCGCCAGCTGCTGCAAATCCGGAGAAGCGTATTGCTGGGCGGTACTTTGCAGGTAACGATAACTATTCTGGTTACCGCTATTATTATGGCGAAAACAGGGTCGTCCTGGGGTGAAGCCATGTTTATCGGTTTTCTTATTGCTCTGTCCAGCACCGCTATTGTTTTAAAGCTCATACAGGACAGGTCGGAAGTTGATACCCCTCACGGACGCAATACCCTGGGCATATTGATCTTTCAGGATATCGTCATAATTCCCATGATGCTGTTCACCCCTATCCTGGCCCAAACTGCCGTAAATCTTAACCGATCTCCTTTGCTGCTGCTTCTGCAGGTAATCCTGGTGCTTCTCTTTGTATTTGTCAGCGCTCGCTGGATAGCTCCTTTTCTCTTCTACCACATTGCACGTCAAAAAAGCCGGGAACTCTTTCTAATTAGTATAGTAACCATGGGACTGGCCGTAGCCTGGCTGACTTCTAATCTGGGTCTGTCTATTTCTCTGGGGGCTTTCCTGGCCGGGCTTATAATATCCGAATCGGAATACAGCCACCAGGCCCTGGGTAATATCCTGCCCTTTCGTGATGTTTTCACCAGCATCTTCTTTGTATCTGTAGGTATGCTCTTCAATATGGACACCTTTTTACAGCATCCTCTGGTTTTTTTGGCGGTTACACTGGGAATACTCCTGGGCAAATCCGCTGTTGCCGGGCTGGTGATAATACTTATGGGTTTCCCTTTGCGGACCGCCGTTTTGGCTGGAATGGCTCTGGGTCAGGTAGGAGAGTTTTCTTTCATCCTCTCCCGGGTCGGACTGGATTATAAATTGCTAAGCCCGGAGTTTTATCAAATGTTCATCATCGTATCTGTTCTAACCATGGCGATTACTCCCTTCAGCATCAATGCGAGCCCCCGCTTTGCCAGAGTCCTGCTCAAACTGCCTCTGCCCTCCAGGCTAAAAACCGGTGTCATTTCAGAACCGGAAATAAAAGAAGCCGCCATCAATGATCACCTGGTTATCATAGGCTTCGGCGTCAACGGCAAAAACCTGGCGCGAGCCGCTGCGGCCTCCGGCATACCTTATGTAATCCTGGAGATGAACCCGGACATAATAAAAGAAGCCCGGCGTGACAATGAACCGATATATTACGGCGATGCCACCCAGGCGGAAGTGCTGCACCAGGTAAATCTTGGCCAGGCGCGGGTAGTGGTTATAGCCATTTCCGATCCGGCCGCTACCGTCAGAATCTGTGATTTGATACGTAAAACCAATCCTCATGTGCATATTATAGTGCGCACCCGTTATATTCAGGAAATCGCTCCCCTGTACAAAGTGGGCGCTAATGATGTTATCCCCGAGGAATTCGAGACCTCGGTGGAAATCTTTACCCTGGTTCTGAAGAAATACCTGGTACCCAGGGTAGACATTGATAATTTTATTGCCGAAATCAGAGCCGATGGCTATGAAATGCTGCGCAGCCTGTCGAAAAAATCCCCCACCCTTCAGGATATCAAACTGCACTATCATGATGCGGAAATCGCCAACCTGCGCATAGAAAAAGGGGCCTGGGCAGCAGGCAAAACCCTGGCGGAAATGGAATTGCGCAGCAGACACGGGGCTTCTCTGCTCCTGATACAACGAGGTTTGGAAACCATAATCAACCCGGACGGTGATACCCGCCTGCAAGAGGACGACCAGGTGGTGCTGCTGGGAACTCCTGATATCATCAACGCTGTAGCCCATCTTTTTGATAATATAAACGAGGTGAAATAATATGAATCCGTTTTTTACCCTGCCGAGCATTTTCCGCGAGGTCAAATGTCCCAGATGCAAGCAAAATCAAATGGTAACCATCCTGACATTAAAAAAGGGCTTTAATTGTAAGTTTTGTGGAAATAGGATTACGGATAAAAACTCCAAATGATGAATCTTATATTTGCTGCTATTCCTGGTGCTCTATTACCGCCATGGTGCACCTCGATATGCAGACCAGCTTCTCTTCTTCATTGTATATCCGTATATCCCAAATGATAGTGGTGCGGCCTACATGCACCGGTACTCCTACCGCTTTTACCATACCTTCGCGTACACTGCGGATGTGATTGGCGTTAATCTCCAGGCCTACCGCCCGCTGCTTCTCCGCATCTATAAAAAGATAGCTTCCGGCTGAAGCCACAGTCTCAGCTATTACCACCGACACCCCGCCATGCATAAGCCCGAAAGGCTGATGGGTTTTAGTGGTCACGGGCATAATAGCCACGACCTTCTCCCGCGTATATTCTATAATTTCAATACCCAGAGTGGCCATAACCGTTTTACTTATATCAAAATTAGATACATCAGCCATTAAGCAAACCCCCTGAGATATAATGTTATGTCTAAGCATAACACAAGGTCTTAAAAAATTCTCGCCGCCTCCGGCAAATCACCACCGATTGGGGTAACATTATTGGTTAAATTTGGTTTGGATAAGCTTTAAAAACAGCTTATCATAAATTCTAAGGGTAAATCCTAATGAAATCGCTCCTGCCTGGACAAAATCATATTGAGATGTAGTTTTGAAATGCGGATTAGACGGATTAGGCAGGCCAACGCGGATATATTGACGGTTATTTGTAGGCCAAATGCCGAAAACTATTTTTAACCGTTATTATACCTTACGTACAGGAGCGCATATAGTTTTTAACCAGTCAGTCCGGTTTGAGTGGAGGAACCTTTAATCCATGAAAAAACACAGTATAGCAGAATATGTTCGGCTTTTAGAGTCTAATGGTTTAATAATTAAAGGAGATTATCCGGAGGAATTGGCTAAAAAATCAGTTAAAAGGCTGGCCTACAACTCTAATCGGGTAGGTCCGGACACCCTTTTTGTCTGTAAAGGAGCCAGTTTCAAGGAAGCGTACCTGGACATAGCTGTTAATAACGGAGCCATTATGTATATAAGCGAGATAGATTACCACAAAGATATACCCTGTATTCTCGTTAATAACATTCAAAAAAGCTTATCCCTGGCAGCAAACCTATACTACAACTACCCCTGGAAAAGGCTGACCCTGGTAGGCATTACCGGGACCAAAGGCAAATCCACCACCGCCTATTACGTGAAATATATATTGGATGAATACTCGCAAGCGCATGGACAGGCCGCAGCCGGAATAATATCATCCATTGACACCTATGACGGTAAATCTACGCGTGAATCGCATCTGACCACCCCCGAATCACTGGAGCTGCAGGTGCATTTCAACAACGCCGCCAACCGCAAACTGCCCTATATGGTTACGGAGGTTTCCAGCCAGGCCCTGAAGTATGGCCGCTTGTACGGGGTCAATTTCGATGTGGGGGTTTTTTTGAATATTTCCGAAGACCACATCAGTTCCATAGAGCACCGTGATATAGAAGATTACTTTGTATCCAAACTGGCTATTTTCAAGCAGTGCCGCACCGCCTGCGTAAACCTGGACTCAGATATGGTTGACAGGGTTTTAGCAGCCGCCAAAGATTCTGAACAGGTTATAACCTTCGGCGCAAACCCGAAGCGGATATATACGGCTATAATATAAGGAAAGACGGGTTTGATACCGTATTCAACGTCAGAACCTCGCGTTTTGACCGCGAATTCAGGTTAACCATGCCGGGTCTTTTCAATGTGGAAAACGCCCTGGCGGCAATCGCTGTTACCTATACCTTAAACATTCCCGAAGAATATATATATGAAGGTCTAAAAAAAGCCCGTTCCAGCGGCAGGATGGAAATATACGCCACCAAAAACCGGGATAAGATTATAATCGTGGATTACGCCCACAACAAACTGAGTTTTAATAAACTGTATGAATCGGCCAAAAGCGAATATCCCGGGCGCAAAATATTTACGGTTTTCGGCTGTCCGGGCGGCAAGGCCCAGGTGAGAAGAAGGGATCTCGGGCTTTTATCCGGCTTGTATTCGGACAAGGTGTTTTTGACCGCTGAAGACCCCGGTGACGAAAGCGTAAAAGATATCTGCGAAGATATTGCCCAGTACGTCAAGGTAAATAATGATAATTATAAAATAATTGAGGACAGGGAAGAAGCCATCAAAGAATCCATCATGCAGACTGAAGCCAATTCCCTTATACTTATAACCGGCAAAGGCAACGAAACCCGCCAGAAAATCGGCAAGGAGTACATACCCTGCCGTTCCGATGTGGAAGCGGTCAAAAAATACCTAAAAGAGTACGATAAAGCCAGATAGCTCAGCTTGCACACAGAAAGTGATTAACCATTGATAAACACAGATTAAACACTGATGTACACAGATAATATAACTTTTGACTTAAACGCTTTGTCAAACGTAAGGCAAGCATAACGCTTTTTCCAAGCCGGGAAGGTAAGGCGAGCTCAACCCGTAATAAAGCTTAAAAGCAGTAATTTGGTTATAATACAGTCTGTTCCGTTGGTTAACATGAGACCGGCTGACGGCGGGATAACGCGTTATGCTTGCCTAAATCAAGCTGCATTTTGCTGTAACATATTATATCAACTGAGAAAGTTCTGTTTTTGATATAGCACTACCACGGAGGTAATTTACTTTTGATATTTGCGGAACGCGACTTTATTCCCGTTATGCTGGGCAATGACATTAATGTCTACAGCCTGGCCCGGGCTTTTTATGAAGCATATAAGGTGAAATCGACAGCCTGCGGCAAGGCTAAAAGCGGCCCCGCCTGCCACAGCAAAATAATAGAATACCAGGCTATAGACAACCTCGACCAGCCCCCCGTCTTTATCCGGGTTCTAAACGGTTTGGCTGACAGATTTGCTGATAAGAAGCTGATCCTTTTAGGCTGCGGCGACAACTACGTTGAGCAGATTATAAGAAACCGCGCCCAATTGCGGGAAAATATCATCGCGCCTTACGTTGATGCCAATATGATGGATGCGCTCATAACCAAGGAAAGCTTCTATGAAATGTGCGACCGGTACTGGTTGGAGTATCCCAAAACATTTTTATATACACGCGATATGGGGGAAGACTTTGACCTGCCTTTCGGTTTTCCCATCATACTCAAACCGTCCAATGGCATTAATTACTGGGCTCACCCCTTTGCCAGCCAGAAGAAGGTCTACAAGCTGGACAACCGCCAGGATTTGCTTAAGGTCATAGAAGAGATATACCAGGCGGGATACGAGGATAAACTCATCATTCAGGATTTCATCCCCGGTGACGATTCCTATATGTATGCCATGAATTCCTTTTCAGGCAGAGATAAAAAGGTCAGGCTGATGGCTCTGGGGCATGTAATACTGGAGGAGCACACCCCGCATGGTCTGGGCAATGCGGCGGTAATAATCAGTGAACATGATGAGGAGCTGTCCCTGAAGATAAAAGACTTCCTGGAGAATATCGGCTATGAGGGATTTGCCAGCTTTGACATCAAATATGACCGGCGGGATAACAGGTTTAAAATACTGGAGATCAACCTCCGCCAGGGCCGGGGCAGCTATTATGTAACCGCAGCGGGTTATAACCTGGCAGAGTATGTGACTGAAGAATACATATTCAACCAGCCCAGGAATTTTAAAATCGTGCGAAACGAGATTTTATGGACGGCCATTCCCCTGCCGGCCGCCTTCATGGTTATAAAAGACCAAGAATGCCGGGCTAATATAAAACGCCTCATAAAGAGCAGAAAAGCTGTCAATCCGCTGTTCCTCAAAGGAGACCGCGGATTGCAACGGGCCAAGTTCTTATATCGTTCACATTTAAGCCATTACTACAAGTTCTTAAGGTACTGCCGATAGGCAGGCATAAGAACTGTTATCATGCCTGCCGACATATCGCATTCATTGTTTTAGATTTTTACATCCCGGCCCGCTCGCGAATACGCTTAGCCGCGGCTCCTTCTACCACCATGGGGCGGAAATCGTTGCGGTAATCTACCGAAGTCATGTAACAGGGAATAACTCTGGCCTTAGAAAAATCGCTGCAGCGGCCTTCTGCATCAAACACAAAAGACTGCTGGAATATCATCGTATCCTTGTCCCCGGCTTTCTTATAGTTGCCAAAGACGAAATTGCCCAGGCTGTAAGCGATATACCTGTTTTTATAACGTTCCACCTTCTGCAGCACATGGGGGTGATGGCCCAAAACCAAGTCGGCGCCGTTGTCTATGGCATAATGGGCAAAAGAGGTCTGTTCGAGCGTTACCTCGCTCGAACCTTCCACTCCCCAGTGAAAACTGACTATCACCAAATCGCATTCACTTTCGGCCTTTTTCATATCAGACTGAATCTGTTTCCTCAAGGCGGCCTTATCTATTCCTTCTTCCAACGGCCCCAGCAAGTTGTAGCCGAACATGCCGATTTTTACTCCCTGAACGGTTTTATAGGCCGCATTTTCGTAACCGAAGTATAATAAACCTGCTTGTTTCAGGCTTTTAACCGTATCATCAAACCCTGGCTGGAGATAATCGTAGGAATGGTTGTTGGCAATATCAACAGCTTCCACGCTGCCCCGCTGCAGAATTCCCGTATACGAGGGGTCGGCTTTAAACCAAAAGGCTTCGCTCTGGTGGCTCTTATCAGCCTTTTCATTGGCCAGGGTAAAAGCGTTTTCCAGGTTGGCGATGGTAAGGTCGTCATTTTCCAGCACGGTTATAACATTACTGAAGAAATAACCGCAATCACCGCCCACCGCTTTGAATGTTTCATCAAAACTGCCCGCATAGGGAAAGCGGGGATCAGTAGTCAGGGTACAATCGCCCACCGCACTGATTATTATCTCCTTCTTGCCGTTGGAGTTGGGAGGCGGGTTTTTGACCACACCGTAACTGTCCCGCTCACTGTCGTCAAAATGCCACCATTCCGTAGAAATGGAATTAAAACCATTTCTCTGCATGACATTTTGCAGCATTTGAGCATTGGCGGCCGCAGCAGGGCTTACATCCGAGTAGTTGCGGTCAGCCCGGGCGGTAAAGTCATCGAATCCGCTGGGCATTTGAAGTTCCCGGCCTTTGCTGTCCACCAGGGTAATATCTACCGATGCACCCCGGGAATGGTTGGAATACCTTTATAGGGATTAACCACAAAACGGGGATCATAGCACGATTCCCACAGTTTAAACTGAGCCGCGGAGGCCGGTAGGCATCCCACACCTTGATGTAAAAGCCGCTGCGGCTCAATTCTCCTTGGGCAGCTTTAAGTTTATCGGCGGTGCCTTTACGCAGATAGGCGGTGGAATCATCGTAAAACTTCTTGCCCAGAACATTATTATCACTGGCATAACGCATATCAATTACCAAATCGGGAATGTATTTTTTTATATCCACCAGGGCGGTTTTAGGCAGCCGGCTGTAATCTATTTCCGGCTCAGCTGCGGTTTGTTTAAAAGGATTAAGGCCCCCTTTTAAGACCGTGACAGACTGGCCGGAAAGGTAATGTTTTACGGCTAATCCCCCGGCTGTACCTATAATGATTATCACGGTTAACAAGGTAAATATCCTGCCCCAATGAGGTGAACGTTTACTCCTCGATCTCATTGCTCCATCTCCCGTTAAAAATAGAATAGAAACAAGCCTCAACGCTTCTATGATTTACCTTCTCAAACTGTGGGATAAGACAGCGCGCCCGAAGTGATTATTATTTAAAACCAGGAACAACTGCACAGTCCTTTATTCCGATGCCGGGTCAGGCGCAGTCTCTTTTTCTCCTTGATTTTTCAGAAGGTTTTTAAATATATACCACTGCCGCCGCGCCTCCCGGAATACATCAATACCGTTTTCCACAAAGATATACATAAAGGGATTAAAAACGTAATCAACCATGCCAACAAACTCGGTGTACTTGCCATTGAAACCCTTCTTGAACTTGTACAAACCGTAGAGGGGATTATCTTCCCTGAGGTCACCGGTTATCCCGCGAAAGTCGTATATTTCACAGCCCGATTCAATCGTCAGTTTTATCATTTCCCACTGCAATAAGTAATTAGGCATAAGATTCCGGTGTTCATTGCTGCTGGCCCCGTAAAGATACCAGCACTTATTGCCGTAAAGTATGGCCACGGTTCCGGCAATAGGCCTGCCCTCATAATAGGCCATAAAAATGCGGACATGCTCCGGACCCAGGTTATCATAGACGCTTTCATAATATGCCTGGCTTCTGATGATAAACTTGTCCCTAATGCCCGTCTCCACCGCCAGTTTATGATAATCCTCCAGGTCCTCGCGCGTTCCGATCTTAATCTCTACGCCCCGCTTCTGGGCCAGCCTGATATTATACCTGGTCTTGGGATGAAAACTCGCCATTACTTCCTCAGGGGTACGGTTATTTATATACAACCGGAAAACAAAACGGGGCTGGATGCCTTCATAGGGCTTAATGCCCCCGCTGACTTTGCAGCCCAGCTTCTCAACCATTTTTTTAAATTCTGTATCTTCGATTTCTATATCCGGGTCAAACTTTAAAGCATAACTTTTGTGTTTTTTCGCCAGCAGCCTGGCCTTTTGCAATAGCTGCCTCATAGTATCCTCATCATGGGGATCGCATACCGGACCCCGGGGAGAATACATCATGGTACACGGGATAAAGGGAATCTTGCGGATTAAAACACTCAGTGATCCCTTTATTTCCTGGTTTTCATCTTCAACGGTAATAACTTCATTCTGCCAGAATGATTTCACCCTGGCCCATCCGGGCGATTGCATAAAATGCCCCTTGGGATGCGACTTAATAAAGTTTTCATATTTCTGTGCCTGTTCCGGTGTCAAAGCCAAAAACTATCACCTCAAAGCAACGGATTAATATATTAAAGGTTCTCAATAAGCTACTGTATTATACACTCACAGCTATCCTATAGTCTATCACTTGTCAGTTGGTATGGCGACCTTTGGCCTAACAGCGTTTAAAACCGCCTGGCGATTTTGTGTTTTTTAGTGAATCGAAAAGGATTTCCAAATATATATGCAGAAATTTGATTATATTGTCAGAACAACCTGGGGTTTATTCAATAACCAGCAAACAGGAGGTATTTGCGCACAATATGAGAATTTTACGGAGGACATACTTATGACCAGCAGAGAGCGCGAACAACTGGAAATCTTTTTGACCGAATCCTTTACTAATGGGAACATGGTCAGAGAATTAAGACTATCCGCGGAAGAAAAAACATTCCTTCTGGACCGGTTCCCCAAGGCCAGCCTTAAGAGAATGGACTGCGCTGTACTTGCGGACGGGAAGGAATGGTACGAGGTCCAACTATAACATGCAAAATTCCGCCTTAATTGACGCAAATTTATCCGTATCCGCTGCCGCTGGTTTAAAACTCAATACCGGCTTGTTCTTTAACCCCGGCATAGTAATGATGTTTTATTTCTGTAACCTCACTTACCATATCAGCGGCCTCCCGTACCGCATCCCCAGCATAACGGCCGGTCAAAATCAGATGCACTTTGGGCGGTTTGTCCCGAATCAGCTCCAGGAGCTCCTGTTCAGGGATCAATCCATAATCCACCGCCACATTTATCTCATCCAGGATAACCATATCGAATTCTCCGCTCTTAATCATCTCTCGCGCCGTGGCCAAACCCTTTTGCGCCAGCTCCACATCTATGGGAGCCGGGCTGCCCTTCATAACAAAGCTGTCCAATCCATACTGGTAAAAAACAAAGTCATCGGGAAGATACTGCTGGGCAGCCAATATTTCCCCGTACTTGCGGCCTTTCAAAAACTGAATCATGCACACCTTTAAGCCCTGTCCCAGCGCCCTTAACGCCTGTCCGAAGGCCGCGGTCGTCTTGCCTTTGCCGTTGCCGGTAATCACCATTACCAGTCCTTTTTCCGGCATATCAACAACGGTTTCCCTGGTCAGCAATCCTTTCACCCCCTGCAATCCATAAATTCGGAGTAATCCCACTGCCTGGTTTATATTAACATCGGTATGGTTTAGCCCCAATGTACTATTGGTCGCGCGTAATCACAGGATGATTGCCGCACTTGTTTTTATACCTGCCAAAAATCCAACCTTACATTTTATTTTGTATTGACGAATTCTATCACATATTAAATATGGTTTCCTAATCCTAAATTGTTTATTTATAACTGCATTTGAGATATTATATCAAACCCCCAACGCGAAGGAACACATCCTCATTTTAAGGTCGTTTTCACCCTATTAAAATAGGAAACCCGCAAAAAAGTGCGGATTTCCTTATAATTGCATATTTTGCAGCCGCAAGGCCGGTTTAAACTTTAATCTTAACTGCGTTCATACCCCTTCTTTTCGGGTCCTGAGATAATCTCTTCGGACTGTTTCCAGTTAAACGGGTTCGCTCAGATTCTTTTTTTTTTGCCTGGGTTTTATCCTGCTTTATCGTTGGTTCATCAACTGTTTTATCCGTTGCGGGATTTTCTTCGACATCAGATGTTTGTGGTTCTGCGGTGGATTCCTCATCATCAAATTGTGTTTTAGCCAAAGGCTGTGATGTGCCTGCATCTTCAGCTAAACCCTCACTCTCAATTGTCTCACGGTTCTCCAGGTTTTCCTCAGTCTCTGAGTCTGGTGCTTCGATCATTCCCTCTTGTTGTAAAACCTCTGCTGTTTTGGTATTTTCCAGCTCCTGCGCTGCCTCTCTTTCTTCCTTTACCTCCGATACGACAGGATTTAGATTCCCTTCTTCCTTATCCGATGCTGACGACATTTCATCAGTTTCCGTTATCTGTACGGATTCCTGTTCCTCTTGCGCCATCTGAGCACTTCCTGTTTCAACTTCCGGTTTATTCAAGGGTTTTACTGCAGTAAACACATTATTGCAGAACGGACAAACCTTGTCATTTGACAGTGAAGTATCCCATTTGCTCCACTGTTTGCAAGACTGGCATAACAGCCAATGCGCCATAAACTTTTTCCCCTTTCTTAATAACACCCGTTATTAATCCTTAATCTTCATAACAGTTTATGGCACAACTATTAATAGTGTTACTGTAATAAAACTGTTCCTGGGAATATCCTTTAATATTGGCATATATACCATAAAGCCTTAATTCAACGCCCTATAGTTGTGAAGAAAAACATTAAAGTTATTTATTTCCCGGCTTTCATTGCTGCTAATATGTTGCCGGATTGCCTGTAACCTCGGTCAAAAATTGTAAAACGCCCCTCTGTGCCTCAAATTGCAAATTGGGATACCAAATGGACACCATTATTATAAAATTCTCCATTCATTATTTTATTTTTCATTGATGTCATCTATTTGAGTTGGCATTTCAGGGACAATTTCATCTGGATACCGTTTGTAATCATTGAAGCCCTTTCTAAAGATGATAAAGAACAACATAAAGGGCCAAATGGATATTCTCTTGAGAGCAAACTTAATTCATTGATTACCATGAGAGTTTACAACATGGACACTTTTACTGAACTAGTAGAGCGTCTTACCCAGGACCCGGTTCTTAGATATCAATATGGTTTCGAAGTATTTGGCAGAGTGCCCAGCATAGCTACTTTTAGCCGGTTCTATTGCCGATTGACTGAATCGGGAGCATTGCATGAGCTATTCAAGCAACAAGTACAACAAGCTGAAAGCATGGATCTTCTTGATACTAATTCCATTGCCATAGATGCTACCAAGATGGATGCCCTCCTTAGCTGATCACACCTTATTTCTCGGACTGATTGTCATTACTGCTTAATCTCGCCTTCTCCTCGCGCAGTTTCAGTACATTAACTATAGGGATTTGAACGGGTGGGCGAATACCAGATTGAGCTGTAACACTTATTAGATAGGCTCGTAAATATGCCCAGCAAGGTCGTGATCACATCATTTTTCCTTTACTGCTCAAATGTCCAGCCTGCCACGCTAATGTTCGTCTTTATCGTCATGGTTTTTATGTATGTAATGTTTTAACTCGTTATTCTGAGTACCGAATTGTTATCTGCCGGTATCTATGCCGTTCCTGTCGGGTTACCATCTCTTTGTTGCCCAGTTTTCTATTGCCACGTTTTCAACGCTGCCAGATCTCAATCCTTGAAGCTTTAGAGGGTTTCTTCGTTTCAGGCACTCAGGGTTATACCGCCAGATCATGACTTTTTACATAAGGCGCTTCAGGCAAAACAGCACTGATTTTATGGTTCCGGGAGGTTGGGCTTATGCTTAAGATTCCACCAGTCTGGTTTATGGATGCCAGAAAGGGCTTCAATAGGTGGATGAAGATGCGGTTCGCATGGCTGCTTCTAAAGTCGGGTTGTAATCTTTTACTATTTCGTTTTATTGTGCTAATGTGTAAATCCAGCTATTTTGCACATTAGCACTTTATTTTTCCGTCTTTCATATCGCTGGATTCTGCAATCGTCCTGGAAATTTAGCATGCAAAACTACAGCCCCCAGTATCTGCTACAGTGTTGCTTTCTTCCGCCGACCCAATTCCTCCACTACCTGAGCCAGATAAGGGGCCCAACCCTTTACCTTAACGGTTAAGCGAATCTGCGCGTCTTCGGGGGGGCCAATTCTCAATACCCGTGCTTCATACTCTCCAGAACGTACAACTTCATCCAGGTACCGGCTATAATAAACCGGCACATAGCCCAACATAATATCACTCGGACTTCTAACCTGAATTGCATAGGGGTCGTATTTATTATCCGGTTCCAGGACCAGTTGGATCAGGGTCCCGACAGATAACTCGCCCATAGCTTGCTCTCCCTTGTAGTGCCTCCAGCCGGCAACATTAAAATCAATGTCAAAAGCACCATCACGGGAAAAGATAAACGGCGTTACGAATTCCATGGTGTCTGTCGCCAGTCGTCCACCGGTGGCCTGCAGCAATTCCAAGGACGTGCAGTTTTTCGCAAGCCCCAGCTCATCTGCTAATTTAGCGAAATCCGGGCGTTTGCGATTAGGAAGACGCCGCTCAAAAATATAAAAGAGCTTAGTGTTAGAATAGACCTGCATTTCTGGGAAAGGCACCAGGCGAGCAAACCCTAGTTTCTCTGCCCGATCTACTCCACAATGGTTGATTCCCTGGGCACAATCCTCTGAAGAAGTGATGTATCTGAATTTATATTCATTTTCAAACCACAGTTTCCCCACTACATAGCGCTGCCTGCTCTGGGGTTCTTTCCACACCAGCCATAATAAAATATCCTTTTCAGCTGTCATCTAACTCACCAGCCTTTCGATACACGCCTTGCGGTCTAATAATAACCGGATCACAAATTCTTTCCTTATATCACTCATTATAACACTGGGTATACCTTGGATAATACTCGATATTGAACCTTCGTTCAAAGCACTAATCTTCCTTATACTATTCCTCAACTCCACACTGGTTTGCGCTGCAATCCCGGTCATCAAGTTACAGTGGTTTATTTTATGGCCTGCTTCCAGCTGTATCATACTTTTGCCCTGGTTGATAAAACCCCAGTACATTCGATTGTCGAGCATTCTTTTTCTCACTTTATCCTCATTAGAATTCCAGTCCAAAGAAGAACCGTGATCATACAACGGAGCAAAGCGAACCTGGGTTTCCTTAAAACATAAGCCCCAGTTATCCTGGTGCCGGTCTGAGTTGGCCACCAAGGCATCAAAGACCATCATATTCAGCAGGTCAGGCAACAAGCCGTAAGGTTCAACAATAGTTCTAATCCTTTGAAATGTATATTCCGGTGGCAAACTCGGTTTACCCGAATCAGCCTGATAGTCTTCAAAGAAGTCGCCGCCCTCTATTAATTCTTCACCAGGGAGAAGAAAATTATAGGCCAGGATCACTGGCACTTCCCCGCAGCATCCTATATCTACCCGCATGATCGGTATATTACACAATCTACCCAGTTCACTACAAATTTTCTCTGTGTATACCTCACCCGAGCCATAATTGGGCCACTTTACCAGAACCTGTTCTCCAGTATCTGGGTTCTCCATCCATTTCTTCTGTCTGGTACCACTAGCCTGGACCAATAGGTTTTCCTGCCAGTCGTCTATTTTAATAATAGGATAGATAAAGGATTCCTCCCCTATATCATAGTCAATTTTAGTGACAATTTGTTGTCATCCCCATAGATCTACTCTGGTAAATTAAGAAGAACATCGCAAGGCGTTTAATCCCATTATATAGTCATTTGGCTATAATCATCTTTTAAAATCTTCTTCTTAAGGTTCTTCTTAATAAATCTACGGTGATTCTCTTTTGAAGAACCCAATCCTTTAAGAAATAACCTCACGCGATACGTTACATGCTGTCACGCGCGCGTGACACACGCGTGATAACGCTTTGATCACAATTAATTTTTTAGAAAGCCACTTCTTGACTTGCCTTCATCACGAGGATATTCCCGAGACCCTTAGGCAACCTATTCCGGCTTTTGCCCGCTCCTACTTCTGATACATGTGCTACAAGTTCCTGTTGGTTCATTGGCATGCGGAATAATGTAATCGGTCAAGTATTTTGGAGAAATTTTGGCCATTAATTTTCCATAGGACTACTGTCTTAGTATAGAGTCTCGATGTTTAAGACGGTAACTATCACCGGTCAGGTTGAATATCTCACTGTGATGAGCGATTCGATCCAGAATTGCTGTGGTAATAACCGGGTCTCCCATTAATTCTGCCCATTCTTCAAAGCCCTTGTTTGAAGTTATTATGAGGGCGGTCTGTTCATAAAGTGCCGATATTAATTGAAAGAACAGATTAGCTTCCTGCCTTGAAATTGGGACAAAACCTATCTCGTCAATTACTACCAAATCTGAGGCCATGATCCGCTTTACCCTCTGGCGGCTCCGGGCTGAAGTGGTTTCCAGTTTAAGATGTTTGATTAAATCATCCATATTGGTAAAGCTTACCTTGTACCCCTTCTTCACAGCTTCAAGCCCGATGGCTGCAGCCAAATGGGTTTTGCCGACTCCCGGAGGTCCAAGGAAAATCAGATTGTAGAACTTCTCAATCCACTGCATATCCAGCAATTGATTGAGTTGTTTGCGGGTAATGGAACGCTGAAAGGCAAAATCGAATTCATTTATGGTTTTGATAAAGGGAAAGCCTGCCATCTTCATCCGGCGCTCCTCGGCCCTTTTTTCCCGGTAGTTTATCTCTCCCCGCAGCAGCCGGTTAAGGAATTCCAGATAGGATATATCGGTACTGCTTGCGCTTTGCAGGGCATGATCCAGGTTATCTCTGCACCAGGAAAGGTTGAGACTCCTCAAATGGCTTCCCTTGTTCAATGCTCATACCTCCATAAATAGCGGCGTATTCGCCAATATTTCTGACTTCAGTTTTTATCCGATAGGCATGAGGTATGACAGATGTATCATGTACAGATTCTACCGGGCTGCTGTTTTGTTGCCCGGCAAAATACTCCAGGGCGGTTTTGAATTCTACGGCGCTAAATATTCTCCTTTCCACGCAATAATCTAATGCCTGGGATATTATTTCCGCAGAGTAATTTGTAATCGTTCGTATAACATGATTATACTGGTCACGAATATATCGGGGTTTTTCTCTATGAATTCCATCCAGGAAAGCGGCTGCTATTTCGCTTCCTCCCATACTGGCCAGGGTATCTTGATAGATTTCTGCTATCCTGGCAGAATGGTCCCGCTTGTGATTGTTGTTGCTGATAAGCCTGCCTTTATCAAGTGATATTTTATGGCTGGCCATCTGGCAGCCGGTTTCAATCATTAATATACCGTGTTCTTCTTTAATCATCACTTCTCTTTCCGGTTGATAAGTACCCAGGGGCAAAGTATACCGGTTGCTGTTGTACCATATGGTATTGTCTTTGCGCACCTGTCTTGTTACAATTTCTTCAGGTTGATTAATTATCGTCGGTATCGGCTTTAAGTGTTTTTGTTCTTCCTTAAACACTTCTGCCGGTACCCTTTTTGTTGTGCCATGTATATTGGCGTTGGCTGTTCTGTTTAACCATTCTATACACCCCTGGTTAAATGCTTGAATGTTGTCAAATATCCGGTGCCTGGCGTAATTGCTTTTGGCATATTTGATAACCGCCTCAATTTTGCCCTTGGTTTCCGGATCATTTTTGCGGCACAGATATACCTTAAACCCCATCTGCTGCCGGAATATCTCAAATTCAGCCGTGAATATGACATCGCCAAAGTTTTCATTAATGGCCAGGAGCCTGTCCTGATCGTATACTATTTCTTCCGGCACCCCTCCCATAAATTCAAATGCCTGATAATGCATATGTATGAACCTGGCTGTGGTAAGTGGCTTGTCTTCCCATTCAATATATTTGTAGCGGCTGTGTGAAAGGACAAAGCCGAATCCGGTCAGTTTTACTTTTTGGCCCTGTGTATTTACCAGGGTAGTAAAACCTAAATCTATTTGGGCCTGATAAGCATGGACAGCTCGTCTACTGCCTGGTATTGGCGCTGTATAATGGGTTTTTTAATGTTATGCTGGGTACGTGCTCACATATCGTCTAAGCGTTCGCTCCCTTCCCTGATAATCTGGATAATGCTCTTTCAGCCAATCATGTATTTGTGCTGATGACATGTCCGGATGTTCCTGCAACCATTTCACATTTTGGTCTTCGTATTTTTTAAGTTTTCTGGTTCTTTTGTTATTACGCCTTATCTCAGCAAATTCGTCCGGCATCACCTCCCAGTAACGGTCAACTGTTTTCCAATTTATGCTTAACTTACGTTGAACTTGTGATTTGTTAAGCCCCATCTCCTTTAACTGCTGTAATTCTTGATACATCGGCCACCCCTTCACCCGGTTCCTCTCCTTGCTAAATTGTAGTTTTTTGCCCTACAATTTTAGCTGGTTTGGAACATTATGGTAAATATTCTCCGTTTTTAGTGGCCATTTTTTCTCCCTTTTATTTTACCGCTTACACCGGGCCGTCTGACCGGGTGGACCAGGGGTGGTATGATAATCAGTGCGATGGCTAACCCAATATCCCATCCCCGGTATGCCGTCGCCAAAAAAGGGATGTCTGCCCCAGGGACGGGACCAGTCCAGGCCGCAGTGCAGCGGAACCAAGCCCGGATATTCGTCTTCTTAATAGGGCGCATATTCAACTTAGTTATCAAGGTTAGTCAATTTGGGCCATTGGTTATAGCCAATACTTGGATTATTCGATTCATAATACCTGATATATTCAATCTCTTTCAGGCTAACCTCTTTATCTGTAGCAGTCTCAGACTCCCACAATATTTCTTTTCGGATTGAAAAATCCCGTCTCTCTTCTCTTGTAAAGTCTTTTGCAATTAATTCACTGTTTGCGCTCCCAAAATAATTGATACTATCAGTTAGGTCTTTACCAATATAAATTTTGCCGTTGGGGTAAGTAATTTTATAAATTACTTTCATACGTATACTCCTATTCATACATAAAGCAAATTGTGGTTCTAATAATAACCAGTATATCTTATTACTGGTACTAATGCGACGAGGACCATAATCGCTCCACTAAACTACACAAGAAAAAAACCATCAGCGAGGACACGCTGCCCCCTGTGCTAAGGCTCCTATGTAGCCAGGCACGCATCTGCGTCAGCGATGGGCAGGGTGTCCCGGGCACTGAACGGAAGGCTATGACCGGAACCGGCTGGCACATCCATCCCCGGTGCCAGCAACCGGGTACCGGGTCCGGGCATTGCCGGAAGTGGGATAGGGGTAATTTCCGGAGGGCGCGCAGCTGTCCTGAGGGGACGAGCTGGCGGATCGTTCTACACAGGTTCTCTTGTTGTATAGACTTTGCCAGTTAGTAGTGCCCCGGTGCGGGGTACAAAATAGCCTGGGGTCTTGTCTGGCTCTGGTTTTAATGACCATCCCATAATTGCTGTCTGAGCACCAGGACGACCCAAAGGGACAATCACATTTGCCCATAATATGCGGGCAACGGAACTTGTTGACTCCCTTGCTGCCGCCCCAATATACCATGCGGTATCCCGCAGAACATATGGGGGTTGCATCCCAATCCAAACCTTCTGGGGGCTCTTTGGCTCCCCGGTGGTTTAGCGGTATTATGGCCTGAGCCTTGTAATCCTTACGGACTATTTCATATATTGCCTTGTGATCATAACCGGCATCCATAAGATAATACTGGGGTTTACTGCTTAAATAGCTCATGCAATGCTCCCGATTCAGTCAATCGGCAATAGAACCGGCTAAAAGTAGCTATGCTGGGCACTCTGCCAAATACTTCGAAACCACATTGATATCTAAGAACCGGGTCTTGGGTAAGACGATCTACTAGTTCAGTAAAAGTGTCCATGTTGTAAACTCTCATGGCAATCAATGAATTAAGTTTGCTCTCAAGAGAATATCCATTTGGCCCTTTATGTTGTTCTTTATCATCTTTAGAAAGAGCTTCAATGATTACTTTAAAATCAAGGGTAGCCAAAATTACCTCTAAACGAGACCGAGGTTGCATTTTTATTGCATCCTCAAAGGAAAAAACGCATCCTTGCCGAATATTCATAGGTGACTTCCTCCTCCTGTTTGTTTGGTTTATTTGTTTAGTCACCTTATAAATTCGGCAAATATGGGGGTGAAGTCCTTTTTTTATCTTATACATTCCCCATTTTTTCAGGGCTTTTTGGTATGTAAAAAACTCAATTAAGTATTTTTAGGCAAAAAACCGAATGGTTCAGACTAATACCATCCGGTTTTTACCTAATAATGTTTATACGCTTAGGGTCTTAACCGATATTATAACCATAAATTAGCACCTCTTTAAACAGATTACTCCATAGATTGTTATTCTTGCCAAGCATTTCAGGATTATCGCTTTTCTCATCTAATACTATATTGACAAGTTTCATCCCAAGAGTTTCCCACGCTTCCAATGGATCCTTTCTCCAGCAATACTTATTTGTTTTTTCATCTATATATATCAAAGCTCTAAACGATGATACTATTGGATAAATAATCCCCTTTGGAACTATATATTTCAAATCTTCTTCTGAAAATAATGCCTTGCCTACAACATTATTGTTATCAAATTTTGAATATTTTCTTGTGCCATATCTTCTTCCAGATCTATGTGCAACAATACCAAAATTCCGTTCAACACAATCCCACAATCTAAAAATATCGCCAATAATCGGTTTCATGTTAATAATTATCTGTTCCCGATTATCCTTGCCTAGGTTGAGAAATTTCCGCAAGCTCGCTTCTTTTCCTGTGTAACTTTGGATTGGTTGAGTTTCTAACAACCCGCCTTCTTTGGATTTGATTGGATATAAGGCCTGATTAAACATATTTAGGATGGTGATAATTTCTCTTACATCAATTGTAACTTTCCCATTAAATTCCTCATTCATTTTGTACGCTACGCGATTTGCAAATGGTTGATCCTTCAAAACCTCTTTAATTACTTCAAAACTATCCCTTAGTTCTTCAATTGATTTCAGATCAACCTGCACTGACGTATTTCGAGCTGCAGCAAGTTCAACCGGCGATTCAATTCCTGTAAGAAACTCAAAAAAACATATCTCTCATTAGAAAGAGTACCTTTGTTTTTCGCATTAAGCACTGCTCGTAAAGTATGTCCACCGTCAATATTTCCATGTTTATCAGGATCATCCATTTCGATGGTTACCGTCCCATCCTTTGTATCAAAAGTAACTTCCTCAACTGACATAAGTATTCCTCTGTTCAGTTCATGGAAATCCGGCTTTTCCTCCAGGCTTGCTTGAATACTTTTGGCTACGTTAGTAGTCATTTTTTGTTCTCTAGGATTTGTAGACATCCAATTTTCTAAATCATCAGGTATGCTGTTTGCCTTAACGTAACAAACATATTTAATATGACCTTCTTTGTTAACCGGATCCTCCATCTTTTTAAATGACTTTGCTT
Organism: Syntrophomonas palmitatica JCM 14374; assembly: GCF_001311885.1. Taxonomy (GTDB): domain Bacteria; phylum Bacillota; class Syntrophomonadia; order Syntrophomonadales; family Syntrophomonadaceae; genus Syntrophomonas_A; species Syntrophomonas_A palmitatica. The sequence continues at coordinate 52,490 of NZ_BBCE01000014.1, read as the reverse complement.
TTAATTGGTATTCTGACATAACCCACATCTCCTTTACAAAATAAAAATTCTGTATTTCCTCAAATGCAGAAATACAGAATTATACAATACCCAATGTCATGTATTACTTCCACATCTACATTTGAGAAGATACTGGGAACTTACTGGACAAAATCGCCCACAAGTTTGCTTAATTATATTAATAATGGATCATTATGTCAATAGATGGTATATACTAAAAATAATTTCTTTAACCATTTGATCCTTAAATTCTTGTGAGTACTTTTTGCGTTGCATTTTGCCCCCTCCTGTTTAAAAGGTACAAGATTAAGATACTTTGTCCAAGTCGGTTAGGGGGCTAAATAGTTGCCATCTTTACCCATATAGAAAACATATTTATTTTATTAATGTTAAACAAACTAATTCTACATAATTATGGCGACGATTTGGCGACGACCGGGTAAAAATGGATTTTCTCAGGAAAAACGAAAACCACGCAAAGCGCGTGGTTATGGGTTTTAAAGTGGAGCCGATGGGCGGATTCGAACCGCGACCTGCTGATTACGAATCAGCTGCTCTGCCACTGAGCCACATCGGCTTATGAAATTGACACATAGATGATAGCAGGATAAGGGGCAGGCGTCAAGGAGGGGTTTTGAGTCAAGGGTGTGGTGTCAAGAGAACCGTCCCCTTGATTCATGGTCCCCTTGATTAATGTTGTCCCCTTGATTCATGTTAACCCTTCTTCATTTTTTCTTTGGTTTTACCGAAGGTCTTAATCAATTCGTGCAATATCTGCGGCGGGACCTGATACCTGTGAGCTTCTTCGATTACCCTGGCCCATTCTTCACTATGGGAGATATCATTGGGCGAAAAATTAGTGGCTGCATAATAATAGTTAGGGTTGTTTACGGCCAAATGCTGGCAGGCCGGACAAATATTCTGGGCATAGGCTTTTCTGTCTATGATCTGCACCATCTTTTTCATGGTAGCCTCAGGAAACTGTTTGGAACACATACTGCATTTTTCCATAAATAATCCTCTCTCGAATAGTTTGGCTATCAAAAGCAGCTTCCGCCGCATGTTTTACTATATTCAACCCGTAATGTTTTGCCATCATATTCTGTTTATTCTGGCTCATGTTTTTACGCCTAGTCTAAATAAGAGCGCATCATTTCCATTTCAATGGCGACCATTTCCATAATGCGGTTTACGGCCAGGACTATGGTTTCCTCGCCCTCGTCCTCCAGTTCCTGTCTGACCAGTTCGTCAAACGGTATGCACTCTATACGGCTGATAGTTTCCGCCACTTCGATTTTGGCAAAAAAGGCACTGAATATATTCATCAGGTTATAAAAATAACTGTCGACCCATGCCAGCACTTCGTCTTCATCAGCCTTGCCGTTAATCTGGCTGAACTTGCTTATTTTCAACATTAACGCATCCTCCTTAACCAGTCTTCAGCTTCCCGCAGCTGCTTCTGCAGTTTCGGGAGCCGGTCCGCCCGGCACCCGGCGGCGTTCCACACAGCGGTTTACATCCAGGTAATGGTAGATGTCTTCGTCGATTAACTGGGAAAAATCACGGTACAAAGATAAATCGAGCTGCTCCAAGTCAATTTTATGTTCAATACAATACAAAACAGCCCTGCCTACTACCGCATGGGCGTCTCGGAAGGGCAGGCCTTTCTGCACCAGGTAATCAGCCAGGTCAGTGGCATTGGTAAAGCCGCCCCGTGCGGCTGATGCCATTGCTGCGGTTTTAAAACTGGCGGTCTGCAGCATAGGCGCGAAAACCATGAGACACTTTTTCACCGTATCAACCGCGTCAAACAGAGCCTCCTTATCTTCCTGCATGTCCTTGTTATATGCCAGAGGCAGGGATTTCATAACTACCAGCAGAGTAATCAGATCGCCATATACCCTGCCGGTTTTGCCCCGCACCAGTTCAGCCAAATCAGGGTTTTTCTTCTGGGGCATGATGCTTGAACCGGTGGTGAAGGCATCATCCAGTTCCACAAAGGAAAACTCTTCGGTGGACCAGAGTATAAGTTCCTCGGAAAAACGGGAGAGATGCATCATCATGATGCTGGCGAAGCTCATGAATTCCAGGGCAAAATCGCGGTCACTGACCGCATCCAGACTGTTGCGGGTAATTTGGGTAAAGCCCAGTTCCTCTTTTACATAATCACGGTCCAGGGGAAAACCGGTGCCAGCCAGGGCTCCAGACCCCAAGGGCATGCTGTCCAATCGCTTTTTGCAGTCGTCCAATCGTCCCAGGTCGCGGCGCAGCATCTCAAAGTAAGCCAGGAGATGATGGGCCAGGGTTACAGGCTGGGCCTTCTGCAAATGGGTATATCCCGGCATTATCGTAGTGGTGTGTTCGCGGGCCAGTCCCAGCAATACTTCCTGCACATTAAGCAGCAGATCACGTACGGCTGATATTTCATCACGCAGGTAGAGGCGCAGGTCCAAAGCCACCTGGTCGTTGCGGCTGCGGGCAGTGTGCAGCTTCTTGCCCACATCGCCTATTTTTGCGGTCAGGAAGGTTTCGATGTTCATATGCACGTCTTCAGCTTCTACGGTAAACTGGAGTTTGCCTTCCTCCAGTTCCTGGCGTATTTCACTCAGGCCCCTGATGATTAAATCCTTTTCGGCTTCGCTGATTATCCCCTGCCGGGCCAGCATACGGGCATGGGCCACGCTCCCGGCGATATCCTGCCTGAACATGCGCTGGTCAAATGATACGGAGGCATTAAAGTCTTCCGTTAGTTTATCGCTTTCACGGCTGAAACGGCCGCCCCACATTTTCACAGTATCACCTTCCGGAATTAATAAAAACTAAGCTTTGGGACTCAGTTTTACGTTAAGATGTATTATATCCTTTTCAGTCCTGCCTGTCATGTTAATAGCAAGTTAAACATGAATAACACGCAGATTTAATCATGTTTATTCCTGCGGGCCTCTAAGAGCCGGGAAATGTTTTCCTGTTTTGAGGCGGCGGGCGGTTTGGTCTTTTGTTTAAGTGAAGAGGAAGGCGCCGCATAACCGGCAGTATGATCAGAACCGCTTGCATCTTTGGCAGCAGCGTTTTCGGAATCCCGATTAATTACAGGTTGGTATTTTTGCCCGCGGGCCTCTTCCAACGCATCCTTGCGTGAACGCAGGCGGCTGATAGTAGGCGCGGCTTCGTTTTCATCCTCTGCAGCTTTCCTTGCCAACCTTCTCCACATCATCTGCACATCCAGCCACGTAAAAACCAGACGACGTGCGGCGATATCCATAGGCAGGAGCAAGGCTGCGGCCAGTAAAAACCAGGGCCAGAGTTCGATGCCTCCATAGGCGGGCGGCAGGTTGTCGGCAAAAGCATCTGCGGGTTTGTCAATGAGGGTTCCTCCCCCGGCATGGGTCAACCCGGACAGGAAACTTATATCCGCCCCGCTGTAACGATATTCCGGGGAATAGGGAATAGCGGCGGCGCCGCTGGCGGCGCTTACATTTTCGTGACCGCTGCGCAGAATACTGGCCATATAGACTCCCGGCTGGCGCGCCTTAAAGCTGGCGGCATAGGTTCCGGGGGCACTAGCCTGCAGATTAATCTCCTGGCGGGTTAAATCGGGCTTGGTTACCACTGCCCGCAGGTTTTCGCTTGGGTTGTAGCTGCGGCTGTCCACCCGTATCCTGCCATGGGTTCCGGTTATATTTAATTCCAGGGATAAGTCCCCCTCCTTGTCGGTTCGAGGCAGAGACCAGGAAATAATATTGGACCATAAACGGTTGAATCCAGACCACCTGACCCAGGGTTCACTCCAGCGTCCTCCGGCATCGGTGGTGTAGGCTACCGCACGGCCCAGACCGTATTGCCACTGGGCCAAAACAGGGTCGCCGCGTTCACTGACCAGAACTACCTGGCCGCTGTTTTTGGGCGAGACGCCGACATATCCATGCAGAGGCGGCAGGCATCGATGCCCTGCAAGAGAGAGCTGTACTCGCTGACAACAGGATAGAAGTCCTCTTCCACCAGGTAATCGCGCCGGGCTTTTATGCTTTCCTTGGTAAATATGCGCGGAACCCTGCGGATATCATCACAGTAATAATAGCGTCCCTGCCCCCATTCGGCCAGCGAACTGAGCAGCTGGGTATCAGCATCCTTGCCAACCGCCACCGTGGACAGTGTTATGCCGGCTTTTTGCATGCGCCGGGCCAGGAAAAAGTAGTCGCCCTCGCTGGATGACATGCCATCAGTAAGCAATATAACATGCTTATATTTGGTGGGAACATCTTTAATGCCGATGTAGCCCAGGGCCAAAGCCGGAAATATGCTGGTGCCTCCATCGGCGCGGATAGTGCCGATATCAGCCTGAATCGCATCCAGGTCGCGTACAGCCTGGGTTTTTACTACCCACTGGGCGGTATCGTCAAAAGCGATCACCCCTACACGGTCACGAGCGTCCAGAACAGAAGCGGCCTGAGCCGCGGCTTCTTTAGCCAATTCTACTTTGCATACCCCGCCGGAAGTTTCACTCATGCTGCCTGATTTATCTATGACCAGCATAAGTCCCAGGCTGGGGATTTTTTTCTTGCCCTTCAGATCCATATGTACGGGCAAGGCCTGTTCCACCGGTGTATGCAGATATCCTCCGGGTCCGAAGCTGTCCTCGCCCCCCACCATGATCAGGCCCATGCCCAGGTCACGTACCCCCGCCCGGATGCTTTCCATTACTCCGGTCTCCAGTTCTTCAGCCGGAACATTACAGAGTATTAAGAGGGCATAACGTTTGAGTTCTGCCAATCCGGTTCTAAACTCTCCGGGTGATATCACATCAGCCGGAAGGTTGAGAGACTGCAGGGCAGAAACGATAGCCATACCCTCGCCCGGCTTCCCTTCCGCCAGCAATATGCGGGCCGGGCCTTTGACCATGGTATAGGCGGCAGCTTCGTTATTTTCCGGAACACTGTCCTTTGGCGCTTCAATCATGGCCCTGTAATGATGGAAACCTTCTTGAGCTATCGTCAGAGGATAAGTCAAGCGGTTCTCCCCGCGCCGAAGCTGGATGTTTTCTTCCCACAGCGGGGTTTGATTGCTGAAAACGCGCAGTAAAGCCGCAGTTTCATAATTACTGTATATGTTGAGTTTAAGCGTCATGCGCTCGCCCGCAAACATCCTGGCGGGCGAGCGCAGGCTGTCAATACGGACATCGTACCCGCCTGGCTTTCCAGAGGCCAGGCATCCAATCTCACTTGCCGGCGAGACAGCATTTCCGTTTCCCGGCGAGCATCCCCGTCGTTTTCCCGTCCGTCCGATAATAACACGATACGGCGGCGGGTGTCGCCGGGTAATATTGCCCCTGCCAGTTTCAGGGCTTCCTCCACATTGGAGTAGTCTTTTTCCACTACGCTCTCCAGGCGGCTAAAGCTGCTCGTTCCCATAGCCTGGTCCACTCGGGTATTGCCCCCGTAAACAACGATGGCTGCCTTATCCTCCGGCTTTTTATGCTTTAACGCCTCACGGATAAAGCTCTCGGCTTTGGTCTTCTCTTTTTCACAGCTGGCGGAAAGATCGACTACAAATACCACGCTTTGCTTGTTGACGCGGTAGTTTATCTGGGTGCCCGCCAGGGCCAGTATTAGGCAGAGCAGGAGCAAAAACCGCAGGCTATAAATTAACCGCCGTCTGAACAAGGCCATGTGCCGGTTGTCCCGATACCAGAGATATAGCGGGTATACCGCCAGGGGCAGGAGCAGCAAAAGCCAGGGATGAATAAATCTAATAGCCACGGCGGTACACCTCCCATTCCAGAAGCAGCAGCAAAAACGCTGCGGCCGCTATCCAGGGCCACAGGTCCTTCTGGCTCAAGCCTTTGGTCTGCTGGTTCTTATCGCGGCTGGCTCCTGACCAGAGCAAAGACCGCGGCTTTATATCTGATTCCATAATGTCACCCTGGTTTTTAGCCAGGTAATACTCAGTTTTATTATTATCGTTTTTGCTAATGATGCGGTACAAACCGGGTTCGCCAATATCAAAATGACGGGGAAAAGGCGCGGTATAGTTTTGTTCCTGTCCTGAAGGACTGATAACAGACAGACTTTCCGTATCCGCGCCGGGAATAAAATCAAAGCCTTTGCCGGAAGAATCCAGGCTAGGGGCGGATACCTCCTGCGGCAAGAGCCATGAGCACAGGTTCTGTATCAGAATAGGGAATCCGACTTGCAAAGGTATATTGCTGTCATGCAGATCAAAAGCTGCGACAGCCGTTTTTCGGCCTTGCAGCTCACCCTTAAGCAGGAGCGGTCGGCCCCGGCTTTCCAATAATGTTTTTGTTCCGGCAAGATTGTCTATAAACCGGCTCCGATTAATCTGCCATCCTTGTGTATCCACATAACGCAAAACTTCGTCTGAAGCTGCGGTCTGCAGCTTGGCAGCGTTTTTGTTATCTCCTTTTACGGGTACAAACCTGTTACCGGGAGGGGGATTTAAGATGAAGATGGCGCCCGGCGGTAAGTTATATGGGATAAAACCGTCAAAGATATAGAGTTGATAGTCCTTCATACTGCTGGAATAATTGGGGGGAGTGGTTTTGAACATCTGAATGCCTGGTGCCAGGCTGACTGATTTCTCCAGGAAAACGTTGCCGGCGCTTACCAGCAGCACCCGCCGGGAAGCGGTGGTCTCTGCGACCGCAAAGGCCTGGTTGTCATCCAAGAAACAATCCGGCCGCTGCAAAACAGCCTGCCAGATTATAATATCACCTGGCGCATTAATCCAAGTGAGGTCGCGGGACTCATGCGCAGCCAGCATAATGTTGCGGACGCTGAATAGTTTCTGGTCCGCCCATAATGTGAAATCGCTCTGCCGGGGACTGTCCGCGAAATTTTGCACCCGGGCCAGGATGGAAACATTTTCGCCCACCCGGCGGGTTGACAGCAAAACAATGCCCATGTTATCGTCACTTTTACCAACTTGTCTAAAACTAACCGGACACGTCAAGGTCATATTATGTTCCAGAACACTGGTTTTCCCGTCACTGAAAATAACCAGTTCTGCCTGGGGATCGTGCTCACTTAAAGCGGCCGCCAATGACACAACCGGTTCCAGGGCTGCTCTGGCGCTGCCGGTTCTCAGGTTTTTTACCGCCTGGCGCAGCTCCACCTTATCTTCGGCAGCGGAGGCCAGGACCTGTGGCTGGTCGGTCATAGCGATCAGAGTCATCGTTTCATTATCGTCCATGCTATCGATAAGCTGTAGGATTTCATGCTGAGCTGCCTTGAAACGGGATGGACTGACATCGGCGGCTTTCATACTGGGCGAGCAATCCAAAGCCACGATGAGATGCCGCCCGGTAGTGCCGGGAACGGTCAGGCTGGGACGAATTATCGCGAGAACCAGCAAAAAGGCGGCCAGTAACTGCAGGATCAAAAGAAGGTTGCGGCGCAGCCGCTGCCAGGGACTGCTGGCTTCAATATCGCGGATCGCCTGTTCCCATAACCAGGTGCTGGAGACCAGCTTTTCCTGGTAGCGGGGTTTGAGCAGGTACATTATTATAATTAGCGGAATGATGGAAGCCAGCCATAGACCGGCCCGGTTTAAAAACTGCACCGTTAAACCTCCCGGCGATTCGGTATATCACTTCAGAATTCCTGCCTGCGGCAGGTAGCGTAGTATGACGTCGGCAAATGATTCCGCACTGTTGATTTGCATAAAGCTCATCCCCCGGCCTACGCAGAAATCGCGGCTGTCTGCGGTGAACTCCCGCAAACGGCGCTGGTAAGCCTGCAGCAAAACAGGATTAACGGTTGTCTCCCGCATTTCCTGGGTTTCGTGATCAATCAGCCTGTAATCACCGCCCAGAACCGGGTTTAATTCATCAGGCGCCAAAACCTGCAGCAATACCACTTCCTGGCCCAGGTACTGCAGGTATTGCAAGCCGGGCTTGAAACCGGCTGGTGAAAGCAAATCGGATATAACAAATGTCAGTCCCGCTCCCCGGCAGAAGGGACCGAATTCCTTTATGGCTGTGTTAAGGTCAGTTTTACCCTGCCATGATAAAGAACCGAGATAATCCCACAGTTGAGAGCGGGCGCCTTTGCCTCGCAAGGGCGCCTGGCAACTCACCAGGTGATCGTTGCAGGCCGCCACGGATACCCGGTCATAAGCGGATATGGCCAGCCAGCCCAGGGCAGCCGCCAATTGCAGGGCTAAACGGGATTTGGGCGGTTCTCCCCAATCCATGGAAGCGCTGGTATCGATCAATATATTTAAGAGCAGGTCCTGCTCTTCCATAAACAGCTTTATAAATAGTTTTTCACTGCGGGCGTAGCTGTTCCAGTCTATGTAGCGGGTATCATCGCCATCGCTGTAATTGCGGTAGTCGGCAAATTCCACGGCGCTGCCCTTGCGCAGGGAGCGCCTCTCCCCGCTGTTCTTGCCCCGGCGCAGCTTCCGGCTTACTAATTCCAGGTTTTCCAGACGCCGCATAAATTCTTGATCAAAAACCTTATTCATATAATAATTCCTTAATAGACACCGATTCCACAGACTTCTATGACTTACACAGACGATATTAATGAAATGTTGACTACGCTGGAACTAATTTATAACGCTGACTGTTATCTCTAATCTTCGAGTTAGGCCATGGATTGAAACCAAGGTTATAACGGGGTTGGCATATACTTCTGTGAAAATCATAAAAGTCAGTGTTTATCTGTGTCTAACCTCCCTTAAGCCGGTCTGTGATTTTCCCACAGGTGCTGCCACAGTTCGCGGATGATGGCATCAGTTGAGATTCCTTCGGCTTCGCCCTCGAAGTTGAGCAGGATGCGATGACGCAGAACCGGCAGGGCCAATTCTGCGATATCTTCAAAAGCCACGTTATATCGGCCCTCCAAAAGAGCGCGGACTTTTCCGGCTGAGATCAGGGCCTGGCCCGCGCGGGGAGAGGCCCCGCAGCGTACATATTTTTTCACTCCTTCAGGCGCGAATTCCGAATCAGGGTGGGTTCCTATGACCAGGCGCACCGCCATCTGTCCTACCCTTTGGGCGACCGGAACTTCCCGCGCCAGTTCCATCATCTGCAGGACTTCATCCGCATCGGCCTGTGCTGCCGGTATAACCGATTCCGTACCGGTAGTGGACTGCAATATCCCTTCCAACTCAGCGGCGCTGGGGAATTGAACTAACAATTTGAATAAAAACCGGTCCAGCTGAGCCTCAGGCAGAGGGTAAGTACCCTCCATTTCCAAAGGATTCTGCGTGGCCAGAACAAAAAAGGGCCGCGGCAGTTTGCGGGTTTCGCCTCCGGCGGTCACGCTTTTTTCCTGCATGGCTTCCAAAAGAGCGCTCTGGGTTTTAGGAGTGGCGCGGTTGATTTCATCAGCAGGATGATGTTGGCGAAAACCGGTCCAGGCTGAAACTGAAATGATTTGCGTCCCGCAGAGTCTTCCGCTATTATACTGGTCCCGGCGATATCGGCAGGCATCAGGTCGGGTGTAAACTGGATGCGTTTAAATTCGAGATCTAATACCTGTCCAATGGTTTTAACCAGTAAAGTCTTACCCAATCCCGGTACTCCCTCCAAGAGTACATTGCCACCAGCCAAAAGAGCAATTAGGGTCTGCCGGATTATGTCCCGCTGTCCTACTATTACTTTTCTTATCTCAGCCTCTATCTCCCCGGCCCGGACTGTAAATTTTTCCATCTGCATGGTCTCAACCTCCTGAAAGTCCTTGACGAGTGTCAAGAGAACCGTCCCCTTGACACTCTTATTCCTCCAATGAGGAAAAATATCCTCTTACGATTTCCGCCATGCCCGGGGGTATAAAACTGCGGTCCAGGGCTTCCCGGGCTTGCTGGCTGTATTCACCGACTACTTCCTTGTAGGGGCGCTGGCTTCCCTTTATAGGCAAGGGTTCAGCAGTGTCGATGCTTTGCTCCGGACCCTTGCGGCCTGGCCCCGCACCTGTGATTTTTCCCCCTGGCTGTTGACAAAACTGGATCATATATCTTCTCATAATTGCCAAACTTAGCAGCCGGTTGACCTTTCGCAGCGGGAGCGCTATTCGGTGAAGATTCTTTGCCCCGGTTATTACTGCCCTGGCCGCTGCCTTGTCCAGCTCCTCCGCCGCTGCCCTGTCCGCTGCCGCCATTTGCATTACCCTGACTGATGTTCTGGCTGCCAGTTGTACCAAGGCCAGATGTATTAGAAGCGCCACGGTCGTTTTTTCCGCAACCACCTTCTTGTCCGGTTGCGCATGGTACCGGTACTGCCTCCGCATCACCGGAACTGCCATTGACAGCTAGCTGGGCGCCCGGAACAGCTCCGGCTTTCAGCAACGCCTGCCGGGCATCTGCTGACACGGCCAGCGCCTGGTTCAGGGCAGAAATGCCGGCTGCCTGTCCGGCAGCGGAAGAAAGTTGGTTTATCACCGCAGGTGAAGCTGCCGCCCCTTGGCCGGAGCGAACTGCGCGGGCCAGCATCTGCACCAGTTGGCTTGCTGCCGGAGTAAGATGAACTGCCTGTTGGCTCAGTTCAGAAGCAGCCGCCTGCCTCTGCTGCGCGGTCATGGCAGCCGCGTTGTCCAGTAACTTTTCACTTGCTTCCCGGCTGCCCCGCACATCACCAGCCGCGATTTTTTGCCCCAGAGCCTCAGTCATCTCCTGTTGTTTTAAAACCGCAGCCAGGTGCTGAGTGTCTGATACTGCCCGGGGGGTTTGCAGCTTCATAAGGTGATCTTGAGTTTGAGCCACGGCCTTTAAGCCTTGATTCAGATTTCGCGCCCGTTCCAGCTGCCTCTCCAGTTCCTGCAGAGACTTGATGGTATCTTCACGCTTGGCCAGCGGAGCTGCTTTATTGGCCTGTTCCATTTTCTTACGTACTTTTTCTATCTTGTGCTTCTGCCGCAGGGCTTCCCGGCGCACCATCTCCTGTTGTTCAGCTTCAAATTGCTGGGGATTCGGTATAATCGCCATAATTAAGACCAGTGCCGCCGCAGCGGCTGATAAACCCAGTCTTTTTTTTGACCACCGGTAGGGCTGGGTCTGAGGATTGAATCTTTTTATATACTGCAAGGCATCCTGGTACTGCAAACGACTTATTCCATCACTTTTATCACGGTTTTCCAGTGCGGTAACGGCCCGCTCAAGCAATCCGGCATCATCCAGCCACACCGCCGCACTGTACCAGCCGGGGCGGTTTATTACCGCCATCAATAGCGTGAGCAGGAGGCACACTCCTCCCGCCCAGAGGCACCAGGTTAAAACACCATACCAGGGCCAGACCCTGCTATGCCAAGAAACATTAAAACTAAGCACAACCCGGCTGATAATCCGCGTTCCAGCCAGGTTATAAAAGACTGATGCCGCACTCTGGTCAGAGCTGGTCTCAGGGCCTCCCTCAGCCGCGGTTCCGGAGGTTCATTCTCCAATTTATTGCGCTGCGGAAAGATCATACGTAATATCTCCGGTTTCTTTTTTTGCCGCAATCGTCTCAGCCACTGAAAACGTCCTACGGGGTCGATGCTGATAATCGTGATGAGGAGAAGCAATACTGCTATCACACCATCCGCGATGAAATTGTATTTCCACAGAGCCATGCCGTTGCCGGCTACCATCATGGTCGCGCCTCTTCCCTGTCCGATTATGTTATACAGGATATCCATCCCCGGACCCTGACCGGGAAATATGGAAAAGAGCGCCATCAAGGGATTAAAATAGGTAATGAACGGCATGGTGTAAGAACGAATCCCCTCGTTGTCACCCAGGCTGCGCATAAACATGGCGATAATCAAGGTGCCGATTATCAGGAAAAACACGATCAAGTAGCTGACCACCATGGATATCTGCGTGCGTTTAAAAAAGCTTGAACAGAATATCCCGATTACTCCCAGGGTAATGGCCGTGGCCAGGTAAATGAGGAAGACGCGTCCTATATCAGCCATCAACACCCCGCCATAAAAATAAACGATACTGAATACCGGCAGTGAGGATATAATCAATAAGATTACCAGGCTGACTGAAGCCAGCAGTTTATTTAATACAATAGACGCTGCCGACAACCGGGTGCACAGCAAAAGGTCAAAGGTCTGTCTTTCTTTTTCGCCGTTTATCACCCCGGCAGTCAGGGCCGGGACCACGAAGGCCAGCAAGAGCAGCTGAAAGGTGGCCAAAAGCACATAAATCTGGGGACCAATATCAGGGTTAAAGCCGTCATAAGCCAGGGCCTTGGACTGCAGCCAGTAATAGGCCAGAGCAATCAGGCTTAGAAGGCTTAGATAAATGCTTATCAATAAAGGCAGTTTCCAACTGCGCATGCGAGAGCGCAGTTCTTTGCCCAGGATGGGATTCATAACCAGCTTATCCATTATTGCGCCACCCCCTTCGTCACCTGCATAAAGATGTCTTCCAAATTATTATGGGAGGGGGCAAAGGAAACTACCGGGATGCCCTGACCTACCAGCAAGGCCAAAATACGGCTCATCTCTTCTTCATCCCCGTTAAACGGCAATTCCACCGTCTTCTCCATCACATCCACTTTATTGATGAAAGGCTGTTCCTGCAGTAAACGCAGGGTCTCCTCCACCTGGTCCAAAACGGTAATCTTAAGACTGCTGCCCAGCTGGCTGAAGCGCATAATCTCCTCCACCGTTCCGCAGGCTGCCATCTGTCCGGCTTCGATTATTCCTATATGGGTGCACAATTCAGTCAGTTCCGGCAATATGTGCGAGCTTATCATTATGGTTTTGCCCATGGTCCTCAATTCTCTCAATATCTCGCGCATTTCCACCCTGGCCCGCGGGTCCAGCCCGGAAGCTGGTTCGTCCAGGATAAGCAAGGCCGGGTCATGTACCAGACTGCGCGCCAGGCAAAGCCTTTGTTTCATACCGCGGGAAAGGGAATCGACATAGGCGTCGCGTTTATGGCTGAGATCCATAAGTTCCAGCAGATCCGCACTGATGCGCTTACGCTGCTCCAGGGGAATACCATAGCTGGCTGCATAGAAATCCAGGTATTCATCCACCTTAAGGTCGTCATAAACACCGAAGAAATCAGGCATATAGCCCACCAGCTGCCGCACCCGGCGGGGGTTTAAGCTGACATCTTCCCCGGCTACCAGGACCTGCCCGGAAGTAGGGCGCAGGAGAGTGGCTATGATCTTCATGGTGCTGGTTTTGCCAGCCCCATTGGGACCAACGAATCCGAATATGGAACCTTCCTCGATGTGAAATGAAAGGTTATTCACGGCTTCAAGTTTACCGTACTTTTTGCAAAGATTTTTGACCTTTAGCATCTATATCCCTCCTCCCCTTTGAGCGGTGAATCTGCAGCAGTCGAAACGGGCGATTGGCTTACAGGACATTTACCCTGCAGACTCATACTAACTCCGTTAAGCTGCATATTCGTATCTGTTCCTACCTGAATCTTGACAGCCCCATCCCGGGAAATATATTTCTCCCCATGCTGCAGCGCAATTCCCTGAGCGTTGTAGTTCAGATTCTCCCAGTTCCCGGTTTGCTGATTTAATACCTTGATTTTCATTTGCATGGCCTGGCGAAAATCTTGGTTCTCCACATAGAGCCGCATTTCATCCACTCGCAAACCCTGAATGGCAAAGGGCAGGTTCATCTGGAATGTGACCATACCGGCATCGATATACATGCCCCAAGGGTCAGGGGATATATTGCGGCCGGTAAAATCCGTAATATAGCCCCGGATCAGGCCGGGCAGTATCTCAACCTGTCCGTTGGTCACCATTTGCAGGGGCAGCGGGGCCAGCACAATAGTCGAATAATAGGTTTTGCCTCCCTTGGTGGTTATTAACTTTTCATGGGGTTCCTCAGAAGAATAGCCAGCCAGCATCAGCGGTGATTTTGATATTTCTCCCCGGTAAGATGCGATTTCCAGCAAGCGGGAGGTTAAATTACTGATGCGGTTCATCTGCCCATAATTCATATTGCGAGGCCAGGCTATCGGATAGTTTCTATGGCTCGTCCTATCATCCCTGCACTTTGATGGCCTGCACGGGGTGTTAAATCAAGGGTTACGGTCTGTCCCGGTTTAAAAGCGCCGATTCTCTGCCGGCAATAGTTATTAAATACAACCGCGCCGCTTAAAGAATAACCTGTATTGTTGGTAATGGTTCCGGTTATTCTCCCATTGCGGCATATCAAGCTGCTTTTAACGTTGCCGCATCGTTCAAGAATGCTTTCACACTGCAGGTAACGCTGAGACCAGCGGCTGGACTCTCCAAAGACAACCTCGGGATTATCTCCCTGTTCCACACGGGCTATAATCTGTGTCGGCTGCTCGGAATTGCTCATTGGTCCATAGGAGGAGCTATATATCGTTACGCGGTGGTTTTCGTTCCCCTCGCTATTGACGCTGATAAGCTGATCCCCGGTCAGCCCTACCCGGTACTGGGTCTTGGTAGGCGCAAAAGCTCCAACATACGTATTACTATAGGCTCCCCCACCTTCCTGCAGACTGAGCAGGGATAAGACATTGGTAAAAACATCGCGATCTTTGCCTTTGAAGGCCGCGATATAAGTTATGGAAAATAACAGCAAAGCCAAAACCGGAATGGCCAGCCATCCCCAGTCGCGCCGGTCGATTTTTTTTAACAGCAGGTATATGCCCGGTCCTAAAACCAGTATATAAGTCAACAAGATCACGGTGAGTATTTTAGGGGTGGGTAAGTCTATACCCGGGAAATTCCGCAGATTCCAAGAAAGGTTGTAATCGCGGTACCCGCCTTGCCTGGAGGCAGCCGCACTGATTATACGATGAGGATCTGTTTTATAGAGCAGCTGGCTCCACAGGGCAGTCATGCCCGACCACCTGTCCAAGGGCGGCTGAGCGGGGTCGAAGGCCAGGTATACTATGTCGCCTGATCCCACAGGTTTTTGCACAATCAACGGATTTCCGTCATCAGATAATATTACCTGTCCATCTGCCACCATACCCCGGCTGACTACCAGTGGTCCTGCGGGCTTGGTCTTCTCCCCCGCCAGGGTTTCTATGCCCGGCAGACTATTTGCTTTCATGCTGCCGGTAACTTTTACCGGCAATAATGACGGGGGCAAGGGTGACAAGGTTTTCTGCCAGGCCAATCCTCCGGTCAGAACCAGCAACCCGCCATTCTGAGTCCACTTTTCGATGGCCGCTATTTGCCGGGCGGAAAGCAGATGGGTGGAAAAGTCGTTGATTATCAGCACATCGAGATTGTCGAGCAGGAGGCTTTGTTCAGGGATTTCTTCCGCGTTCAAATTAAGAGCGGTGAGATGCTGTCCCTGCATAGGGAATTTCATGTTTTCCAGGTTTTTAAGAGGTGCCGGATCAGCCGCCAGTATACCCGCCGCTACTTCCAAATCAGGCAGCATAGTCAGCCGCAGCCTGGCAGCGGCCAGTTTTTTGTCTCCGCTCATAAAACTAACGGCGTAGGGGTTGCCGGTTCCGCGCGGCAGGTACATGTTAACCCGTTTCTTGGCTCCGCCTGCCAGTGATATGTGTCTTTCATAGAGAATTACTTTTTGCCCGTTAAGCGACTTTAACTCCAGCCTGCCGTTCACCGGCTTGCCCTGGTTCTCGATTAAGACCTGTATCGGAATATATTCGTTGCTGCGTGCATAACCGGCCAGACCGGCCTGGGCCTCATGCTTATCCCGCCGTTCGCCTGGGCGGTATTATTATAGCCTGCCAGAACCACTGTTACGAGCATGCAGATTAAAAGCAGGCGTATAAACGGTTTCAGGTTAAAAATTGATCCCCCATCCTGTTTATATATCTTAATGCCATAGAAACCGCGGCAAATCATGGCGACACCCCCTGAACGGCTGTAGTTTTTTGCACAGGAACCGCTTGCGTTAAGGCCGCGCCAACGGCTGCCGAACCTTTGGCCTGACCTGCTCCTGATTTAGGCCGGGCTTTGTTTTCCGGGGATTCTTTAACTGCTTCATCCTTTAATTTATAACGCAGGCGCAGGGTTTTATTTAATAAGGGCGAGAAACCTTCATCTTCCAGCCCGACAGCGCCAACCTTTATTACTCCATTATCAGCCGTGGCATAAACCCCTTCTATGGAATCAATCTTATTGGCGCTTTCCAACTGTGATGTTCCCAGCATACGGCTATATCGCCGGGGTCCTTCCAGCCCACAAAGATCACCTGAACTCCGTCGTTCAGTAGTTCCCGTACTTTTTTTACGGTTTGGGGCTGGCGCAGGTCTTTCATCTGGTCAGGAAAAACCCATAACGCATCGACATTATCCGCATCGTAATTCAATATATCCAGGGCCTTAACCGGCCACCATTCGGCTGCTATGCTGCTGTAAGGCTGATACGATCTCTGGTCGCCCGATACAAAGGCCAGCCGCAAATTATAACTGGGCATTATTTCCTCACCATCCGCGTCAAAAAAACGCGGGTAAAGTTCATCGCGGCCTGGAGCGACCGGCAATATAACCACTCGGTTCTTTACCGCCGCGGTATAGCGGCGGCCCTGATCAGTTTCCAATACCATGGTTTTTACATCGGGGTCTTTGAAATAGGCATAGAAAATACCGTCCGGATGGCGGCCGCAGTCGGCCGGTCCGGTGTTTAAGTAAGAACTTTCGAATTCCATGCCCGGTTTGAACTTGAGACCGGTTAAATGTTTTTCCACCAAACGCAGCCCTAACAGGTAGCATTCCAGGTTGCTATCAATTTGCCCTCCCATCTGCGCCATCATTTCCGGTGACATGTTCGTGTGAAAATTCATTTTAAAGACCACATAGGTTTTCCCGCGCACCTTGCCCACCTTAAGGATTTGAAGAGATGTTGCTTCCTTTTTCATACCTGGTTGTTTCCAGTCCGATTCTGAATTTAACAGTAAATCGGCCTGCTGACGTATTGCCTCCATAGCAGCCGCTTTTATCGCTGTTTCATTTTCATTTGGGGGCGAATAGTGAAAATGGTCATATAAAAACCACAAACCCATTGCCAATAATAAACAACCCCCGGCCACGGCAATCTTCTTGAGCATGTGCTTTTTCCACCTCTCCCTTCTCTTTCCGTTCTTTTCCTCTATAGTACTACACAAACAGCCTCAAATACCTTTCACTTCTCAAATAATTTTCGGCGCCTTTGCAAAAGACAAAGAAACGGTTCTTGCCTGCACTATTTGGCGCAGAACAAGAACCGTTAAGCGAAACATTATATTTTTATTTTATACTTGCAGGACCTTTACCTTCTGCACATATTTTGAACACTTTTCAGCTACAGCCTGTATCTCCTCGCGGCTATATGGAACCACTTTCCCGTAGCCCGGTTCCAGGGTGCATTCGGGATTAAACTGCTGCAGGGTATAAAGACGTGCGCCTTCGATATAGCGGGCAATGGCTTCTATATCTTCAGGCTGGTGCAGGCAGGGCACTACTGTGTGCGAAACTCCACCATTATAGAGGCCTGAAGCAATAGTTGAACAGAGGAGCGTATATTGAAGAAATCTTCGGAACCAAGTTTTCCGCATGCTGCCTGGTAAGATTTGAATTCCAGGGGGGCCTTTATGTCCATGGCCACGTAATCGAGCAGTCCTTCACTCAGAATTTCGTTGAGCATCACCGGATTAGTGCCATTGGTATCGAGTTTAATCAGGTAATCCATTTCTTTTACTTTGCGCAGAAATAAAGGTAAATCAGGATGCAGGCTGGGTTCACCGCCGCTGATTACTACGGCGTCGAGGAAGCCCCGGCGCTCGTGCAGAAAATCGATAACATCCTCATCCGGCAGTTGTGTCACCGTTTCACTTCGCCCCGGTTTTATCAAGAGATGAGGGTTGTGGCAGAAAGGGCAGCGCAAATTACAGCCCCGGGTGAACAGCACGGCGGCTATCTGCCCGGGGTAATCAGTCAAACTTTGTTTCAAAATGGCGGCAAATTTCATTTCTTGCTATACAACCTTATAAGTTTTACGGTTTCTGAACTCGGCCTGTTTGCCTTCGTTCCACTGGTCCACCGGACGCAGGTATCCCACAACCCGCGAATATACCTCACAGGAGGTTTCCTTGCCTTCGCCAGCGCAGCTCGGACAGAGAACATGCTCGCCGCTGATATATCCATGTTCCGGGCAGATGCTGAAAGTGGGAGAAATATAGAAGTACGGCATCTTGAATTGTTCACAGGCTTTCTTAATCAAGGCCTTTACGGAATTAAAATCAGGCACCGCCTCGCCTACGAATATATGAAAAGTAGTGCCTCCGGTATACATTCCCTGCAAGATCCTGCAGCTTCATGGCCAGAAACAGATCATCGGTATACCCTACCGGCAGGAAGGTTGAATTTGTGTAATAGGGTTCCGCGCCCTGGTTTTTAACGGCTTCGCTGTTGGCTACCAGGATATCGGGATAGATTTTTCGGTCTTTCTGGGGCAAGCTGTAGCTCACGCCTTCGGCTGGTGTGGCTTCCAGATTGAATAGATTGCCGGATTCCTCCTGATACTGCTGAATGCGGTCGCGCATGAATTCCAGGACTTCCATAGCAAAAGCATGGCCTTCTTCACTGGCTATATCCTGACCCAGAAAATTAAGGCAGGATTCGTTCATGCCTACCAGCCGATGGTGGAAAAATGATTTATCCAGTAGCGGCCCGTCGATCTTTTTATGCCGCGCAGGTAGTATTGCGAATAAGGATACAACCCGGCTTCGGTCAGGGTCTCCAGTATCTTTCTCTTTATCTCCAGGCTGTCACGCGCCAAATCCATGATATCGGCCAGGCGATGGAAATAATCCTCCCGGTCTTTGGCCAGATAACCTATGCGCGGCATATTGATGGTTACCACCCCCACAGAACCTGTCAGGGGATTGGAGCCAAACAGCCCGCCGCCGCGTTTTCTCAGTTCGCGGTTGTCAAGGCGTAGGCGGCAGCACATGCTGCGGGCATCTTCAGGGTCCATGTCGGAGTTAATATAATTGGCAAAGCCCGGTATGCCGTAACGGGCTGTCATCTCCCAGATCTTGTCATAAGCGGGGTTGTCCCATTCAAACTCCCGGGTGATGTTATAGGTGGGTATAGGGAAGGTGAATACCCGTTCCTCAGCATCGCCTTCCATCATGACTTCCGCAAAAGCCTGGTTGAGCATGTCCATCTGTTCCTGGAAATCTCCATAGCATTTATCCATAAATTCCCCGCCCAGGACTACCGGTTCATCCTTCATGTGCCTGGGTACCTTCAAGTCCATGGTAATATTTGTAAATGGCGTTTGAAAACCACCCGGTGGGCACGTTTACGTTAAATATGAATTCCTGCAAACTTTGTTTTACCTGTTCATAGGTCAATCCATCGTAGTAAATAAAGGGAGCCAGGAGGGTGTCAAAATTTGAAAAGGCCTGAGCTCCAGCAGCTTCACCCTGCAGGGTGTAGAAAAAGTTTACGATCTGACCCAGTATGGTGCGGAAGTGTTTGGCCGGTTTGCTGACCACCTTGCCGCGCGCGCCTTTGAAGCCTTCGCGGATCAAATCCTGCAAGTCCCAGCCCACACAGTACACTGCCAGTATGCCCAGGTCATGCATGTGGTAGTCTCCGCTTTCCTGCGCTTCTTTCATCTGCGGGGTGTATATCTGGTTCAGCCAGTATTGGCTGGTAACGATGGAGGAGATATGAAAATTCATGCCTTGCAGGCTGAAATTCATGTTGGAGTTTTCTTTAACCCGCCAGTCGCTTTTATCCAGGTATTTCTTGATGATGTCCGTGTTCTGCATGAGCTGGCGGCTGTCGCGGATTATCTCGTGCTGCTTGCGGTAAAGTATGTAGGCTTTGGCGGTCCTGTAATGACCGTTTTTAACCAGAACTTTTTCCACCAGGTCCTGAATATCTTCCACTGTGGGTATTTCATAATCATCCAGGTACTGGTATCCGGCTATTTCGACCACCTTATCCGCCAGTAATTCGGCAATATGAAAGTTGGAACCGCCCACTGCCTGGGCGGCTTTCCATATGGCCTGGGTAATTTTATCTTTTTCAAATGGTACTATACGCCCGTCGCGTTTCCTGACTTCACTGAACTCCACCCTGTGCTGCCTCCCCCAAAACCACAATATATATGGTATGTTTTTTTTTGACCACAATATGCTGTGGTTTTATTATAACCAATATACCAAAACATGCAAATAGAACTCTTGTCCCAAAATGATTTTTAGATCGATGTACTACATAATACCTGCCCAAATATCCTGTTTTCAATACAAGGAAAAATATTTTCCAACCCGATAATGCAAAAAAACAGGACCCTCTGCCAAGAGTCCTGTTTTATATCTTTAACTCTATTTGCCGTCAATTCTGCGATTGAGTAAGGCCTGCACGGTAAGCGGCAGCCCAAATAGTTTTATAAAGCCTTCCGCGTCTTTATGGTTATAGATTTCATCGGCTCCGAATGTCGCCAGGGCCTCATTGTAGAGCGAATAGGGCGACCAGGAGGCTACGGCAGTAACGCTGCCCTTGTATAGTTTAACCTTTACGGTGCCGGTAACCGTCTTCTGAGTCTCGTCCACGAAGGCATCCATAGCCATTTTCAGTTTACTGAACCAGTTGCCGTCATACACTAATTCTGCGTATTTTATGGCCATTTGTTCTTTGAACTGCAGGGTGCGGCGATCCAGGGTCAAGCGCTCCAGTTCCTGGTGAGCGGCATAGAGTATGGTGCCTCCGGGAGTCTCATATACTCCGCGTGACTTCATGCCTACCAAACGGTTTTCCACCATGCTGATTATACCTACCCCGTTGGCTCCGCCCAGGCGGTTTAATTCCTCCAATAGTTCTACCGGGCCGTATTCTTTCCCGTTGATGGCTATGGGCCGACCCTGTTCAAAACCGATTTCCAGGTAGGTCGGCTGGTCAGGCGCCTTTTCCGGCGGTACAGTCAGAACATAGACGCGGTCCAGGGCTTCATTGGCCGGGTCTTCCAGTTCCCCGCCCTCATGGGAGATATGCCAGATGTTACGGTCGCGGCTGTAGATTTTCTCTTTAGTAACCGGGATCTCTATGCCATGCTGCATAGCATAATCAATGGCGTCTTCGCGGGAGCGGATATCCCATTCCCGCCAGGGGGCTATAATCTTAAGATCAGGATTAAAAGCCCGGGTGGTCAATTCGAAACGCACCTGGTCATTACCTTTGCCGGTGGCTCCGTGCGCAACCGCTACCGCACCCTCTTTAGCGGCTATTTCCACCATCTTCTTAGCAATAAGGGGGCGGGCAAATGAGGTGCCCAGCAGGTATTTTCTCTCGTATATAGCGCCCATCTTAAGTACGGGGAAGATATAGTCGGTCACAAATTCCTGGCGCAGGTCTTCGATATATACTTTTGATGCTCCCGACTTCAAGGCTTTTTCTCTAACTGGTTCCAGTTCTTCCCCCTGTCCCAGGTCGGCGCAAAAGGCGATAACTTCATAACCGTAATTCTCTTTCAGCCAGGGAATAATTATTGAAGTATCGAGACCGCCCGAGTATGCGAGTACCACTTTATCCATACATCAAACCTCCCATTTATAATGCAGGCAAAAGACGCTCCCCCTGCCTGTTGATTAACAGTTCGAATCGCCGGTTATATCCCAGTTGAAAACAATTATATCATCTCTCTCCACCCAGCGAAGATGACGATAAAACTCCCGGGCATTCTTGTTGCCTGCTTTGGTATACAGATAAACCCTGACAGCCCCGAGGCGTTTAAATTCTTGCATAGCCTGTTCCATCAAAGCTTTGCCGATGCCATGTCCCTGATATTCGGGTTTAACCGCCAGGTGGTATATACAGCCGCGCCAGCCGTCATAGGCTGCCATGACGCTGCCAACCAGTTCTGTACCGCTTACGGCCACCAGGCATCCTTTAAGATTGTATTGCATAAACTTTTTAACCGATTCAGGTGTATCAGGAACTGAGGACATAAATTCACTAACGTCCTCCCACAGGAGCAGCATATTTTCTATATCTTCTTCCGTGGCCAAACGGATGGTCCAATTAAAGTCTTTCATCTAAACTCCACCTTACATATCTGTGCAATTAAACTACCCATACATCTGCGTTTCTATTAAATTTACTTTGTTAACGTATATTTACGTTTTACATTACCAGGGCCATTATGGCCTTATGGGCATGCAGACGGTTTTCTGATTCGTCAAACACCACCGACTGCGGTCCGTCCATAACCTCATCAGTTATCTCCTTGCCCCGTTTGGCAGGCAGGCAGTGCAGAACTACCGCATCCTTTTTCGCCAGAGCCAACAGGCTGCTGTTAAGCTGGTATTTCAAGAAGTTCTTTTCCTTATCCTCGGCAACACCCTCCTGGCCCATACTGGCCCATACATCAGTGTATACCGCGTCAGCGCCTTCTACCGCTTCGGCCGGGTCCTCCACCACCCATAAACGGGCGCCGGTTTCCCGTGCATCGGCTTGAGCTAGTTCCATCACTTTTTTATCAGGTTCAAAACCGGCCGGGGAAGCAATAACTACATCCATACCGGTCTTGGCTCCGCCGAAAAGCAGTTCATGCGCCACATTATTGCCGTCACCGATAAAGGCCAGTTTCAAACCCTGCAGTTTGCCCTTATGTTCCATTATAGTCATCATGTCGCCGATAACCTGGGTGGGATGCAGCAGGTCGGTCAGACCGTTTATAACCGGAATAGATGCCCAATGCGCTAATTCCAGAACCTCATCATGATCAAACGTACGTATCATAATCCCATCCAGCATGCGGGAAAGCACCAGAGCGGTATCCTTGATGGTTTCGCCTCTGCCCAGCTGTATATCGCGCGGGCTGAGGAAGAGCGCATGCCCGCCCAGTTGGTACATCCCTACTTCAAAGGCTACTCTGGTGCGGGTAGAAGCCTTCTGAAATATCATACCCAGGGTTTTTCCGGCCAGGTAGGGATGAGCTATGCCGCTCTTCTGCATTTTTTTAAGCTGGGCTCCCACCTCCAGAAAATAAGCGATTTCGTCAACGGTAAAATCATGGATCGATATAAAATCCCGCCCCCGCAAGGTATCTTTTAGCTCCATCATCAAATCTCCACTCCTTAAAATGAATTCTAATAGCCACAGATTATCACAGATTATTTCAGAATAATATAAAAACAGTCATTGATTAACCCAGGTTTTTTAACTGTGGGGTAAGACCGAATATTAAAGATTGAACTTTAGGCGTTTCGCGTTTTACGTTCCTTAACGCCAATCCTTCAGGGATTCTTTAAGAATGTTCAAGGCCTGGTTAATCTCAGTCTGGTTCACGGTTAAGGGCGGCACAAAACGCAGTACCTGCGGACCTGCTCCCACCAGCAGCAGGCCTTTTTCCAAACAGATGTCGACCAGCGTTTTAATTTCCTGGTCGAACTCCATCCCCAGTATGAGTCCGCTGCCCCTGACCTTAACTATGCGCGGGTCCTTGATAGCTTGCAGCCCCTTCATCAGGAAGGCGCCGTTTTGTTTTACCTGGGGGAAAAAGTCTTCCGCCGTCATGATATCTATTACCTTATTGGCCACGGCGGCAGCCAGATAATTGCCGCCGAAGGTCGAGGCGTGATCGCCGGGCGCAAAACCGCTGGCAGCCTCTGCGCTGGCCAGCATGGCTCCTATGGGAAATCCTCCCCCCAGGCTTTAGCCATGGTTACTATATCAGGTTTGACATCATAACCTTGATAAGCAAAGAGGGTTCCGGTGCGCCCCATGCCGCATTGAACTTCATCAAAGACCAGCAGCAATCCTTCCCGCTGGCAGATTTGCCGCAGACCCCTCAGGAACATGGGATCAGCCGGTTTGACTCCCCCTTCACCCTGCACGGGTTCCACCAGTATAGCGGCGGTGGCGTCACTGATGACTTTCTCTACAGAAGTCAGGTTATTGAATTCCGCATATTTAAATCCTTCCGGCAGGGGAGCAAAGCCTTCCTGGTATTTTTTTGCCCGGTGGCGGTCAGTGTTGCCAGCGTCCGGCCATGAAATGAATTGTTGAAGACTATAATTTCATTTTTATGAGCTTCCTGGCGGCGGTAGAAATACTTGCGCACCAGCTTGATAGCGGCTTCGTTGGCTTCGGCTCCGCTATTGCAAAAAAAGGCTTTATCCAATCCTGAAGCTTTGACCAATTTCTCCGCTAATTCCGCCTGGGGCTGAATCCAATACAGGTTGGAAACATGCCAGAGCTGCTGCGCCTGTTCCTGCAGGGCTTTGATGAGGGGCTGCGGGCTGTGCCCCAGTGCGCATACCGCAATGCCGCCCACGAAATCAAGATACTGTTTGCCATTGGCATCCCAGAGATAGGAGCCTTTGCCTTTAACCGGCGCTATGGCGAAGCGCCCGTACGTATTCATCACATATTCTTGTCCCTTGGCCATTATATCGTTATTGGTCATTGTTTATCATCCTTTCTTAACCTGCCTGCAAAATAACCGCAGCTCAGTGGTCTACCACCATGGTGCCTATCCCCTGGCGGGTAAATATCTCTAAAAGTATGGAATGAGGCAGCCTGCCATCAATGATATGAGTGCGCCCCACTCCGCCTCGAACTGATTCCGCGCAGCATTGGACTTTGGGCAGCATACCCCCGGCAATAATTCCTTCCTGGTTCAAACCTTCGATTTGGTCCAGGTGCAGGACGGAAATTAATGAATCAGGGTCTTCGGGGTCGCGCAGCAGTCCGGGGACATCAGTCAACAGCACCAATTTATCAGCTTTGATAGCTACGGCAATTGCGGAAGCCACCAGATCAGCATTTATATTATAGGTTTCACCTGTGTCCCCAATACCAATGGGAGCGATAACAGGTATATAGCCGTTTTCTATCAAGACATCAATGATGGCGGGGTTTATTTTCTTGACAGCGCCCACAAAGCCCATCTTCCCGCTGGGGTCCAGGAAAGAAGCTTCGATAAGCCTGTCGTCTTTGCCGGATAAACCGATGGCTCTGCCGCCGCTGGCATTTATACCAGCAACTATCTCCTTATTCAGCTTGCCTCCCAGGACCATTTCCACCACTTCCATAGTAGGCTGATCCGTAACCCGTAAACCGTTTATAAATTCACTTTTTATGTTCAGACGAGCCAGCATCTGGTTGATTTCCGGCCCGCCTCCGTGAACAACAATAGGGTGCATGCCCACAAATTTCATCAAGACTATATCCTGCATGACCTTGTTTTTAAGATCACAATCAGTCATAGCTGCGCCGCCGTATTTTATTACTACTCTCTTGCCGTAAAAGTCTTTAATATAAGGTAAGGCCTCCACCAGAATTTCAGCTTTTTGCATAGCCGGATTCAGCATTTTCGTTCCTCCTCATAAATTGGGCGCGGATTGCCTGGATTATACACCAGATTAACTCGATGAGATCAGGTTTATCTGTGCTAACTCCGGTAATCGGCATTTATGCTTATATATTCATAAGACAGATCGCATCCCCAGGCGGTGGCACTATGCTCCCCGGCTTTCAGGTCCAGGGTAATTACCACGTTTTCCTGCTGCAGTTCCTCTACTGCCTGCCTTTCATCAAAGGCCAGACCCATTCCGTTCTGAGCGACTTGCGTTTTCCCCAGATAGACATCTACGCGGGAAGGATCAAATTCAGCTCCTGAATAACCGGCAGCGCAGAGAATACGTCCCCAGTTGGGATCATGGCCAAAAACTGCAGCTTTGGTTAAATTCGAAGACGTGACCGAACGGGCAATCACCCGGGCAGTTTCTTTATCTGCCGCATTTAAGACCCGCACTTCAATGAGGTGATTGGCCCCTTCCCCATCACGGGCAATCATTTTTGCCAGTTCGATATTTATATAATTCAGTGCCTCGGCAAATTTCTTAGCATCATCTGATTCTTCATCTGCGATTATCGGGTTACCGGCCAGGCCGTTTGACAAAACCGCCAGCATATCATTTGTAGATGTATCACCATCAACGCTGATCATATTAAACGACAGGTCCGCCGACTGTTTTACCAGTTTTTGTAAACATTTGCTGTCTATAGCAGCATCTGTTGTGATAAAAACCAGCATCGTGGCCATATTGGGATGTATCATGCCTGAGCCCTTGGCCATGCCGCCAATACGCACCGGTTTCCCCTGTATTTCTATTTCTACAGCTATCTCCTTGCATTTAAGGTCGGTGGTCATAATGGCCAAAGCCGCATTATGCCCTCCGGCACGGCTCATGGTTATTACCGCTTCATAGATTCCGCCTTCAACCTTTTCCATGGGCAAAGGTACCCCGATCACTCCTGTAGAAGCTACGATAACATCTTCCGGACTCACTCCCATTCCCATTACATCGGCCAATATCTGGGTCATGGCCTGAGCGTCTTTGTAACCCTGCGCCCCGTTGCAGGCATTGGCATTACCGCTATTTACTACAATAGCCCGAGCCATTCCGTCTGCCAGATGCTCCTGGGTGACGTCAATACAAGCCGCCCTGACCTTGTTTGTGGTGTAAACGGCTGCGGCGCTGCCCCTCCGGTCAGAATAAACCACAGCTATATCTTTTTTATCCTTCTTTTTTATTTCCGCACAAACACCCTGGGCCATAAAGCCTTTGGCACTGGTTATACCGCCATTTTCAATCAAAATCATCTTCTCCATTAAAATTCAACCTCCCATTTATTACTCAGGCCTCGCAGTTGACATAAAATCCACTTCTTACTCGCGCCTGCTCCGTAAATTATTTAATATTAAGGATGTAACCCCGGGAAAAGCAGTCCTTTGGTTTCTTCTATCCCCAGCATCAGGTTCAAATTCTGTATAGCCTGCCCGGATGCTCCCTTGGTAAGGTTATCTAAAACTGAAATTAGTATAACCCGCCTGCTTTCTTCATTAACATACACTCCTATGTGAACCTGGTTGCTGCCATAAACCCACTTGCTGTGAGGCATAACGCCTTCCGGCAAGACCTGTATAAAGGGTTCCTGGTTATACCTAGCCTCCAGGGTCTCTCTCACCTGACCGCCAGATATTCCGGGGCGCAGGCTAGCATAGATAGTTGTTAAAATGGCCCGATTCATAGGCGCCAGGTGCGGTGTGAAAATCATCTCCACCGCAGTTTTGGCCGCAAAAGATATTTCCTGGCTGATCTCAGGTCCATGGCGGTGGGTCCCAACCCCATAAGCACGTATGCCTTCATTTACCTCGCAGAAATGGCTGCTCTCTCTAGCGTACGCCCCGCGCCAGAGACGCCGCTCTTGGAATCGACGATAATTCCGTGCGTTTCCACAACCCCCGCAGCCAGAAGCGGCGCCAGCGGTAAAATAGCTCCTGTCGGATAGCAGCCGGGATTGGCTGTCAGGCTGGCAGTTTTTATTTTATCGCGGTAGAGTTCAGGCAGCCCGTATACAGCCTCAGCCAGCATCTCCGGAGCCTCGTGTTCCTTTTCATAATATTTTTTATATATCGCCGCATCCTTTAAGCGGAAATCGGCTCCCAGATCCACGCATTTTATACCCGCTTCCAGGAGTTTAATAGCCAACGGAACTGAAAGCCCATGGGGCAAAGCCAGGAAAACAGCGTCACAACGTCCTTTTAACCGTTCAATCTCACTGGGTTCACAGACCAGGTCACAAAAGCCGGTGAGATGAGGATAGATACGGTCTATTCTTCTGCCCCCATTATCGGCGGACAATATGCAGACCGCCTCCAATTCATTATGCCCTGCCATAAGCCTCAACAATTCGGCTGCAGTATACCCGTCACCAACAATACCGACTTTATACACCTTAGTCATCTCCTTATCAAATGTACTGGAACATTCATAATTATACATACATGTGTATATTTTTGCAACCATAAATGTTTGGGGTCCCTTTTATTTGTTGAAGCATAACATTTTCTGTATTATGGCAAATGAATATTTATTGGGAAAAATTATCGGGTTATAGTTTGGCTAAAATCTTGCAAAAATTTTGTTTATTCTTGAAGGAATATATGGTAATTCATCGAATTGTTTTTTATAAGTAAGTGTTGAGGGGGTATTGTTTTGAAATTCTATGAAAGCCTGCGATTCAAATTAGTAGTATGGGTCGTGTCAATAGTTATTGTTGGCGCTGTGGCGCAAAACGGCACCTCCGTTTATATCAGCCGCGGCCTTTTAACATCTGAAATACAAAAGGAATGTATGAGTCTGGCCAAAACCGGCAGCGAGCAGGTGAATTTCTTCCTCAGCGCGCGCTTGGATGAACTGACAACCATAAGCAAATCAGATTACATAACCGCGATGAATCAAAAAGACGCGGTTGAATTACTTCAGGATATTATTTCCAGTGATTATGAGAATATGTTTATCATTCGTCCTGACGGCACAGCCTATTTAAACAACGGGGCGGTAGTAAATGTTAAAGATCGTAATTATTTTCAAACCGCAATACAAGGAAAAAAGGCCGTGGACATCCCCCTGGTTTCCAAAGTCAGCGGCAATATCGTTATCCCCATAGCAGTTCCTATCTACCAGGACGATAAGGTTGCCGGCGTACTGGCCGCATCGATAAAGAGCGCTAAAATGACCAGCATGCTGGAGGATATCAAGGTGGGCCAAAGCGGCTATGCCTATTTAATCAGCAATGACGGCACCTTCCTGGTGCATCCTGACAGCAGTTTTGTGCTCAAGAAAAACGCCTTGCAAATTAGTGACAGCCTGGCAGCAGTTTCCCGTAAGATGATCGCCATGGAAAGCGGGCTTGATACTTATACATTAAACGGAGTGGAAAAATACCTGGCTTACGCCCCGGTAAAGCTGGCAGGCTGGTCTTTGGGCGTAGCGGTTCCCGTTAGTGAAGTAAATGGTCCCGTAAACGGCCTGCTGGTAAAAATTACTCTTCTGACCGCACTCGTGCTGGTATTTTCCATAATCATTCTCTGGTTTATCAGCGCCAAATTTTTTAATCCTCTAACGGAAATGGTAGGTTTTATACGCAAGATGGCCAATCGTGACCTGAGTCAGAATATCAGCAGCAATTTAACCTCAGAATTTGGCCTGTTGTTGAATTCATTCGGGGAAATGAGCCAGAGCCTGCGTGAAACCATGAATCAAATTTCTGCCGGTTCAGATAAACTTACCGAAGTTTCCCAAGAGTTATTAATCAATGCCGAGCAAACCGGCACCGCCTCTGAACAGGTCAGCGCCACCGCAGACGAAGTAGCCCGAGCGGCGGCTTCTCAGGCTGAAGACGCGCAAAGAACTACGGAATTAACCAGACAAGTAGGCATAGGTATGCAGAATGTCGGAACTGAATCAGAAAAAATTGCTCAACAATCAATAAACTTTAAGAATATTGTGCGGCGGGTTACTGACACCATGATCAAACAAAAGGATAAAATGGGGGAAACCATTGTATCAGCGGAACAGGTTTTCCAGGTCATGACTGAACTTAACCAGTATACAGAGCAGATCGGGGAAATAATTACCCTGATCAACAACATCGCTGAACAGACTAACCTCCTGGCCCTCAACGCGGCTATCGAAGCAGCGCGCGCGGCGAAGCCGGACGCGGGTTTGCCGTGGTAGCCGAGGAGGTTCGCAAACTGGCCGAAGAATCAGGCGCGCCACCCAGAACATATCTTCTATCATCAGTCAGGTTCAAGCTCAGGTAGCCAGAGCTGTCGATAAAGTCTCAGTTGCCGACCGGCTTATGCGGGAGCAGGGCGAATTTTTAAACGAAAGTATGCAGGCATTTGATGATATTGAAAGAGGAGCCAATGAGATTGACAATTCCATTCAGGATATGTCGGCAACCTTCGAGGAAGTCATGGCCTCTAATGATGAAATTATCAGAGCCATCGAAAATATTTCGGCGGTTACAGAAGAATCCGCGGCTTCAGCCGAAGAATCAACCGCCATTAGCCAGAACCAGCTGGCAGCCGTTCATAAGATTATCGAAATAAGCCGCAATCTGGATGAAATAGCCCGCAAACTAAAAGAAATTACCGATACCTTCAAGTTAAATTAATCAGAAAATATATTCAAACATTAAAAAAGGACTGAATCCTCTATAAGAAGATCAGTCCTTTTTCCTGTTTTTCTATTTCCCTTTAAAAACAGCCTTCTCTTTGTTCAAGAACGCATTCATGCCTGATTTCTGATCTTCTGTGGAAAAACACAGACCAAAAAGGTCCGCCTCAATGGCTACCCCTGTTTCAATATCTGTTTGCAATCCCTTGTTTATAGCCGCTTTGGCATATTTTACTGCCAAGGGCGCATTGCTCATAATCTTGCGGGCCAGCTTTTTGGCTTCATCCATCAGGCTTTCCGCCGGGTATACATGGTTTACCAGGCCTATGCGGTAAGCCTCTTCGGCATTTATCTGGTTAGAACTTAGAATCAGCTCCATAGCCCGGCCTTCGCCCACCAGGCGCGGCAGTCTCTGGGTTCCGCCAAAACCGGGAGTAATCCCCAGGCCCACCTCGGGCTGCCCGAATTTAGCTTTTTCCGATGCCAGACGAATATCGGCCGTCATAGCCAATTCACACCCGCCGCCGAGAGCAAATCCATTAATGGCTGCAATGACTGGCTTTTCCATCTTTTCGAACTGGCGGAACGCCCAGTTCCCGGTAATCCCGAATTCTCGCCCTTCGACTCCAGTGAAACCGGACATTTCTTTGATATCGGCCCCGGCTACAAAGGCTTTATCACCTGCTCCGGTAATAATTAAAACCTTAATTTCATCATCACCGGCAATATCCGCGGCTGCCTGTCCTAATTCCTTCAGAACCTCAGTGTTCAGGGCATTCAATGCTTGAGGGCGATTGATAAATAAAATTCCTATTCCGTCTTCTTTCTCCAGTATTAAATATTTGTAGGACATTACAACACCTCCTGAATATTATTTTTTATTATTTCCCGAAAAAAATCAATTATTTCCACCCGGTGGTAACATATTGCCGGATGAATTCATATCCTGGATTGTGGGTATTATAAATTTGACAGCATACCGGAATTATTCTTCCGGTGGCTTTCATATAGAGGGGGAAGAGCTCAGGCTCTTCCCTGTCTTTTATTAATGACTAAACTTGGGCAAGTAAGCGAAGGTTATTTAATCAGCACAGATTAACTCACGATATAGTCTACCGGACTATGGCAATACTCACATTGTCCCGCCTTAATGCCGCATATCCGTGTATAATATCCCTGGCGTTCTATCAGAACTTTGCCGCAGTTAAGGCACAGGGTATCATTTTCCCGGCCTATATTGCCCAGGTAAACAAAATTCAAGTGCTTTAAGGCTTCGTCCCTGGCAGCCTGCATATTCCTGAGAGGTGTCGGTTCTATGTCAAATCTGTAGGCCGGGTGATAATGGGATAGATGCAAAACCATATTTTTATCCAGAGAAGCCAGCCATTTGGCCAGTTGGGATATTTCTTGCCTGCTGTCGTTTTCCCCGGGAATAAGCAGGGTGGTAATTTCCACATGCACTTTTTGCATAGCCGTTTCCACGGATTGCATAACCGCAGCCAGTTTTCCCCGGCAGTGATTGTGATAGAAGGCTTCGCTGAATGCTTTGACATCGATATTCATAGCATCAATATAAGGCAGGAGTTCTCTTAATGGTTGGTTTTCTATATAGCCATTGCTGACCAGAACCACTTTTTGTCCATGATTTTTCAATTTATCAGCGGTTTCTTTTATATATTCGTACCAAATGGTTGGTTCATTATAGGTAAAAGCACATCCAATGGAGCCATCTGGGCGAGCCTTAACCGCTTCTTGTGTCAGTCTGTCGCCGCTTATCGGCAAAGTTTGGGGACGAGGATATTCTGAGCCTGTTCCCCGGGCCAGGGAGTAGTTCTGGCAAAAGGGGCAAAAGAGGTTGCAGCCAAAAGTGCCAGCGGAGAGGATACTGGTTCCCGGATAAAAATGGTAAAGGGGTTTTTTCTCGATGGGGTCCAGGGCTATGGATACCACTTCTGCATAATTTAAAGCGTATAGTCTTCCCCCCCGGTTTTGACGTACGCCGCACAAACCTGTCCGCCCCTCGTGAATCCGGCAGTGATGAGGGCATAACCAGCACTCCACATCATCTTTATCGATTTTTTCATAATACAACGCTTCATGCTGCACCATTTTTAATACTCCAATAACAAACACAGATTAATTAAAAGAAAAACTACTACAGAATATCAATTTCTTCAGTTTCTAATTCTAAAAGATAGCCCTACATTATGTTTTTCATGGTAATTATAACGGATTTCGCATTTGATCACAGATTCAAACTGCGAAGGTCGCAGCAAACATTATATGTGTACTGTACAATCCGTATTCATCTGTGACGTTTTATCTACTTGTATCTTTTAACCTCGAAACGTTCAAGCTTATATTTTTCGCTGGGATCTATTCCGGCCTTATGCAGGGCAATATAGATCTGCTCCTCGACCGTATCCACACCCTCCAAATCCGGCAGTAATAATCCCCGCCTGCGGCCGGCACTGACAATTACCCCATAGCGATGCGGGTCCAGTTCTTCCCGGCTGGTCGGTTCGGGTTCGCCCAGTATATCGACTGAATATACTAATTCGGGCAATTCAGCAATCTGTACCGGAGAAAACCTGGGGTCCTGGGTTCCAGCCGCTACCGCATTATGAGATATTTCTTCCGCCAAATCCCCATAAGCAGGCATAATTGTGCCTATACATCCTCTCAACTGTCCGTTTTTCTTAAGAGAAACAAATACTCCCGCCTGACTTTTGCGTAAATTTTCCACCTCATAAGGTACAGCAGGAACTTGTCCTGTTTTTATGTAGTTTTCTAACGTCATACGCGCCCACCGCACCGGCAGACTTTCTTCCTGGCGGC
This sequence comes from Syntrophomonas palmitatica JCM 14374, assembly GCF_001311885.1. Taxonomy (GTDB): domain Bacteria; phylum Bacillota; class Syntrophomonadia; order Syntrophomonadales; family Syntrophomonadaceae; genus Syntrophomonas_A; species Syntrophomonas_A palmitatica. Next base: position 19,743 of record NZ_BBCE01000014.1, on the reverse strand, counting down.
GGCGGGAAATATCCTGAAGCTGACGACGCTTAAATTCCTGCAAGAGACTATCCCTATCTCCCACAGGCAAAAAACCAGCGGTTAAATAACCCACCCCGAATGGTCCTTCATAACTGAATACCTGGGACTTAAACTCACAGCCGTCTAAAGCGCCCAGCAGGATAACCAGGGAGCGATAGCCGCACTCTCCGGCATTATCCCGCAGTTTTTCCGGCAATTCTATAATGGAGGTTACATCTCCCCTGGTTATATTGTCTTTAACCGCAGCATCAAAACGTGCTCCATCCGGGTGATAATCATACGGTCTCTCGTCTTTGAGGCGGTGTGACATATCCCCTGAAGCCACTATAGCTACCCGTCGTCCCATAATTTCCGATGCTTCACGTAAAATGCGGCCGAAGGCATATAATTCTAAAATGGGAAGAAAGCCTATGCTTACAGCAATCACCTGCACCTGAGATAACCCGGCTTCCTGCAGGTAAAAAAGCGGAACTAATATGCCATGATCCAAATTCCATTGCAGGTTATTCTTACGAGCCATTTCTTTATTAATGGTGACAAAATTGGTTCCCGCGTCATTGCTGCGTTTTTCGATTTCCGCCAGCAATTCCAAATCATTGGTTACGCTTGTCCCTACCCGGCTGCCGAAATTAGAAAAATCACCTTGCAAAAGATTTTCCCCCAATGCTGACAGGGCATCACTGAATACGTTGCCGTGAGGAGTCAGGAAAATGATCGTTTCAGGGCAGCTTTCCACCAATTGGCGTGACATTTCCCGCATACCCCGGCGGCTTGTCTCCACTTCTCTTATTCTCGATCCTCCGATATCCGGGATCAACAAAGGCGGGTGGGGCGATAATACACCATAAGTTATCATTATTTACACCTCTCTTATTTTCACGGCTTACCAGGTTTATTATCATTAGTATTGGTTTTTTCCTCCTGTATAGAGGCAGCGGCGCCCATAAAAATGGCATATGCGATTTTGGATTGGTACCCCGGTTGTCTAAGCTTAACAGCTTCAGCCGGATTAGAGATAAAACCTACCTCAACTATTACCGCCGGCATTTTGGTTTTTTTCAAAACAAAATAATTACCGGCAGCCGATTTTCTTCTAGTATTCCCCAATACCCTCTTTAATTCCTCCTGGATGGAAGCTGCCAGCCGCTTGCTTTTTTCGTCTCCGGCCAGATAGAATGTCTGGGCGCCCGACCAGCTGGTTCCTGCTTCCGCATTAGTATGTATGCTTATGAATAAATCAGCATTCGCCTCATTGGCTTTCTGAACCCGGGTATTCATATCCTTGCGTTTGCGGTCTCTAATGCGGCCGCTAAACTCATCTCCTGCCAGATCACTTTCATTTTCTCGCAGCAGTATAACCATGGCCCCGGCCTGGCTCAGATATTCAGTCAAACGCTTGGCTATAGCCAGGGTGATCTCTTCCTCCACTGCATTCCCCCGCGACGCGCCGGAATCCACACCCCCATGTCCGGGGTCTACCACAATGATCTTGCTGGCCACTCCATATGATAATACACTGGTTTCGGGTTCTTCCCAGGCCAGAAAAAATAAATATATCACCATTAAAGCACTGGCTATAATGCCAGCGCGGCGCAGTGATATAACGTAGACTCTGCCTTTTTTCAATTTACTCACTCCTGCATTTGTTAATCTATACTATATATGCAGGAGACGCCCTGATTAAAACGACTGTTCAGCACTATCTTCCGGCGGCTGCAAACACTGTTCCAGCAATTCCATACTATCCGCCATATATATCATTTCATTGGACTCGCAGTTGGCGCAGGCTGATTCATAATTTTTATATTCCACCGGCAGAATAAAGCCATTATTACTGACTATGAAAAACCTAGCCCCCATTTTTTCACCTCTTGATTCACAATATATCTTTAAGATAAGCTGCCCGGCTGCGACGAAGCCGCAGTTTTATCTGCGGCTTCGCGCTGGCTGAACGATTGGGAATAATGGTTTTCACTGCCCGCCTAGGATTTAACTTTCTTATCCTTACGCGAACCAGTCCCCATTTGTTTATCATGCTGATCTTCCAATCTTCTAGCCGCATCATCTAATATTTTGTCATCTTTCTTGGCTTTTTTCGCCATCTTGGGCACCTCCTCTAAATGATCATTTTCGGGAGACATTCCTATTATTCCACTTTACGCAGGACTTATTAAATGAATAAGTTGGAACGGCGGATACAGGAATTTATTTTAATAATTAATTATTTTTACCATTTTGAGTTTAAGGTGATAAGGTCTAATGGTTTAAGGAGCAATAAAAAGCTATATTAAGCCTTTAAAGGGCCATCATCCTTTCATCAATAATTTGCTAACCACCGTTTACAAAAATATACTATGACATAGGCCATCCTCCAGTCATGCTCCCGCCCTCCTGAATTGTTCATTTTCTGAGAAATAATTTGTCATTGTTCGAGACTTTATGCCGTTATATAATGAATATAGGTAAAAAAATAGCAAAATTACCTGCCTTATTATGTAATCAAACCATTCCCGCATGCAAACTGTTTGGAGGGGATAATTTGCCGCACTCATCTTCTTTTTACCGAACTATTCTCGATAATACCGATACCGGTTATGCCTATCAGCGTTTAATCACCAATGAAGACGGCCACCCTGTAGATTATGAGTTTATTGACGTTAACCCCGCCTTCGAAAAGCTCACCGGATGGAAAAGGTCAGATGTCAAAGGGCAGTTGATAAGCCGTTTGGTTCCCAATTTTAGAGAAATTTATGCTGATCTGCTTTCCCGTTGCGGCAATGTTGCTTTGCGGGGACAAAAAGAGAATTGTGAAGTATATTTCTATGGTCTGCAAAAATGGTTTCGTATTGCGGCCTACAGCCCCGAACCTGGTTTTATCGTGGCTATTTTAAGTGATATAAGCGAATTTAAAAAGGTAGAGGAAGAACTGCGCGAAAGCGAAGCCCGCTGGAAATATGCCCTGGAAGGCAGCGGAGACGGGGTGTGGGACTGGAATGTCAAAGATAATAAAGTGTTTTATTCCCGGCAGTGGAAGAATATCCTGGGTTTCGCGGAAGATGAAATCAGCAATAGCTTGGCAGAGTGGGAATACCGGGTGCATCCGGATGATCGTCAGCAGGCCCTGGACGATATTAATCGCTGCCTCAGCGGAGAAACTAAAATGTACTATAATGAACATCGTTTATGCTGCAAGGACGGCACGTATAAGTGGATTCTCGACCGCGGCATGGTGATAAAATATGATGCTGAAGGAAAACCTTCACATATGATGGGTACCCTTACCGATATAAACCGCCGTAAACGGCTGGAGCAATCATTATTGGGGCAGGAAGCAACCTGCGTTCCTTCTTCAATACGGTTGATTCCAGTTTATTTGTAATTGATTTGGAAGGTAATATTATTGAGGTCAATGCCACCGCCCTGCAAGTTCTGGGCTATCGTTCGGGTGAACTGCGCGGGCAGAACATCAGAATTATTCATCCCGAGGATTTTAATGAAGATGGCTGTAAATTCTTTAAATCAGCTCTGATAAGCGGCAGCAATACCATTACTATGATGATGCGCAGCAAAGATAGAAAAAAACTCATTCCCACCGAGGCGCGAATAAAAAAGGATTTTGGAATGGAGAAGAGGTTTTTTTCGTTATATGCCGGGATATATCGGAATTACAGTTATCGGAGCAAAAATTTTCCCGGGCTTTTAATATTAATGCCTCTATGATGACGATAACAACTTTGGATGAAGGCAAATACATAGACATTAATGAAAGCTGCCTGCGTACCATGGAATTTGAACGGGAAGAGGTTATTGGCCGAACCACTGAAGAACTGGGTATATATGCGGATGCTAAACAAAGGGATGTTATCCTCAATCTTTTACTGGCTAAAGGCAGTATTCGTGACATCGAAGTGAATTTCCGTTCAAAAAACGGAAAAATCATAATTGGCTTAATGTCCGCAGATATACTGCGTATAGATACCAAAGACTACCTTTTGACTATGGTTACCGATATCACTGAACGCCGTCTTATGGAAAAGGAACTGGAGGAAAAAAACCAGCGCCTGCAGGAACTGAATCAGAAATTAAAGATGCAGACCATAACCGACGACCTTACTGGGATATACAACCATCGCTATATTTTTCAATGTTTGCAGCAGGAACTGCGCCGGGCCAAGCGTTATAAACATCCCTTAACGGTGATGATGCTGGATCTTGACCATTTTAAGCTCGTTAATGACAGGTGGGGACATCAGGTTGGGGATCACGTGCTTAAATCCGTGGCCCGTATAATTGCATCCAATCTGCGAGAAACCGACATGGTGGGTCGCTATGGCGGAGAAGAGTTTTTAGTGATTTTGCCGATGACTGATATTAAAGATGGTCTGCAGGTGGCGGAGAGGATTCGCAAGGAGGTCCAGGAAGCGTCATTTAGCCAAAAAGGTTTAAAGGTTACCATCAGTATTGGTGCAGCCCAATATAACGGTGATAAGCTGGACAAGCTCATCGGCCGGGCGGACAGCCTTTTATACCAGGCTAAAAATAACGGTCGCAACCGCGTGGAGTATTAAGCCGAGTCTCTCATCAATAGCCTTTTGTGAAGCATACTCTTCTATACAAAGAACCGATTCGCCTCCGGGCGATCAGGGTTATAGTTTTAGATTGCCGCATGGCAGCGCTTTTCGCAAGGACAGTAAGGTTGTTCCCGAAGGTAATTTTTTATTGGGTCGTTGCGAGCACAGCAAAGCAATCTTTCCCCGGTTTTGCAGCCATGACAGGGCGGCGGTTCTGCCGTTCACGATGACCTCTGCCCTGCCCACGCACGCCCCGAGTACACTTATCCACAGCTGTTTGTAAACCATTCTTTCCTATACAATAAAAACCTCCCTGTCTGGGAGGTTTTTGGTTGCATTTTAGCGTTTGGAATACTGCGGAGCTTTTCTGGCTTTGTGCAGACCGTATTTTCTTCTTTCCTTCATACGCGGGTCGCGGGTTAAGAAACCGTTTTTCCTGAGTGAAGGCCTCAAATCAGGATTAGCCCTGGTAAGCGCGCGGGCAATGCCCATTTGCACCGCTCCGGCTTGTCCGGATACCCCTCCGCCCTGTACACGGCACAGGACATCAAAACGTCCCATGGTCTGGGTAAGCTCCAGGGGCTGCTGAACTATTAAGCGGCTGGTGCGATTAGGAAAGAATTCTTCGAAATTGCGGTTATTGATTATAATTTTGCCGTTACCCGGTACCAATCTAACCCGGGCTACAGCGCATTTTCTTCTTCCGGTTCCCCAGTATTGTACCTTGGCTGCCATATCGACCCTCCTTAACCTCTAAGCTCGCGAATTTCAGGTTTTTGAGCCTGGTGGGGATGTTCGCTGCCCTTGTAAACCTTGAGTTTACGATACATTTTGTCCCCCAGGCGATTATGTGGAAGCATTCCTTTTACTGCAAGCTCAATAGCTTTTTCGGGCTTTTTCTGCAGCAAAGTGCGATAATCCATTTCCTTCAGGCCACCGGGATAGCCGCTGTGATGGCGGTACATTTTTTGGTTTAATTTATCGCCGGTAAGCTTGATTTTCTCAGCATTGATAACGATTACGAAATCCCCGGTATCAACATGCGGGGTATAGATGGGTTTATGTTTTCCTCTTAAGATGGCGGCTACTTCGGAAGCCAGACGACCCAATGTCTGATCTGAGGCATCTACCACATACCATTTACGGTCGACTTCCTCGGCCTTGGCCATATAGCTTTTCAACGTCTTCCCCTCCTGTAGCTAAACGATCATGGCCTTTTCTACCTGGTCACCAACCTGTTAACGGGGCGGAAACAGGCACAGGTATAAAGACTGCCTTTATATGATAGCCAAAATCCAGCCCGCTTGTCAATAAAACCCCGGTAAAAATTTAAAAGTACGATTCAGCACAGATGCACACAGATGATTTCACAGATAGACACAGATTTTATTTTAAAAAATAAATGCAGTCATTCTCCTGACATTGCACGTTTTGATAGCGCACCACTTTTAAATTTAATTACTTTTTTATGTCGATTATGGATTCATCAGTGTGTATCTGTGTAAAATCTGTGTTTATCTGTGGTTAATTTTCCGGATATGTTACGTGCACCAGGTAGAGGCCTTGCGGGGGGGCGGTGGCTCCGGCCCGGTTGCGGTCGCGGGCAGCGATTATATCGGCTACTTGTTGGGGAGTATATATTCCCCGGCCCACATTTAGAAGCGTTCCGGTGACTATGCGCACCATATTATATAGAAAGCCGTTAGCTTCTATTTCCAGCTTAATAAAACCATCTTCTTCGATTACATAACATTCTGTGACCTCGCGTTCAAACGTCCTGGTCGCAGAGCCACTGGCACAAAAAGAACTGAAATCATGCAGCCCTTTAATATGCTGACAGGCTTGATTCATTGCTGCCAGATCCAGAATTTCATCATTACAATAGGCATAACGGCGATAAAATACGGCCCCTTCCCGTTGTCGGTAAATCAAGTAACGGTACCGTTTTTTCACGGCATGAAAACGGGGGTGAAAATCGGGACGAGCTTCTTCACTATGTACTATTATAATATCCGGAGGCAAAAAACTGTTTAAGGCAAAACGCCATTTCTCGGGGGGGATACTGGAGTTGGTATCAAAGGCGGCTACTTGCCCCAGGGCATGTACTCCAGCATCGGTGCGCCCCGCAAACATCAAGGTGGTTTTTTCGCCGGTAAGATTTTGGATGGCTTTCTCCAGCTCAGCCTGTATGGTGTGAGCATTTTGCTGGATTTGAAACCCATGGTAATTACTGCCGTCATATTCTATGACCATCCTGATTCTGCGCAAACACCCATCCTCCAGTTTAGATTAACCTTAAAGTTAGGGACCCGATTAACCACAGATAAACACAGATTTAACACTGATGTACACAGATAATTATTTATGATTCAACCTAAAAAGGTACTGTATTATCAAAGCTCTTAGTGAAAAGAATATGATTGCGTTTTAGTTTTTAATTAGAATCTGTGTCCATTTGTGAAGGACATCTGTGCAAATCTGTGGTGAATCACTCATTTTCCCAAAAGTAATACCGGTATATAACCGGTATAATAATATTGTTCTATTATATGATAAATATCGCAAATGCTCTCATGCAATATGCGGATTATATAGCCAGCTTTAATACCTCATTCACCGCGGTCCAATCTTCACGCAGGGCTTCAGTTCCCATCAAAGTGCCTATATGCCCGCCTTCAGTCAGTATTTCCACTACATCCTCGGGCGGTGTGCTTACCAGGTTTTTCAGGGCAAAGGCCTGCGGCGGCGGGGTAATATGATCTTTCTTGCCAGCCATAATGATAACCGGGCAAGTGATATTGCGCAAATCTACGGGCTTGCCATCCAGAGAAAAACTGCCCGGCTTGGTAAGCTTATTGCCTTTAAATATGTGTTTGATTATATCCAGGTAAAAACGACCCGGCAAATACTGGGTATACTCATACCAATTCTCAAAATGGATAAATCGCTTAATGGCGTCTTCGTCCCCGTCCTTAATCATCTGCCACAGTCTGAAGTATTTGCGTACATAATGTTCCTCAGCCTGCATATTTTTAAAGCCCCAGAGAATGAACTTGCCGTTCATAAGTCCATTGCCCCGGGCCACCAGGAACTCAAAAAACTCATCCGGCAGCTGGGCATTGTCCACGATTTCCGAAGGAGCGGCATAAAGGTCAATAGGCGCAGCGGCTGTTACCAGGGTCGATATTTTATCCTGGTGCAGGGAGGTATAAATAGCCGACTGCCATCCTCCCTGACACTGCCCCACTATGTGTATTTTATAAACCCCGGTGCGTTCACGAATCTGGTCTACAGCCTCATCGGTTAGGCGAATATAATCATTCATTCCCAGGTCCTTATATTCAGGAGTTGCTGACAGCCAGTGGCAAACGTACACATCATAACCATACTGGTGAAAGACCCTTACCAGGCTTTGAGCCGCCGAATAGTCAGCCAAATTAGAATGGTGTCCGGCTTGAGGAGGCAAAATCAGGACCGGCCTTTTTTCCTCACTTTTTTTCCGCCGGTTGGGAAAATGCCTGAGACGCAGGGTTTGATTCTCATAGATTACGTTATTCACTGTCGACCAACCCTGATCAGAATGCTGTATACTGTCCAATATGCTGTAATAACGATAGGCTTTGAGAAATTCCCGATAAAAAGGGTTTACTTTTAAAAGATAGTCGTGGGTGATATCCAGCAGTTCATCCATATTATCGAATTTCATTCACACCATTCCTTTCCGTCTTCGGCTCAATCAACAGGTGTATAATGTTCTAAAACTGAATCTTATTATCCACGATGTCTTTATATACCTCCGGGGTTAGAGGCATAATGGCTTTTTTCACCGGGTCCAGGTAAAACATAGGGTCTTTGACCACTTCAGGCGAGAAACCGTCTTTCTTAAAGTTCATTTTCCAGTCCTCCAGTAATTCATCCCCTTCGATCTGGTCAATGACACGGAAAAACAGGGGCCGGGCATGCTCAGGCATACGGTTGTTCAAATATTGCAGAAACTTGGGCCATTCCATCTTCTCTCCTTCGAGGAACTTAATCGCCGCCATACCGCAGCGACCTTCAAATCCCGGTATTTTCACCCCGTAAACCGTCGCATCTTCTATTGGACCAAAATATTTCATAATAACATCAGCTACCTGATGGGCAGACACGGTTTTGCCTTTCCAGCGGTAGGCATCCCCCAGGCGATCCACAAAGGAAATGTATTCACCCTCGTCAAGTTCAACCAGATCATAGGTATTAAAATATTCATCGCCATCCTGGAAGGCATTTTTGACTATTTTAGCCTGAGTGGCTTCTTCATCGTTGATATAACCCGTAAACGGATTCAAATCATTGATTTCACAGAGTAATACCCCCACGCGGCCTGGTTCACATTTTAAAACGCGGCCATTATCATCGCGCATTAATTCACCGGTATCAAAATTGCACCGGGCTACTTCTCCCTGGCGCATGCCTCCCAAAGTAAGGTTGCCGCATTTGTCCAAGACTTCCTCATGGTTTATAAAACTCCCCACTCCCTCAGTAGTACCGTAAATTTCTATAACATGCCGCAAATTAAAACGCTTGCGAAATGGTTCAATCAGACCGCCCCACATGCCGTTGCAAATTACAGTATCCAGCGGATTATCTGCATCCCCGGCAGCTCCGGCAAACTGTAAATATAGCGGCACATTTCGCCCACACCTACGAAGTAATCAGCCTGGTACTTACGGATGTCATCCCAGAACTGGTGCACCGAAAAACGCTTCTTTATAACCATACTGCAGCCGTTGACTGCCATACTGCCAAAACAAACATTGAAACCGCTGTTCAGATGCAGCGGCAGACTCATATATAAGACCCTATCACCATTCATATGGCAAAAAGCGCCGGCTTTATGTCCAACGCTTAAAAATCTCTTCTGCAAGACCGGTACCGCTTTGCGGTCTCCGAAGGTCCCTGCGGCAAAGATTATGGCCAGAATATCATCACTGTTAATATCAGCAGTGACAGGAGGATTATCCTCAGCAGCTGATTTTAAAAGTTTATTCAAATCTTCATAATGTTCGGGTAGCAAAACCGCCTGGTCTTCCGTTTCCACCATAAGGCGGGCCGGGAAGTGCAGCCTTATCCTCTCAGCTATGGTCTGGTATAGTTCCACGAATTCATGCCCCATGATAACGGCCTTGGCCTCAACCATATTGATTCCTGCCGCCAAAACTTCGCCCCGCACCTCGCTGTTAATAAGCGCGACGATCACGCCCAACTTGCTAAGGCCGACCACCGCTGTCAAATACTCGGGGCGGTTTGGCATGAGCAGGGCTACTACATCACCTTTCTTAAAGCCCTGGTTGAAAAAATAATTAGCATAGCGATTGGCCAGCTTATTAAATTCCTGATAATTTATTTTACGTTCTTCATAATAAATGGCTGTATGCAGAGGTTTATCCCGGGCTAGCTTTTCGATTTCCGCACCCAATGAACGGGGCTGGGTTCTGGCCAGGTCTTTGATAGCATTAACATGGTAATCCATTGTCTGCTCCTTATTCATTGCTCAAACCCCCACTATAAATTATTACGGTATTCCCTGCCGGCAATATGGCATCTTGCCAGAAAAATCAGAAACTTTAACCCTTATTTCGCTATCCAGGATGTTTTTCCCTGCTTTTACAGGTCCGCATTCCCTGTTTTTTTGTAATCTTTCTGTGCTCAAAATGCAAAACATGATTAACCTGTCAGTTAAGCCCTGCGTGAAAAAATCCCCTTTCTAAAGGGGATTCATGGTTTTTGGGTGCTATACTTGGGTACTAATACTTTTTATTTTATTATCCTAATAATTATGCTGGCCGCTTCGGCCCGGGTAGTTTTGGCCTTGGGCCTAAAACTCCCGTCAGGATAACCCTTTATTATGCCTGCAGTAATAGCTGCAGCCACGGCCTCCCTGGCCCAGCCTGAAATCTTGATAAGATTTTTGAAATTTTTAATTTCGCTGACAGGGGCAATTTGGGCTGCTTTAAATATCATTACCGCCATCTCTTCGCGAATGATGTTTTCATCAGGACCAAAGTTATCCTCATTAAATCCTTTAATAATTCCTGCTGCATAAGCAGCGCTGATATAATCTTTGGCCCAGTGTAAATAGGAATCTTTAAAGGTTTTACCTGAAGAAGGTTGCAATCTTAAAGCTTTCACCAGTATAACCGCAAATTCGGCCCGGCTGATAATTTTGTCAGGTTTAAAACTACCGTCCGGGTAGCCGCTTATTATTTCCATGTCTATTAGTTCTTGAATTGTCTTTTCTGCCCAGTGCCCGGAAATATCATTTAGTTCAACGCCTTCACTATTGGCAGAGACTGCTAACGATGGCTGTATTGTTGGGACGGCGGCTGTTCTCGGAAAGGCTATCAGGGCGAATTTAGTTAAGTGGTTTATTTCACCGCTGCCCTGTTGAGTGGTTTTGTCAATCATATTATTATCCAAAGGAACCCAGCTTTGCTTATCGTTATCATAATAACATATTTTAAGATCATATTTGCTTTCATCTACACTACTAGGATCAAATTTAATGCTGATGGTTACATTTTTCTTGAAATTGCAGCTTTTATCCTTAACGATTTCCATAACATCGCTGATTATTTTGGCCCCATCAACAAGCTTGAGCCAACTGGTATCGACAACCCTGCTGATTTCTACTCTTATACGTTCTTCCACCGCACCGGGAGGTATGGTTACAATTACATTTAACCCAGTTGCACTGCCGCCTCTAGAATCTATAACTCCGTTATTACCCTGGGGTGAAGAATCGCTATTGTTGTTAAGTCGGATAACAATAAGGTTATAGTCTTTTAGGCTGCCATCCTGGGCGGTAACCCTAATAACCACATTATTGTTACCTATATTTAAATTTATTGGCCCAAAAGCTGACCCGCTGATCGCAGGGGTATTATCTATTGTGACTCTGGCATAAACTGATTCGGCCACGGTAGCGGTAATATTAATACTTGTATTATTTGGGGTCACATAGGCACGGTATGAAGTTATACCGGGGGCAAATGTTGGGATCAATCTTCCCTGGCTGAGGCTTAAGTTGGCCAGATCGGCATTGCTTAAAGGTTTGATAGCGCGGTTGGCATTTATGGTATAGGTCTGACTGCTGCCATCCTGGGCGGTTACATTAATATCAATGATATTGCTACCGTGGTTGAGGCTGATAGGCCCGAAAGGCACTCCGCTGACTGTAGCCTGATTGTTTACAGTCACAGCTCCGTATACGTTGTCCGATACGGTGGGGGTGACGATGAGTCGATCTGCGGTGTAAGGCAGATTTACACTATAGTTCATAACAGCAGGATCAAACGCTGGAATCAGATCACCCTGACTGAGGCTCAGTTCTGAAAGCCTGGCATTGCTGGAAGGAGCACGATGAACCGTTAGTGTATAACCCTTAGTGGTAACATTATCCTGGGCGGTTACGGATATAGTTATAGGATTGGCCCCTATTGCCAGATTGACAGGGCCATAAGGTACACCCCTAAAAGCGATGTTGCCGTTTATAGTTAATGTAGCATAAACACTCTCAGTTACACAGGTTACATTCAGATTGGTTATTTCATTGCCGACTACGGCGGTGTAGTTAGTAGTTCCTGCGTCAAAGCCGGGAGACAGTATGCCGCTGCTTAGGCTCAAACCTGACAGGTCGGCATTGCTGGAAGGAAGTCGGGTAACGGTTAAGGTATAGGTTTTGGTTGTTGTCATATCCTGGGCTGTTATTAAAACTGTTATTATGTTGTCTCCCACATTTAAGTATATGGGATTGGAAGCAGTGCCACTGGTGACAATACTCTCATTTACTTTTACTGAAGCGTTGCTGTCATCTAGAGTGGGAGTTATGCTTACGTTTGCTATATCGTTGTCCACACTGGCGGTATATGTAGTAGTTCCTGCATTAAAACCCGGAGACAAAATGCCGCTGCTTAGGCTCAAACCTGACAGGCCGGCATTGCTGGAAGGAAGTCGGGTAACGGTTACGGTATAGGTTTTGGTTGTTATCGTATCCTGGGCTGTTATCAAAATCGTTAGGGTATTGGGCCCTACCACCAGGTTGATAGGTCCATAGGGTGCCCCGTTAACGGCAGCATTGCCGTTTATCTTTACAATTGCGTTACTGTTCTGTGTTGTGGGGGTTATGTTTATACTGCTGACCAAATTAGCAACACTGGCAGTATAGCTGTAATGACCAGCAGAAAATCCAGGATTCAGTATGCCTGAGCTGAGATCAAGCTTGGATAAATAAGCGTTGTTTGAAGCCGCGCGGGTGACGGTGACATTATAGGTTTTTGTTATACTTGTATCCTCGGCTGTTACCAGGATTGTTATGAGATTATTACCCACATTCAGATTGATCGGACCATAGGCTGCACCACTTGCAACATCATTGCCGTTTACCTTTATATTGGCTGTAAAATCTTGCCCTGTGGGGGTTATTTTGATGCTAGTTACACTATTAAGAACACTGACATTGTAGCTTGCATAAGCAGGGTTAAAACCTGGTGTAATCGTGCCATCACTAATAGTAATGTTGGAAAGGTTAGCATTTGTAGATGGTGGATGAACGGTAACGGTGACAGTCCAGGTCTGGATGCTGCCATCCTCGGCTGTGATAGTAAAATTAACAGGATTGGTAAAGTTTAAGGGTGTTCCGTAGGTATAATCTATAACCGCCGCTTCCGATATGCCAATCGTAGGTATCAAGCTGCTGCGGTCAGTGCCATAGGCCACTTCGATGTTTACGGTATGGGCAGTAGTATTTATGGTCGCTGCCCCGGTCTGCTGAGGAAGGGTAAAGGATATAATATCACTTTGGCTGCTTAGAAAACAAACCCGTGCTACGAAGGCATCAGATTGTCCACCATTAAAGCTGGTATCGGGCCCCACAACGGGTTGAAAGTTATAATTGTCGGTAGAACCTGCTACATATATTCGACCGCTGTTGTCTAATGCTATCCCTTGACTGTGATGGTTTCCTGAGGTGCCCATGATATATATGAGGTAATCGAGTGCCTTCCCATCATCCTTCACCCGTGCAACAAAGGCGTAACAACCGCCGGTTATATATGCCCGGTTATTGCTGTCAATCACAATACTACGGGCAGTAATTTCATTTATATAGCCACAATATTCTAAGTTGCTTCCATCAGAAGTTATGCGAGCAACAAATACCTGCACTCCGCCATTAAAACTGGCGTTTGGCCCGACTATAAAGGGAAAATCCGCTGACCATGTATCTCCTGTTATATAAGCCCGTCCGCTGCCATCTACCGCGATGCCAAAACCCTCATCATTCTGAGAACCGCCGATATAACTGCAATAATCTAGGGCGGTACCATTAACATTGACCTTTGCCACAAAAGCATCCCGATTCCCGTTATAGCTGTTGTCAAATGCTCCCAGACCAATTGGAAATCCACTGTTAGACTCTGTATTTCCTGTTACATATGCCTGCCCGATACTATCTACAGCTATACCTCGTCCGATATCATCCCCTGAACCGCCAATATAGCCACAGTAGTCCAGCGCGGTGCCACTTGCGTTTATCCGGGCAACAAAGGCATCACATCCTCCATTGTAGCTGCTATCCAGCCCCCTAACACTGGCAGGAAAGTCTGCTGACTGTGTATAACCTGTTACATATGCCTGCCCGGTGCTATCAACCGCGATACCTTTACCCCAGTCTGAATTTGAGCCTCCGATATAACCGCAATATTCTAATACTGAACCATCAGGATTTATTCGAGCAACAAAAGTATCATACATACCCTTATGAGTAATACACAGACCTCCGCTGACAGGGAAACCAAGATTTTGGGTCGAATTCGTAGGTCCAATTACATAGGCCCGCCCGATGCTGTCCACTGCAATTCTCTCGCCCCATTCACATTGTGAACCGCCGATAAAGCCGCAGTATTCAAAAGCCGTACCGTTAACATTTACCCGGGCCACAAAAACATCTGGGTTGCCATTATGGCTATCATCTAATGCTCCTGCGCTGACGGGAAATCCTGTACCGTCATCCGTACGTCCCGTTACATAAGCCCGCCCTAAGCTGTCCACCGCTATACCACTACCCCAGTCCATTCCGGATCCACCTATATAGCCACAGTAATCTATTACTGCCGGGTCAATAATAAGCTGCTTGTTTGTATCGTAGGTGTTCAGATTGAATCCCCATTGGGTATTATCTTGTTGACTTTGGTTCAGGCAATAACTGACTTTAACTGCAGACCGCTTTCCTGACTCTACCTGCCAGGCAAGGGGGGCGTCATCGGCGAAACTGCCCAGGGGGGTCTTAATTTCCATCTGGCCCTTTTGGTTGACACTGACCTGTTCCGCGCCCCGCCAGGCCAGGCGGATATTCGCAGGGTCGGCTCCTGTCTGAACAATGAATTCATATTTCAAGGTACTGCCTTCACAGTAAAATACGAGATCGATGCCTGGCCACAGGTCCGCGTAGACCAGCCGGGTATAAGTGGGGAGTCCGGTTTTCCATTTATCTTTTTCACCTTTGAAATAGGATATTTGGGTTTCAGCCTTTTCCTGGCCCCGGGGAATTACGCCAGGGTAGGCGTCTATGAAGTCGAGCTTCACGGTCCAGCTTCGGGGAATGTTTTCCGTTTTGTCTATTCCGAATGGGCAGCCCCGTTCGGGTTGCTCAGGAAAATCCGTTTTTTTCACAAAGGTCATAGTCATGCCCTGCGAAGTGAAGTACACACTGCCCTGTCTTCCCTGTATGTAGTAGGAGACTTGTTTATCTGTCTGACCCTGATTTTCGATAAATAGCAGGGGCATATTAACTAATAATCTTTCAACTTTAGCCTCGGTAGTAGCATCGGGAGGAGCGGAATTATTAAGGCTGGAATAGGGAGATGAAAATGAATTGGTTTCTGTGCTAAAACCGGGTGTATCTGCAGCGGACAAGGATATGGCGGGTAAAGGCAAAGGGGTAGAAGCAGAACTTCCTGCTGGACCAGCATTAGCTCCTGCAGCAGGAGTAGTATTTACTATTGGTATGGCATTAGCATTGATGGGTGGGGAAGGGAGATTCTGCCGGCTTGCAGGGGCATGGGACACGAGCCCAACAGAATGAGCAAGGCCAAAATGACCATGGTTAATCTCCCTAGTTTCTTTCCACGCCAGTACCCGGTTATCCCTATCATAATATCCCCTCTCGCCTTAATCAGCTTATCCCGGATTATATCTTACATATATTACTTACACTTCTATTTACTATCAAATATAATGTATTATATTTTAATTACAATATCAACCATAATATCTAAAATTATATAGCCATTAGATATAAAAGATGATTTAATCCGCTTAAAAATTCTACTTCACCAATTTCTTTTCGCGCCATAAACCATTCCCGTGTATTTGTCCAAAAAAAAGCCCCCGCCGAAGCGAGGGCAAAAAATTGGTTTTACTGTTTTTTAATGAACATGTGCTGCTGATGTCCTGGGAATGCTATTGGCATAATTTGTTCCATTACCTAAAGCTTTAACATCAACTGTAAATGATCCGGTTACTCCATTCATTCGGTAATCAAAATCATACCAGTAAGCAGTAGTACTTTCGATGTTTTGGCATTCAACTACATTACCGTCTTTTTTAAGTATGACCTGATAGCCTGTTTCATTGTCTATATTATTCCAGTAAATAACATGTCCTGTTATTCCTCCCCACCAAGGATCTGCTCCTAAATCAAGTTGTACCACGGTCCTTTCCTCAGATGCATCCGAAGCCAGGCCATCGATATAATCAGTACCAGAATTTATCGCCTGGACAGTTACGCTATAATTGCCTGCTCCATTCAATGCAATAGTACCGCCAAAGGGATGTGATATGCTTCCTGCAGTTTTTGTAACAGTTTCTAATGGTGCTCCATCCTTCAGTAAGGTTACCGTATATGACGTTTCGTTATCCACATCCACCCAGTTAATAATACCTGTATCGGTTGTCCAGGTGGGCTTAGCAACTTTGTTTAGTACTGTCATTGGCGTTGAACTATCAGAAGCCGGGCCATTCAGGTATGCGGGATTATTGCTTATAGCCTGAACAGTTGCAGTATAAGCCCCGGCAGCAGACATATCACTGTCAGGTATAAATTGCGGACTGCCAGCAAAGCTGTAGGTCTTTGTTCCACTAGGCCCCGTTAGTACAACTTGATAACTAGAAGCGCCTGCAACTGACCCCCAGTTCAACTGTCTGGTTTTTGCCGTCCATGTTGGTGTGGCAACTTTATCTAGAACAATAATATGGGTAGAAGCAGCTGAAACTTGACCATCGACATATCGGACCCGTTCCCTTTAGCTTGAACAGTAGCATAGTATTCTCCCGGAACTGTCAAACTGCTGCTCAGGTCTTTGGTAGTACCGCTTGTAGAGAAGGTACCTGATAGGGTATCTGGAGTGCCAACCTTGTAAAGCTTTACCTCATAACTGGAAGGTGCAGTTGTTAATGCCGTCCAGTTCAAGTTAGTTCCGGACCAACTCAGGCCCGTTACCTGACCCAGCAGTGTTTTTGCACCCGATTGGGCTGATATCGGTCCATCAAAATAGCTGGTTCCATCACCAACTGCTTGTACAGTAGCGGTGTAAGTATGCCCGGTGCTCACTCCAGCGAAAGTGCATGTTTGTACGCCTGGGCTTATATTCTGGGTTTCAATTGCTGTTGTCCCGCCATCCTGATATAGACTGGCTGTGTAACAGGTGGCATTGGATACATCGTTCCAGCTAATTTGATTACTTGAAGTCCAGGTCGGGGTACCTACCTGAGCCAGGAAACTGCGCGGTGATGAGGCCGCAGACTCAGGTCCATTACCATAATAGTCAGGTGCGGTCATACTGCCGACAGCTGTGACTTTGGCCGTATAGGCACCAGCTCCGTTGGCTATGATGTCGTTGTTTATCTGGGTGGTAAAATCAGCTTCCCATGAACTTGAAGCCACGGTGGTCTGATATACAACCGCAGCCCCTTTCAACAGTTTGACAAGATAACCTGAAGCGTTGGGGACTGTATTCCAGGAAATCTTACGGCAGTTGGGAGATGGCTGCCAGGCTACGCCCGTAACTTGACCCAATGGGTTGTAAACAGTTACGTTAAATGTGCCGCTGCCGTTGGTATAGCCGGTTTTGCTGGCAGTTATCGTTACAGTGGTTTTTCCGGCTGTGATGGGATATATATCCAAACTGTTAATTGTCGGTGTTCCCAGGCAAACAATGCCAGGAGTGCCATATACGGCAGTTACTACATCCGCTGTTGGGCTGGTAGTGAAACTTACGGTCTGATAGGTTGCGCTGTAAACAGACATACTAACATCACTTAATCCGCTGATACTGACGTAAGGCGTATAACTGCCGCCGCCTCCGGTTCCGCCCGAAGCGGGGGTAGTCGGCACTGCTCCGGTTTGAGCCTGACTCAAAGCCTGATTTACAGTTTCAACTATTGATGTGCTTGGAATCGCGGCTTTTTCTCCCGGGGCTATCTGGGTCTGAATGGATTCCTGGTTGTTCTGGATGGCTTCCGCACGGCTCTGCACCCAACCCTTTTCTTGAGCCCAGGCGCTCTTTTCAGAAGCGGACATTACTGTAGGAACAGAGGGAGTTCCGCCTGCTGAACCTACCGTACTGGCTTGTCCAGGCGCCAGCGACTGGCTGCCCCCTCCTGCTGTCATGCTGGCATCGCCTTCCAAAAGAGAAGTGGAACATGACGATGATGAGACCGTATTACTCCAGAAGCTGCCTCTGATAGCGGCAATACCCCAGGGCATATCCACCTTGACTTTAACCTTTTTTTGTTCAGCGGTCTTGTACCAGGGTGCTTCTTTATCATTGGCAGCCAGCATCCTGGCAAGTCTGTCTCCCAGGCTGGCTACCAGAGACGATATTTTACCGCGAAGATCATCCGCCCTGGCGGTTTCGGGATTAGCATTTATCCTGGAAGCCAGAGCGCCGAAGATTTTGCCTTGTTTTAATTCTACGTTCAAGCTCTCCACTGCGGTTCCAGGATTTCCATCAGCCTTTATGTAAGCCCGGCCTTTGGATTCCTTTATTACAAGTATAGTATTGCTTTTCAATAATAAACCGCTGCCGTCCGGGAAAGTTATTTCTGCCTCCCCTTTATCGCCAGTATCTATAATGTCACCTGTTTTTAGAACCGCAGCCCCGCTGGCGTTTGCAGAACCTATTTTAACATCCCCGCTTTTAACACTAAGGCTGGGGCTAAGAGGAGTCTGGTATAAACCGGGGTCTTTTGTCAGCAGTATGGCTAAAGCCCGAGCCAGATCCCCGCGGCTAAGATCAGCATCCGGATAGAAATTCTTCTTGTCCGAACTTAACCCTATCATTTTAGCCTCTAGAGCCGTAGCGACCGAAGGCGCTGCCCAGTGGTCCTTACTCATATCGAGTAAGGCAGGTAATTCAGCCTGATCCATTCTCTGTTTGGACAGGCGCAAAAAAAGGCTTATCCCCTGGGCACGGCTGAGTTTTTGCTCAGGCTTGAAAGTCCCATCGGGAAAGCCCTTGAGATAACCCGCTTCACTGGCTGCCGCTATGCTGGCAAATGCCCAGTGGGAAGCAGGCACATCCTTAAAAGTGGTGGTTTGCTTGGTCCCGGTTTTTATCCCTCCAGCTTTAACCAGGAGTACGGCTGCCTGGGCTCTGGTTAAAGCTTCCGCCGGATGGAAACCTCCATCGGGAAACCCTTTGATTAGATCCCTTTTGGCAGCATAATTAATGAATACCGCATTGCCGTCCGCAGCCTTTACATCAGGAAACAACGGCACTACTGCGGGAAGCTGGCTGTCAGTTTTGGGAGGATCGACCGCCAGTGCCGCCGCACAGGCAGACAACATTAAGGCTAGAACCAGGCCCAAAACCACAGCTCTTTTAAAAATTCCCCTCACTATACAGTTTCACTCCTTTTTTATACTTATAAAAATATTATTCTACTATTGTTTTTATTTTCCTCCCCATAGTTTCTATAAATCGCCAATAACAATTTGCGGATTATAAGTTATATCACTGTATTGTTGATTAGAGTCTTTTCTGCCCGCCTGCTGCCTGATCTGGTTCAGGTTAAAGGAACCGGACGCCAAAAACCAGGTGTCAGGGTGTCA
>NZ_BBCE01000013.1 GCF_001311885.1 Syntrophomonas palmitatica JCM 14374 | reverse complement strand
GCAGGTTTATTTTCTTAATTAAACCATTAAGCGCTTATATATTATATACCAAAAAACCGGGCTTTGACAACGCCCGGTTCTATCGTTTTTAAAATTTTTCTATGCTGCCCTATATTTATTAGCTGCTTTTCTTTTTCAACCGTTCAAGGAAGATGGCGCAGTCAGGGCAGACCATTTCACATATTTTACACGCGATGCAGCTGTCCTCATCCTTGGGGGTTACTGTAGGTGTGCCATAAACCCCTAGTTTATCTGACCAAACCAGAACATCATTGGGGCATTTCTCTTTACATAGGCCGCAGCCTTTGCAGTAAGCAGGGAAAATATGAAATATCGCTTTCTCCATTTCTGTAGTCAAGGCTTCAATCTTACCTGTCATTCTTAACACACCCCTTCCTTTAGAGAGGCTTGAGCCAGCTGCTTTCCTATTTCAAGGGCTTTAAAGTTCAGTTCTTTTAAAGCCGGGTCTTTCTCAAATTTATAGGATAATTTATGAACCAGGGCGTCCCTGGCGGATTCGAAGCTTACTACATTGGTAAGACCTATGACCGCCCCCATTATTATAATGTTAAAAACCCGGGGATGCAGTTCCGTGTTAGCGGTTTTAATGGCTGGGATAGCTATAATCCTTTTGGCTTCTTTGGGAAGGTCTTGTGCATCAACCTTAAAACCGTCATCATATACAAACAATGTATTCTGGTCTGAATAAACCGCTGTTCTGCCCACTGCTCTATCACTCAGGGCAATAACTACATCCGCTTTATTAAATTTGGGAGCGCCTATTCTATTTTCGCTAACTTGGATAAAAGCAATAGATACTCCGCCTCTTTGTTCCAAACCGAAATTAGGGATATAAATGGTTTGTTTTTTTTCATTATAAGCGGCTTCAGCTATTATTTCGGCTACGGATTGTACTCCCTGCCCGCCTTCTCCGGCCAGGGCGATTTTCAGCAAAGACATTATTTATCCCCCTTTCCAAAGGGAGTTTTTAATTCGCCTATGGGGAAGTGCTGTTCCATTTCATCTTCCAGGAAGCGCCAGGTTTGCTGGGCATTAGTGCGCCAGTTGGTAGGGCAGGTGGAGAGAACTTCCACAAAGGAAAAACCGTTGCCCTCGATTTGGTTGCGCAGGGCATTACGTATAAAACGTTTCAGCTGATTGTATTTTGAGACAGTAGCCCGGGCTACATAAGCGGTATCCGGGGTTAATTGCGCCACAAACTCAGGTCCTTTGGTGGGATAGCCGGTAAGTTCAGGATCCCTGCCAAAGGGAGTGGTTTCGGTTTTTTGGCCGGGCAAGGTGGTAGGGGCCATTTGCCCGCCGGTCATGCCGTAGTTGGTGTTATTCACCAGAATAAGGGTTACTTTTTCATTACGTACGGCCGCATTGAGCAGGTGCTGAGAGCCTATAGAGTAACCGCCGCCGTCTCCCATGTAACCAACTGTAATCAATTCAGGCCGTGATCTCTTAATACCAACCATAACCGGAGTAGTACGGCCATGATGGGTCTGAGTGCTGTCACAGGCGAAAAAATTCCATGATAAAAGTGAACAGCCGATATCGCAGCCAAAAACAGTTTTATCCTGAATACCTAATTCATCTATGTTTTCGCCCAGAGCTTTTAAAACGATGCCGTGTCCGCATCCGGGACAAAACTTATGTGGTTTGGATGGCAGATACCATGACTTTGGAATGCTGGTGCTACGCTTGACATTGATATACCTCCTCCCCTAAAGAATACTCTTTACTTTATTTATAATGTCATAGTCAATAATGCCGACACCGGGCATAAATAAGGTTTCCATAGGCACAGTTTCCCCATATATCTCCTGTCTCAGCAAACGGTAAAGCTGCCCGTAAGCCGATTCCACCACCAGCAGCTTTTGGGCAGAACTGCGGGCAATCGCATCGCGCAGTTGTTTGGTCGGGAAAGGCCGCAGGGTAATGGGTCTGAAGTACCCTGCTTTGATGCCCTGGGCCTGCAGGGCTTTTACGGCGTCATCGGCAGCACGTGACACAACCCCGTGAGAAATGATTATTATGTCCGCCCCATCACAGTTTTTCTCATCGAATTCTTCTATTTCCGATGATACAGCTTCGTATTCAGCCGATACCTTCATTACAACATCATATAATTCCTCTTCCAGGCTGTATATGTTGCACAGATGCTGGGGCTGCCGGTTGTTGCCGATTTCACCGGGCAAACCGATTAAGGGATAGGTTTCCACCATGGTAATGCCTTTTTCCTTCGGGTTGTATAATTCCAAAGGTTCACGCATCTTGGCCTGATATCCATCTCCCAATACAAAGGTAGGAAAACGATATTTCCAGGCGGTATTAAAAGCCTTAATAACGTAATCGTAAATTTCCTGATGGGTTGCGGTTGAATAGACAATACGCCATCCTTCGCCATTACCGCCAAAGGTGGTTAATGCTACTTCCTGCTGGGAATAAACCACTGTACCGGATGAGGGTCCCCCGCGCTGCTGAATTATGGCTACCAAGCAGCCGCATAGCTTCGGCCATACCAAAAGGCTCCTGCATCAATACATTGCCGGGGCCAGCCGTAGCGGTAAAGGCCTTTTTCCCGCTTTGCACTGCACCGCAAACGGTAAAGCCTGCGGATATTTCATCTTCGGTTTGCAGAAAATTCCGGTTGTACTTTGGACACAGACGGGTCCAGTAGTGCATGACTTCATTCTGGGGTGTGATCGGATAACCAAACATTACTTCAGCGCCTGCAGCCAGAGCTGCCCAGGCTACGACCTCATTTCCGGTCATGAACGCTTTTTGAGCTTCGTTGATTACTTTTTCCATTAGTATATAAAACACCTCCCGTTCATATACAATATCTCTATTTACCAGCGAGCTGACGGCATATAGCGGCGGATATATTTTATAGGTATTGAAAAATCTTTCAGATCAATGGTCTCCCGCAGTTTTTCATCCACAGCTATAAAATCAACCGGCAGCCCCAGATCGACGGCAGCTTTTATAATTTCATCATTACCTTTTTTAATTATGTCAATAGTGGTTTCATCACCCAAATGGGTATTGGCTGCTACAGCATCAACTCGTCCCAGGTTTTCAATATATTCCTTAATAAGTTCTCTTGAGGCAGTCATGGGGCGCATATAGTTGATTACCGCTATTACTCTCAAATCAGGAGACTCATTGGCTCCTTCCACCAGATTCAAAGTCTGCGCCCCGAATACACCGTACCCTATATCCATAATAATATCCCCTTCGCGGCGCAGAGCCCAGCGAGCTTGGGGATTCAACATGGCTCCGGTTTCACCGAGACCAAAAGCATCACGGTTTGAAAAGCCTATCACCCGCAAACCTTTTTCTTCCAGCATTTCTTTTATGGGTCTTAAGGTATAAAAAGGTTCCACGGTATCAAGATCCACAAGATTAACTTCCCGCCCCAGCATCTTTAATTCCAGGGCCCGGTTTATGGAGATTTCACTTTTGCCGCTGGCATATTCGCCTACAAAAGCTTCCACGATTCTTGATGATTCTGCCGGGTTAAAATAAAACACCCCCCGCTTGAAGCGGCCAGTTTATAAATAGTATATATTAATAACGAAATATGCGTCAATAATTTGCAATATTACCTTGAATAATACGCATAATTATTGATAATGCTATAACAAATATGGCAAACCCCGGAAAGCAAACTGCTTTTTAAGGGGTGTTAAAGTATATGATATACTCTAATCCATCCTTGATGCACTACTTATTTTGTTAATTTTGTATTAAGAAACAATGAAGCACTACAAATAGAACTTATTATAAAATTGAAAAAGACCGGTTTGGGCCGGTCTGTATATTGTAAATATTCTGCTTGGAGCAGATATAACTAAATAAGCAGTTTAAAGGCGATTAGCAGCAGCACTCCAGGTATTCCCAAAAATCCTGCGGTTAATACGGTGATAATATTTACCGGTAGAGAAAAATCCCAAAATGCGCCAAGGTAATTGGCGGCTAATAATAAAACCAGGCCTATCAGTGAATTCAGCAGTATTTTCCATAATAATTTAACCGGTTTGGCTAAAATCTGGCTATTATGTACAATACTGCCAATAAAAACAAACCTGCTATAATAATATTTACGGTATCCATTATTTATCACCCCTCACATCTCACCGAATCATATCCAGGGCTTTAAATTCCCATTGACGGTTTTTTTGTTTAATGTTTTTTAACAGATGATCATACCGTTTTTCTGCTGCCATCAAGGCATAAATAGCACTGTCTATCATTTCCTGGTCGCCGGCATAAGAAAACATGTTCCGGGCTTGCTGCAGTTCTTCGTATGCCTGCCGGAGCAGAGTTTCATCAGATATAATTCCCTGGCATTCGGGCTGGGTTTTTATCAAAGCTGTCCGGCTCAGCTTCTTGATTATTTCTGGCCACTTAATCACGCAAAACCTCCTGGCATATTTTTACTGTGGTCTACAGCATCATATGCCAGGAGGTTTTATTTTATGTTGTTTTAGACGCAGTTTACGCAAAACTTTTTCGCGCGAGGTTGTCAGGGGACCGTTTTCTTGACACTGTGTAAAATCTACAGCTCTCTGCGGCCTTCCAGGGCGCGGCGCAGGGTGATTTCGTCGGCGAATTCTATGTTGCCCCCTACCGGCAGCCCATGAGCGGGACGGGTTATCAGTACGTCATACTGGGCGGCGATTCCTCCCAGATACCGGGACATTACTTCCCCGTCAATATCAGGGTTAAGTGCCAATACAACCTCCTTAACCCCTCCGGCTGCAAGTTTAGCCGCAAACAGCTTCATATTCAAGCCTTCGAAGGCGTTGTCGGCCAGCAGGTCTATATTCTTATTCAGGACAAAATAACGGCCGCGAAAACCGGTGCGTTCTATAGCCATTACATCACTGGTTTCCCCGACTACACAGAGAACGCTTCCGTCTCTGCTGTCGTCACGGCAGACACTGCAAGGGGATAAATCAGTCAAGATACCACACTCCGAACAAGCAGTAATCTTTTGCCGTGCATCGATAATAGCCTGTGCCAGTTCATTTGCTTCGGATTCAGGAACCTTTAATATAAATAATGCCAGGCGCTGGGCAGTTTTAGGCCCAATGGTCGGCAGTTTCTGCAGCTGGTCAATAAGGTTTTCCAGCGGACGCGCCAGCTTCATCGCAAACCTCCCAAACGAAAATGGTCAGGTGTCAAGGGGACGGTTCTCTTGACACCGACACCTAATAAATATTATAGTCCGGGGATGTTAAAGCCGCCGGTTATGCGTGCCATTTCATTGGAAACCATGTCCTGAGATTGTTTAACGGCTTCGTTGACAGCGGTCAAAACCAGGTCTTCAAGCATCTCCACATCCTCAGGATCAACGACTTCCGGCTTTATTTTAATACGCAGGATTTCTTGTTTGCCGTTAACTGTGACCGTAACCGCTCCCCCTCCGGAAGAAGCTTCTACTTCGCGTTCCCTAAGTTCTTCCTGCATCTTCACAATCTGTTCCTGTACCTGTTTGGCTTGTTTTAACATCTTGTTCATGGATCCGCCTGCACCGGGATTAAATTTCATCCTCTTTCCTCCTCAGTTTTTTATTTTTACTATTTCTTCTCCAAATAGTTCTATGGCTTTTTTAACTACTATATCATTAACCTGTTCGTCATCAAGCAGCACCAGTTCAATATTCATTGGTTTTTTATAAATTTCCTGCACCACGCTTTCCAGTATTCCGCGGTTGCCTTTCTCCTCCATTTTCTCTTTATGAAAACTATATCCTTTCTTATATCCTATATACATGCTGTCATCACTGATACCCAATAGCCGTCCCTGTACCAGCAGGGCGTACGTAGGGATCTTTTTCTCTTTCACCGCAGCCAGGATCTGATTCCAGACGGGATCAACCGCCTCTTTTGGGGCAGTTTTAGCACGGGTTGGTTTGCTGGCCGAAGCGGAAGGGATTTTAGGCGCTGGTTTAACAAGAGCAGCTTCTTTTTCGCTCCATAAGTTCGTCAGTTCTATAAAAGCCATTTCTAAAATAAACCGGTTGTTCTCGCTATATCTCATCTTTTCGCTGGTTTCCATCAACATCTTTAAGGCTGTCATAATCTGCTCGGGGTTCACCTGGCCCTTCTGTCTGGTCAGGTTTGGTTTAGCCTCTTTTTGTACTACGGACAACTGCGCTTCCTCTCCCATGACTGAAAACAGCAGGAGATCACGCAGGTAGAGGACGCTCTCTCTTAAGAGATGCTGGGCCTCCTTGCCCTGACTTAGAGCCGTATTAAGCATTTCTATTACCGTGCGTATATCCTGTTCCAGGATATAATCAAAGAGCCGGGCCAAAAACAATTCGTCTACCAACCCCAAAACATCCAGGACGTCTTCCTTCGTTATTATATGCCCCTTGAACGAATGTACCTGATCGAGGGTGCTCAGAGCATCTCTCATCCCCCCATTGGCGCGGCGGGCCATCAATAGCAGAGCTTCCGGGTCAAGTTCGATACCGCTGTCGGCAGCCGCTTGTTTAAGCCGCGCATGATTTCTTGTGCGGTTAAACGTCTGAAATGAAAGGCCTGGCAGCGGGAACGAATGGTGTCAGGTATTTTCTGGGGTTCGGTAGTGGCCAGAATAAATATTACCGCATCCGGCGGCTCTTCCAGGGTTTTTAACAGGGCATTAAAAGCTTCCGTTGTCAGCATATGTACTTCATCGATAATATAAACCTTTTTCTTGCCTTGCGCGGGGGCTACCCGCACTTTCTCACGCAGGTCCCGTATCTCATCAATGCCGCGGTTTGATGCGGCATCAATCTCTATAACATCCATAAAATTACCATTTAGTATATCCCGGCAGCTATTACACTGATTGCAGGGTTCACCCTCCAGCGGGTTATCGCAATTAACCACCCGGGCAATAATTTTAGCGACACTGGTTTTGCCGGTACCGCGAGGGCCGGAAAATAAATAGGCATGGGATAAGCGTCCTTGATTAACAGCGTTGCGCAGTGCGGTAATCGTCTTTTCCTGCCCCACTACTTCTGCGAAACTCTGTGGACGCCAGGCCCGGTATAGAGCCAGATAAGCCATATAAAGCCCTCCTTTTAAAAAATAAAGCAGGTCCACTACCTGCTATTGTAACCTCTTTATACATTTAAATAAATATGCCGTGCACCTGGCTTCGAATATACCCTCCAAGCGTTACTTGAACAGTTAGCTCCATTCAGGCTCCCCCGCGTCACACGGAATGGATTTCTTAGTGCTGCTTCCTCCCGGACCTGACACGGTTCAAAATGTTCCGTTGCGCAGGACCCGAACTTCTTAACCACTTATTCAAGCCTGACCTTACAGGATAGACCCTCGGCTCAGGAATTCGACCCTGCTATAGCGGGTTGCAGGTTACAGGGCACCGCTAATTCCCCGTCTAGCACGGCAGTTCTTAATCCCTAGATAAGAAAACCCTGGCTGCAAGAGCCGGGATTTTATTATTTGGTTTAGAGAAAGATCTCTGTTTTTACCGCTTGTTCATTGTACAATCTTTTCTGTGCTTTGGCAAGCTCAGCAGCAATTTGAACCTTAAATCCAAACGATTGTACATTATTTGGAATGAACATTTTTTATGCAATTTTAAATTTTCTTTTTTTGTTGTATTATATTAACAGTTATTCAGAAGAAGGGAACCTGTTTATGCAAATACTGGCAGCCGATGATGATTTTGTGGCTCGTAATGTCCTGAAAGCCAATCTTTGTCAATGGGGCTACGATGTTATAGAAGCCAGCAGCGGGGAAGAAACGCTGCGAATACTCCAAAGTGAAAATGCCCCGCGCCTGGCTTTGATCGACTGGCTTATGCCTGATCTGGACGGGATAGAAATCTGCCGCTGCGTTCGTGAGAACAACGAACAGGTTTATCCTTACCTGATTCTGATAACCGGGTATGACAGCCGGCAAGATCTGATTGAAGGCCTGATGGCCGGGGCTGATGATTACATAATTAAACCTTTTGAACCTGGTGAATTGGAGGCCAAATTACAAGTTGCCTGCCGGATTCTTAACCAGCAGGCATACCTGCAGAAGGCTCTGGAGGTTCAGCGCTATCATGCGCGTCATGACCCGCTCACCGGGATTTTAAATCATGGAGCCATCCTGGAACAGCTGCAAAAGGAACTATTAAGATCAGAACGTCTGGGTCTGCATACCGGCGTAGTAATGATCGATGTGGATTGCTTTAAGCGACTTAATGATCGTTTCGGACACCTGGCCGGGGATGAGGTTTTAAAAGAGACTTCCCGGCGCATAGTTTCGGCTGTGCGTGGCTACGATTTGGTAGGCCGTTATGGAGGGGAAGAATTCCTGGTTATCTTGCCTGGCTGCAATATGTCAGAAAGTGAATTGGTGGCCAGGCGTATTCAACAAACTTTCCGTCAGGACCTGTTTAAAATAGATAATATTCCTGTACAGGTAACTGTAAGCGGCGGAGTTACCACCTGCCAGCCTGGTTTAAAGGCCAATGTCAAGAATATTATTATGACTGCCGACCAGGCTCTGTACCGGGCCAAGCAAAACGGGCGCAACCGGGTGGAAATCGCCCTGCCCGCTGTATATTAAATCATTATATCCTGGTTTCCGTTAGTTCTGATTGAATGCGGGCAAATTCCAGCTCAATTTCCGTGAGTATTTGTCTGCTGCTGCTAAAACCGTCCTGTATTGTATTCATCTCCAGAACTTTTAACAAATTGCACAGATGACGTGCGCCCAGGTACGCGCTGGCTGAACTAAAACTGTGTACCGTCTTCTTCAATAAGCTCAGGTCTCTCGTTTCCAGGGCCTTTTTAAGACTGGAAATGCGTTCCCGGCTGTTCGTTAAATACTCTTCAATGATACGAGGCAAAAATGCTGTTTCCTCGCCTTTGGGCACATACCCCCCTAATACATTCCAATCAATGCCCCCTGATTTCTCTTCCCCCATAACCGGTTTACCCTTATCAAAAACATTTGTACTGTCTGACGACAAATCTGCAGAGAGCTCTTGCCTGTCAGGCACCCATTTAATTAAAACCGCGTTTAATTCCTCCAGCAGAACCGGTTTGGAAAGGTAATCATCCATACCGGCCTTAAAGCATTTGTGGATATCACCGCCCATAGCGTTGGCGGTTAAGGCAATAATCGGGATATGTCCCCCGCGAACCCTTTCTACATCACGAATTATGGTAGAGGATCGGTAGCCGTCCATCACCGGCATATGAATATCCATCAGAATAGCCGAGTACTCACGGGTAGTGAAGCAATATACCGCCTTTATCCCGTCCGGGGCAAATTCAGCTGTATATCCCAACCTTTCCAGCTGGGCTTTAATCAATGATTGCAAATCGGGATTGTCTTCAGCTACCAGCACCGGCTTCACTCGAGTTTGCCTTTTTGCTATTTTGCGGGGCAAATCCTTCTCCTGCTGCCTGTGGAAGGGTTCCTCGGCGCCAATTCTGGCGGTGACAGGAAGGGTAAACCAAAAAGTCGAGCCTGTTCCCAGTTCACTTTCACAGCCTATTTCCCCGCCCATTTTTTCCACCAGGTTCTTGGAAATAGCCAGGCCCAAGCCGCTTCCCCCAAATCTCCTGGTAGTGGAAGCATCAGCTTGAATAAAGGGAGCAAACAAGCGGCGGCGGGTTTCAGCGGCTATGCCTATACCGGTATCAACAACGTCAAATTTAAGTATTATTACAGGGCCGCTTTCCTTAAAGATGCTGACCCGTATGAAAACAGAACCTATATCAGTAAATTTAACCGCATTATTAACCAAATTCAATAAAACCTGTCTAATTCTTAAAGGGTCGCCGTTTATGTACCGGGGTACCAGGGGGCTTACCAGGCAGTTAAGTTTAAGGCCCTTTTCGCCGGCGTTCAAGCGCAGGAAATCCAGAACCTCATCCAATAAATTGTACAAATCGAAATCTATTTTTTCCAGGTTTAATTGATCAGCCTCAATTTTTGAAAAATCCAGGATATTATTGATTAAAGCCAATAAGACGTCGGCGGAATGATAGATCATGGAGACATATTCTTTTTGTTCATCGGTTAATTCAGTGCTTAATAATATTTGAGCAGCCCCTATCAAGGTGCTTATCGGCGTCCTGATTTCATGACTCATATTAGCCAGAAAATCGGACTTGGCCTGGCTGGCCGCCTCCGCAGCTTCTTTGGCCTGGGCCAGGGCTGCTTCCATTTGCTTGCGTTCACTGATATCACTGATAACCGCAAAAGAACCCTGATGGTTTCCGAACTCATCCCTTAAAGGCGAGGCCGAAATCGAGACAAAAATTTGGCGGTTGTCCTTGGTCAACAAAGGCATCTCGTAAACGTCATTCAGGCCCTGAAGCCGTTGTTTTAATTTAGTGTCGATAAAGTCTCGCAGATTTTCTTCCGTAAATGAATGGAAGGTTCTGTCTATAACCTCTTCGATACTATAACCCAGCATTTCAACCATCTGCGGGTTGACAAAAGTAATGCGGCCCTGGGTATCAATTACCAATATGCCTTCGTTCAGTTGTTCTACCATTAAGCGGTATTGTTGTTCAACTATATTCTGAATATTATCGGGGCGATTATTATTATCCTGCACCATGCTGGTCTCCCCTTGGATACTGTCAAGTTTAACTTTCATTACAAATTATAGTGAATTTTCTGAATCATGGGAAGGACTACACGTTTTTAATAAGCTAAATTTATTTAATTACTGAGCTTATCCCCAGCCAATTGAAAAGCATTCTTTCCTATACAAATAAAAAGAAGGCTGTTATGCCAAGCCTTCTTTTTATCCTATTATTAACATAAAGTTATTTTACCCGTGCGCCTAACATGGAAAGCTTGCGCGGGATATCTTCATAGCCCCGGAAAATGTGGATGGCATCTTCGATGACCGTCTCTCCGCGAGCCACCAGGGCCGCCAGCACCAGGGCCGCGCCAGCTCTAAGGTCTGTGGCTTTTACTCGCGCTCCATACAAGGTTTGCACCCCTTCTACCACAGCCGTATGCCCTTCCACCTTAATATTGGCTCCCATGCGTTTTAACTCATCTACTATTTGGAAACGGTTCTCAAATACATTTTCCACTATCACACTGGAGCCGCGGGCCAATGATAACAGGGCTATCATCTGCGACTGCATGTCCGTTGGAAATCCCGGATAAGGCAGGGTTTTGATGTCAACCGGCAAAATCTGTTCCCCGGCCCGCACCAATATACCCTGATCATTTTCCTGTACAAAAGCCCCCGTCTCCTGAAGTTTGGCCACCACCGGATGCAGGTGCGTGGGGATGACATTCTCCACTTCTATTTCCCCGCCGGAAATAGCGGCTGCTATCATATAAGTACCGGCTTCGATCCGGTCTGGAATTATCGCGTAACGACCGGCTTTTAATTTCGGTACCCCGTCAATTTTAATGATATCGGTCCCGGCGCCCCTGATTTTGGCCCCCATGGAATTGAGGAAATTGGCCAAATCAACGATTTCAGGCTCTTTGGCCGCATTCTCGATTATACTCGTTCCCGGAGTCTTTACCGCCATCATCAATATATTTTCCGTCGCGCCCACACTGGGGAAATCCAGGTAAATCCTGGCTCCGCAGGATTGGTTGGCGCGGGCGAAAATATAGCCGTGTTCAATAGATATGTCGGTTCCTAAAGCCTGCAAACCCTTGATATGCAGGTCCATGGGCCTTGAACCGATATCACATCCCCCGGGCAGTGAAATAATCGCCTCGCCCTGGCGGCCCAGAATGGCCCCCAGAAAAAGATTGGAGGCCCGCAGCATTTTAGCCAGATCATATGAAGTATAATTCTTGACATTGCCTGGCGGAGGACAGATCGACAGGCTGTTATCATCATTCCAGCAGGTATCAACCCCGATATCGTTTAACAGCTGGGTCATTACCTCCACATCCCGAATACGGGGTATATTGTCCAGAATAGTCTCCCCATCGGCTAAAATACTGGCCGCCATCAGCACCAGCCCGGCGTTCTTAGCCCCGCTGACCCGTACCCGGCCATGCAGGGGATGTCCTCCTTCAATACACAATGTGTCTTGCAAGGGCTACACCTCTTGTCTTATTGATTTTCCAGGTAACGATAAAAATCCTGTTCCCAAACTGTATACTTGATGCCTAACGAACTTTCCATAGCGGCGGCCAGGCTTTGACCCCGGCCCAGATTATCAAGCACTGCAAAGACCTTGTCTTCGCCATATTCTGCAGCAATATATTCAATGGCCTGCAGCGATTCCCAATAGGCTACGGATTGTTCCAGGCTGTCAAATTCACGTTCCAGCCTGTTTAACTTATAGTAGCTTCGAACCTCCCCTGGCGCGAAAGGCTGCGAAAATTCAAAGCCGGTTATTTCTTTTTCCACATATTGCGCTATTCCTTCTGTCCACCAGCGATTATAATTCCCGCGGCTGATATCGTCAACCAATAAATGTGCGAATTCGTGTACCATAGGCCCTTCCTGAGCAAAACGTACTGACATGTCTTCCTCAGGAAGCCAAACCCGCGGCGATAACACCCGTATGGTTCCTGCCCAGTAAACCCCCATAGCCTTTTCGTCTTTATCCCAGCCAAAGCTCCGCGAAAGGCTGAGGCTGTCCGGATAAACGACTATGGTTATCTTGCGGGCCGGTTTTGTGCCAAATACCCTGCTTACCTCAGTATAGGCTTCTTCGGCTGTACTGCTTATCAGCGATACATACGGCCTGTCTATCGCGGTGTACTTGATATTATAATGTTCTGTTTTGGTTTGTTCAAAGGCGGCGGTACTCAGCTTTATTTCCTGCCCCACCAGGAAACGCATAACAGACTGGTTGTTTTTCCCCAACAACAAAGCCGCCAGCAGAACAAGCACCAGTACCAAAACCGCCGTTTTGGCAGGCGGATGCATTTTGATCCCCGGCATTTTTTCTCCTCTCCCCTCTGCCCCCCATTATACTATGGGGATAAATGCCGGGGTTGCTGTAAATAGTGGTGGTTATTCCTTCAAATATTCAGTAACGGAGATTGCTGCCATTGCTCCATCTCCCACGGCGGTAGCTACCTGTCGCCCCACTTTGGCCCGTATATCACCGGCGGCAAAAATACCAGGCACGGAAGTAAGCATCTTATCATCGGTCAGGATGTAGCCATCCCGGGTATCCAGCAGGACTTCAATAAAGTCTGCCGCCGCCACCAGCCCGATACTTACAAAAAGGCCTTCTACCTCCAGAGCTTCTTCCTGACCGCTTATAACATCCTGCAGGATTAGCCGCTGCATAAGGCCTTCTCCTTCTATACGCTTGACGGTCCGGTTTAATTTCAATTCAATGCGCGGGTCGGCCAGCATTTTGTCTACCGCCGTCTGGTTGGCCCTGAATTCCTCCCGGCGGTGGATGAGATAGACTTTTGCCGCTATGTCAGCCATATAGAGGGCTTCTTTAACCGCGGAGTCCCCCCCCCTACAATAGCTACCGGAACCTGCTGGAAAAAGGCCCCGTCACAGGTAGCGCAGTAGGAAACCCCCCGGCCCAGGAATTCCTGTTCACCGGGAACCTTGAGTTCACGCCGCGCGCGCCGATAGCGATAATAATAGCCCGGGCACTATATTCCCCCTGGTCGGTAATAACCTTGTGCCCGCCATCAATAGCTTCGATTAGTTTTACTTCCGCCATTTTCAGTTCAGCCCCGAAACGCATGGCCTGCTTATGAAAGTTGTCCATGAGATCAGGACCGTTTATCCCAAAAGGAAACCCCGGAAAGTTATCGATCTGATCGGTCCAGCGGGCATTGCCGCCTACGGTATTGGCTTCCAAAACCAGGGTTTTCAGTTTAGCCCGGCCGGTATAAATCGCGGCTGTTAACCCCGCGGGGCCGGCGCCTATAATTATTACATCATACACAGTTAAACCCTCCTTCATGACAGGAATCATTATTTACCTGTAAAAATTCTAACTATTAATCGGTTGGAAATACAATATAGGCTTTGAAATTAAGAAGCCCCGACCTTGGGTCAGGGCTTTTTATCTAACGCAAGTAATTTAAAGGGTTTAAAAATGATCCGCCGGATGTAACCTCGAAATGAAGATGAGGTCCGGTGCTGCGGCCCGTGTTGCCCGACAGGGCTATGACCTCGCCTCTGTCTACCTGTTGTCCCTCGGTGACATTTATGGCTGAACAATGCGCATAGTTTGTCACCAGGCCATTGCCATGATTAATTGAAACCAGTTTCCCGTACCCGCCGCTGTAGCCGGTAAATACGACATAGCCGCTGTCAGCCGCACGAATGGGAGTACCGGTAGGAATTCCTATATCTATTCCCGTATGACCTCCAGAGAAATACTGGGTAATCAGTCCCTGCAAAGGCCAATCCAGGCTGCCGCCTCCGCCCCCGCGCGAGGCTACTTTGGTAACCTTGCTGCCTTTTATTATGATCCTGGCTACGGCTGGTGCGATTACTTTTTCGGATATTACTTCCCGCTTGTCCACAACGCCGTTAAGTTTACTGGCGATATAAACCACATCTTTCTGTCCGTTTTTTCCTTCTTGTTTGATACTGATGCGGCTGGGTGAGTTCTTGTCCACAATTACTTTTGTCTCAAATGGTATAGCTTCGGTCTTCTTTCCCTGAACCTTGGCGGCTACATTAATGAAGGGTCTGCTTTTGACCAGAATCAATTCCTGATCCAAAGCCAGGTTTTCGGTTTTTAGATGATTAGCCTTTATAATGTCATCAACATACATATCATTGCGCCGGGCAATCAGCCACAGGGAATCGCCTTCTTTTACTATGTATTTCTCCGGATTTTTCGTCCCGGTGGTAATGAACTGGTAAGCCTTTTCACTGGAAACCAGTTCGCTGGCGGCAACCTTTTGTTTCTCAACCTTTACCTTCTCCAGGAAATCCAGTTTAAGCAGCTTTTCTCCCGGTTCTACCTGAGTATATTCTCTTTTCAACCTGGTTAAAAGTCGTTCTGCCGCTGCCGGGCTCTCCAGACAGGCTATTTTTTTGCCGTTTACAAATATTACTCCCGCTATGGCTTTAAACTGCAGGCTTTTTTTTAGTTCTTTTTTAACCGCGGCCTGGTTTAATAAATGGTCCTTTTTAACCATGGCGCGGCGGTATTCTATCCTGGTGGTGAGTTCCAAGGGCTGTTTGCAGCGCTTCTCCTCGTCTTTTTGAATAACCTGCAGGTTCTTATCTACCGTATCGCTGTCTTTCACCGCAAACCGTTCCTGTCGGTCAATTGATACTATATATCCTGAAGTCTTTCCGGTCAGGCTTGATGCCAGCAGCAGCAATAATAACCCGCATAAAGCTGCTCCTACCGGTATTAGAATTTTATTTTGACGCAGATAATTCAACATATGATTCTCCATTCTTGTTTTTTAGGCATTTGCTACTTTATTTCGCCCGAAATATCTCATTCTCCTTCTTTAGCGGCATTTTATTGTCTAAATTGGTTAATGCGCCCATAATTACCGCGCCCCCAATCTCTTTTGCAAATCCAGGTAAATAGCTCCTTCAATGCGCTTCTTATGCATAGCGCAAGATATTTCATGGGGACGGGAAATATCGCCGTGACGAAAATAATTATTGGCGTGGCAGCCCCCGCCGCAGAAGTTTCGTGCCCAGCAGCGCCTGCATTCTTCTTTATTATCGAGGTAATTGGAGGCAAATTGCTGCTTTATTCCCATATCCAGCTGACCCGTTTTCACATTGCCCATGCGAAATCTCTCCTGTCCCACCAGCTGGTGGCAGGGATAGATATCGCCTTCCGGGGTGACAGCCAGGTAATCGACTCCTCCCCCGCAGCCGCTGCGGCGTTGGCCAAACAAGGGCCTTGCTGCAGGTTAAGATCATAATGAAAGAAATGAATATCACGCCCGGCTTGAATATAGGTCAGCAAAGCTTCGGTAAGTTCTTCGTATTCCTCCAGGACCCGGGGCAGATCCTCTGGTTGTATGGCAAACTCCGCGTCACTGCCTACCGCTGGTTCCAGTGACAGGTTGTCAAAGCCGAGGTCGATGATGTGCCGCAAATCCTGGCTAAAATCCAGATTCTTGCGGGTATAGGTGCCGCGGATATAGTGGCTCGCCGGCTGCCGGGAAACCATACGCCGGATATTAGCCAATACCCGGTCATAGCTGCCTTCGCCGTTGGCCAAAGGACGGCAGCGATTATTTACCTCCGGTCTTCCGTCCAGGCTTAATATTACGCTGAGATTTTCTTCAACAAGAAAATCCATAATATCATCATCAAGCAGCAGGGCATTCGTGGTTAAAGTAAAGTTAAGAATTTTGCCGGTTTCTTTTTCCCTTTGGCGGCCATACTTAACCAGCTCTCTGACCATCTCAAAGTTCAGCAGGGGTTCACCTCCGAAAAAATCAACCTCCAGGTGTTCGATATCCCTGCTGTTTGTAATGAGAAACTCCAGCGCTTCCTGTCCGGTTTCAAGAGACATCAAGGCAGGTTTAAGACCAAAATCGCCCTGGCTGGCAAAACAATAGGCACAGCGCATATTGCAGCTATGCGCAACATTAAGACACAGTGCCTTGATCGGGACCTGGCGCAAGTCAAGGCTGATATTTTCTTCCTCGCTGAAAAGCGCTCCCGTTTCATAAGCGGCCAGAATTTCATTCATGGTCTCCATAAGCAGCTCCTGGGGAAAACGCCTGGCACAGATCTCCAAAGACGCATATAAATCGCCTTGAAAACGGATCATGGTCTCAAGCATACACCAGGCCGGTTCATCCAATAAATGAATGGCGCCGCTGTTCACGTCCAGGACAATATTCAAGTCTTTCCATTTAAACATATGGATATGGGCCGCAAAATCGTAGGCTGCCAGGTTGTACATAAATCTCCTCCCTCGAGGCATAGGGTCCGGGGATAGGCAAATAATGCCCTCCCCGTCTTTCAAGGCAATAAAAAAGGGGCCTTATCGCCCCTCTATTTCTTCAGCCGGTCTTATGGTCTTATTCCTTGCGGCAAAGCTGGTTGCCTACCGTACAGGATGTTTTACAGGCAGACTGACAGGATGTCGCACACTCTCTGCAGTTAATGTCCCCTTCCCTCTTCAATCCGGGTTTAATAATAGTAACCAGATGTTTATTCAAAACTTACCAACCTCCTCCTCACAGATTTAATATTAAAGGCTGTAAAAAACAGCCGGATTTTACATTGGAGCGGGAAAAGGGGTTCGAACCCTCGACACCCGGCTTGGGAAGCCGGTGCTCTGCCACTGAGCTACTCCCGCACTTTATATGCTAATATTTTACAACGCTGTCTTGGTCCCCGTCAACTCGCAGCATGTCCGGTCTCAGGGCGTTAAAACCAGAGCCTGCATCGAACTTAAAAATAATATGGCGAAGCCGAAGGGATTTGAACCCTCGATCTCCGGCGTGACAGGCCGGCATGTTAACCGCTACACCACGGCTCCGCAAACGGGTACGAAGTTATTTTAACAGAAGAAACTAGGCTTTTCAAGGGCCGAAAACCGCTTATAACTAAGAACCTATGCGCTTTTCAAGCCTTTTTACCCAGCTTTTCACCTCGGCCCAGGTTTGGACCCGGATAATGTTATCGGATTCCAAATGACGGTTATAGGGATAATCAAACAGAATCACCGGCATTGTTTGCGCAATCTCTTCCGCCAGCTGGTGATGATCCTCGATCATGATCTGAATCCCATTCTGCAGACAAACCTCCAGTTTGCTGAAATGATGCAGATTGGGGGTAGTGTTTAAAATTAAGCGATCATAGACTATGCCGTATTGCTCAAGCCACTCTTTGGTTATTTCTTCGATTCGGGGAAATTGTACATTGCGGGAAGTGATTAACACCAGTTCGTGTTGATCCTTTAATTCCTGTATAACCTCAATGGCCTCAGCTTGGGCTGTACCTCACGGTAAATGTAGGGCAGGTACCCCTCCAGAAATGTATCCACAGTCTCAATCGGCCAGCCCAGGGAATCCTCCAGGTAATACTGGCTGTAATCGGCTTTTGTGTTTATGCCCTGCTCCTCACCGTATATTCTTACGTAGTGCATTATCATTTCCGTGGTATGGCTGATGGTGTTGTCTATGTCAATGCCAATTATCATTTTATCCCTCCATTCTACTATATAATAATGATTTTGGGCGGCGGGGGAAAGGGGGAGCGAACAATCTCACAAACATAGCAAAACCCCGCCCATATGAGCGAGGTCTTTTGTTTTGCAGCTTTATTTGTTCTTATTTATTGACTCCCTGAATTTTGTTCAGGGCCTGCTCTATTATTAAGTCGTTCCTGGTTCGGTTAGCATCAGCCAGGGCATCAAACACACTGCTGTATGAATCTGCGCCTGATTGAGAGGACGAATCGTTTAAAAAATCCACCAGGCTGGTTTGACTGCTGCCATCATCTCCAAACAGGTTTGAACGGCTATCATTTTCTTCATCATTCAGATAATCAGCCAGAGTGGGCATGATTTCATATTGCCCTTTAGCATTGTAGTTGGTATATACAAACGGATTGGTATCCATTGAGCTTAATTCCAGCACATCAGCCAAACCAGCCGTTTGCGTCTTATTGCTGTTAGTAGATTTGTTATTATTGCTGGTTTTAGCCGCCTCCGCGGTTTTGGCGGAGTTGTTTAACAGGTATTTTGATATGAGCTTGGTTTCGATAATATTATCTGACATATCCTCATCTCCTTGTATGATATATCGATAATATAAAAAATATTTTAATAAAAAATAGTTTCGTATACAGTCGTAAAAAAAGCTGCCCCTTTATCCCATTTGGATTTGGGGGACAGCCTCTATAATGCTTCAATGGTGGGCGCGGAGGGTTTCGAACCCACGACTTCTACCGTGTGAAGGTAGCACTCTCCCGCTGAGTTACGCGCCCTTGATCGCATATTTATTCTAACATCTCGGTGATAAATCATCAAATTATTTGGATAAAACAGCTCGGATATCCGCTTGTTTAAGGCAGACATCCTGCACCAGTGTAAGGCCGCAGGATTTTTCCAATTGGTCAGGTATACAGGCGTTGTGTGACGATGGTTTGTTCTCTCTTGGGCCCGACAGCTACTATAGCCTGTTTTACCCCGCTCAATTCTTCAATGGTTTCAATGTACCTTTTGGCTTTATCCGGAAGTTGTTCGTATTCAGTAACACCTGACAGGTCCTGCTGCCATCCCGGCAATTCCATATACTCAGGTTCACATTTGGACAAAATCCCAATGTTATCGGGGAATTCCTGCAACAGGCTCCCTTTATAACGATAGGCTACGCATATCTTCAATACAGGAAATGAATCCAGTACATCCAGCTTGGTAATAGCCAAATCGGTCAAGCCGTTCACCCGGGCGGCATAACGCAGGATTACTGCGTCCAGCCAGCCGCAGCGCCGGGGTCTGCCGGTAGTGGTGCCAAATTCCGCTCCCCGCTCGCGCAAGGTTTGGCCGATTTCATCATTTAATTCAGTAGGGAACGGGCCTTCTCCTACCCTGGTAGTATAGGCTTTGGCAACTCCTAAAACCCGGCCAATGGATGTAGGCCCGATGCCGCTGCCCACACAGGCCCCCCCGGCTATAGGATGAGATGAGGTAACATACGGGTAAGTCCCGTGGTCAATATCCAGCAGAGTCCCCTGTGCTCCTTCAAACAATACTTTTTTTCCTTCTTTAATGCAGTTATAAATAAGGTAGGAAGTATCGGCCAGGTATGGCTTCAGCACCGCTACTTCAGACATGAGTTTATCCAGCAGCGCTTTATAATCAAAGCCTTCTTCATTATAGATTTCATTAATAATCCGGTTTTTATACGCCACTTGAGCCTTGAAGCGGGCTTCAAAAATATCGGGTTCTTCAAGCAAATCGCCTATGCGAAATCCAATCCGGTTTATTTTATCAGCATAAGTAGGCCCGATGCCCCGTTTAGTGGTGCCGATATTGCTGTCCCTGTCTTCCAGTTCATCGATTTTTTTATGATAGGGCATTACTACTGGCGCACGCAGGCTGATACGCAGGTTGCTGGTGTCAATGCCCCGTTTTTGCAGGCCATCCAGTTCTTCAATCAGCTTGCCCATATCGACAACCACGCCATTGCCAACCACACAAAGGGTCTGGGGATAGAGGATACCCGAAGGCACCAGATGCAGCATGAACTTTTCCTGCTTTACCTCCACCGTATGACCGGCATTGCTGCCGCCTTGATATCTGACCACACAGTCAGCCCGTTCCGCCAGAAAATCGGTTATTTTCCCTTTGCCTTCGTCCCCCCACTGGGCGCCTACTAAAACTACCGCGGCCACCGGCATCCCTCCTGATATCCACACACAAAATAACTCCCTGCACAACTTGAACAAGCAAGCTAATCTTAGCAAATGCAATATTCGGTGTCAACAACACCAAATCCGCTATGTCAATGTTTTTGGTATACAATTTAATCAATGTATGGTTGTGACCTGCAGACAGGTTTGCCTTAAAAAAATAAACCCGTTATTACGGGTTCATGTTGCTGTAATGGTTGTAAAACGCGCAAACAGCAGCTTTTATGGTTATTCTATACATACGTGCTGACGGGCCTGGCCTATGTTTTCGATAGGGATCAGTTCAATGCCCTCTATATTTATGGGGATATCCTTCAGGTTTTCATAAGGAATGAGGACTTTTTGCATGCCGGCTTGCCGGGCGCCGCATATTTTTTCGTATAAAGCCCCCACCGGTTTAATTTTGCCCTGCAATGACAATTCTCCCGTGATGGCGATATCCTGACGGATGGGTATTTGTTTAACCGCACTGTATATAGCCAGGTAAATGGCAGCCCCTGCCGAAGGTCCGTCCACCCTGGCGCCGCCCACAATGTTTATGTGCAGGTCATAAATATTCAGATTCACTCCGCATTCTTTACGTAAAACCGAAGCGGCGTTAAAGACTGAATCCCGAGCCATGCTTCCCGCGGTATCATTGAAGCGGATTTTTCCCTCTCCCGGGTTTTCAGCCGGGAATGCCACTGCTTCCATCTCCATCAGGGTACCGTGATAACCCCAGGCTCCCAGAGCAAAAATCCTGCCGATTTCAGCGCCTCTGCCGGCTTTGTTCCAGGTGTGCGGGGCCAGACGGCTGTTCTGAATGGCTTCATAAATGTGCTCTGCTTTGACCTTAACACGGGCTGCGGCGGTTTCTTCATTTAAAGCGATGGCATAGGCATCGACCAGGATTTTATTGGCGCCCCGGCCTTCGGATGTATACTCGGCGATAATATCCTCCACGCCGTAATCAATAAATATTTTGAGCTTGCGCGCAGACATTCTGACAATCTGTTTGATATTCTCACTGCTTAAAGGCTCAAAAAACACTTCCATACAGCGCGAACGGAAAGCGGGGGTAATTTCCTCGCGGTTGCGGGTAGTAGCCCCGATTAAAACGAAATCGGCCGGCACTCCCTGTTCAAACATCTGTTTGATATAACGGGGAATGCGTTCATCATGGGGATCATAATATGATGACTCAAAATAAACCCG
The DNA here is from genome assembly GCF_001311885.1 of Syntrophomonas palmitatica JCM 14374. Taxonomy (GTDB): domain Bacteria; phylum Bacillota; class Syntrophomonadia; order Syntrophomonadales; family Syntrophomonadaceae; genus Syntrophomonas_A; species Syntrophomonas_A palmitatica. The sequence goes on along the minus strand of NZ_BBCE01000013.1, from coordinate 72,301 downwards.
TTTGTCCTCCATGACCTTTAAAAGTTTGCTCTGCAGGATGGGTTCCATGTCTCCAATTTCATCAATGAAGAGAATTCCTCCGTGGGCTTCTGAAACCAGTCCGAGTTTCGGTTCAGGGATGCCCTCTTCGGCCAGTTCCTTTCGCGCTCCCTGGTAGATGGGATCGTGAACCGAACCCAACAGAGGATTGGTAGATTCGCGTGGGTCCCAGCGCAGGGTGGTGCCGTCCACTTCCACAAAGGGCGCATCCGCAGAAAATATGCTCTTTTGGCGACCGCGCACCATCTCCAAAACCAGACGGGCACAGGTGGTTTTGCCCACTCCCGGCGGCCCGTACAACAAAATGTGCTGCGGATAGGGGGTGTTTAACTTGGCCAGCAATGATTTGACCGCGCTTTCCTGGCCAATAACTTCGTCCAGAGAAGACGGCCTGAGTATTTCCAAAGCCGAACGCGCCAGCGTGGTGCATTCCATTTTTTCCAAACGCCCCAGCTTTTTTAAGGTCCAGGCGTTTTCTGAACTGGGTTTTTGTTCTTTCAGGATTTCGAGCTTAATATCCCTTATATATTCGCTATATTTTTGGTCAATTTTGTCCTGGATCATTTGTTCCAGGCGGTCTTCCACCATCTGACGCGCATAAACCTCGGCCAGCTGCGCCTCCAGTTGGTCCATGAGATCAGGAATATTTTCCTCGTCCAAAGATGAGATAGACGGATCCTGAGCTAATATGCGCAAAAGGGCCAGAACCCGGTCACTGATGAGTTCTGAACCCATCAAGTCAATTGCGTTCATCTTACTGGCTTTAAGTATCAGCCTGGGTGCCATAAATCTGATCCAGGTGCTGGTAGATAGATTCTATTCTGAGGTTTAATTCCTGTTCCTGATTAAGCCTGCTGCTTTTCCTGGTCTTTTGTTTCACCAGATACTGCTTCAACTTCTGCCTCCCGGACTACTCCGCTGCTACCACTTTTACTGTGATTTCTGTTTGCACGGAGGGATATATTTTGAGCTTCACCCGGTATTCACCCAGGTGTTTGATCGGTTCGCCAAGGTCGATTTTTTTCTTGTCGAGGTCTACCGCGTACTGGCTCTTAATGTTTTCAGCAATTTCCTTGGCGGTAACCGCTCCGAACAGTTTGTCGCCGCCCCCGGAACGAGCCTGTATCTGCACGGTTTTTCCCGCTAACTTGTCCCGCAGGTTTTCAGCATCATTTTTTTCGCGGTCCTTTTTCTTCTGGACCTGCAGTTTCTTTTCCTCGCTTTCTTTCAGGGTGCTGGTCGTGGCCTCCCTGGCTAATCCCTTGGGAATTAAATAATTTCGGGCATACCCATCCGCAACCTCCTTGATTTCACCCTCTTTGCCCAGGTTTTTGACTTCCCGGCTCAAAATTACCTTCATCGGGTTACTCCCCCTTTTCTATGCGTATTCTGCGATAGTCCAGCAGCGCGTCAAACAAACCTACTATGCTTAAAAATACCACCGCCGATGGCAGAAAGAATATGCTTAAAACTACCAAGGCTGCAGTAAGCCACCGCCGGTATACTTCCCTGGTTCTTTGCAGTTGAAATATTACCGCGGCCAGGCCGAAATAGCAGGCAATGGGCATTATTACTGCCAGAATATTTGTGCCGCTATAGAAAACCGGGACCGAGCGATTTTTGCCCCATAAAGTCAGAGCCAGGCCGCCAATCGCTACCCAGACCAGCTGCCAGGGCATAATCTCCTCGGAATAAGGTTTCTTCTTTAGACGTTCATCACCTCTCCTCCGGTTTACAAAAGCGGCTAAAAGCAGCGTAAAAAATATTACCATAACAGCCTGAAGATAGAAAATGGCCGGCAGATGCCTGCTTATAAAATCGATATATTGCGCCATGCTTTTTTCAAGTTCTTGGCGGGTAAAACCTGTTTCTTGGTCAAACTTTAGCAGTCCCTCTTTTTCATAAAATTGCATACTGGGTTCTATATAGCGTTTAAATTCTTTTTTAAGATTTTCCTGTCTCAGATCCCCGTTTTGATAGTAGACCATACCCATAAAGACGGACATCAGAAGAATCACCGCGCTGATGCCCGCCTTTTTGTACTTCGTAGTAATTCCCGCCCCGCCAGACCAGGTAGCTCATCAGCAATATGGCCAGCAAAAAGCTGAACAGGTAAATAAGGGTGTCGCTGCCGCCAATAAAATAGATTAACAACAGGTTTAACCCATATAGAGACAAGAGCTTGGCGCGTTTTAAATACAATGCCGCAGTAATCATTACCGCACCCCAGGCTATGGCTGTTAGAAGAGCGGCCGCCGCCCATCCTGCCATGATATAAGCCAGAGTCAGGCTCAATAATGAGAATAAAATAAATGATGCCATTCGTCACCTCTTTGTTTTTTCCAGATAGACCAGTAATTCGGACAGGTTTTCCTGCCATTCATCTCCGCCCAGGGAGTCCTCCAGGCTTATATGCAGCTTGCTGCGTATGCGCTGGTCTATGCTGCTGAAACTAAGGCCCACCCGCTGACCCAAAAGGTATGCCAGGATAATTATCGTGGCCAGAGCGTCACTGACTGCTTCACTTCCCGATTTTAACAATGATTTGAACAGCTCGGCAACCGCATCTATCAATTCGGCTTTCAGCCAATCAATCATTTTTAAATTTTTAGCTATATCCAGTTCTCTATTTTTCACCCGCAAAAACTCCCACCTCCTGTTTAGGAATTCTGCAAATGGGCAATCTTTTCCTGCCTGAAAGAAGGATAGGATTCAGCATTAAAAAAGGGCTCTCGCTGGCGAGAGCCCTGTAACACTTTTTCTATTCAGCCGTATAAGGCAAGAGAGCCATAGTGCGCGCTCTCTTAATGGCTACGGTTAACTGCCGTTGATGATGGGCACAATTGCCCGTAATCCTGCGGGGCAAAATTTTGCCGCGCTCGGTAACATAACGGCGCAGGCGGCCAATTTCCTTATAATCGATTGATTCTATCTTATCGGCGCAGAAATTACACTGCCGCCTCTTCTTCCTCCGTTCCTTTTTCAAGCTTATTCCCTCCTATGCCTTAGAATGGCACCTCTTCGTCAGACTCCATGTAATCCACCACTTCATCTGCAGTGACTTCGCGTCCCAAATCACTCCAGTTATCACTGCGGGGTTTAGCATGCTCACTGCCCGAACCCGATCCCGGTTTGCTTAAAAACCTGACATCATCGGCAACTACCTCAGTTGCTTTGCGTTTCTGTCCGTCCTGTCCCTCATAGGTACGGACCTGCAATCGGCCTTCAACAGCTGCCAGCTGCCCTTTGCTCAGGTACTGAGCGCAATGTTCCGCAGCCTGTCTCCAGACCACTATATCAATGAAATCAGTTTGTTCCCGGTTAAATTTGCGGTTAATGGCCAGGGTAAACTGGCATACCGCTGTTCCCTGCGGAGTATACCGCAATTCCGGGTCGCGGGTCAGACGACCTATTAGAATTACTCTATTCAGCATGATTCTCCCCCCGATTACCAGCGCTATTTTTCATCCTGTCGGACAATAATGTGGCGCAAGAACCTGTCTGATATTTTGATGACCCGGTCCAGTTCCTGAACGGTCTCAGGCTTGCCATTGAAGTGCCATACGGTGTAAATGCCTTCCGTATACTTTTCAACGGCATAAGCGAGACGTTTTTTTCCCCAACCGTCCAGTTCCCGGATAAATTCGCCCCCGAAATCGGCTATAATTTTTTTAAGCCTGTCCTTCGTTTCCGCGAATTGTTCTTCCTCCAGGTCCGGCTTGAGAACGAACATCATCTCATACGCGCGCACCTTTACACCTCCCTTCGGACTAACTTGTGCTGTCAGCACAAGAATGGCCCCGAACTAAATCCGGGGCAGGGACCATTAGATTATACCAGTTTAAGGGAAACGACGCAAGAATATTGTTGTTAATTTGGTGAAGGCACGGCAAAAACCTATGAATTGTCAATAATAATTATCCTTTTTTCCTCGTTATCATAATACATGATCGTATTGCGCAAGTCGCTGCGTAATTGCAACGCTTCATTTTTTATGCGCAATAAGGTGCCCCGGTCAACCCGGTCCCTGACTACTATCATTCCTTCCCCCCGGGTCAATTTCAGGCTGCTGATGATCTTGGCCCGTTCCTCTTTGGCGTCATCGATTTTTTCCAAAAGCTGACTGTAGGCAGGTATTATTTTTCGCAACACCTCAAGTACTTCCGGGGTTTTATTCTGGGCTAATTCACGTATTTTGCCCGACAGAGACCGAATCCTCTCTTCGTCTTCTTTTATTTCTATATTTATGCGTTTTATCTCTTCGATAAGGGCATTACGGTCAAAACCCTTGACTATTAACTGCATATCTTTATCAGATTGAATGGAATTAACATGAATGCGGGCTCCAGCTTCAATGTAATTCTGTCCCATTATCTTTCCGCGCCTGCCATGCAGCAACAAAGCGCTGCCCGTTCTTATATTGGCCCGGGTTACATACTCACTTACCACAACGTTTTCTTGCGCTTCGATAGTGGCGTCCTGTATATAGCGGGCTTCTATGTTAACCGCGGCCTTAACTACAGCCCCTCCCCGCCCGCTTATACCGCGGTGAACTATTACCGACCCGTTACGGGAAATCGCCACCGCGTTTTCTATTCCTCCCAGTATCTCTATATCCTCGTCCGCCTCAACCTTGAAGCCATCTCTTAACCAGCCTGAAATCAGGACTTTTCCCTGAAAATTAATGTTTCCCACTGAAAAATCAACATCGCTGTCCACTATGTATAAGCGGGTCACTCCTATCCGGGACCCTTGCCAGGACAATGCTCCCTGGTATTTTGCCCTGACAGTATCGCCTTCTATCACCACGCCCTTGCCGACGGAGAATTCCACATTCTTCCCGGGTACAGGGTCTAACAGATCGCCTTTTACGTTTAACCCCGGCAGTCCGGGAGTAGCCGGTTTCCTGACCGCCAGCAGTTCGCCTTCTTTGACCTGTATAATGCCCCCCAAATTATAAAAATCGGCCTGTCCATTTTCATTAATTTGCGGATGAAGATCCGGTTTTTCATATATAGTTCTAATCTGACCGTCTTCGCCGGGTGTAGGAGGAGTCCCTTCAGCAATCATTTCATTAATAACCTCGCCGCGCGTGCAAAGCTCCTCAATTCTGTAATGGTTTATGCCATGCACTATCCCCTGGGCTTCTAATGCCGCCAAAATTTCCGAGGCGGTATGGCTTTCCCCTGGCCTGGTGCGCAGCCAAACCTTCATATTGTCAGGGGAGATATATATACCTATTGACTCATTAAGCATATTATTATTAATACTCACTGGAAAAGCGCCTCCTGTAAGGATAGACTGGCACAATAAAAACCAGGGAATCCACGGCCAAAAGCCCCTCATAGTTAAATTCTGTTGTATTATAGCATGTTTTCCTTTTGAGTGTAATAATAGGCTGGCTGTTTTTTGGAGATAATCTGGCGTGCTATGTTAAGGGTCGGTTTTCAGGCGATGGACTATGCTGATGTTGTCAGAGTCTGCCCTTAACCAGCAAACTAACAAGGTCAGCGACCGGTTTTTCTATAATATAGGTATCATTGAATAAAGCCTTCAGCAGGGCCATAGGCTCTCCGTTCTCTCCCTTCTTAATCGCGATTATGCAGAAATGTTCTTCCCTGGGCATGTTTTTTACCGTTACCAGGTCTCCGGGATTAAAGCCGACAGAAGAAACCAGCTTAAGCTTCACGTCATCCCACCCCTTTAATGCCTGATCCGGACAAACTATCTTCTATCCAGATACATTCCTGTATTAAGTATATGCAGACCTCAGTAAAATAGTTATTCTGCAGACTTTTCCACCCGAACCATCCGTTTTTCAAACTGCAGGCGCGGAAGCATGACCAGGCGCTGGCAGCCCTGGCATTTGATCTTGATATCTGCGCCCATACGGACAACTTCCCAATTATAACTGCCGCAGGGGTGCTGTTTTTTCATACGCACAATGTCGCCCAGCTTAAATTCTTTGCGTTCCAAATTTCTCTCTCCCCGTAAAGTCAGGCTTATCCGCTTATCGTTATTTTATGGGATTGGTTCTCCCTGACCCGGCCGATAATATTAACCGGGCAATTTCGTTCCCGCAATGCCTGTTTGAATAAATCAGCCCTTTCCTCAGCGATGGCTATGACCATGCCGCCGGATGTTTCCGGGGAAAAGATGAGATCAATTACGGTCGGGTCAATCTTGCCCTGATATTCCACCCGGTCTTGCATATAATCCCGGTTGCGGTAAGCTCCGCCAGGTATCAATCCCATTCCTGCGTAATCGCGGGCTTCGCGCATGAACTGCAATTTGTCAGCAAATACCTCTATTTGCACCTGGCTGCTGGCGGCCATTTCCAACAGGTGGCCTGCCAGGCCAAATCCGGTTACATCGGTGGCGGCATGAGCGCCGACTTCCTGCATGGCTTCACATGCGGCGCGATTGAGAGTGCTCATCCACTGGATAGCGTCGCGGCTGGCTTCACCGGAAGCCATTTCCGCTTTCATGGCAGTGGTTATGATGCCGCTGCCCAGTGGTTTGGTCAGAAACAGCATATCGCCGCTGCGGGCTCCTCCGTTTCCGATCAGGCGCGAAGGTTTTACCAGCCCGGTTACCGCCAGCCCGTATTTGGGTTCATTGTCGTCCACGCTGTGCCCGCCAACCAGCAAGGCTCCGGCTTCTTTAATCTTGGCCAGCCCTCCCGCCAGTATTTCCTTTAACAGCTCCAGTTCTCCGCATTCGGGGAAACAGACGATATTCATAGCCAGCAAGGGCCGCCCCCCCATGGCGTAAACATCATTTAAAGCATTGGCAGCCGCAATCTGCCCGAAATCATAAGGATCGTCAACCATAGGAGTAAAAAAATCAAGGGTCTGAATCAGGGCGGTATCTTCGTTTAGTTTGTATACTCCGGCATCGTCACGGGTTTCAAAGCCTACCAGGAGATCAGGATGCCCCGGTATCTTTAAACCCGCCAGTATATTATCCAGGACCCCCGGTCCTATCTTGGCCGCTCAACCGGCGGCGCGAACCATCTGCGTCAAACGCATCATCCCGATCACCTCCTTAGAATGGAGAACAGGTTCGGGGTTCGATTCAACACAGATTAACACAGATGTGTGCATCTGCGGCTAAATCTGTGTATATCTGTGGCTGTCTATTTCCTGGGGCTCCTGCGCCGAGGCGCACTATGAGCTTCTTTTTGCGGCGGGGTGTGTTCTTGGCCAAAAGACTGCATAAAAGCATAGTAAGCGCGGCAAGCCATATACACATCAGCCTTGCTGACTACTTCAAACGGCGAATGCATCCCCAGTACGGCCACGCCGCAATCGATTACTTCCATACCATAGCGCGCAATGTACTGGGCTACGGTTCCCCCTCCGCCTATGTCCACTTTTCCCAGTTCGCCCGTTTGCCAGGCAACCGCGTTTTTATCCAGCATCTGTCGTATACGCGCTAAAAATTCGGGGTTGGCGTCATTTGACCCGGATTTGCCCCGGGCGCCGGTATATTTGGTTACCACAATGCCATTACCCATAAAACTATTGTTCATCTTCTCAAAAACATCCGGGTAATTAGGATCAACCGCTGAATTGACATCCGCTGACAGAGCATAGGAGAGAGCCAGGCACTGCCGCAGGCTGTAATAATCGTTTTTCCCCGCTTTATGCAAAAGTTCAGCCGTCAGGTTTTCTAGTATCAATGATTGCAAGCCGGTATTGCCTACGCTGCCGATTTCCTCCTTGTCAATAAACAGGCAGACCGCCGTGCGCTGGGGTTTATCTGCTTCCAATACCGCCTGCAGTGAAGCATACGCACATACCCGGTCATCCTGGCCATAAGCGCTATCATGCTGCGGTCCAAGCCTACTTCCCTGGCCATTCCCGCCGGAACCAGCTCCAACTCCGCGCTGGTAAAATCATCTTCGCTATGCCGTATTTTTCTTGCAGTATATTCAGGATATAATTCTTGAACGGTTCCCGTTCTTCGCTGCCGGGGCGGCTGCCAGCCAGTACATTAAGTCCCTCGCCTTTGATGGCCTCAGACATTTTCTTTTCCATTTGTTCAGCCGCTAAATGGGGCAGGAGGTCAGAGATGGTAAAGACCGGATCATCCGCCTTCTCCCCTATATTTATCTTAATGATCTGCCCATCAGGTTTTACGACTACCCCATGCAGGGCCAGGGGAATAGCCAGCCACTGGTACTTCTTGATCCCGCCGTAATAGTGGGTTTTAAGCAAAACCTGTCCGTCAGCTTCATAGACAGGGTGGGCTTTGAGATCCAAACGGGGGCTGTCAATATGTGACGCCACCAGATTAAAGCCTTTTTCCAGCGGTTCACTGCCTATGACCACCAGAGCGCAAACCTTTCCTTTATCCTTAAAAATGATTTTTTGCCCCGGCTTTAAAGATTTGATGCTCTCTAATTCTTCAAAGCCGCGCTGACGCGCGATATCCAGAATATAATCGACAGCTTCGCGTTCAGTTTTGGCCCGGCTCAGAAAATCCAGGTAGCCCTGGCTGATCTGTTCCGCTTTCTTCATGTCCCGTTTATCCAGGCGACGCCACGCATTACGTTTTAGATCTTCCTTATTGTCAGCCAAAACAAATTACCTCCTTAATATCTTTACCTTCATTTTTCCTGAACGGCGAAAAAAGCTATGCATCAAGACTCATCCAGTCTTTGCCCCATACAAAAATATCTTTGCAGATTCCGCATATAACCGAATGATCAATATACCCGCACATGCTTTTTGCGGCCGGCAAGCCCATGCTTTCTCCCAATTCCAGGGAAGGCGCAATCAGGCCCAGTAAAATAACCATAATAAAAACCACTTTGACCGCTTCCAGAACCCCCCCCAGAACTCGATTAAAATGTGAAAAAAGCGTCCCGGAAACCAGCTGGCTTAACCCCCCGGCGATCCACTTAACCGCCAGGCTGCCGATAATAATTAAGAGTAAAAAGGATACTATCTCCAGTATATTGCCTGCCAGGAAGGTTGCGGCCTCCTGGCAAAGGTTGCTTAAACCCGGCAGCTTTGACACCGGTTCGGGCGCCAGCGCCGCTAATGGCAGGGCATCCTCCAGCCGGGCGGAAAGCAGTTTTGTAATCCCCAGGCCGCTGTCTAACCAGGCCGCCAGGTCATGAGAAAAAATCCCGGCCAGAATGAAGCCCGCAATAATGCCTGCGATTCCGCTCAAAACTCCCAGCAGACCCTGCCTAAGCCCCCTGATCAAGGCCAGCAGAACCAATGCTGCTATAATATAATCCAGCGCGTTAAACTGCATGAATTCACCTTGAATACCTGAATAATCCTTATTATAACACAGTCCTTCAGCAGGCCAAGTTTTTATGATGTTTCCAGGCCTTTCTTGACAACCCTGCACGGCCTTGATATGTTTGATTTAAGATCAGGAGGAACTTATGGAGTTTATAAACAGCCTTAATCACGCCCATCTGGTTAACCTTGGCTATGATTTAAGATCTTTGGGCATGTTTGCTCCGGCAGTGCTTTTTATAGGATTAGTAATCCAAGCCGTCTTGCCTGTTTTCCCTTATATAGTGCTGGCAGCTCTAGCCGGGGCCTTATTAGGTTTTAAAGGCGGACTGCTTTTATCCTGGGCCGGGGCCGTAGCCGGGTCATGCATTTGCTTCTGGATATGCAAAGCAGCTGGAGCTGACTGGGCCCGGCAAAAGATTAAAGACCGCTTTCATTATGATTTGAAAGACATCAAACCAGAAACCGCTTTTTGGACTATTGCGGTGGCGCTGTGCATTCCCCTGGTTCCTTCCCCGGTAGTGAATGCGGCGGCAGGGTTAAGCGGCATATCGTTTCGCAATTTTTTGGTTTCGATAACCCTCGGCAAGATGCCCACAGCGGTCTTATATACCGGTCTGGGAGTAAGCCTTTTCGGCATGAAGGATACAAGACTTACCCTGCTGATTATATGCGCTATTATTATTATGCTGGCCATAGGCCGTTTTTTAGGGAAAAAGAAAGGTTTCAACATCGCTACCCGGAGCAGTGATTCAGATTAACAGATAACCAGCCGTTCCAGGCCTGACTGACACAATGCGGCGAAAGGAAGACCCCCGCTTGAAACTCGAAGAAGTGCTTAACAACCGAACTAAAAATATCTTGAATATTATAAATTCCGTAAATGACCTGGCCTTAATGAAATTTCGCCCGGAAACGTTTCGTTTCGAGGAATGCAGGGCCTATCTGGAAAACGAAAACCTGAATTTATCTGATTTCTATTTTCATCGTTATCAGCCCTGGGCCAGTTATATATATTACCGTGATCTGCTTATGCTGGACTTTCCTGCCTTTAATATTAATACCCTGGATACCTTGCAGATTCCGCAGCTGATTCGTTTTGAAAAAGCCCGTCTGGACTATTGTTTGCAGCAGCGCGATTTTAAAAATCTTTTTAAACTTATCAAACCCGAGCTGGCATTAAAGGCTTACCTTGACCTTTATACGGAGATTCCCCCTGAAGAAAGATATCAGATTTTTTGGTATATATTTTCACGCTGCGCTTATAAATTAGAGGATATCAACCCCAAGTTCATCGCTGATATTAAGGGGCTGCGCCCTGAGCCTCTAACCCTTTCGCCGGTGGATGACCTGGGGCGCATCACGGTTTACCGGGGGGAGCCGGTTCACGCCAGCATAGAATCAGCTACTTCCTGGAGTACGGATATCAACATTGCCGTATTATATGCCTGGCGCTGGCAGGGCCGGGTACTAAAGGGCTATCTTCCGCTTGACAAGGTGGTGGCTTATATAAAAGACCGCCGGGAAAAAGAAATCATCGCTTACCCAGGCGACGTACAGGAGATTAACCCCGTGGAACTTGTAAAATTCGAAGATATTGAACCGGAATTAAAACAGGCCGGCGTTTTTACCTCCTTTGCCTATTATGCCGACCGTTTACAGGCCGAATACTTTCACCGCCCCCATGGCATACACGGCCTCGGCCATACCCGGCGGGTGCTGCTGCTATGCCTTATTCTGTCCCATTACGAATCCCTGAACAACAGCGAACGGGAAATTATCTGCCAGGCGGCTCTTTTTCACGATATCGGCCGTTCCAATGATAATTTCGATCCAGAGCACGGGCGGGAAAGCTTTAAAAAAATGCAGCTTCTGGGCATATGTCCTTATACCGATCAGGAATCCCTGGAGACCTTGCGTTTTATTATGGAAAATCACTGCGTAAGCGATGCGGAGGCCAGGGGCTTGTTGACTTCATACGCAATAGCAAATCCCGCTGAGGCTTTCAAGCTTTACCAGGTTTTTAAGGATGCCGACGGGCTGGAACGGATTCGGATCAATGACCTGGATGTAAACCAGCTGCGAACCAAAACCGCTTCCCGTCTGCTTTTGGTGGCTCAGCAGTCGTACCAGAGCGGTCTGCCTTAAGTTTCCGCCGGAAATTTTAATTCTCCTCATCTTCATAGAATTTTAATGCGGTCTCTGTTTTTACCCGGCTCTTCCCGTCCAGCAAGGCTTGTATTGCTGTTGTGGGTACCAGCCAACCCTGGTCGCATTTTATCATCTTAATTTGTAAACACCTGGAGTATTGAGCAGGCGTTTTTATCAAAGCTGAACCTCACTTCCGCTCTATACTGGTTGGCGCCGTTTGCCGTGATATTGACGAGCTTTATATAATCCAGGGTCTGAAGCCTGTTCGCCAGTTCGTTTTTTCCCTCTCCCTCCAGCATGTTTAAAACCAGGTTCTTCTCTCCCTGATCCACCGCCGCGATGAAAACCTTCAGACTTTCCCCGGCCTTCAGTTCTTTTCGCTTGGCTTCAAGCAGTCCGGCCGCCTTCCATATCATCAGTTGATGGGCAGTGTCCACTTTGCCCGCTATATGGGTTTTACTGTCCCGAAAATGAATGCAGAAATGACCGTTGAATTTATTGCCCCTTATGGCCCCCTGGCCGTGCGGCATGCCATTCATAGAAGCCGCGATCTTGCGTCCATCCTCAAGTTCTACAATTACCGCCCGTCTTTTCCAGGTCCATTTTCCGTCAAAGATATCTTTCATTATTTTTGTATCGCGGGCGGTCAGGGGCTGTACATCGGCATGATAGGTCCCGCCCCGGCGCTGCACCGCAAATTTTTCTTTTTTCTCAAAATCAATTACCGCACCGTAAGCGAACTTGGGAAACAGCCGGTTGACCTCTTCCCACGGCAGATATTCTCCTTTCAGGACCGTTTCGGCTGGTGTTGCAGGGCGTGTTTTATCAGTCGGTTGATCGTTATTTATCCAGTTGAGTATGGGTATGGATACCAGGAATATGGTAATAAGCCCTATTAAATACCCGTATTTACGCACGTTTATGACCAGCATATAACCCCTCCATAATAGCTTGTACTGAATTTATTTCTATTCGTTAATGGCGCAAATTAGACCATTTTGCCAGGCGGGGGTCTGGATTGCCAAAGGAAGGTTAGGGCCTAATTGGAATAACCTTTTGGGTAAAGAAGGAATTGGTTAATTTTTATAGAATTTAAGCAGCCATAAAAATTTTTTGGAGGTGTCGGAATTGAGAAAAAGAAGCAGATCAAGTCTTTATCTTCTAGTGCTGGTTCTCGTTTTGTCCATGGTTGCGGCAGCGGGCTGCAACACTCAAAAAAGCGAACCGAATTCGGCTAAAACCCCTGTAGTTGAAAAGGAAAAGGTATACACCCGGGCGGAGACAGTTGCTTCTGCTGAAGATGCCCTCAAGCTGCTGGAAGAAGGCAACCAGCGTTATGTATCCGGCCAGGTAATGAAGCAGGACCTGGGGAGCGAGAAACGCGGCCTTCTGGCTGCCAAAGGGCAAAAGCCTTTTGCGGTGGTTTTGACCTGTTCGGACTCCCGCGTCCCGGCGGAATACATATTTGACCAGGGTTTAGGCGATATTTTTGTGGTACGCGTGGCCGGCAATGTCGTTGATCCGGTGGCCCTGGGCAGTATTGAATACGGGGTAGAACACCTGAAAACCCCGCTTCTGGTAGTTCTGGGTCATGAAAAATGCGGCGCGGTCAAAGCTACGGTTGACGGCGGCGAAGCTCCCGGCAGCATCGGAGCCATCGTAGAAAAAATTAAGCCCTCGGCGGATAAAGCCAAGGCTGCCGGAGCCAAAGGAGATGCCCTGTATGAAAAGGCCGCTGACGAGAATATCCTGGCAACTATTGCTGAAATCGAAAAGAGCCCTGTAGTCGAAGAACTGGTCAAGGAAGGCCATTTGAAGATCGTAGGTGCAAAATACCATCTTACCAGCGGAGAAGTAACCTTTAATAAAGAATAAACTCAAGCATTAAAACCGGGGTCTTAAATGACCCCGGTTTTTTATGCCTTGATTTTAGGGCTTAATTAAAGAGCTATACACCTTGCCAGGCTAGGAAGGCAAGGCGTGATAACTCGCGTTAGGCGCGCCATAAGTTACCGTACATAATATTAAGTGCCAGCGTTGAGATGATAACTCTTTAAGAAAATTACCCATCTTGGACAGGTTTGCTATATAATTCAGAATGAGTCTTTTGTCAACGGGTTAATCTACAAAAGGGCTGTCTATGTTTTTACTTTTACGCGCGGGGATGAAGCAATGAATTGGCAGGTCTGGTTTTCAGCCGTACTCTTTTTATTAGTCTACGCAGTAATCATTTCCGAAAAAATTCATCGTACGGTTATAGCCCTGGCGGGGGCAACCCTTATGGTGGTGCTGGGTATCCTGGACTTTAGCGAAGCCATAGGGAAAGTTGATTTTGATACCATCGGCCTTTTGACAGGAATGATGATCATCATCGGCATCACCCGCAAAAGCGGTGTTTTTGAATACACGGCCATCAAGGCCGCCCATAAAACTGGCGGCGACCCGGTTAAAACCATGATAGCCCTCGGCATCGTAACCGCAATTGCCTCGGCTTTCCTTGACAATGTTACCACCGTTCTGCTGATTGTCCCGGTTACCATTTCCATATGCGACGCTTTGGAGATTAACGCCATTCCTGTGTTTATCGCGGAAATAATGGCCTCAAATATTGGCGGAACCGCGACCTTGATCGGCGATCCCCCCAATATTATGATCGCCAGTGCCGCCAATCTGAGCTTTATGGATTTCATCTGCAACCTAACCCCGGCAGTAATCGTGATATTTATAGTTACGATTTTCTTGTTAAAGCTGATTTACGGCCAACAGCTGCAGACCAGCGATGAAAATAAGGCCATGCTCATGGATATGAACCCGGAAGACGCTATAAAGGACCGCCCGCTTATGAATAAGTCCCTGCTGCTTTTAGGTCTTGTAATATTGGGTTTTGTAAGCCATTCCGCTCTCCGTCTGGAACCGGCCGCGATAGCGCTTACCGGGGCCGCCTTTCTACTGCTTATAACCCGCGAAGATCCGGAAGATGTTTTGCAAGGCGTAGAATGGGCCACCTTGTTCTTCTTTATCGGCCTGTTTATCCTGGTGGGAGCTCTGGAAAAGGTGGGAATCATTGAGGATCTGGCCCGGGCCGCGGTTGCAGTAACCAATGGTAATTTAAAGGCTTCTACTTTGCTGATTCTATGGCTTTCCGCCATTGCCTCGGCTTTTATCGACAACATACCCTTTGTGGCCACCTTTATCCCCTTGATAAAAGAGATGGGTACTATTGGCCACATGAATATACTGCCTCTATGGTGGGCGCTTTCTCTGGGAGCGTGTCTGGGCGGCAACGGCACCCTTATAGGGCTTCGGCCAATGTTATTGTTTCGGGAATTGCGGCCCGGGAAGGCTATCCCATGTCTTTTTTGGGCTATATGAAAATAGCCTTCCCTTTAATGCTGGTCTCGATAGTCATTTCCACGATTTATTTAATGGTCTTCTATTTATAGGAATAGGGCGGAGAGCAATACGCCGCGTAGGTTTATTCAGCAAAAAAGAACCCTGCCGATCAATTAAACGCCCCTTCACACTCATTCATGTGCTATTATAGTCGAGGATGCGACAATTATCACTTGGCAGAGGGTATAAAATTGCAGTTCAACTCGTATATTTTTATCCTGGCGTTTTTGCCATTCACATTAACCGCTTATTATCAGTTAAATAAACGGGGATGGACTCCGCTGGCCAAAGCCCTGCTCCTGGTTATGTCCCTGGTTTTTTATTCGTATTTAAACCTCAGTTATCTCTATATCATTGGCGCCAGCATATTCCTGAACTACTTTTTTCCAGGCTGCTGCTGGACTCCGGGCGAACCGTTCCCCAAAAAAGCGGCTGCTCTTTATTGTCATTGCTTTAAACCTGCTGATACTGTTTTATTTTAAATACTACAATTTTTTTATCGAAAATATAAATGTGCTGTTGCGATCTTCTTTGGCCATGAAAAACATTATCCTGCCATTGGGTATCAGCTTCCTGACCTTTCAGCAGATAGCTTACGCGGTTGATTCATACCGGGGGGAAACCGAGGGTTACAGTTTTCTCGACTATGCCGTTTTTGCGGCCTTTTTCCCGCGCTTAATCGCCGGGCCTATCGTTTTGCATCACGAAATCATCCCCCAGCTTAACGAAAGAAAAAATCACAGTATAAATTACGATAATTTTGCATATGGTATCTTGATGTTTACCATCGGCCTGGCTAAAAAGATCTTTATTGCCGATGTTTTTGCCCAGGCGGTGACCTGGGGCTATGGATCGGTTAGTACGTTGACTTCTCTGGATGCGTTTATTGTGATGCTGTCCTATACCTTACAGATTTATTTTGACTTCAGCAGTTATACTGATATGGCGATAGGTATCGGATTAATGTTCAACATCAAGCTGCCGATCAACTTTAATTCGCCGTATAAAGCCCGGTCCATCCAGGATTTCTGGAAAAGATGGCATATTACCTTAACCCGGTTCCTAACCAAATATGTCTATATCCCTCTGGGCGGCAACCGCCAGGGGCCCTTTCGTACCTATGCAAATATCATGATCGTTTTCCTGATCAGCGGCTTATGGCACGGAGCCAACTGGACCTTTGTGCTGTGGGGATTCCTGCATGGCCTGGCCAGTGTCTTGCACAGAAGGTTTGCCCCCGCCTGGAATAAGCTGCATACGGTTTTGCAATGGTTTATAACCTTTTTATTTGTCAACCTTGCCTGGGTGTTTTTCCGGGCGGATACTATCACCCAGGGTTTTGTTCTGATTAAAAAGATGGCGGAGTTAAAATCCCTGGCCGTTTCGCATAGCTTGCTGAAATGTTTTGAGCTGCCGGTAATCACCTGGCTAAAACGGTTGTTTTATTCGGCTCCCTCCGGTTCATGGGCCATTGGGCTTGATATGCTGTTGTTTTTGGCGTTCACCTTTATCATCCTCCTTTTGTTTAAGAACCTGCATGAGATCGAGTTTAAACCCACGTTGCTCAATGGCATGTTAACCGCGGTTCTTCTGGTGTGTTCCATACTATCTATGTCGTCGATTACATCCTTCATTTATCAGGCATTTTAGGGGGTGTGGTGTTTTGAACAAGCAGAAATGGGTCACTTTTGTCCTGGGGGCGGCAGCTGTATGCCTGCTGGTATTAATGGCGCTGAATATTATGGTTGATCCGTTTATGCAGTATCACTCACCCTTGACCGGAATGGAGCCTTACTATAAATATACCCAGGAATACGCCATGTACTGGCTTATCGGCCGAGCCAAAAACACTCCCGCCAAGGCGGTGCTGGTCGGTTCGTCATTGTCGAACTTTATTTCCAGTCATAAGCTTAGCCAACAATCCGGACGCAAGGTTATCGCGCTGAATAAATCTGCGGGTCGGCCCAATATCTACAGCCTGTTCCTGCGGGAATCTCTGCAGCGAAACCATCTGCAGACCATCTATTACGAGCTGAACTTCCCCCATCTGCATATGGAGTATGAAGGCGACATCCCCTTGTATCTCTATAACTCTAACCCCTTTGATGATGTTAAATATGTCCTGAATAAAGACGTAACATCAATGAGCGCATATATACTATTGCGCCGGTTAGGGGAGCAATTTAAGCCCGGCAGCGATGCGAAGCGGGATAAGACATCCGCGATACCGGTGTTTGAGGTTGACCGAAGCCAGAGCACCAGTAAATACAGCACCCTGGCCGTTGCCCGCAGTCTCTATGTCCGTCATAACCAGGTGGCTGACAAGGGTTCTGTGGCTGACTACCGCACTAAAGCCAAGAAAACGGTTGCAGAGCATATCATACCCTTCCTGGAAGATAATCCTGACATCAGATTCGTGTTTTTTATCCCCTGTATCAGCATTTTGAATACCTATGACCTCTGCCGCGAGGGTACGGTCGATGATTATTTAGCCATCCATAAAGATATCATGCTGACCCTTTTGCGATATAACAACGTTGAGATCCATATGTTCAGCGACCTGGAAGGCTTTGTCGACAACCTGGATAATTATAAGGACCGGGTGCATTACGCGCCCCCGGGCGGAGATTTGATATGTGACGGGCTGCAGACGGGGGAATATAGAATCACGGCGAAGAATATTGAGGCCAGATTGCAGCATTTGAAGTCCATGGCTCAATCCTTTGAAATATCCTTTTTGAAGGAAGGTTTCAGCGGTGATGATGTCCTGGAAATGAAGCACCAGCTTATCGCCCTGGGCTATAAATGCCCGGCAGGCAAAGTGTACGACCCACAAACCAGAGACGCGGTGGCAGAGTTTCAAGCTGCTCAAATGCTGGAGGTAACCGGCATCGCTACTGCGGAAACCCGGGCGCTCCTCAAGGAATTATGTAACGCAATACGTTAATATCATACCAGAGTAATTTTTCCCGATGTGCTGGCATTCGCAATCCGATTATCACTTCTTCTGCACACATCAGTAAAGCTGTTCCTCGCCATCCGCCGTATTTTAAACCTGTCCGATTGGTCGCAGGCGTTTAGTATTCTTTATTTGGCTAAGACATGTGCGAATTGAAAACACCCGCCTTAGAACCGCCGCGGTTGGACCTAAATTCCTGTGCTGAACCGCCGGTTGCATTATTGTCTCATTATGGATATTTCACAAGAGAAAAGGATTTATTAAAAAAATATAGAAATATTAATCGGAATTTATGAGGAAACAGCCACAAATTCCCAGGGTCTTATCTTGTACCCCATCCCGTATGTGACTATTTTCGTATATGGTTTGCGGCCTGCAGCCACGGGAGGTTTGTCAGAAAGTTTCAGCGGCTTGCCAAGCCGTTTTGGCATGTACCTGCTGACTACTATTCTATTTCCGCTGTAATGGGGGGTTGGGTTATGTTTAATAAATATTCGTGAACGCGCTAAGGAAGTATGGGATTTGATAGACATAATATTTTGATAGGTGTGATATTTCATGTTTGTCTACCGTAGGAAACATATTAAGACAATACTTCTATCCAGCTTGTTAATTACGATTTTATTAGCCGGTATTATTCCTGTACAGGCAGCATCAGTTATTCCAGGCGCTGACGATAAGACTATGCCAAATCATAAAATCTCTTTTAGCGATGTTGCTTCGGAAAGCCCGCTTTATCCTTCTGTCAGGTATATGGCTGAAAAAGGCATATTTAAAGGGTTCCCCGACGGCAGTTTCCGTCCGGCTGAGAATATAACCCGTGCCCAGACCGCCAAAATACTGGCTGTAGTCAAAGGATTACCGGAGATTAAGGCCAAAACCCCGGCCTTTAGTGATGTGCCCGCTGATTACTGGGCCTTTGGTGCTATAGAGGCCGCGGCTAAAAACGGGCTGCTCAAAGGCTATCCCGGCGGTACATTCAAACCTGAGGGCATTCTTACCAGAGCCGAAGCCGTAACCCTTTTGATGAACCTATCCGGAGGAGCCCTTTCTGACGAAAAGATGACCATCGGCGACGTAAACCAGAATCACTGGGCCTACCGTCAGGTAGTGACGGCTGTTGACGCGGGCCTGGTAACACTGTCCCCCGATAAACTCTTTAACCCCGACCGGGAATTTCGCCGCGGCGACATGGCCCGCAGTCTTGGTTTCATGTATACCGTTAGCCCTGCCTTGCGCAACACCGCTCTTTCCGGCAAACTGGTAGTTAAAAAAGGGGAAGCGATTATCACCGGCAGCAGCGGAATTGCCAATAAAGTCACAGGTGAGACCCGGGTACAAGCAGGGGTTAAAATTAATACAGGCGACAACAGTCAAGCCGAGATTACTTTTGACGATGGCAGCGGTATCCAATTGGAGGCCAATACGGAAATCCGGATCGATAAGGCGATTGGCTTTAATTATATGAGAAAAGATGGCTCATCCGGCGTGGCTGTTGACCAGCTGGAAATCAGCCTGAAGAAGGGCAGAATTTTCGGCGCACTGGCCAGCAAATACGATGCGGAAACTCAGCCGGGAAGCAACCAAAAGAAAACCGGCCGTATAATCGAAAATTTCAGGAAATTGACCGCTTTAAAGGATGGGGGGCTTATGCTCCTGGCTGCTAATGACCAGTCCCCGCCCTGGTATAAGACCGCCGAGACTAAAAAGGTTAGGGTAAAGGTCGATATGCCCTGGGGGGTGGCCGCCATCCGGGGTACTTTCTGGGGAAACTTCGTCTCTCCCAGCGGAGAGAGCAGCACATCCGTAATTATCGGCAACGCTGAGGTTATCTCCGGCGGCCAAACCGTACCCGTAAGCACCGGTCAGTCAACCGTGGTAGCGGCCAGCGGCGCGCCACCCGCAGCTCCAGCCGCGTTTTCCCAGGCTGAGCAACAGGCCTGGGCGGTTGTGGCAAACTGGGTAATCGAACGCGCTCAGGAAATACAGAACAACCTGCCGCCTTCACTGGCCCCGGCCATCCAGTCACCCGAGATACCAGTCGACCAGCCGGTAACACCAGTTCAGCAGAATAATGTTAATCAGCCGCAGCAGGCAACAACAGTAAATGTTGTGCATGTCGTTGTGCAGTCGCTGTCGCAAGCCACCGGTGTTCCAGTAGCAACCTTAATGAACTCTGTCCCTAATACACCGGTTGTCACCCCGCCTGCCGTTACAGCGCCAGCCGGCGGTGGCGGCGGCGGCGGCGCCGCCTCATATCAAGCTAATACTATGACCATAGATACCAGTACTGTCACCGGGAGCATCTTCTCTCTGCCGGTTGTACTGTACAATGCTGCTGATATATATGCTGTCAGCTTTAAAATATCTTTTAATAACCAGTACCTGCAAGCGGTATCCGTGCAGGCCAATACTTCCGCCTTTCCGCTGGTTATCGCCAACGATGCGGATAACAGCGCCGGCACCGTTCGCCTGATTGCCAGCAAGCAAGGCAGCACGGCCGGAGCCAGCGGCAATGTCCAAGCCGGCACCATAACCTTCAGGGTTATTGGTAACGGGATGAGCAATCTCACCTTTTTGGAAGGCAGCCTTTGTAACAGCACTCCTTCAACGCTAACCCCTGTCCTTATTAACACTTCGGTTAATGTTTCCGCGAGTGTTACGGGGGGCAGCGGAACCAACCGGATATGGCTGGATACCTCCGGTGTGTCTGGCAGCCAGTTCAGTATTCCGGTTAAAGCGTCTTATACCAGCGACCTGTACGGAGCCGATGTGACTATCTCATTTGACAAGAACAAACTGGAAGCATTGAGCGTTGCCGCCAATACCAGCCAGTTTCCCATTGTGGCCGTTTCCTCCGCGGATAACGCCAACGGCACCGTCACCCTGGTCTTGACCCGCCAGGGGAACTCAGCGGGTCTTAGCGGGGAGGTCACCCTGGGCTCAATAAGTTTCCGTGTACTATCTCCGGGCACCAGCTTACTGAGTTTTGCCAATGCCCGGTTATGCGACAGCCAGCTTAATTACACCAGTGTTAACGCGGTTAATTCAAGTATTACTTTTTAATCTACTGGGGAGGTCTTAATAGTGAAGAAAAAGCAATTATTAATCGGTTTAATTTTTGTGGCCCTGCTCGTTTTTGCGGCGCCAGCAATGGCATTTGATGATGGTTCAGGTTCGGGTGGCGGCAGTGCCCCTCCGAGCGGTAATATAGTGGATGTTAGCTGTCCCTGTCCCGCATCATTTTCGATTGGCGGCGGCCCGGTGAATATTACATTAACAGAAGGCGAAGCCGGTTCCCTGCTTCCAAACACCCCAGGTGTGACCTTGACGCTTCCCAACGGTTTTGGGTGGGGAACTGCAGTCGCTAACAGTGTTTATGACGCGCAGACCGTTTCATGTACGGTGTTGAATTACGGACGAACTATGGCATTTACTCCTGATTTTCCTTCCTCAAACGCTAACACGGTTAATGTGACGGCAGATATATTAGTGACAGACCAGTTAGCGGCTCTATCGGGTGATGTTATCTGCCAGGTGGGCGGCGTTTCCAACGTTTCTGTAACCACATTGAAGGTGGGCGCTTATACCGCCCCGGTAAATGTAGTCAATCCTGCCATTCATGCAACATCCAGCAGTTATCCCACCATCATGGCCGGGAAAATGAACCAGACTATAGGGGATATTACCATCAATGAGGACAGCGCCGGACAGTTAGCAGCCGGCGGAACCATAAATTTCATTTTGCCGGAAGGGGCTTACTGGAATACCGTGCCTTCAATTTATACATCAAGCGGCAATGCCTTATTGCCAAATGGAGTTATTATGAGTAATCACCCCAATATATACCAGGCTGTGGTTGCTTGTCCCTCGACCTCTGCTTCGGCTTTTATTTTCAGAAGGGGTACGATTGATTTATCAGCTGATTTTAGAGGCGATTTGAATATCACCGTCAGCGGCAGCGCCGGCGCCTCCGGTGTGGTTAAGGCAGCCGCCGTTATCGCTCCGGTAACGGCCGCCCTGGAACCAGGTTTTGAACCTTCCACAATAATATGCGGGATACAGGACCAAGCTCTGCCCAACATTACGATTACCGAGAATATGCCGGGGGCCATTTCGATGTCAACTGCTTCTAATACCCTTTTAATACAGTTTCCATCGGGTGTGACCCCTTCATTCCCTACGGTTCAGGTAACCGCCGGTGATTTAGTTATTAATCCTTCATCTATATCTAGATATTATAACGCTGGACGCTGGGGTTACTCGATTGCGCTCCAGTACTCCAGTACTCAGCCCAGTACCATAACCTTCAGCAATATTAAAGTTACTGTAGATCAAAACGTGCCGGTAGGTCCGCTCAGAATGGATATATGCGGTCAAGGTGTTGTAGAAACCGCCATGCCAATGTTGTTCCCGGGCGCAACGGCTGCCGCGAGGGTTACTGCCGGTCAGGTTTACTTGACGGCCCCGGTCGTAAACAACGGTATATCAGTATCCGGACTGGTTCAGCTGGAAAACGGTTATGACTCCGGTGTCAATGTGTCCCTGGTGAACTCATCGACGGGCGCCGCCGCCATGCAGGTCTTCACTGATGCCAGCGGGAACTACCAGTTTGCCAACGTGCCGCCCGGAACTTACCAGGTGGTAGTAACCCATAAAGGCTTCCTGAGATCGACTTGCAGCGGTATTACGGTATCCACAAGCGCGGTCAGTGCTCCGCCGCTATCTATGAAAGCAGGGGATCTGAACGGTGACGCCAGGATCGATTTATTGGATATTGCTATATTTGCTAAAAACTACGGCAGCGTAGGAAATTAGTCTTATTAGATTGCCGCGTCGCTGCGCTCCTCGCAATGACAGTAAGGTTATTCCCGAAGGTAACCTTTTATTGTGTCATTGCGAGCACAGCGAAGCAATCTTCCCCCGCTTTTCCTATACTTAAATCAAGCCGGCAATCCATCTCCTGGAAAGCCGGCAAATCTGTCTTCATTTGGCGGAGGCGTGTGCGAATCGAACACACCCACCGTGGGACCACCACGGCGCAGACTGGATTTGAAGTCCAGGCGGCCCACCAGGACCGATCCGCCTCCGTATGTCTGCGGGCTTATGCAGCCGCACTAATGAGTATATAACCGCTGTCGTAAAATGTCAAATAGCTCTCCGCCAAGCGGCCAGGTTTCTGTGATCTGGTTGCTGACGGTGTTGGTTTAAACGCTGCCATCCTGGGTCAATACCGAATCTATTTCATAACCTTTGCTAATCATATCATCAATAACTGGCTGGTAATCAAGTGTTTCCATCCGCAGGATAACCTTATATTTCTCCAGTTTTTCATCAAAATAAACCACAATATTGGATATGTTAATGCCCCGCGCACCTATCAGCCCGGTAATTTCGGCCAGGCTGCCGGGGCGGTCTTTGGCAATGAAATCTATGCGGGTATGAGGCGTGTGTACGCCTAAGATATCTATTAAGGCTCCAAAAATATCGGTTTCGGTAATGATGCCTGCTAATTTGCCGTTTTGAACCACGGGCAGCCCGCTAACTTTTTTATCCCGCATGATTTTGGCGGCGGTTTCGATATAGTCTTCCGGATCGACCGTAAGCAGCTGCTGCTTTTTAGGAACGATATCCCGTATCCTGGTTCTGGCCAATATATAATTCAGTTCATGAATTGAGAGGCTGGTGGCTGATGACGGCGAAGCCTGGTTAAGGTCTGCCAGGGTTATTATCCCGGCCAGGCTGCCATTTTCCATAACCGGCAGACGGCGGATATTGTTTTCCTTCATCAAGCGGAAGGCTTCCGTGATGCTGTCGTTCATATCCACCGTGCGCACATTTTCCTTCATACGGTCCTTAACTTTCACCTTAAATCCCCCTTCCAAAATCTATAGACGCGGATAACTCAAGTTTCACCATCGGCCGGTTAATGCGCCCAGAACAAATTCGCTCTCCGGGCAATCTTTCCCGGTCACTTCGCAATTCTGTGTGTATCTGTGTTAAATAGGTCTATTTCCCCTACCCGCCCAGGTAGGCTTTCTTAACTTCCTCGCTGTTCATAAGCTCCTGGGCTCTGCCCTGCAATACTATTTCCCCGGTTTCGATAACATAGGCCTTATCCGCAATGGACAGTGCCATATTAGCGTTTTGCTCCACCAGCAGAATGGTGGTGCCGCGTTGATTTATCTCCTTAATAATAGAGAATATCTCTTTGACCAGCAGCGGCGCCAGTCCCATAGACGGTTCATCCATCAGCATCAGGCTGGGCCGGGCCATCAAGGCGCGGCCAATGGCCAGCATCTGCTGTTCGCCTCCGGAAAGGGTTCCGGCTAGTTGTTTGCTGCGTTCACGCAGGCGCGGGAAACGGCTGAACACGTTTTCCATGTCCGCCGCGATGGCTTTCTTGTCTTTACGCAGGTAAGCCCCCATCTCCAGATTTTCCAGTACGCTCAGGGAAGGAAATACGCGGCGGCCTTCGGGAACCTGAGATATCCCCAGGCCCACGATTTTTTCCGGCGGGATTTTGGTTATGTCGTTATTATTAAATAAAATCCTGCCGGTTTTAGGACGCAGCAGGCCGGAAACGGTCTTTAAGGTAGTGGTTTTGCCTGCTCCATTGGCCCCGATCAAGGTTACTATACTTCCCTCTTCCACCTCGAGGGACAATCTTTTTAGGGCATGGATAGCGCCGTAATACACATCGATTTCATCTATTCGCAGCATCAAACGAGGCTCCTCTCTCTTATCAGCCCATACGCACCCGCATATCCCCCACCCGGCGGGTAAAGCGTATTTTGTCATAATATTCAATCAACGGCAGGGTATACTTTCTGGACGTATCGAACAGATCCCGCGCCGTTGCCAGGCTGAGCTCCTTTTCCCTGGCAAAATATTCATTTAGTATTCTTTGACCCTCTTCTATAGCCTTTTTGGAAAAATAGATTTCCGGCTGACTTTTATTAATACGCCGGTATCAAGCAGGTAAGCGATCAATTCCGCGAATTCTGCTTCGCCCTGTCCGCTCAAGTTTTTTAACTCCTCCAGAGCCGGGGGGCTGAACAGGTTGCTTCCGCCCTTTGCACTATTTGATTAATGATCCCCTGCAGTTTTTCACCCGGAACTGGCTGGTGTCCAGCTATCATTAACTGGTTATTGAAGCTGTTCAGGCTGCCCTGGTCTTCCAGGTATTTTATAAGCAGGTTAAAGGCCTTGGGGTTTATGTTTTTGAAGAAACGGCTGCGCATATCCTCGCGGGGATATCCAGGACGAAGGGGATACTGTTTATGGTAGGCTTCCAGGGTTTTAACCATGTGCTCGTTTATCAGCTGCAGCCCGTACATGCTTATATAACCCTGATCTTTTAGTTCCCATACCTTTTCATCATCTTTGAGCTGTTCCATTTCTTCTTTAACCCGGGACTGTTCCTGCCCGGTGCGGCGGGCCAGTTCCTGTACCGCCAGGACTTCTTCAGGATTGGTTTCCAGTTCGTGCAGGAGAATATCGTAGAGGCTGCCTTCTTCTTTTATGGCCAGTTCGTCCAGAACGTCTTCCCGGAAACGCTTTTGTTTGGGGGCCACGGGGTCGATGATGATACCTCCGCCAATGGTTGTTACCGGCGAATAAAAGCGCACAACAAAACGGTCGCTTTTGGCGGCTACTACGGCTTTTTCCATGACAATCTGGGCATAGGCCTCTTCCCCGGGCAGTATTTCATCCCTATCCAGAAGGACGATGCGGCCCAGGGTTTCATCAGTACCCAGGTGAAACCTGATGCGATTCCAGTTTTTCAGGCTGCGCGGGCTGGTTTTAAGTAAATGCAGCCGCGTGTCCAGGCGATAGCTGGGAGTCAGATAACCGGGAGTGGCCAGGAGGTAGCCGCGTTTAATATCGGCTACTTCTATGCCTTGCAGATTAACCGCAACTCGCTGCCCGGCATAAGCGTCATCAACTTTTTCATTATGTACCTGCAGGGTACGTATTTTTACGTTGCGTTTAACCGGCATCAGTTCCAGGGTTTCCCCGGTGTGAATCTTGCCGGACCACAGGGTCCCGGTAACCACGGTGCCAAACCCGGATATGGTAAAAACCCGGTCAATCGGCAGGCGCGCCTGACCAAAAGCTGGTTTTTCCTGCACCTCCCCGGCCATTTTTTCCAACTGCGCCAACAGTTCCTGTATGCCCTCACCCTTCGGAGCTGATACGGCTATTATCGGTGATCCGCGTAAAATAGTACCGTCAATGTAGTCCTTGATTTCCTCTTCCATCAGAGCCAGCCATTCTTCATCTACTAAATCCTTTTTGGTTATAACAATAATCCCCTGCTTAACCCCGAGCAGCTCAATAATATCCATGTGTTCGCGGGTCTGAGGCATTACTCCCTCATCAGCGGCGATAGTCAGCAGGACTATATCTATCCCGAAGGCTCCGGCCAGCATGTGGCGGATAAAGCGTTCGTGCCCTGGCATGTCCACTATGGCGGCCTTCTGTCCCCCGGGTAATTCAAACGGAGCGAAGCCCAGTTCTATGGATATCCCTCTTTCCTTTTCCTCCTTGAGACGGTCGGTGTCCAGCCCGGTAAGCGCTTTTACGAGGGTGGTTTTGCCGTGGTCTATATGCCCGGCGGTGCCGATGACAAACCTCTTCATTTTTATCCTCCAGATTAGTAATTAACGCGGTCTCATTAGGATTTATACGGAGTATAATTAAGAAATTGGCCGTCTAATCCTCCAGAGCCTGGCAGAGCAGTTCGGCAACCAGTTCTATCTCTTTTTCCAACAGGGTGCGCACGCTGATAATCATGGCATCCTCCTGGCGGCGGACAACTACAGCCGGTTCATGAGACGGAGCCTTTGGGCCGCGTTCTCCAGGCTTATGCCCTTAAATCTTATCTCTAGGCCGTATCCCGGGACAAGATAGGTGGGATAGGCCCCGCCTCCCACCATATCATCCAGCCGTATAAGCGACAGTTTTTCTATATACTTATGGGTGCGAATTCTTGTTTCTAATGTCATATATAGTTTTTCCGCGCGTTCTTCCAGGTCTTCCAGGCTGTATTCCAGCATTCTGATTACCGGAATATTCTGGTCCGGTTTGCCGTTCAGATATTCCAGCAGAGTTCCTTCCAGGGCCGCAATCGTAAGTTTGTCCACGCGCAAGGCCCTGGTTAACTGGTTCTTCTTCATAGCTTCTATATAAACCTTTTTACCGATGATAATTCCCGCCTGAGGCCCGCCCAGGAGTTTGTCCCCGCTGAAGGTTATAATATCTGTACCCGCGGCCAGGCATTCCTGAACCGTTGGTTCTTCTCCTAGCTTCCAGCTGGGGGAACGATAGAGAATCCCGCTGCCCAGATCCTGCATAACCGCTATGCCTTTTTCCTGACCCAGCCTGACCAGTTCCGCCAATTCTACCTCCGCCGTAAAACCGATTATCTTATAGTTGGAGGTATGCGCGGCAAAAAGCAGGGCGGTATTTTCATTTATAGCCGCAGCAAAATCGCTGATATAGGTTTTATTGGTAGTGCCCACTTCCACCAGCCTGGCTCCGCTGAGTTTCATCACTTCAGGTATGCGAAATGCGCCGCCTATTTCCACCAGCTGTCCGCGGGAAACGATAACTTCCCGCTGGTCTGCTAAAGTGGACAAGCCCAACAGAACCGCGGCCGCATTATTATTCACTACCAGCGCCGCCTCGGCGCCGGTCAATTCCCGCAGCAAGTCCTCGACATGGTCGTAACGCGAGCCGCGCTGCCCTTTTTCCAGGTTCATCTCCAGGTTATTGTAATTCCTGGCCATTTCGCTCATATAATGCAGGGCTCGTTCCCCGAGCGGCGCCCGTCCCAGGTTGGTATGCAAAACCACTCCGGTCCCGTTAATAACCCTTTTCAGGCTTCCCTGGCTTTGCGCTGCTGCTGTTTGCCGCATTTTTTCTATAACCAGGCCCATAATCTGTTCCCGCTCCAGGTCATTCTGGCTGGAGCGCAGCTCCTGTCTGGTATCCTCTACCGCTTTTCTGATAATGCGCACCACAAAGTCCCGGTTATGTTTTTCAATCATTTCCAATACCGGCCTTTGTGCCAGGATTTCGTCTATAGGGGGTATGTTTTTTAAATTTGCCATCGAAACCTCCCCGATGTTTTGCATCAATTTGTCAATATTATAACGCATGTTAATTCGAAAATAGCCACAGATTAACCGCGATTATCACAGAATTAGTTTTTTTTTGCCCCTCCCATACAGGCTGTTTTCACGTATGATGTGACCTATTACTATAATCGCTTATGCACAATAAACGAGCCGGGTCTGCTTTGATTTTACCGAAAATACCCTTTGGGCACTAATCCTAATCGTTCGGTCAGTTTTAAATAAAGGCCCTTAATTATTTTCCGGCATAAAGCTATAAGTATGGCTACTCCTAGTATGCCGAATAACGGGTATATCTTTCCTACTAATCCGGAAAAACTTTGCCCCGATACCGGCAGGGCCAGAGTCATGCACAAAAATAGACTGGCACTGTAACTAATCCCAGTAAGACGGGCAAAACGCTGGGCAAACCCGTAAGCGTTGGCTATGGCGGTTGTTAGTATCCCCATCCACAGGACCAGGGTATAAACCCTTTTGGCTGTCAGCGATATCTGCCCGGCAACATACAGCATCGGCACCTCATACTGCAGAACCATGGGCAGATATTTGTGCAGGGCCAGATAATTCAATACTACCATTGTCCCCAACACCAGCCCTCCCCAAACCGCACCCCTTATCCCTTCTTTGCGGCTGGTTACCGGCTGGTAAGCGGTTAATACCACCATGGCCAGGGCAAAATTATAGGCTACATATAGAACGCTGGATAGCGCCCAAAACTCAGGCTGGGCCGGCAAAACCAAGGGTGTAAAACTGGCCGGTTGGCTGCTGTTCAGAAAGAAGGCGGCGTACCCGGAGATCAGCAGCAACAGCAGCAGCTTTAAAGGCACCAGCAGATTATAAGACATAATCAATCCCTTTTTGCCAGTGATCAGAAATATTCCTACTGCCGCATAAGCTAAAAAAATCCCCAGGTTCTTGGGCAGATAAAGGTGCTCGTAAAACACAGCCCCGCTGGCGGATAACATAGTGCTTATGCCTAAAAACAGAAATAAGGCCAGTATAGCGTCGACTATAATCCCGGCGCGCGGTCCCATCAGATGACTGATCATATTCTGGTAATTACTGATTTTAGCCTGGTGCGCGGTGTACATGAGCAGTCCCCCGCTTAAAGCGAACAGTATCGTGGCCAGGACAGCGCCTTTGCAGCCATGGCTGCCATAAGCCACAAAAAACTGCATGATTTCCTGCCCGGATGCGAACCCGGCGCCGACAACCGCGCCCAGGTATCCCATCACCAGCATCATAGACGCATTCAGTGAGCGCATTTTTAATCCCTCGATTTCAGCACGTTATGCTTCATTAATATTCACTTTCCTGTGCAAATACGGCATAAAAATATTCCCATCAGTCAAGAATATTGAGCATAGATGTGAAGGCTAAAGTCCCCTTGCGCCTTTGGCCAAAGGTGAAGGGCCTTGCTTTACCATATCTTTATCACATTTGACAGTCATAACTAATCTTGCTGGCATAGTATGGAATTGCAGGGAGGAATTAGCGTTGGTGGTTAATAAGGCCCCTAATATTACGGAAAAATATTCGTGCCATTATGAGGATCCCCACTGCCTGACTCGCTTGGAAAACGCTATTTATACAAATTTACTTGAGATGAATTCGACTTTTTCCCGGGATATTATATACCTGTGTATAGGTACAGACCGGGCTACTGGGGATTGTCTGGGCCCCCTGGTTGGAAGCCGCCTAAAGGCGCTGCTTCCGTCTGCCTCCATATATGGCACCCTGGAGGAGCCTGTTCATGCGGTCAATCTGCATGAGGCCCTGGACAATATTATGAGAGACGCTGACCAGCCCCTGGTGATAGCGGTTGACGCCTGCCTGGGAAATATTGAACGTATAGGGTATATCAATATTAAAAAGGGTAGTCTGAAGCCCGGTTCAGCAGTTAAGAAGGTTCTGCCTGAAGTGGGGGATTTTCATATCTCCGGCGTGGTAAATGTAGGGGGCTTTTTTGAACATATGGTCTTGCAGAATACTCGTCTTTTTACGGTTTACCAGATGGCGGATATTATCTCTAAAAGCCTTTATATCGCGCAGTTTCGTTATACCCGCCGCAGCCAGCAATATGCGGCTGAACACCTGGAGGATCATGCTTGATTGCGTTTTAATATTGC
Source organism: Syntrophomonas palmitatica JCM 14374 (assembly GCF_001311885.1). Lineage (GTDB taxonomy): Bacteria > Bacillota > Syntrophomonadia > Syntrophomonadales > Syntrophomonadaceae > Syntrophomonas_A > Syntrophomonas_A palmitatica. Next base: position 42,228 of record NZ_BBCE01000013.1, on the reverse strand, counting down.
AATGACTTCATCATCATTTACTGTGCTAAAGTCATCGTAAAATTGTCCTACGGCATAAAACCTTTCCGGTATTTCCAAAGCGATAATTTCATCAACGACCTCCCTGAGATCCAGATAAGCGTTCCCGGCGCTGACCGGCACGGCAATAATTACTTCCTGACTGTCCTGCCGTTTAAGATAATGCACTGCGGCTTTGAGGGTGAACCCGGTGGCTATGCCATCATCAGTGAGCAGTACCCGTTTGCCTTTTAAATCAACCTTGGGCCGGTTTTTACGGTAATATAACAACCGTTTCTCCATCTGCCGCAGTACTTCCATGGCCATCCTGTCAATGGTTTCCTTGTCTATATCCAATAGATGCATGACCCGGTCGTGAATTAATACTCCCCCATCGGGAGTTACCGCGCCTATAGCATATTCATCCATTTCCGGAGACCCTATTTTACGAGCCATGACAATATCCATAGGACAGGAAAAATAACCGGCGATAACTTCTGCTACGACAACTCCCCCCCGGGGTACTCCCAGGACCAGGTCAAAGTCTATCTTGCGCTGCTTCAATTCTTCGGCCAGCAAATATGCTGCTTCCCGGCGATTTTTAAACAACGACTTACCTCCCATATTTTAAGGTTTGAGCGAACACGCTGTCGCCATACTTGCGGGACGCCGTAAGCCACGGATGAAAACCGCTGCTTTGTGACCTGCAGTGCTTTATAATGCGGTCCCATCGTGTCATTACGAGCGGCAAAGCACCAATCTATCCCGTGAATTCAGCCTTTTTCACTATCCTGTCGCTGAGTTCTTTTGTTTACAAACACTTCGCTTTTTTCCTTATTCATAGACATACGGGAAGATCCCTGCAGGATGCCTCCTTCTTCAATACTGATGGAGCTGCAGATTATGTCCCCATTCATCTGGCCGGTGGAGGTTATCTCCAGACGCCCGCCCGCGTGAACCGTTCCCTCGACTTTTCCTGCCAAAATAATATTATTGACCCTTATTTCGCCCTTAATATGCGCTTTTTCCCCCAATACCAGGTCACCCTTGAGGTTTAATTTCCCTTCAACCGCTCCATCAACGCGAATTGACCCTTGCGCCGCAACATCTCCTTTTATTTCCACTCCGGCAGCTATTATGCTCTCAATGTTCTGGTAAGGCCTGTCTTTTTTAAACAAAATCACACCTCCGAGATGGTCATACATAATAAGGGGTTCTTTTTTCAGGGTAAATAAAGCATAGGATCCACGGCCTGATCACCCTGAAATACGGTAAAATGCAGATGCGGTCCCGTGCTGTGCCCGGTACTCCCCATCAGAGCAATCGGATCACCCTTTTTAACCTTATCGCCTTCTTTCACCAACAGGGCAGAGTTATGCCCATAACGGGTTGTCAGCCCCTGGCCGTGATAGATTTCAATCGTCCGGCCGTAAGCGGGTTTCCAGGCGGAATAGGTTACCGTCCCGTCGCCAGCCGCAACAATTGTGACCCCGGAAACATTGGCTATATCTATGCCGTTGTGATAAGTCTCTTTTCTAGATCCGAAAGGAGAGCGGCGCCAGCCGAACTCTGAGCTTACCTCTCCTTCAGCCGGCCACTGGTTGGGCAGGCTGTGATAATAAGCCGGGTCCTTGTTTACGCGGGAAACTATGGCTTCCAGTTCTTCTTCCTGTGCCGCCAGGTCCTGCTCTAATTGACGCAAGAGTTCCCCTGCGTGAGATGAGTCTCCCGCAACAAACGATTCATCCTCGCCGCCTTTCCCGCCTTTGGCGTCTTTTCCCGGCGGGGTTTTTTTGCTCTTAATCCCCACCAGTTTTTTAACCTGTTCCTGTTTTTCTTCAATAGCCTTTTGTTTGGCGGCTATATCCTCCAGGTTCTTTGTAAGCGCTTCCAGTTCCATGTTCTTTTGTTTGTACTGGGCTTTGATCTGCTGCATATTATGAATTTCTTTGAGATTATAGAAATAAATCGACCCCAGGCTGATAAAAATCACCAGGATTACACCCAGACTAATTACTGCTGTACTCAGCAGAGCCCGGGACAGATTTATGTTAAACGGTTTGGCCGTGGCGCCCGGCATTATTATCAGGTTCCAGGACTGGTCCTTCTTCTTCTTGCTCCTTTTCATTTCGTTCCTCTTCTTAAACTAGAATTACTGCCCCTTGATTATTATTGACCGTTTTTATGTAATAGTAACAATAATACGCCAGCTTGTAAAATTGTCAGGAATATGCGGTGGTTTAAGGAAGCGGTTCCAGAAAGGCAGCGGTATTGCCATCCGCCCAACTCCAGGCAAGCATGACGCTTTGTCCAAGCCAGGAAGGTAAGGCGGGCTCAACCCGTTATAAAAACTGAAACGCAGCCATTCGGTTATAATATAGTCTTTTCCTTAAGTTAACATGAGACCGGCTGACGGCGGGATAAAGCGTTATGATTGCCCGAATCCAGCCACATTTTCTATCCATACCCACGCCATCCGCCCAACTCCAGGCAAGCATAACGCTTTGTCCAAGCCAGGAAGGTAAGGCGGGCTCAATTGCCAACGCAGGGAACAAATTCGCCCTCCGGGCGATCAGCGTTATTTTTTTAGATTGCCGCATCGCAGCTCTCCTCGCAACGACAAACACATAGTTTTTCTGCAAACGCCATAGTTTCTGTCATTGCGAGCATAGCGAAGCAATCTTTCCCCGGTTTTTCAGCCATGACAGAGCGGCGGTACGGCTGTTCACGATCACTGCGGTTGCCCCGCCCACACCCCCGAATTACACTCATCCACAGCCGTTTGCAAACCATGCTTTCCTATACATCCGCAAACTGACTGGCGGGTCGGAACATGTTTCACGTGAAACATTTGACCCGCCAGTCAGTTTGTTGGTATCCCCCTCTACATTCCCATCAATTCTACTATCCTTTCCAGGTCCTCTTCGCTGAAGTATGTAATGGTGATGCGTCCTCCCCTGTTGCTGCCTTTGATTTCAACCTTGGTTCCCAGTCGTTCCTGCATTTTCTCTTGCAATTCAGTAATCTCGGGGTTGTGAACCGGATTTTTTTCGGCTTTAATAAACTCTGACATGTCTATTGCTTCCACGGTTTTAACCGGCTTTCGTTTTATGCTGCCCTGTCGCACTCTTTCTTCTACTTCGCGTACTGACAGGCCTTTCTCCAATATCTCCGCAGTAATTATCATCTGTTTCTCATGGCTATCCAGGCTCAACATAGCCCGGGCGTGTCCCGAACTGATCCTGCCTTCCTCCAATACCTTTAAGACTTTATCCGGCAGATTTAATAAACGCATGGTGTTAGTGATATGAGCCCTGCTTTTGCCTATTTTCTGCGCCAGAAGCTCTTGCGTATATCCGAATGTATCTATCATCTGCCGGTAGGCCCTGGCTTCCTCTACCGTACTCAAGTCCTCCCGCTGTAGATTCTCAATTAATGAAATCTCAGCAACTTCTATGTCATCCATATCACGCACGATTACCGGCACCGTCTCCAGGCCCGCTAATAAGGCCGCACGATACCGCCTTTCGCCCGCCACTATCTCATATCCGTTTTTACATGGCCGAACCAGCAGGGGTTGTAAAATACCATGTTGTTTAATGGACTGAGCCAGTTCCTTGATCGACTCCTGGTCAAATTTCTGCCGGGGCTGATCAGCCGCGCGGTAATCGTATTAATATTAAGCTCGGTTACCTCGCCTTCACCCTGGGCCGAATCGGCAAACAGGCGTCGAGGCCTCGGCCCAGGCCCTTTTCCTGTTTAGGCACGTTTTATCACCTCTGCTGCCAGTTCATTATATACTTCCGCTCCCCGGGAGCGAGGGTCATAGCTAATTATGGGTTTTCCATGGCTGGGGGCTTCACTAAGCCTTACATTGCGGGGAATTATCGTTCTGTAAACCTGGTCGCGAAAGTGCTTTTTAACCTCCTCTACAACCTGCAACGACAGGTTGGTGCGGGCATCAAACATGGTAAACACTATGCCCTCTATGGTCAGTCCCGCATTTAAACGGCGGCGCACCAACGATATCGTATCCGTCAGCTGGCTAAGTCCCTCGAGGGCGTAATACTCGCATTGCAGGGGTATCAAAACCGAATCGGCGGCACTTAATGCGTTTATAGTCAAAAGCCCCAGTGAAGGCGGGCAGTCCATAAAAATATAATCGTATTCATTGGCAGCGGCCGCTATACCCCGGCGCAAGGCAAAATCCCGGCCTTCGGCAGTGGCCAGTTCGACTTCAGCCCCCGCGAGTTCGATGGTGGAAGGCAGTACATCCAGTCCTTTTATCCTGGTATTCTGGATGATTTCGCTGGCTTGAACCCCCTCTATCAAGAGGTTGTACATACAGTACCGCAGGCTGCGGCGGTTAATCCCCAGTCCGCTGCTGGCATTCCCCTGCGGATCACAATCCAGCAGCAATACCCGTTTACCCTTTCCGGCAATGCAGGCTGACAGGTTTATAGCCGTAGTGGTCTTGCCCACTCCTCCCTTTTGATTGGCTATTGCGATGATTTTCCCCATGTGGTAACCGCCTTTTAAAAAATAAAACCTATTCTTAATCTAGGTTCATCTGTGATGATTTTTTTATAGTCCTTTATGAAAATATACCTTATATGCATTTATAAGGGCAAGAAAAAAGCAGGCTTCTTCCTGCTAAATTCTACCTGACAATAAATTGCTCCGCTTCCCCCTTGGCTGCGCAAATCAAGCGCCCGCAAGTTTTGCGGCTGGGTCAAGTCACGTGCTTCTGTCGGATTAATATATTTTAGCCCGGGGCCGCCATGCGCAGGCTCGGGGCAGTCTTATTGACGCGGATAACAATCTCATATTCTTCTTCCCCATCGCGTTCACTCAGGCTTATATCCACCCCTGTTTGCCGGGCCCTTTTTACGGTTTCTTTAATGGTATTAAAAAATATACGGGTATCCCGAATCAGCACGGATACATTCTGGCCTCCGAAACGGGTGCGGTTTTCTTGCGGAAGGTTGTTCTGGCTCAGCTTTTCCACGAGCGCTTCGCTCTCCCGGGGGGAGAGTTCCTGTTCATAAATTCTGTTTATAACCTCCATCTGTGCTTCCGCTGAGGTAAGCTTCAAAAGTGATTGGACCTGACGTTCGGCTATTATATCGGTGGAAATCATGGCCCTGACCCTATCGGGTATAAGCAGGAGCCTGAGCTTCTTTACTATATTTGCCTGGCTGCGCCCGGTTTTGCGCGCTATATCCTCCTGCTTCAGACCGGCTTTGTGGGCCAGGATATGATATGCGCGGGCTTCTTCAAAATAATTCAGGTTCTGGCGGTGCATATTATCAACTATACCTATAACGGCAGCCTTTTCATCCTCCATCTCCTGGACTACCGCCGGGATGGCAGACATCCCCAACAGGCAGCAAGCCCGGAAACGCCGTTCACCGCAAACAACTTGATAACAACCATCCAAGTGAGGCCGCACAATTATCGGTTGTATAATACCGTGGTTTTTTATCGATTGAGCTAATTGCAGCAGTTCTTCCTGAGTGTATTCCTGGCGTGGATTGAATGGATTGGGTCTGATCTGATCAAGCGGTATTTTGCAGACGGCGGTGGTTTTTTCCCTTCCTATTAATCTATCTAATTTAATGCCAACCATTTGTGTCCCCCTCTCACAAAGGCCGCTTCGATGGAATACCTACCCGGCGCGGGTATTTATCCGGGCTGGCGCCCCTTTTTTTATCGCCACTATTACCCGGTCCAGATCCTCCATCAAAGTATAATAAAACACCTCTTCCACCTCAGCATCAAGTAACTGCAAGGCGTTGCCTGCCTGGCATATTTCCTCGTTATAATTTCGTCCCTTCCACAGCAATAGTTTTCCGTCCACTTTTAAAAACGGCATCCCATATTCAAGCAAAACATTCATGGCCGCCACAGCCCTGGCCGTACACAAATCAAAGTTCTCCCGGAAATCGCGATCTTGTCCCGCCTCCTCCACGCGACGATTCACAACTTCAACGTTGTTAAGCCTTAATTCATCCTTGACCCGCCTTAGAAATTGGCTCTTCTTTTGATCCGCTTCCAAAAGCGTCATTTGCAGATTAGGCTCATAAATAGCTAAAATTAAACCCGGAAAGCCTGCCCCGCTGCCGATATCAACGACCTTCTTGTTATTGAAGTCAATGAACTCCAAAACCCGCAGGCTGTCCTCCAGGTGTTTGTCAATTTCTTCAAAAGAGCTTTTCCGGCTGATCAGGTTTTGTTTTTCATTTTCGTTCCACAGCAGCCGCTTGAATATATTTACATTATATTCCATATATGATTCCTATTTCCTTCTTTTTTTCTCCAGAAAAATTAATAAAATATTTATGTCAGCGGGATTTACTCCGGCCAACCTCGATGCCTGGCCGATTGAAGCCGGTCTTTTCTCCATCAGTTTAGCCACGGCTTCATTTGATAAACCATACACCTGGCTGTAGTCAGTATCTTCAGGTATCTTGCGATTCTCCATTTTCTCAAATCTTTTCACCTGTTCTTCCTGCTTGCGGATATAGCCTTCGTATTTTGCCTGGATTTCTATTTGTTCCAGAATATCGTGGTCCATTTCCCCTAAGAGCCCTAATTCCACGAAGTCTTCGGCCTTTATCTCCGGTCTGCGCAGTAAATCCCAGCTGGAGACCCTATCCCGCAAAGGCGTACTCTGCCTGTGCTGAAGGAGCGTTTTTATCCCTGCATTGTCAGGTTGTACATAAGTCTTTTGCAGCCGCAGCCGTTCTTCTTCAATTATATTTTTCTTTGCGCAAAAACTCGCCCACCTGGCGGAATCAGCCAGCCCTAGCTCATAACCCTTTTCCGTTAAGCGCAGGTCAGCATTATCCTGCCGCAGCAAGAGCCGGTATTCAGCCCGTGAGGTCAGCAGCCGGTACGGTTCATCTAAATCCTTGGTAACCAGATCATCTATCAGTACCCCGATGTAGGCTTCGCTGCGTTTCAGGATAAAAGGTTCTCTTTCCTGTACGCGTAATGATGCGTTAATTCCGGCTATGAGGCCCTGAGCCGCCGCTTCCTCATACCCTGAAGTTCCATTAATCTGCCCGGCGGTAAACAACCCTTCCACCGCCCGTGTTTCCAGGCTTAGTTTCAGTTGTGACGGTATTACGTAATCGTATTCGATAGCATAGCCGGTGCGCATCATCTGCACATTTTCCAAACCCGGTATACTGCGCAGCACCTGGATCTGCACATCCTCAGGCAGGCTGGTGTTCATGCCCTGAACATACATTTCATCGGTATAGCGTCCTTCCGGTTCAATAAACAATTGGTGCGCATCCTTGTGGGCAAAACGCACTACCTTGTCCTCAAAGGAGGGACAATAGCGCGGCCCCCTCCCTTCAATAACCCCGGTAAAAAGCGGCGACCTGTCTATATTATCCATTACTATGCGATGGGTTTGCGGGTTGCTGTGGGTCAGCCAGCAGGAAAGCTGAGGCCGGGGTATGCGGGGACTGATAAAAGAGAACCTCAGCGGCCGTTCGTCCCCTGGCTGTTCCTCCATCTTGGAAAAATCAACCGAGCGCCGGTTGATACGCGGGGGGGTTCCGGTCTTGAACCTTCCTAGTTTAAGACCCAGATCTCTTAGTTTGTCAGACAACAACATAGGGGGCAGCTGATTACCCGGTCCGGCATTATAGACTACATCCCCTATTATAATGCGGCCCCTTAGATAAGTGCCCGTGGTGAGAACCACCGCCCGGCAGCTAAACCGGGCTCCGGTTTTAGTAATAATGGCTGATACCCTGCCTGCGGCAACTTCGATGTCTTGTATCTCGCCCATCATTATGTCCAGGTTAGGTTCTGCCTGCAGGGTTTTTAACATTTCCCGGTGGTAATCCTGTTTATCGGCTTGAGCCCGCAGCGCCTGTACCGCCGGACCTTTGCCGGTATTTATGTTGCGCATCTGTAAATAGGCCCGGTCGATATTAATCGCCATTTGCCCGCCCAGGGCATCAATCTCCCTGACTACCTGCGCCTTGGCCGGACCTCCAATCGAAGGGTTGCATGGCATCAGGGCTATATGTTCTATGCTAAGGGTCATCAGTAAGGTGGCGCAGCCCATGCGCGCGGCGGCCAAAGCGGCTTCACAGCCCGCATGCCCGGCCCCCACCACGACCACATCATATTTTCCCGCCTGATATATCATAACCAACCTCCTAATATATTAGGTGACAATTATTAAATGAACGATTAATCACAGATTTACACAGATGATACACTGATGAACACAGATAATCCAAACATACCGGATTGATTAAGTTTCTGCTATAAACTGCGTTGTTTTTTTAAGTATCTGTGTGTATCTGTGAAAAATCTGTGTTCATCTGTGGTGAATTCCCCTTTATTTTCCTATGCAGAATTCCTGAAAAATCCGGTCTATGGCTTCTTCTTTCAGGTTCTTTCCGCTTATCTCTCCCAGAGCTTCCAGGGCGGCCATGGTATCTACCCCCAGGCAATCCAAAGGAACGCTTCCCAGGGCGGCACGGGTGTCTTGCAGGTGACGATGGGCTCGTTCCAGCAGGCTTTGCTGGCGAGCATTTATCATAAGTTCCAGGTTGTCAGTTTCCAGCTGCCCTGAGAGCACCGCTTCCTCTATAGCAGTTTCTAACTGTGTAAGCCCGGTCATTTCTAAAGCTGACCCGTGAATTATCTTTACCCCGGGGAAAAGTTCCCGCAGGGCCTTTTCATCCAGCTTTTTTTCCCGCACATCTTCTTTGTTTACCAGGACGATGAGCCGGTCCCGGTCGATGAGTTCATAGATTTTCATATCCTCGGGAGTGACCCCGGCAGCTGCGTCCAGCATTAATATGACCAGGTCGGCCTGCTCTATAACCTGGTAGGAACGGGTTACCCCGATTTTTTCTACCGGTTCCTCGCTGGCGCGGATACCAGCGGTATCCATCAGCTTAACCGGTATACCGCGTATATTCAGATAATCCTCTATCACGTCCCGGGTAGTACCCGGTATGTCAGTAACGATAGCCTTTTCCTTCTGCAGCAATATATTCAGCCAGCTTGACTTGCCCACATTCGGCTTCCCGCAAATAGCTACCGATACCCCTTCATAATATACCTGACTCCGTTTAGCCGCTGCCAGCATTTTATCCAGCTGGTCCAACATGGCGTCGATGCGCTGCCGGATTTCATCGTAATCAGGATCGCCCACCTCATCAGGAAAATCCAGGCTTGCTTCCAGCATAGCGTTTATCCAGGTTAAGCCATCTTCCAGCGCTGCTATATAATGAGCGTTAGTTCCCTGCAGCTGCCGCAAAGCCAGGCGCATGCCCTTGTCACTCTTGGAGCGAATGACGTCAATGACGGCTTCGGCCTGACTTAAGTCCAGGCGGCCATTTAAAAAAGCCAGGCGGGTGAATTCTCCCGGCCCGGCGGGGCGAATATCTTCAGCCAAAGCCTCTGTAAACACCGGCGTGCCGGGACAAAACCGCCATGGCAGTTTATCTCCACCACATCTTCCCCGGTATAGCTGTGGGGAGCCTTCATAAGCCCCAGCAAAACCTCGTCGATTATTTCTCCCGCTTCATCTGTTATCCATCCCAGAGTCAGTGAATAGGCCGGCCTTTGACTTATTTCATACCCGGCCCGGCGCGGTTTGAAAAAGCGCTGTACTTTTTCGATCACACCCGGACCGCTTAAGCGCACTATGGCTATGCCTCCCTCCCCGGGCGGAGTAGACAGGGCGGCAATATCATCGACCAGCATAACTTTCCCTCCTGGGCTTTAGTTTTTTTCTCATTAGTTATCTTACCAGAAGCATAAAAATATAAACAATGGAGCCATATAAAAGCACCGGTCACCGCCGGTGCTTTTTTTTCAAGGTTATGTTTGTACGGTTATTTTTTCAAGGAAATAACCACTTTGCGATTGGGTTCGTCACCCAAAGAATAGGTGGTAATGCTCGGGTCGCCCTGCAGAACCGTGTGTACTATACGGCGCTCTTGAGAATTCATGGGGCGCATGACCACGTTTTTCCTGGTTTTCTTCACCTTATCCGACAACCTTATGGCCAGGGCCTCCAGGGATTCTTCCTTCTTCTTGCGGTAGTCCTCGACATCCAGGGTCACATGGATTTTCTCCTCGCGGCCGCGGTTGAGCATCAAGCTCAGTATAAACTGCACCGAATTTAAAGTTTCGCCTTTTCTGCCGATCAGCAGTCCCATATCCTTGCCGGTGAGATTGATGCGTACTCTGCCATTATCCCATTCAACCCTGTTTATCTGGTAGTCGATTTTCATATGGGTTAATAATTCTTCCAGGGTTCGGCGGGCTTCATCTTCTGGTTTCTCTCTCAGGCTGAGCTTCACCACTGCCGGCTTTTTGCTACCAGGCCCAGCAGGCCTTTGCTGGGTTCTTCCAAAATCTCGATAGTTACATCATCGATATCGCAGCCAAGTTCATCCAGGGCCGCTTTAATGGCCTCATCAACGGTTCTTCCTTTTTTTTCGATTGACTGGACCTCCATTACTACTCTTTCCTCCTTTGTCCCTCCTTGCCGTATTATCAACGCGGAAGACTTTTTTTCTGTTTGCTTTTCTGGTTTTTTGGCTTTTTCCGGTTCGGGTTCTATTTCCTGTTTTGCTTCCATACCGGTTTGAATAACCGCGCCTGTTCCAGCCGCCAGTTTTACATTCCCGTGGGTGTAGTTCACATACAGCTGCTGTAAAATCCCCAGGATGTTAAACATGACCCAATAGACTGACAGCCCGGCTGGAACCGTGTAGGCAATCCAGGCCATCATGAGGGGCATAAAGTATAACATCGACTTCTGGGTGGGATCCTTGGTGTCAACATGGTGATCTTCTGTTGATAATAAGTGGTAAAGCCTGCCAGCAGGGGCAGGATAAAGCGGGTTATAGACGGGTCTTTGCTGACGATTACGCCCAGGTTGGCAATCCATAGAAAGCCTGGATCGGCTGCGTGCAGAAACGCGGTTTTGCTCATCTGTAAGAGGGCTTGATAGAACGCAATAAAAATTGGCATCTGGATCAGCAGCGGCAAACATCCGGAAAATGGGCTGGCACCGTGTTCTTTGTACATTTTCATTATTTCCGTCTGCATGGTTTGCGGATCGTCTTTATATTTTTCCTGAATCCATTTCATGCGCGGCTGCATTTCCTGCATAGTCCGCATAGATTTTAGTTGTTTTTGGGTTAAGGGGAACAACGCCAGTTTGATTACTATGGTTATCAAAATAATAGCCACGCCATAGTTGGCTATCCCCATATGAACCGTAATGCCGTAGAAAAACTGGATTACGTTCGCAAACCATTGTACAAATGCATGCCACATATTGCCCAGACCCTGCCATAATATTAGGGCAGGTTTCACCTCCTCGAAATCTATGAACGCCAAAACTCCCGGCCCCATACTTTTATCAGGGGACGGGATCAAAGCCTCCCGCATGGAAAGGATGACACCGACTTATTCTTTTTGCGGCCAACCATCCCCCTTTTAGTACCCCATATTTTTCAATGGCCTCTATACTGTAACTGGAACAGGATGGATAAAACCTGCATGAAGGAGCTTTGAAAAAGCTTGCCTTCTGGTACACTTTTATGAGGAAAACCGCAATCTTGCCTAACATAAACCGGCCTTTCTCAAGACAATCAACATGTCCTTTTGCAATGCCTCAAAACTGGCTTCACCGATATTGTGCCTGGCTACAACCACTACATCATGGCTGCCTGATAACCTGTCCATTTCTTTCTCCAGGATGGCTCGCAGCCGTCTTTTATAAAGGTTTCGTGCTACAGCTTTACCGGTTTTCTTACTGGTCACAATGCCAAAACGATTATGCGCCGTTTCGTTTGCGGTTACGAATAGCAATACATACCTGCCATTGATGCGGCGCCCGTTTTTATATGCCCGGTTAAAGCTGCGGTTATCCCGCAGGCGATTAATGTTTTTCAGCATCTGCCTGCTCTTTCATCTAGAAAACAAAAGGCCGTTTTTACGACCTATGCTGATAATGCCTTCCTGCCTTTTCTCCTGCGACTGGCCAGTACTTTTCTGCCTCCGGGCGTTGACATTCTCTGCCTGAAGCCGTGGACTTTCTTTCTCTGCCTGTTTTTAGGTTGGTAAGTGCGTTTCATTATATAAGCTCCTCCCTTGAATTTTCCAGCACTTTATCATTATATTTATTTAAGTCCCTTAATGTCAAGATTGCTGGCTTTCTAAATGCTTCTAAAAATCTTTTCTATCTGCTATTATTATACTGTGTTTTTATGTTGTCTGCCCGGCTATCGCGCTGAATATGGCGAATTTTGTCCACAGGAAGTCAACATATCCACAGTAATTATTCCACATAATCAACAGGGGGATTTCCCATGTCAGGTGAATTTGATTTTTCCGCAGTATGGAACGAGGTCTTGCACAATATTGCCACTGATATCGATCAGACCAGTTTTGACATCTGGTTTTCCATGGTTAAATATAAAGCCTTCCATAATAACTCCGTTTACATAAGTGTTCCCAACACTTTAACCAAGGAATGGATTGAGTCGCGCTATATAGATATGTTGACCAACAAACTCCGTTCCCTTACCAGCCAGGATATCAACCTGGTCTTAACCACAGAATCAAATCCTGAGAAAGATGACTATTCCGGCTTGAACTCCAAATATACCTTTGATACCTTCGTGGTGGGCAACAGCAACCGATTTGCCCACGCCGCCTGTTATGCCGTAGGGGAATCACCTTTTAAGGCTTACAACCCGCTCTTTATATACGGAGGAGTCGGCCTGGGCAAAACGCATTTAATGCAGGCTATCGGCCATCACATTCTGGCGCGGCGGCCCCATAATTCGGTAGTATATGTTTCCTCGGAACAGTTTACCAATGAATTAATCAGTTCTATCAGGGATGACTCCATGCCTGGATTTCGCAATAAATACCGCACCATAGACGTTTTGCTTATAGACGATATCCAATTCCTGGCCGGCAAAGAGCGCACCCAGGAAGAATTTTTCCATACCTTTAATACCCTTTATGAGTCTAATAAACAGGTGGTAATCTCCAGCGACCGGCCTCCCCGCAGCATACCCACGCTGGAAGACCGCTTGCGTTCGCGATTTGAATGGGGTTTGATTACCGATATCCAGCCCCCTGATCTGGAAACGCGCATAGCTATACTGCGCAAAAAAGCACAAAATGATAATCTGAACATTCCTTACGATATTTTGGACTATATAGCCAATTGCATAGATTCCAACATCCGGGAACTGGAAGGCGCCCTTGTGCGTCTGGCGGCCTATGCCACCATAACCTGCAAAGAATTAAATATGGAAACGGCTATTGAAGCCTTAAGGGACATCCTTCCCCCTCCTAGCCAGAAACTCATCACCATAGAACATATCCAGAAATCAGTGGCAGAATACTTTAATATTGATATGAACGAATTTTTGTCTAAAAAAAAGGAACAAACAGCTGGTTTACCCGCGGCAGATTGCCATGTACCTTTGCCGGCGCTTGACTGAAGCTTCGTACCCTCAAATAGGCGAACAGTTTGGCGGCCGTGACCATACCACCGTTATCCACGCCTATGAAAAAGTTGAAAGGGAATTGGTAACTGATGGCGAATTAAATAAAATAGTAGAAATGATGTGTAAAAAAATCAGTCCCTGATTTACTAGCATAATTTCCGCATTCAGCTTGAGGTAACCCTAACGCTTTTTAAGCCAGGAAGATAAGGAGAACTTATTAAAACATTGCTTATTATACACAGTTTATTAATAGCCACAGACGGCGGACAGCTTGTCCCCGTTCCTGTTTTCCACAGTATCCATAGCGCTTACTATTACTACGACTCTTTTTTGTTAATAAAAAATAAAAAAAACAGCCATCGGCAAAATTTACGGAGGTATGCATAATGAAATTCTCCATCGACAAACAAGAACTATCTGATTTATGTAATCTGGTTTACCGGGCGGCGTCCAGCAAAAATTCCATTCCGGTATTATCCGGCATATTACTTGATTTAGACCCTGCTACCGGACTGACCTTAACCGCTACTGACATGGAAATAGGCATCAAGGCTAATACAACTAATATTGAGGTTATACAACCCGGAAAGGTACTGGTTAATGCCAGTTATTTTAATAGTTTTATTAAATCTGTCCCTGATACGCGTCTCAATATTGAATATGATACGCAGACTTCCAAACTTAAAGTATTATATGGCCGTTCTTCCGGCTCTATTAATACATACCAGGATTACGAATACCCAGATTTGCTGTTGGAAGGGGCTGTGGAATCCTTTGAACTGCCTCAGCGGGTATTAAAAGAAGCCTTGAAGAAAACAGCTTTTGCCGCCGCACTTAATCACTTTCGTCAGGTCTTTACCGGGGTTTTTTTTGAATTATCCGCAGAAAATGTTTTGAAAGTGGTGGCGTCTGACACCCATCGATTGGCTTTTTTCCAGTATGAAATGAACTCAGACCTTATAAAACCCTGCAATTTTGTTCTGCCCCTGCGCACCGCCCATGAATTGCTGCGGGTGCTTAATGACAGTGACGAACCGGTTAAGATCGCTCTGCAGGAGAATAATGTTATATTCACCTGGAAAAATATTCTGCTGCTGTCCCGCCTTATCAATGGCCAGTATCCTGCATATAACCAGGTAATTCCGGTTAATTTTATAAACCAGCTCAGAATAAAAACAGGCGTTCTGGCTGAAATCCTGGATCGAGCCCGTACCATGCCCCGTGATGAAAACCTCAAACTTCAGTATGTGCAGCTAAGTCTTAACCAGGGAGAGGCTTCATTTTACGCCTATTCCGATCTGATGGGCGAGTTGAATGAACGGGTGGATGATATTAGTATTTCGGGGGAAAATGAACTTAAAATCACGCTTAATACCAATTATTTTTTAGATGCGGTACGGGTTTTACAGGGTGAAGGCGAGGAACTGGAAATAAAATTTTCCGGGCCTTTCAGCCCGGCTTTGATTCACAACCCAGAAAAAAATAATTATCTTTATGTACTGGTTCCGCTGCGAACCAGCAGATAAGAATATTGGACGAAGGAATTGAAGATACTCAGGCTAAAAACACATAATTTTCGGAACCTGGAGTCGCTGGATTACCAGCCTCAGCCGGGGTTAAACCTGTTCATAGGCGCGAACGCCCAGGGCAAAACCAACATTTTAGAGAGTATTTATGTCCTGGCCCATACCAATTCTTTTCGTACCCATAATGACCGCAATCTGGTCAACTACCACAGCCGTTTTTTCCGGTTGAAAGCACATTACTGCCTGGGGGAGCGCTATTTAGAAGCTTATTTATTCTATGATTCAGAGCGCGGCAAAGAATATAAAATAAATAACCATAAGGCTCTGCAACATCATGAGGATCGTCTGCGGGTGGTGCTGTTTACCCCAGACGATTTGTATTTGGTTAAAGGCAGCCCTGATAAAAGGCGCGGTTTTATGGACAGCCTGTTAAAAAATCTTTACCCGCAATATAGCTATTATCATAATAATTATGGTAAAATTTTAAAAAAAAGGAATCTGTTATTACGAAGCGGGACTTATGAGCCCAGTTCCTTTAAAATAATAAATGAATTGTATGTAGAAAACGCGGTTCAGATAATCCTGGCCCGGATTAAGCTTATACACAGCCTGGAAGAAAACAGTCTCTTGCACTGCCGGGATATGAATGAAGAAGGAATTGTAAAAATACGCTATGCCCTTTCATTTCCCGTTATTAGTGGTAAAATTAATCTGGATATAGTGCGTGAATCAATGCTAAACGCTCTCAGAGAAAAATATCCGGAAGAGGTGCGCCGTAAAACCAGTCTCATAGGGCCGCATCTGGACGATATGCATATCTACCTTAATGATAGAATCGCGCGTGATTATGCCTCACAGGGGCAGCTAAGAACTCTGGCCGTCAGCCTCAAACTGGCGGAAATCCATACGATGAGAGCAATAACGGGGTTTTACCCGGTTTTTTGATAGACGATGTTTTATCAGAGCTGGATGAAAATCGCAAACAAAAACTGCTGGATTACCTGCAAAGAGCAGAATTTCAAAGTTTTCTGACCGCTGTCAGTCTGGGTGACCTGAAATGCCCGCAAGGCATCGTCAAGCAGGTTGCAGGCGGACAGATAAGATGAAAGGAGCAGGCAATATGTACATGCATCTGGGCAGCAACAATATTATATTCACATGTGATCTGATTGCCATATTGAATCTGGATCAACCGGTTTCTGAGGATATTGAAGATATTATCGAAGCGGCCCGTCTGGATAAGAAATTATCCCCGCTGTGCAAAAGCGGCAGAGAAAAATCCGCGGTTATATGCAAGGACCGGGTTTATCTGTCGCCCATTTCGTCTACTACCCTGTTCAGGCGCGCCCTGAACCCGTACAAGGAGGTTTAGATATTGCACAAAACTGAAGCTTCTTACAACGCGTCCGATATCCAGGTTCTGGAAGGATTAGAGGCGGTTCGCAAACGGCCCGGGATGTACATAGGGTCTACCGGCCCCCGGGGACTGCATCACCTGGTTTTTGAAATAGTGGACAACAGTATAGATGAAGCCGTAGCCGGATTCTGCAATCATATAGAAGTGGCTGTTCATCAGGACAACAGCGTAACCGTCAGCGATAACGGGCGCGGTATTCCGGTAGACATTCACCCGCTCATGGGTATTCCGGCTTTGGAAGTAATAATGACCACTTTGCACTCCGGCGGCAAGTTCGGAGGCAGCGGGTATAATATTTCCGGCGGTCTGCATGGAGTGGGTCTTTCAGTAGTCAACGCCCTGTCAAGCCGCATGGAAGTCACCGTCAAGAAGGATGGACGCGTTTACCGGCAGAAATATGAACAAGGCAAACCGGTTTCGCCATTGGAACCCGGGGAAGAAACGCAGGCTACCGGTACCAGTATTCACTTCGTTCCTGATGAAGAGATCTTTGAAGAAAGGGTTTTTGAACGGGAAATAATTATTCAGAGGCTGCGCGAACTGTCCTTTTTGAACAGCAATATTACCATTAATTTTCGCGACGAACGCGAGGAACCGCCGTATACCAGGGAATTTCACTATTCCGGAGGCCTGCGGGATTTTGTGGCCTATATAAATAAGAACAAAGAAATTCTCAATGATAAACCATTCTACTTTGAAACCCGCAGAGAAGACCTGGTAGTGCAGGCAGCCCTGCAATACAATACCGGATACAGCGAAAACATCTACTCTTTTGCTAATAATATCCGCACCCAGGAAGGCGGAACCCATGAGATAGGCTTTAAAAACGCATTGACCCGGGTAATAAATGATTATGCCCGCAAAAATAATATGCTCAAAGAAAACGACAACAATCTGGCCGGTGAAGACATAAGGGAAGGAGTAGCCGGAATTATTTCCGTCCTGGTAAAAGAACCGCAGTTTGAGGGACAAACCAAGACCAAGCTGGGCAACACTTATGTAAGAGGTCTGGTAGAGAGTGCGGTTAATGAGTTTTTAGGGGATTATCTCAATGAAAATCCGTCCGCGGCCCGCAAGGTCGTAGAAAAGAGCCTGGCTGCCCGGCGAGCCCGCGAGGCGGCCAAAAAAGCCCGCGAGCTGACAAGCGCAAGAACGCTCTGGAATCCAGCACGCTGCCTGGAAAACTGGCTGATTGCAGCGACCGCAATCCCAGCCGCTGCGAACTTTATATAGTAGAAGGAGACTCGGCGGGAGGCTCAGCCAAGCAGGCCCGGGATCGCAATTACCAGGCCATCCTGCCCCTGCGCGGCAAGATTCTTAATGTTCAGAAATCACGCTTGGACAAGGTGCTCTCCAACGAGGAGATAAAGGCCTTGATAACCGCCATCGGCACAGGGATTGACGAAGATTTTGATATCAAAAAGCCCGCTACCACAAGCTTTTTATTATGACCGACGCCGATGTCGACGGATCGCATATCCGGGTTCTGCTCTTAACCTTCTTTTACCGGTATATGCGGGAACTGATTGAAAACGGCTATGTATATATCGCCCAACCCCCTCTCTACGGGGTTAAAAGAGGCAGCGAGATTCATTATTTCCTGGAAGAAGATAAAATGAACCAGTTCATACAAAGCTCCAATAAGAAATGGGCCATACAGCGCTATAAAGGTTTGGGCGAAATG
Organism: Syntrophomonas palmitatica JCM 14374; assembly: GCF_001311885.1. Lineage (GTDB taxonomy): Bacteria > Bacillota > Syntrophomonadia > Syntrophomonadales > Syntrophomonadaceae > Syntrophomonas_A > Syntrophomonas_A palmitatica. Next base: position 24,078 of record NZ_BBCE01000013.1, on the reverse strand, counting down.
GACCCTGAGCAGCTGTGGGAAACCACTATGAACCCGGAAAACCGGACGATTCTGCAGGTCAGTATTGAGGATGCCCTGCAGGCCGATCAGATTTTCTCTGATTTAATGGGGGAAAACGTAGAGCCCCGCAAGGAGTTTATTCAAACCTATGCCAGGTACGCCACTAATCTAGATATATAAGAGGGAGGACTAAGCCTTGCAGGAAGGCAGTTTATTCGACCGTATCATAGAGATCGATATAGAGAAAGAAGTAAGGCGCTCTTTCCTGGAATATTCCATGAGTGTTATTGTGTCGCGCGCCATTCCCGATGTGCGCGACGGGTTAAAACCGGTGCACCGGCGCATCCTATATGCCCTGCAGGATATGGGCATGACCCACGACAAACCCCATAAAAAATCAGCCAATATCGTGGGCGAAGTTATGGGTAAATACCATCCGCACGGCGATGCCGCCATTTACCAGACTATGGTCAAGATGGCCCAGGATTTTTCCATGCGTTATCCGTTAATAGACGGACACGGTAATTTCGGCTCAGTCGATGGAGACTCAGCGGCGGCCATGCGCTATACCGAGAGCCGGATGTCTGAAATCGCCGGGGAAATGCTGAAAGACATAGATAAGGATACCGTGGACTGGCGTCCCAACTATGATGACAGCCGTGAAGAGCCCCAGGTGCTGCCCTCCCGGATACCGAACCTGATAATAAACGGTTCCGCGGGGATAGCTGTAGGTATGGCTACCAATATACCCCCGCACAATCTGCGCGAGGTGGTAAACGGCCTGGACAGACTCATAGACAATCCGGAAACCAGCATAGAAGAAATCATGCAGGACATTCCCGGCCCAGATTTCCCCACCGGGGGAATTATTATGGGCGTCCAGGGCATAAGACAGGCCTATGCCACCGGAAGAGGCAGCATAAAGGTGCGGGCGCGCTATGAGATAGAAGAAAGAAAAAGCGGCAAAAACGCCATTATAATAACCGAACTGCCCTATCAGGTTAACAAGGCCCGGCTGGTGGAAAAGATTGCGGAACTGGTCAGGGATAAGAAAATTGACGGTATAGTGGACCTGCGGGATGAATCAGACCGCCAGGGCATGCGCGTGGTAGTGGAGGTGCGAAGGGACGCTAATATAAATGTTATCGTCAATAAACTGTTCAAACATACCCAGATGGAAGAAAGCTTCGGGGTTATTATGCTGGCTCTGGTGAAAGGACAACCCCAGGTTTTAAATCTCAGGGAGGTACTGCAGAATTATATCGACCACCGCAAGGAGGTTTTAAGCCGCCGTACCCGTTATGAATTGGAATTGGCCCGCAAGCGGCTGCATATAGTGGAAGGCCTGCGCATCGCCATTGACCATCTGGATGAGATAATAAACCTGATACGCAGCAGCAAAGATCGGGAGACTGCCCGGCAGGCCTTAATGAGCAATTATGACCTGAGTGAAATCCAGGCCAATGCTATTCTGGATATGCGTCTGGCCCAGCTGACCGGGCTGGAGAGAAACCGCCTGGAAGAAGAATACCGGGAATTGCTGGCCCGTATCGCCGACTTTGAGGATATACTGGCCCGGCCCGAAAGAATTCGGGCCATGATCAAAGAAGACCTGCATGAAATACGCAACAAATACGGCGATGAGCGCCGCACCGAAATCAGCCACGAAGAATCGGATTATGATGTAGAAGATTTTATCGATGATCATGAAGTGATGATAACCCTCAGTGACCGGGGCTATGTAAAACGGCAGCCGCTGGATGCTACCGGGCCCAGCGCCGGGGAGGCAAAGGGGTAAGCTCGCTGACTATCAGAGCCGAGGATGCGGCCAACCAGGTGATTGTCACCAGCGTCCTGGCCAATGTACTCTTTTTCACCAACCAGGGGCGTGTTTTTTCCAGCCGGGCCTACCATATACCCGAGTCCTCGCGCCAGGCTAAAGGATTGCCCCTGATAAATTTCCTGGAACTGCGGCCGGAAGAAATGGTCACTACCCTGGTGCCGGCACGCAAACTCGGTTCCAGTGATTATTTGATGATGGTTACCCGGCAAGGTATTATCAAGAAAGTGGCCTTATCAGCTTTTGAAAACATCAGGCGCAATGGGCTTATAGCGGTTAACCTGCGGGAAGATGACGAACTGGTCGGGGTCAGAAGGGTGCAGGAAGGGGACCGGCTTATGATCGCCGCCTCCTCAGGGTATTCTATCACCTTTGATGAGGGGCAGATCAGACCTATGGGACGCAATGCCAGCGGGGTAAAAGCCATCAGCCTGGGTAAAAATGATTACGTGGCTGGAATGGACAAGTATATCGAAGGGGCCGATGTCCTGCTGGTTACGGAAAAAGGCTATGGCAAACGCACTCCGGTCGGGGAATTCAGGGAACAGAACCGGGGCGGCAAAGGATTAAAGAGCATAGACCTGTCGGAGAAAACCGGCAAACTGGTTGATTTTAAGGTGGTTACCCCTGACGAGGAATTAGTGATACTCACCGGAGAAGGGCAGTTAATCCGCCTGGAAGTCCAGGATATATCACAACAGAAGCGTTATTCCCGCGGGGTGCTCCTGATGCGGCTGCCCGAAAACGATGCCATCGTAGGCGTAGCCAGGTTCAAGGTGGAAAAAGAGGATTAGGGAACGGAGTACGAATTAACCACAGATATACACAGATTTAAACAGATAAACACAGATGTTCATTACCAGCATAGGGCAGATGTATGCTATCTATATGTCATTGTTACTAAAACTATGTATTTGTCGTTGCGAGGAGTACAGCGACGCGGCCATCTTCTTCAGTCATTGCATATAAATGAAAAATGTTCTAACGCTTTATGAAAGATATCTGTGTAAATCCGTCAGAATCTGTGTTAATCTGTGTTGAAAATTCTTAAGATTATAGAGGTGAGATAGATGGAGGAGAAAGGGACTTTTGGAGTTAAGGCCGGGCTGGCCAGATGTTAAAGGGCGGCGTAATTATGGACGTAACCACGCCGGAACAGGCCAAAATAGCCGAGGAAGCGGGCGCCTGTTCGGTAATGGCCCTGGAACGCGTACCGGCTGACATTAGAGCGGCGGGAGGAGTAGCCCGTATGGCTGATCCGGCCGTAATCCTGAAAATAATGGATGCGGTGACTATACCGGTTATGGCCAAATGCCGCATCGGGCATTTTGTGGAAGCTCAGGTTTTGGAAGCCCTGGGGGTGGATTATATAGATGAGAGTGAAGTCTTGACCCCGGCAGATGACAAATACCATGTAAATAAAAGAGCCTTTAAAGTACCCTTTGTATGCGGAGCCCGCAACCTGGGCGAAGCCCTGCGCCGCATCGGCGAAGGAGCGGCCATGATACGCACCAAGGGGGAACCGGGTACCGGCAATGTTATAGAAGCGGTGCGTCACATCCGCCAGGTGAATGACGAGATCCGCTGGGTATTGGGTCTGCCGGAAGACGAACTGATGGCAGCGGCCAAAGAATTGCAGGCCCCCTATGAACTCCTTTTGGAAGTAAGAAAAGCAGGAAGACTGCCGGTCGTCAACTTTGCCGCGGGAGGAATAGCAACCCCGGCTGACGCGGCCTTGATGATGCAGCTGGGCTGTGACGGCATATTCGTGGGTTCAGGTATATTTAAATCCGGGGATCCCCTGAAACGCGCCCGGGCGATAGTGGCTGCCACCACCTATTATAACGACCCGGCAATGCTGGCCGAAGTGTCCAAGGATCTGGGCGAAGCCATGGTTGGCATTGAGATTTCCAGCATCCGTCCCGAAGAAAGGATGCAGGATCGTGGCTGGTAAAAAAGTGGGCATCCTGGCCTTGCAAGGTGCGTTTATAGAACATGAACAGGCCTTTAACCACTGCGGGCTGATGCCGTACAGGTCAGAAGCCTGGCTGACCTGGATAAAATAGACGGCCTGGTGATCCCGGGCGGGGAGAGTACTACGATTGGCCGTTTGATGCAGGAATTCAGGCTCGGTGACAAGATACTGGAACGCGCCGCACAAGGCATGCCTATTTGGGGGACCTGTGCCGGGATGATACTGCTGGCCAAAGACATAGCCGGCTCCGAGCAGTATCGCCTGGGATTGATGGACATCCGGGTAAAGCGCAATGCCTTTGGACGCCAGGTGGACAGTTTTGAGACTGATCTTGATATAGAAGGATTAGGCCAGACGCGGGGCGTTTTTATCCGCGCTCCCTATGTAGAGGATTGCTGGGGAGGGGCCCGGGTGCTGTGCCGGTTTCGGGACATAATCGTCATGGTGGAGCAGGGACGCCAGTATCTGGCAACCGCCTTTCATCCCGAACTAACTGAAAGCCGGGATGTGCACCGCTACTTTTTAGACATGATGCGGATTTAGACGCAGATGAACGCATGAACGCGGATTAATAATAAATTCCTGCTGGAATACGTGTATTTGCTGAGATATAAAACAACCAGTAACGGCAAATAATATTGTATATTGCCTTGCAAAATAGGGTTAGCCTGTAATATAATAAAATCCATCTTTAAATTTTAAATGCAATGATGGGGAATAGTAAGAACAGTCGGTAGCTTTAGAGAGCTGGTGGGAGGTGCAAACCAGTGATGCCGGGTTTTGAATCCACCCCGGAGCAGGCTGTGAAAGCAGCGCCGGTGCAACCGTTAACAGCTCCGAGTGGGTGTATTTACACCAACTAGGGTGGCAACGCGGGATTTACCTCTCGTCCCTGAACGGACGGGGGGTTTTCTGTTTTAAAAGCCAATATTGCAAGGAGGGTATTTTTGAAATGATAGGCGAACAGTATTTACTGCTGCCAGGTCCTACCCCGCTGCCGGATAGAGTGGCCAGGGCCATGAGCAAGCCCATGGTCAACCACCGGGGTCCGGAATTTAAAGAAATTTTATTGGATTGTACGGAGGGAGTTAAAAAAATATACCGCACCCAGCAAAACCTCATAATATTTCCCTCATCGGGAAGCGGCGCGCTGGAAGCGGCTATTGTCAATTTTGTCTCTCCCGGAGATAAAGTGCTCGCAGTATCTATAGGCGTTTTCGGAGACCGGTTCGCCAAAATAGCCGCTGAATTCGGGGCGGTTGTCGATAAAATCGAATTTACCTGGGGAACTGCCGCCGACCCCCAACAGGTACGCGATAAACTGCAGGCGGATGTAAATAAGGAAATAAAGGCGGTTCTGGTTACCCAGAACGAGACTTCTACAGGGGTTTTCAATGATATAAAAGCCATAAAGGAGGCCATGGGCGACCACCCGGCCCTGTTAATGGTAGATGCGGTCAGCGGTTTGGCCGCAGTAGATCTGCGCATGGACGAATGGGGTTTGGATGTAGTCGTGAGCGGATCGCAAAAAGCCTTTATGATTCCGCCGGGGTTGAGTTTTTTGGGTTTCAGCGAAAAGGCTTTACAAGTTCACAAAAAATGCCAAAACCCCCGCTTCTACTGGGATGTGACCAATGCTTTAAAATACCTGGAAAAAGGGCAAAATCCCTATACTCCAGCCATTTCCCTCTATTACGGTTTGCATGAAGCCCTGCAGATGATGCTGGAGGAAGGATTGGATCAGATCATTGCCCGCCATGAGTCTTGCAGGGACATGGTGCGCGCGGCGGTAAAGGCCATGGGCCTGCGGTTCTTAGCCGCAGACAGCAATGCGTCGCCGGCCTTGACTTCGGTAATAGCCCCCGAAGACCCCGGCGCCAATAAAATTCGCAAGTATATGAATGAGGAATTTAATATTATTCTGGCCGGGGGTCAGCAAACCCTCGATAATGTGATATTCCGCATCGGGCACCTGGGTTATGTGCGCGAACTGGATTTGCTGGCAGTCCTGGCAGCCCTGGAGATGGCCCTGCTTAAGTTCGGGTATAAGCTGGAACTGGGAGTGGGCGTTAATCAGGCCCAGCAGTTCCTGCTCAAGAAGCACAACCAGTAACATTTCACGCGGACAACGCGGCAAAGAAAAGCAAATAACTGAAAATACGGCTTACGCTGGTTAGTTCCGGGAAAGCTGTTGAAGAGAAATTAGGATAAGATGTGATCTGCGTAGAAAGGAGATACAGCGTGGAGAAGAAAAAGGTTATCGTAACCGAGAGAATAGCTGACGAAGGCATAGAACTATTAAAAACCCAAATGGAGGTTGATTACCGCGACGGGATAGCCAGGGAAGAACTCCTGGATATTATCGGCAATTATGATGCCCTGATAGTCCGCAGTGTTACCAAAGTCAATGAAGAACTTATCAGCCGGGGAGTACCCCGGCTGAAAGTGGTTGGCCGGGCCGGCAACGGGGTGGATAACATCGATGTGGATGTCTGCACCCGCTACGGCGTTATTGTTGCCAATACACCGGACAGCAACACCATTTCCGCCGCTGAGCAGACGATCAGCCTGTTGCTGTCCTCGTGCCGTTTTACCGCTGCCGCCAACCAATTCGTCAAAGGCGGCCAATGGGACCGCAAGCTTCCGGGGCATGGAGTTATACGGGAAAACCGTAGGAATAGTGGGACTGGGGCGCATCGGCTCCATGGTGGCTACCAGGCTGAAAGCCTTTAACATGAAGGTCATAGCTTATGATCCCTATATCGCTGATGAACGCTTTGAGCGCTTCGGGGCGGAAAAAAGAGAACGCCTGGAGGATTTAATCCGGGAAGCTGATATTATAACCGTGCATACCCCGCGTAATGAAGAAACCATGCATATGATAAACGAGGAAATGTTCAAACTGGCCAAACCGGGGGTCAGGGTGGTAAACTGCGCCCGCGGCGGCATCATAAAGGAAACCGCGTTGATTGAGGGCCTGAAAACAGGGCATATTGCCAGCGCCGGATTGGACGTGTTTGAAAAAGAACCGGCTGACCCGGAAAACCCGTTGTTCAAATTCAAAAATACCGTGGTAACCCCGCATCTAGGCGCGGATACCTTCGAAGCCCAGAAGCGGTGGGTGAAAACATTGCCGAGCAGGTTATGAAAGCCCTAAAAGGCGACATCGTGCCTAACATGGTCAACCTGCCCAGCCTGATGAGTGAGGAGCTGGATTATTTACGGCCCTATATTACCCTGGCCGAAAGAATGGGGAATATGTATTACCAGCTGGAGAAGGCTTCAGTGGACCGGGTGGAGCTTACCTACAGCGGCCCTATTTCCAAAAACGAAACCCAGATCCTTACCGTAGCCTTTTTGAAGGGGCTATTAGCCCCGGTAATGGAAGGCCGGGTCAATTATGTAAATGCCCGCCTGGTGGCAGAAGACAGGGGTATTAAGATATTTGAACAAAAGGAAGAACAGAGTCCCAAACGTTATAAAAATCTAATTACTGCTCAGATTTTTAACCACGGCCATGACCTGGATATTTCCGGGACCGTATCCCGCGGTCACGACCCCCTGCTGGTGGAAATAAACGGTTATGAAACCGAAACCAACCTGGAGGGTTATGTAATAATTGTACAAAACGAAGACAGACCCAGAGTAATCGGCCCGGTAGCGACCGCCCTGGGCGATCACGGGGTTAATATCGCTTCCATGAAGACCGGACGCCGGGTTAGAGGCGAAAACGCCATCATGCTGATCAATGTTGACAGCAAGGTAGATGAAGCGGTTCTGGATGAACTGGCGCAAATGGACGGAATAATCGACCAGCCCCGCCTGCTGGTGTTTTAAGGATTATTAAAGCAGATTAACGCTGATGGAGTAGATTTAAACCGCGTCATTTAAAAAATAATCTGCGTTGAAACAATATTTAGGAGGGATTGGATGTTAGATGCCAAATACATTCGGGCCAACCCGCAGGCCGTAGATGCTGCTCTTCAGAAGAGGGGCCTCAGCGGAGCCCTGGACAAATTCCTGGGCCTGGACGAAACGCGCCGCTCCCTCCTGACCCGGGTGGAGGAGTTGAAGAACTTTCGCAATACCGCTTCCCAGCAGGTGGGCAAGCTAAAAAAAGAAGGCCAGAACCCGGCCGAATTGATGGAAAAGGTCCGCCAGACCGGGCAGGATATAAAAGAACTGGATGATGAAATAGCCGCGATAGAACAGGAGATAGACCGGATTCTGCTGGGGGTACCCAATCTTCCCCATAAAAGCGTGCCGGTAGGACCTGATGAAAACAGCAACGTGGAGATCAGGCGCTGGGGTGAGCCGCGCCGTTTTGACTTTGAACCGTTGGCGCACTGGGATATCGGGCCTAATCTTGATATTTTGGATTTTGAAAGAGCCGCCAAATTATCGGGAGCGCGGTTTACAGTTTACAAAGGCTGGGGCGCACGCCTGGAACGAGCGGTAATAAACTTCTTTTTGGATATTCATGTTAATCGTCATCATTACCAGGAGATACTGCCGCCTTTTATGGTTACGGCTGACTGTATGCAGGGAACCGGCCAGCTGCCTAAATTTGCCGAAGATATGTTTAAGGTCGAAGGCCGGGAAATGTACCTGATACCCACGGCCGAAGTGCCACTGACCAACCTGTACCGCGAAGAAATTCTGGAGGCGGGACAACTGCCGGCCTATTTGACCGCATATACCCCCTGCTTCCGCGCCGAAGCGGGTTCGCACGGACGTGATACCCGCGGGATTATTCGCCTGCACCAGTTTAACAAAGTGGAACTGGTCAAGATTGTGGAACCGGAAAAATCCTATGAAGAACTGGAAAAACTCACCGCCGATGCGGAGGAAGTGCTGCAGCTGCTGGGGCTGCCCTACCGGGTGGTTCTGCTGTCAACCGGGGATATGGGATTTTCATCCGCCAAGACATATGACCTGGAAGTATGGATGCCCAGCTATGGAGAATATAAGGAAATATCTTCTTGTTCAAATTGTGAGGACTTCCAGGCCCGCAGGGCTAATATCCGCTACCGGCCCGATCCCAAGGCCAAACCGCGCTTTGTGCATACCTTAAACGGGTCAGGGGTGGCCATTGACCGCACTGTAGCCGCAATTTTGGAAAATTATCAGCAAGAGGACGGCGCAGTAGAAGTTCCCGAAGCCCTGCGCCCTTACCTGGGCGGCCTTAAGGTTATTACCAGCAGATAATAGCAAACTGGAGCAGATTAAAACAGACCCTCATGACCCTGGAGAGGCAGGGTGAAAAAGCAGAAAAATGAGAACAAGCTCAGCCAAACCAGATCCGATGCGGTATATTGACAGGTAAAGCCCGCCTGTGCTATACTGTCTTTTGCATTGGCGTAAGCCAAGATCCTTCGCCATGGAGGGGTGTCCGAGCGGTTGAAGGAGGCGGTCTTGAAAACCGTTGAACCTTTGCGGGTTCCGTGGGTTCGAATCCCACCTCCTCCGCCATAACTGAATACGTGGAGAGATGGCCGAGTCGGCTGAAGGCGCTCGCCTGCTAAGCGAGTAAGCGGTGATAAGCTGCTTCGAGGGTTCGAATCCCTCTCTCTCCGCCATTATGTGCGCCCGTAGCTCAGCCGGATAGAGTAACAGACTACGAATCTGGAGGTCGCAGGTTCGAATCCTGCCGGGCGCGCCATTTAGCATCCTGTAAAGCCCGAAATGCCGGGCTTTTTGTGTTGGCTAATGATTTTGAAGAGTTCAGCTACGGTAACATAAGAAACCATATATTGAGAAGATAAACCTAAACTAAATATCGAGAGAGATGAAATGTCGTGCTAAGGGCTTCGGAAAACGGAATGAAAAGTCTTGATTATATGGAATGCCAGGTTAATTGAGACGAGTTTCATTGGAAACTCTTTGAAGCGTTAAAGAGAGGTAAAAACCAATAACGTATTAGCGATCCTTGTTAAATTCATCTCTTATAAAACTGCACAATTTAGACAACGAGGCCACGGTCCCCAAGTTGGAGTATTCTAAATTCTTCGTGTAACTGTTCCATTCCATCATGCCTAGCAAATGCAAGCTTTCGCCATCAGGCTTAAGTCTACGTATCCGGGATATGTTCTGATCGTTCTGCAACAAATCGGCCAACCGAGGGCTTGGACCGCCGTTGACGTTTATCAAGAGACCAAAACGCGCATTTGATACGATACAATAGCCAACTAATTGAGACCATTGATTTAAACCTACACTATTTAGCTTCTTAATTTCTAGGATCAACAGCTCGAACTTGACGCCGTCAGTTATAATTGCGAAAATGTCGAGATTCAAAGGTGGAACGCCGGCAGCAAAATCAGCTATCTTTTCTATTTCCAACTTGTTTTCGTTAATGATGGCTTTTAACCCGGAGCTCAGTTCGCCGTTTTTAAAATAGACCTGTAAGTCCCTGCCGTAGTTCGCCTTAAAATTGCTTTTGACTTGTGCTTCTACAAAGTGCATTATTTCAGGATAATACGATATCTCATTTCCTTCGCTCATCTCAAATCGGCCTCCGTAATTTGGCGTAGCAATAGTTTGTATTTATTGTCAGGATCAAAGGAAATAAGCTTTTTATAAACAACGGGATTCTGCGGGCCAACTAAGGCTGCATAATCGGAATGGGCTATTATTAATGGCGTTAATAGATCGGGAATACGAAAAGTAACTCTGACTCCTGGATTAGAAGCAATATAATGGCTTAAGAGTTTAATACGGTTTCCCTTAGGCCTTTTTCCGTTGGTTTGACCGGTTTCAGCAGCTACTAGATACGCTAATGCATCTAAGATGGTACTTATTGGATATCCCGAGCACTTTCCGTCCCCAAGAAGCAACGAGCTTGGATTATCGGAATAACATTCTAATAATTTCTTAATGGAATATTCTGATTCAACGTAGCATCTTTCATCCATAATCGGCGTTGACCGGACGATTTCGTCAATATCGTCAGAAGTTCCCTTATGAAGAATAGCGAAGGGGTTTACGTAGTTTTCCGCAGACAATAAACAAGCGTCCAGTTCTCTATAAGGGGCATTTTCGCAGCCCAAAACTGCGCAGAAGTGCTTATGGTGAATATAATGGCCGCCTCTAATAACTTCCGGCAGAAGATTGCTATTTTCATTGGGATGGAAGCAGGTTGCATCGTTAATATTCAGACTTTTGCCCTTGCAAGGCTCTGCTATATTGGTTTTTCGTTGCCTTCGCCTATTTGCCTGGGAGGATTTGGCCTTAGTTTTAAATGCAAAAGCTCCGAAATTGGTGTATTGGTCTAAGGTAACGCGCAATTTGAACCCCTTTTTCCATGGCTTGTAATATGTATCTCTGCCGCTATGCATATTCGGATGGTTCCATAGCACTTGATCCGGATAGCAACCGACAGAAGATAGCAGTTTACATAAATCGCAGACGAATTCATAATTAAACCCGGCTATTTCAAAAGAGATTATTTGGGTATCGTCCGAAAATCTCCGGTGAGATGGCGTGGTACTACCGATTGTATCCGCAATGCCAGCCAGGAATCTCCGTTTAAGGTTATCATCGACTAACGCTGCTACTATAGATTTTATATCTACGTTCTTTCGCAGCTCTCCTTTGGGCACGATTCCGTATTTCTTTAAATCATCGAATAGGTACGTGCAATCGCCGGAACATTCAATTCGCCAATTTGGAGTTGTTCGATATGAAACATCCAAATTATATTCGCTCTTAAAAACGGGTTTGGCAACCTTCAAAATATCGCGAGCAATATCTCCGGCGCGCGCCGGATTTTTTGCGGCGTCACCCCATTTTTTATATGGAAGAATGATGTGGAAGCTATCTTTGTTGCTGCCAAAAACGCCTCCTCCAACAATTAATCCGAAAATATAAGCTTTATCGGTATTCATTAGACAACATCTCCAAATAATTGGTTTTTTATCGCGGTGGCAATTTCATATGCTAAACGTACTGGTACCGCATTGCCAATTACTTTATACATGGCAACAATGTTCTTGGGGCTATCGTCAATAAAAATAAAAGTATCAGGAAAAGTCTGAATTCTGGCTATCTCCCTTATATTATATCGCCTGTTGTGAATAGGATGAATGATGCCGCAATTTTCCGGTTGAGCCGAAGCCGTTATTGTTCCATTAATTTCATCACGAGAAAACCTTCTGTAAAAGTTGGGAGATCTATATTTTTTCATGTTGTCTCGTATTTTTTTAAAACGTTCCGGCAATATTTCGTAGGGTACGTTTTTCCATGAACCCCCTTCAGGGATATGGGAGATCATGAACATTGCCTGCGGCGAAAGCTGCCAATCAACTTGATTAGGGACATCCAGAGAAATATCTAATACGTCCCTCAATGTCAAGCCGTTTTTCGGGATAGGTTCAGGAAAAGAAAATGACTTATTAAGATCGTTTCTAACTCCAACTAAGATTACTCTTTCGCGATTCTGCGGAACCCCATAATCGCTGGCGTTGATCAGCTTATAAACCACATTGTAGCCAGCAGATTCCAGGTCGCTGATAATTAAGTCAATTAATTTATTACCGTCTGGTGCTTTTGTAGACAATAAACCCTTTACATTCTCAAACACAACGACCTTAGGCAGCTTGTGCTTCACTATTCTAAGGCACTCAAGATATAAAGTTCCTCGATTGTCGTTTACGCCGTTCCTATTGCCGGCATTCGAAAAAGGCTGACAAGGAAACCCTGCCGTCAAAATATCGCAATCAGGAATGTCGTCAATGGGGACCATTCTGATATCACGATCGTCTATTTCACCCAGGTTCAGTCTAAAGACAGCCTGGGCGTCTTTGTCAAAATCATTTGCCCATACTCGGTTAAACCCGGCCATCTCAAAGCCGAGATCCATGCCTCCGCATCCTGAAAACAAAGACACAAGTCGCATTAGTTCACGTCCTTAAATAAGCTTGACATTGATCTCCTTTTATAGTAATGTTCGTGGCTAAATTGCTAATTCCTGCTTTTAAACGTTAAACAAAACAAATTTTACGAACAAACGTTTTAGGAGATATTTTGATAGAGTGTAGGGGAAGGAATGCTAATGTCAGGGCTCTGTGATTACGAGGGCAGAGTAGCAATCTTTCTTCGTAAATAATGCGTCAAGGGCTAGTTCCATTAACCTATTTACCGCTATTGCCAGAACATCAAAACTGCACATCATCCATCCTTTCCCCAAACACCATCCAAACCTCCGGATATTATGCTTTTAATCGGAGGAGCTAAATAAATATCAAGGAGGTGAAACGAATGGCTATTGTCGCTAATCCCATCGGATCTGAACTGGTTCTGGTGATGGACAACGGCACCAGCGCTTCTGGAGGCCAGCTGACCAAGAACCGGGTATACCCCGATGTAAAGACCACTGCTGCTGATGCGGATGTCTATTCCGTGGCCCAGTCCCTGCTCGGCCTGCAGGAAAAAACCAACCTGTCTATTCAGCGCAGGAACACCGTTGAAATCCAGGACATTTAAGCCTGATTGGCGGGCAACACAGGAACCCTAATTCTGAGGAAAGGAGGAAAACGCGATGGAAAGAACCCTGGAACTCATATTTGCCACCTCTGCTAACGCAAAGGATACCATCCGGGTTTACAACGCCCGGGCCGATGTGACCGCCGCTCAGATTAACGCCGCGATGGACAATATCATCGCCAAAAACATAATTGATGGGTCAGCCGGAACCCTGACCGGCAAAGTCGGCGCTCGTATAGTAACCCGCGACACCGCTGAAATTAACCTGGGCTAGTCCGTCACAGCACAGAAATGAGGTGATGGGCTATAGAGACCACGATCATCAAGACTCTCCTGGAGGCCAGCCCTTGGGCGGCCTTCCTCTTCTGGGCCTTATGGCGGTTCGACCAGTTCAACAACCGCATCATGACGGAGAACCAGAAGCGGGAGGAGCGATTGCTAAATGATAGCAAAGAACGCGAGGAGCGTTACTCCCAATGTATTCAGCAGTTGCAAGTCTGCATTGAGAAGGTGGCCGAGAACCAGCGGGTGCTGGCGGTGGAGGTAGGACATATCCGGGAGGATATCGACGAGATCAAGGGAGAGTTGAAACAGAATAGACAGACGTAACAGACCCGGCGCAAGCGGGTCTGTTTTGATGTATAGGAAAGTATGGTTTGCAAACGGCTGTGAATAAGTGTGCTCAGGGGCTTGGGCAGGGCAATTGCAGGTGTCATCGCGAACGGCATTACCGTTGTCCTGTCGTTGCTGCGAAAACAGGGAGAGATTGCTTCGCTGTCGCTCGCAATGACAGAAAATATGGCGTTTGCAGAAAAACTATGTATTTGTCGTTGCGAGGAGCGTCAGCGGCGCGGCAATCTAAAACGATAACGCCCATCGCCTGCAGGGTGAATTTGTACTGTCTGAAACTGGTGAAGGACACATTATTGTCACAGCAAACGGTTTTAATTTTTAAAACGGTTCTGGGGAGTACTCGGCGGGTTTATGGAGCATTTACGCAGATGCAGCCATTCGATATAAGCGGAAAAACAGAAAAAGCCGATGCCTGGAAGGAAATAACTAAAACCGTGTTGAATAAAACCGGAATAACCATAAAATGCCGGGAGGGTAACAAGTGCATAACGACCTGACATTTTTCACCAACGAACCCGGAGCCACGTTATTAGACCGGTTTAATAAAACCCTAAAACATGTCCAGTTCTTTGATGTATTGGTGGGGTATTTTCGCACCAGCGGCTTTTATAATCTGTATGAGGCCCTGGAAGGGGTTGAAAAAATAAGGATACTAGTAGGATTAAATATTGACCGGCAGACCTATGAAATCATTGAGACCTGCCGCAGCCAGAACGAACTATATTTTGAATCACATAAAAATACCCGGGATAATTTCTCCCGCGCCCTGGTCAATGAAATGGACAATTCAGAGGATAATCATGAGGTAGAAATCGGGGTTAAAAGGTTCATGGAATTCCTGTCTTCCGGCAAAATGGAAATTAAGGCATACCCCAGTGCCAACATACATGCCAAAGTATATATTAGCCGCTTCACACCTGATCAATTAGATTACGGAAGGGTAATAACCGGGTCCAGCAACTTCTCGGAATCGGGATTATCAGACAATTACGAGTTTAATGTGGAATTAAAAAACAGCGCTGATGTGGAATTTGCCCTGAAGAAATTTGAGGCCCTGTGGAGGGATGCGGTAGACATATCGCAAGAATATGTGGAAACCATCAACTGTAATACCTGGTTAAATGACAGCATCTCTCCCTATGAGATCTATTTGAAGTTCCTCTATGAATATCTGAAAGAAGACCTCAATATGGATGAAGAGGTTGAATCGTACCTGCCCCAGGGTTTTATGGAGCTAAAATATCAAAAACAAGCCGTCGTTTCCGCTAGGAAGATCCTGGACGCCCACAACGGCGTCTTTTTAGCCGATGTAGTCGGACTCGGCAAGACCTACATTTCAGCCTTTTAGCCCAGCAGCTTCCCGGCAAAATACTGATAGTCTGTCCCCCCATACTAAAAGAATACTGGCAGGAGACCTTCTTCGACTTCGGTATACGCAGTTTTAAAGTCGTTTCATTGGGAAAACTGGATGAAATACTCAAGGCCAGCCATTGGAAGTATGATTATGTGTTCATAGATGAGGCGCACCGTTTCAGGAACGAAATCACCCAGGGATATGAACAGCTTCATCAAATCTGCCATGGGAAAAAGGTAATCCTGGTTTCGGCCACCCCTCTAAATAACAAGATCGATGATATTTTCAGCCAGTTAAAATTGTTCCAAATACCGAAGCGATCAACCATACCAGGTATTCTGGACCTGGAGCAGTTCTTTCAGTCACTGAAATCGAAGATTAACAAATACTCCAAAGATGATCCCCGGTATATGCTGGCAGTCAAACAAGCCTCAAAGGAAGTCAGAGAGAAGATACTCAAATATGTGATGGTTAGACGAACCCGCAGTTCAATTCAAAAATACTTTGCTGAAGACATGGCTCAACAAGGCCTATTTTTCCCGGAAATAGAGGACCCTCAGCGTCTGGTATATGAGTTTGATCAGGCGACCGATAACATTTTTAACCAGACCATACAGTTAATAAAAAGAATGACCTATTCACGTTATACCCCCTTGCTGTATTTAAAAACACCATTGCCGGAATTTGAGAAACAGTCCCAACGCAATCTGGGCGCCTTTATGAAAAGCGTGCTGGTAAAAAGGCTGGAAAGCAGTTTCCATGCCTTCCGCAATACCCTGGCCCGGTTTGTCGCCTCTTATGAAAAATTTATAGCCATGTACCGGTCGGGTACGGTTTATATAAGCCGTGAAATCAACGTTTTCGCCCTCCTGGAAAATGATGATGAATTGCGGCTGCTAGAACTGGCAGACCAGCAGCGGGTGGAAAAATATGATGCGGGCTTATTCCGGGACGAATTTATCGCATTGCTCGAAAATGATCTCCAAGCCTTAAAACAGATGCAAGATTTGTGGAACCAGGTGGAAACAGACCCCAAACTGACAGAATTTATGGCCCAACTTAAAAAGAATAAGCTGTTAAAAGGCAAAAAAGTTATAGTATTTACCGAATCCAAAGAAACCGGCGAATACCTTCTCCACCATCTTGACCAAAAGTACCCCGGTAAAATTTTCTTCTATTCCAGCTCCGGCGGCTTGCGGCACAGCGGCGATTCATGTTCGGGGGCCAACCAAGCAAAAGATATTATCCGGGCGAATTTTGATCCCAGTCATGAGAGCCCTGCTAATGAGGTGCAAATCCTTATAACTACGGATGTACTGGCCGAAGGAGTAAACCTGCACCGCTCTAATATTATTATCAACTATGACCTTCCCTGGAATCCCACCCGGGTACTGCAGCGGGCAGGGCGAATCAATCGGGTAGGTACTGCCCATAGCCGCATTTATATCTTCAATTTCTTTCCTACGGCCCAGGCCGATAAGGAACTGGGGCTGGAGGATAATATTAAAGCCAAGATACAAGCGTTTCATGATGCCCTGGGTGAAGACGCCCGTTATCTAACTGATGAAGAAGTGGTAACCACCCATGATATACTAGGCGCTGAGCTATATAAACGGCTCAATGATAAGAACCTGTTACAGGGTGAAGACGAAGATGAGAGGACCGAATTGGAGCAGCTGCAGCTGCTGCGGAAACTGCGCGATGAAGACCCGGCTCTTTTTGAACGCATCAAGAAATTGCCGCGCAAAGCCCGAACCGGCAGGGCCTGGAACGGAACCCAATTCGACCGGTTGATAACCTTCTTCCGTAAAGGCAACCTCAAACGTATTTATATAACCAATGGGGACGAGTCAAGCGAGATCAACTTTTTTGAAGCGGCCGATATCCTGGCTTGCGAGCCGCAGACATCACGATTACCTATTCCCCGGCATTACTACGAATTACTGGATTATAACAAAGACGCCTTCGAGCAGGCCAATTCCGGTGAGCCAACCGGCAGAAGCCGCGGCGGCGGCAGGTCCAATGAAAAATACCTCCTGCAAATTTTAAAATCCAATAATATCCTTTACTATGCCGGTTATACCGATGAAGACGAAGAATTTCTGCGGGCGGTGCGCAGGGCATTGGAAGAAGGAGTTATAGCCCGTAATACCGCCAAAAGGATTAAGCAGCAGCTCGATAAGGAGAAAGACGCTAACCCCCTGAAGATACTGGCTATAATGCGCAAGAATATTCCGGCGTCCCTGCTTGAAGAAAAACCTGACACAGCCGCACAGAAAGGCTCTAATAAAAAAGAAGTAATCCTGTCCGAATACCTGCAGGGAGGCCATAAGCATGAAATATGATGAAGCCAGGAATATGGTACAAGAAACCTTTGAAAATGAATTCAACCAGGGCAGGTATGATTATTTTGTCCGTAACCTGCTGGATATGGAAATCAAGCCCTTTACCCGGAATGGTGTCTACATACCGCGTCATTTTACGGACCACGTTAAGAAATACCAGCGCATAGGGAAATACACCGACCCCCAGGGCAGGGTCATGGATGTGCTGGTGGTCTATCTGCGCCGGGAAACTGCACTGGAACGGGCCCGTGCCATGCAGCGCAACTTCGTGGCCTGGTACCTGAATGATAAGAACAAAGACGCCGCACTGGTAGCATTCCAGGCCGAAGAGGCCGCTGAATGGCGGTTCTCCTTCGTTCGCCTGGGGTACAGCTTGACTTCAACTCCAGACGGGAATTTGAGAGTACAGAGAAAATTGACTGAAGCCCGGCGCTATTCCTTCCTGGTGGGGAAGGGAGAACCCAGCCACACCGCCCAGCAGCACCTCATTCCCCTGTTAATAAATGATGATAAAAGGCCCACTCTGGAAACCATAGAACAGGCATTCAGCATCGAACGGGTTACCGACCAGTTTTTCTTGGAATATAAGCAGTTGTTCGAAAAATTGAAGGCTGAACTGGAACGCATAATTAAAAAAGACAGTACCATCCGCCGGGAGTTTGAACGCAAAGAGGTCGATAAGGCTGATTTTTCCAAAAAACTATTAGGTCAATTGATCTTCCTGTATTTCCTGCAGAAGAAGGGCTGGTTGGGAGTAGAGAAAAATGAAGCGGGCGAACCGGCCGACTGGGGCAGCGGTCCCCGTGATTTCTTGCGCCAATTGTTTAACAAAAAGAATTATCGCAACTTCTTCAATGATGTTCTGGAGCCGCTTTTCTACGATACCCTGGCTGTGGACCGGCGCAAAGAACAGGATTGGTGTGCTCTGGGCTGCCGAATTCCCTTCCTGAACGGCGGCTTATTTGAACCGATCAAAAACTATGACTGGAAGAAAACCGACATACTCCTGCCCAACTCGCTTTTCGCGGAAATATTCGAGGTATTTGACCGCTACAACTTCACCGTCAAAGAAGATGAACCATTGGAAAAGGAAGTGGCGGTTGACCCGGAAATGCTGGGCAAGGTATTTGAAAGGCTGCTGGATTCGGTTGACCAGAAAGCCAAAGGAGCCTTTTATACCCCGCGCCAGATAGTGCACTATATCTGCCAGCAGTGCCTGATCAGCTACCTGGCCCGCGGTTTGGCAGGAAGCGTGGATTATGACGATATTGTTTACCTGGTGCGCCGGGGAGAATATTCCCGGGATGTTGAACAGGCGGTGCGAAACGGCAGGCTGGCAGCCGACAGCCCGACCTACGGGGATTCAATGTTGCCGGAGAGCGTTAAATCCCATGCCCTTGCCATAGACCGGCTCCTGGCGGATATAAAAATATGCGACCCGGCTATCGGTTCCGGGGCCTTCCCTGTAGGCATGATGCAGGAAATAATACGGGTCAGGGGGATATTGAACACTGAACTGCCGTCCGGAAACGAACGGACCCCCTATCATTTCAAGCGCCACGCTATCGAGACATCCCTATATGGCGTGGACATTGACGCCAGCGCGGTGGATATAGCCAAGCTGAGATTGTGGCTGTCCCTGGTTGTGGATGAGGAGAATGTCAGGGATATAAGCCCCCTGCCCAACCTGGACTACAAAATCATGCAGGGCGACAGCCTGCTGGAGAATTACAAAGGGATTACCTTGTTCGACCAGGAACTGGCTTTGCATGATGCCGGTGATATAGGTGAAGAAATAAAATTATTGGAAGCGCGCGTTAAGGAAAAAAGCGCCGAATATATGGCGACATTTTCTAAGCAACAGCCGGACAGGAAGCTGCAGCAGGCCATACAAGAGGAGATAAACCATTATGAAAAAAGGATAAAAGACCTGAAATCGCTGCAGAAGGGCAGCCGTAAGCCCGTTGTGGTCAGCCTGGCTTTTGAAGGCCTGGATGAGGGCAGTAAATCCAAAAAGCAGCAGCTCCAGGATAAACGCGCCCTGCTTTTTAACGAGACCGACAAAGCCAGAAAGGATGAACTGAAGCTGCAGATAGAGGACCTGGTATGGGATTTCATCCGCACCACCTTGAAAGAGCAGGGTAAAGCCGATTTGGTGCCGGAGGTCGAGCAGTACCGGCTTTCCAACCACCGCCCCTTCATGCTGTGGCGGCTGCATTTTGACGAGGTATTCGACCGGGAGAACGGGGGCTTCGATGTCGTAATCGGCAACCCGCCCTATGTCTCGAACAAGATGGTGGATAAGGAATTCCAGGGTTATTACCGCGCGGTTTATGGCTTGTCCGACGACCTCTACAACTATTTTTTTATTAAAGCCTTCGATATTGCCCGCCAGGGCGGGATTATCGCCTACATCAGCTCCAATACCTATTTTACGCTGCAAACCAAACAGAACCTGCGCCGGTTGTTCCAGGACAACCGGGTGCTGGAAATCATAAAGACCGAGAACGTATTCCAGAATGCCATGGTAGAGCCGGCCATCATTGTCGTGGTTAAGGAGGATATGCGGGGGCAGGATTACGAACTGGTCTTCAAAGACGCCGTGGATGATTTCGAGCAGCCGCAAATCTATCCGGTAAATATAGCCACCTACGCCAGGCCTTGAACCGGGTTTTATTTCCTCCGAACGCGCTCAACCTCCAAATATACAAAAAATATAACCAGACCCTGCGCCGGCTGCTGGAGCAATGGTGGGACAAGATTTGCACCAGTAAGAAGATTGCCGAACATGCCGGGGAATTGGAAGCCTACCGCCAGAGTCTGCAGGCCGGGGACCTGACATTGTTGGGCTTGATTACCGATGGCGGACAAGGATTGGCCACAGCGGATAACGGACGTTTTGTGGGAGCTATCGCCGGTTCCACAGTGGCAGCAAGGATTATGCAGACCCGCCCCGTTAAGTTCCTGGAGGCTATACAAAAAAATAGAATTAGCAGTCTAAAGCATATCACCGGCCTGAATGAGGCCAGAGAGTACCTGGCTGCGCTGGGGGAAGCGGAGACCAGGGAGCTGTTCGATAAGCTGAAAGCCAAATATGGCCGGGATATTTTCGGTCAGGGTTATCTATACAGGATTGTTTCACCAGATGAAATAGCTGAAGTAGAAAAGTTGACCGAAAAAGAAAAGGAGAAAGGAATAGGCCCGGGCAAACCGCATTTTGTGCCCTACGATAAGGGGGATAAAGAAGGCAACAGGTGGTTTTTACAGACTCCGTTTTATATTGACTGGTCAAAAGAGAATGTCGCCTATTTATCATCCAGCCCCCGGGCCAGATGGCAGGGGTATAATTTCTTTTTTAGAGAAGGATTTTGCTGGACCGATGTCAATTCTACTTATTTGAAGTGCAGAATGAAGACCAATGGGGTTCATGATGTTCTAAGTATGAGTTTATTCTCACAATGCAGGTTAACCCCTGATTGGTATCTGGTTTGTTTAATAAATTCGAAGTATATAAGTGAATTTGTTGACGATTTTTTAAATAATACATCTCATTTTCAAATTAATGACGCGCGGCAGCTCCCCATTATTATTCCTAATCAGCAACAACTCCAGGATTTTGAAAGCTTGTTCAACCAGGCCTATGGTATCAAGGTGCGCCAGTTTTCTGGTGAGCTGTCCGAGCCGGACGCCTTATACGAACTGGAGCAGGTGCAAAAACGGTTGGATGAGATGGTATATCGGCTTTATGATATTGAATTGTGAAAATAAATACCAGGAGGCATGTACCCCTTCAATCTTCCTGACCCCGGTATGACCGGATCAATTCCTGGCAGTCATTCAAACTTAAACGAAGCTGCACTATTTCACAGGTTACCCCGAATTCCTCGGCCAGCTCCCAGGTCTCGCGGGCCCCGGCGGCCAGAGCAGCCTTTAGTTTTTGCCTCGGAATCAACGTCTCTGCCGCCCACTTCCGGGCCTTATATTCGCCGCGGCTGATGTTGCTGCGCCATAACCGGTAGAAATAACGGGATGGCAGAAGATTCCCGGCGCTGGTAAAATGGTGGCCCAGTTCTTCGGCTAGTACGCAGCGGTACAGCGAGGAACCTTCTGATAATCTCTCAGACAGGGCTATGGTCGGCGGTTTTCCTTCCTCGTGGAAGTACAGACCATTGATTTCATCGGGGAAATTCCACTGTACAATATAAACGCCTGTTCCTCGGCCAGGGTATAAAGTTCATCGGTGGTCATCGAAAATCACCTCAAATAATCGCATCTTGCAGCGATTTGTCGAAGGTCCTATGCAGCACAAAACCTGCCCGCAGGCAGGTTTAATCAATACTTGTTTTAAATCATACAGATAGCTATGACGTATAACTGTCATAAATCAAACTATTTTTTCTTGTCACGCTGGCGCACAAATTCAATAAACTCATATACGCTCTGCCGGGCTTCGTCCGACAGATCAGCCAGGGGGTCGCCGGCCTGGCTGGCGGCCAGGGTTACATGCTCCAGCCCCAGCAGGTAGTCCATGGACACACCGTAATATTCAGCCAGCATTATGAGAGACTCCAGTTCAGGCCTGCGCCGCCCCATCTCCCATTCGCGGTAGGCATTGACCTTTATCCCCAGCTCTTCGCAGAGCTGTGCCTGGGTAAGCCCCTTCGCCTTCCTCAGTGCAGACAGACGCTGAGGATACTCCACTTTGCCCACATCCTTAATCGCACGCCTGCCCGGCACGCCTGCCCAGGCAAGCATCCTTTTTCATATGCCCGTAAACCACTTGATACGCCTCCCTCGGGAGGCTTTTCTATTAACCCATATTATAAGTGGCACATTGCACCGTTGTAAAGCGGCAGGCCGCCATTTTTATGCTTGCGCAAATGGCATCAAGCCACTATAATTAAAATAGAACATGGCAGACAGCCAGAGAGGGATGCACAAATGGCCGTACGGTCTTGACTAAAAGAACCAGCCCCAAACTGGTCAGGGTTAAGGAAGAACCTGATTGGGCGAGGCTGAGAGTTAGTTTAAAACAATTTTGATATGAACAATAAGGAGACGGAGGATGAAAGACAAACAGCGATCAAAAAGCCAGGCCTTGCCGGGCCGGCGACAGGAGATAATGGTGGATCTGGAACGGGGAGAGATATGGGTCAAGGACAATGAAAACCGTTTGACCCCGGCGGAAATGCGCCTTCTGGCCCTGCTTTGCCGGCGGGAAGGCCGCCCCATTACGGTGGAGATGCTGGCCCAAACCCTGGATAGCGACCCGGCCGGATGCGGCGGCGGCAACCCCCGTTTTCACATAACCAACCTCCGCCGCAAACTGGGCCACAACCCGGAAAACCCAGTCATCGCCACGCGGACCGGCATAGGGTACTATTTGGTGACCGGAGCGGTTACCTTTATAGGGGAAAATATATCAGTTTAAGAAAGGGGCTGCGTTTGTATCAATTTCCAAAAATTTATTTTTAAAGTTTCTAATCGTCATAGCAGCCATGGTTTTCATTGTCTTATATTTATACAGCAAGGCATGGCATGAAATCGGCATATAAAATGTTATGCTCAAGGCCACATTTTATATGAAGGGGGGCCTTAGTGGCTGTTGAATTATTAACGAATGGCAACCCTTGCACGCCAGGGGGAATTTTTATATAATGATTTTGCCGCTATGTGCAGACATAGCAGCGATTTATGCGCCCGTGGCTCAGTAGGATAGAGCAACGGTTTCCTAAACCGTGGGCCGGGGGTTCGAGTCCCTCCGGGCGCACCATTGAACATCTAATCCCACAAGTGTTTGTGGGATTTGTTTATGTATGGCAAAGTATATTTTACAACAGGCTGCGGATAGGAACCTCGGGGGTCGTTGGCAGGGCAATCTACAGTGTCATTGCGGGCGCAGCGAACAGATGGTTTTCTGCCGGTAAGGGCGGATTATCTTAGATTCTTGACACTTTACGGGCGCATGCCCTACAATCTTAATTGCAGGGTTGAGGATAAACAATGAATAATGACCAGGAATATATGAGATTGGCTCTCGAACTGGCACGTGAAGCCCTGGAAAACGGGGAAATTCCAGTCGGGGCGATTGTGGTAGCAGGCGGAGAATTAACAGCAAAAGCCCGTAATGAGAAAGAACTGCGCGGGGATGCCACCGCCCATGCAGAAATGCTGGCTCTGCAAAGAGCGGCTGTGAAGATAGGTTCCTGGAGGTTGACCGATGCTACCATGTATGTTACTCTGGAACCCTGTCCTATGTGTGCCGGAGCTATGATTCAGGCCCGGCTGGGCAGGCTGGTGTTCGGCGCCTATGATCCCAAAGCTGGAGCGGCAGGGTCTGTAATTAATCTCCTGGATTATCCGACATTGAACCACCGGGTAAAAGTGAAGTCTGGGGTATTGGCCGAAGAATGCGGGCAGATAATGAAGGATTTTTTTGCGGCAAAAC
>NZ_BBCE01000012.1 GCF_001311885.1 Syntrophomonas palmitatica JCM 14374 | reverse complement strand
CAATTATAAATATTTTGTTCTTTGGCATGAACTTTGCATTAATAAATAATTCAAAATAGTAATTAGCTGCAATAGTTATTTTCAATATTATGGACACAGCATGCGACGATATATTACGGCCTGTAATTTTAAGGGAGGTGTAATTTGATGCCCAGTATAGAGGAGCTCATACAGGATTTATATTCTGAAGATGAGAAAACGCGAGCTTTTGCTGCTGAGGATATAGCCTATGATGGTCTTGTTGAGGGAATTGGCCCGATGCTGCAGCGTCTCGAAGTAGAAGAGTCCCGGTATGTACGTGAAGTAATCGTTAATAGTCTTAAGACTATGAGCGGTCCTGAATTAGTAGCTCAGGTAATTCCACACCTAAAAAGCGATGATGCTTTTGTGCGCAACGCCGGAATTGATATCCTGGCTTTACAGGGGGAAGAAACCCTTAAGGCACTGAGTAAAATTCTGCACGACAATGACAAGGATATAAGAAAATTCGCCCTGGATATATTACTGCAAATAGCCAGCGAGCAAAGCGGTGATTTAATTGCCGAAGGATTAAAGGACAGCGACATTAATAATGTAATAACGGCGGTCGAATATCTAGGACGACTTGAGAACAGAAACCATATAGCTGAAATCAATTCACTCTTTATGCGTACTGACAATGTTTTGTTAAGATGCACCTGTCTGGAATCCCTGGCGGTAATTGGTGATGATACCTCGGTTGAATACATTAACAAACGTTATCCTAATTACCAGGCAATTAGTTTCCTGGAACAGTATTCATTCCTGAAGTTTGTGGCTAAAAAGGGTTCTGACCTGCATATCCCGTTAATTATTGCTCTGATGCAGGAAAAGGGACAGGTAATGCACAAAGAAATAATTAATGCTATCGAAGGGATTCTCAAACGTAATGCCCGCGACTATCTTCCCGATGAATTATCTTCAATTTTGCCTGATTACCTTGAATCTGATATCAAAGACATCAATAAATACGAACTGCTGTTACTAATGGGGCGGTTTAAAAACAGTGATATTTTCCCGGTTTTAATCAAATATGCCCGCTCAGACAATCACCTGCTTTGTCTGGCTGCAGTAGAGGCTTTAGGTATGTATAAGAACAAAGAGGCTCTCCCGGTTCTTGAGAAACTGCAGCAGGAAACTACTGATGAGGAGATGCTGGAAGTAATCGGGAAAGCCATAAATCAGCTTTAGCAAATGAGGTGATTGTGAATTGGATCTGCCTCTGGAGTATTTTATTAAACTACGGAACCTTATTTATGAACGTACAGGAATCAATTATGAAGAGAACAAGATTTACTACATAAAAAAACGCTTGCAGCAAAGAATGCAGGCTTGCGAAATCGATGATGTCGAACAGTACATAAAACATTTAAAGCTCTTTGACCGCGGCGGCAAAGAGTTTCAAGAACTGATCAACCTGCTTACGGTTAATGAAACTTATTTTTTCCGGGAGTTTTCTCAGCTGCAGGTTTTTGCCGAATCCTGCCTGGATGAGGTGGTTAATGCCAAAAAATCCGGTGGAGCCAATACTCTTAAAGTATTATGCGCCGGATGTTCTACCGGCGAGGAAGCCTATACCCTGGCTATTATTCTCCGGGAAATGATCGATGACTATAAACGGTGGAATTTACTAGTAAAAGCCATTGATATTGATGAAAATGTTCTGGCTCGTGCCCGCCGGGGCATTTATGATAAAAGATCCGTAAAGGATGTGCCGGAGAGTTATCTTAATCGCTATTTTAAGAAACCTGTGCCGGGAGAGTATCATGTAGTTCCTGAGATAAAAGAAATGGTGCTCTTTGAACATGTGAACCTTATGGACCGCCGGGCGCTGCGCGCGGAAGATGGCTATGATTTCGTATTCTGCCGAAATGTCTTAATCTATTTTGATGATGTTTCACGTAAACAGGTGGTTGATAAATTTTACGGGGTATTAAACCGGGGTGGCTTTATATTTTTGGGACATGCCGAATCGCTTAGCCGTATGAGCACATCATTCAAAATTAAAAGGATTCAGGATCATATAGTCTATCAAAAGTAGAGCTATCAGTGCTTTTGGGGAGAAAGGAGGTAACCTATGGGAGGAAAAGTCCTTATTGTTGATGATTCGGAAATGATTCGCAATTTTCACAGCTACATCATTAAGAGTCTTGGTCTGGAGATTATTTCTGCTGTAGATGGGGCTGACGCGTTAGAGAAAATATATGGCTCGGACCAGGAACTCTTAATCTGTATAACCGATATCAATATGCCCAATATGGACGGATATACTTTAATCGAAAGGCTGCGGGAGGACCCTGTCTATGAAGACATCCCCATAATTATTGTCTCAACCGAGGATGAACTTAAAGACAAGCAGCGGGGCTTTGAAGCCGGGGCCAATATGTATTTAGTCAAACCCACTGACCCTGAGGACCTGCTGATGAACATCCGTATGCTGCTAGGCAGATAACGAAAGGTGGCCTGAAAGAATTGATTTTCAATTTCCAGGCGGACGATCTCGACATATTACAGGGGATCGTAGAAGAATCAAGCGAACACCTGAATGGAATTGAAGAAGGCATTTTAAGGCTGGAAAACGACTTTAATCCAGAACTGCTTGATTCGATATTTCGAGCCATGCATTCAGTTAAAGGTGTGGCCAGTTTTGTGGATTTTATACCTATAAAAGACACGGCCCATGTATTAGAGTCTTTTATGACTGATATGAAGAAGGGGCTCTACGCCTGTAACACAGAATTGACTGATATACTGCTGCGTGGAGTGGACATACTGAATGTTTTGATCGGGCAGCTGGCATTAAGCATTCAGAACCTGGATCTGGGACCAGGCCAGGAGAATTTCGAAATTGTCGTCGATGAAGGTGGTTTTCAAAGCTTTATAAATGAAGCTGAAACCCTGCGGCATTTAATGGAACAGGGAGAACCGCCCCTGGCTGCGTCTGCAGATGAACCGGAAATTGGAACAGGTCAAGAGGCCGAAGCTGCAAAAACTGTCAGTAATCTTATGAAGATGGAATTATCACCTTTATATGAACAAATGATAGGTGATTTTATAGAAGAAAGCAGTGAACACCTGGAAACGATTGAACAAAAGTGCGTTGAACTGGAAAAAAACTCCTCCGATCCTGAAATACTCAACTCCATTCTGCGTGGTTTCCATAGTATTAAAGGCGGGGCCGGTGTTATTGCCAGCATGCAGGAATCAGATCAAGCGGCTGAACCTATATTGGCGGTTAAAAAATTGACCCATGCAGTAGAATCCCTTCTGCAATCATACCGTAACGAGTCTATTGCTCCTCCGACCAATGTTATCGATTTAATCCTTAATGTAGTTGATAAAGTGGCGTACATCGTTAAAAGCCTTGACACTATGGAGGAAATCGATTTATCAATCGATCAGTTAATGGAGCGCGTGAATGCCATGTCTATTCGCAGCCAGGAGGAAATAAACCAGCAACAGGCACAAACTGCGGATAAACAGGTTCCGCAGCAATTTACCGCCTTTATCAATATCAGCACTCAAGCCCTGGAATCAATGGCGCATATCGTGGAAACGGTTCGTCAAAACAAACCGGGTTAACCGTAAAAGGGTTAAACAATACAGCCGTGCCCTAAAAAGCATCATATCCACGGCCAGTTATCTGAATTATGATGAACTGGTAGCGGAAGCACAAGAGGTTATGAACCATTTGGATAAACTGAGTCCTGAACAGGACCTGGTCAGTGAGGAACTTATTGATATTCTTAAAAGAAATTTTCAGCGTGTTAAAGAAATGCTTGATTTAAAAATCAGCACTATTCATTCATTGCTGGAAGAGGTACCGCCCAGTTATGCTGACAAAAAGCTGGGAGAAATTCTAGTTGAGGAGAAAAAGGTAACTCCCGATCAATTAAATTGGGCCTTAAACCAGCAAAAGAAAATCGGGGACATACTTGTTGACGGCGGAGTCATAAAACCGGCTGAATTGGATATGGTTTTAGCCAAACAGGCAGTAGCCCGGGAGAAAACCAGGGAGACCGATCAAACCAAAGCACCAGCCGATACGGGCGGTCAGTCTATCCGAGTCAGTCAGGAGAAACTGGATCGCTTAATGAACATGATAGGCGAACTTCTGATATCAAAAAACCGCATATTCCACCTGGCCAATACCATCAATATAACCTATGACATGCCCCCCCTGGCCAGAGAGGTCAAATCTGTCGCGGCTGAACTGGCCAGAATATCAGATGAATTACAGAACTCTATAATGTCGGCACGGATGGTTCCCCTAAAGGTACTTTTTCAGCGTTTTCCCAGAACCATACGCGATACGGCTAGAAAAGCCGGTAAACAAGTGGATCTGATTATTGAAGGGGAAGATACTGAATTAGATAAAACGGTTATAGAAGCCATTAACGACCCCCTGGTACATATGCTGCGCAATGCGGTTGACCACGGGTTGGAGTCGCCTGCTGACAGAAGGGCTGCAGGCAAAGATGAAACCGGGCAAGTTCGCTTAAGAGCTTATTATCAGGGTATCCACGCTATTATTGAGATTAGTGATGACGGCCGGGGCATGAATCCTGATGAAATCAAATATAAGGCGGTTAAAAAGGGTTTGATTAAAACCGAACAAATTGAAAATATGAGCAATGAAGATGCTTATCAATTGATTTTCGCTCCTGGCTTTAGTACCAGAGACGAGGTAAGCGAACTATCCGGCCGGGGAGTAGGGATGGATGTGGTGAAAACCAATGTCGAAAAAATCGGCGGTTCGGTTAATATGAACAGCCGATTGGGGCAAGGCACTACCTTTACTCTGAAAATACCGCTTTCTATGTCTATTATTCGCGGACTTATGGTTGAAACTGCCGGCCAACGTTTTGTTATCCCCCTGGATGCTATAGAAGAAACGGTTAAATTGCCGCGTAAGGCCATCAGAAAATATAAGCATAAAATGGTAGCTGATATTAGGGAGGAGATTCTTCCTATTGTTGATCTAAAAGATATCTTGGGACTTGACGCCGCAGGTGCGTTTAACAACCATAAAAAACTTTCCGCCAATGATCTCATTTCTATAGTGGTACTTAATATTGACGGCCTAAAAATGGGATTAATTATTGACGCTTTTCAAAAAGAACAGGAATTTGTAGTAAAGGCTCTGGGAGAGGACCTGGCCAACCTGAAGATATATACCGGTGCCAGCATTTTAGGTGATGGCAGCGTGGTGTTAATCCTAAACTGCGCCCAGTTGTTATAGGAATTTGCCACAGATGAAAACAGATAATTTATCTATGAATAATTAGCAATGTATTTCCGATATGACAAGTTTGTTTTAGGTCAAAAATAGGGCTGTTTACACTAATCCTAAAATCTATATGTATATAAATCTGTGTTAATCTGTGGCTGAAAATTCTGTATTTTATCCTGGTTTGGGGGTTCGGTGGTGGCGACGATCATTGTAGTGGCCAATAGAAAAGGCGGCAGCGGAAAAACCACCAGCAGCATCAATATTGCTGATGGTCTGGCCCGTGATGGAAAAAGAGTTCTGTTGGTAGATGCTGATTCCCAGGCCCAAGCCACAATAGGCTGCGGTATTATTCCATATCAATTGGAATCAAGCATATATGAACTTCTGCACCTCATAGCCGCAGGGCTTTCGGTCAAGGAAGAACTCAAATCGACTATTATAAAAGGCCAAAAACATTTTGATCTTTTACCTGCCCGAGCCGACCTGTCAGCTTTGGAAATAGAAGTTGCAGAGATCGACAATCGACATGTTTTAATGAAAGACCTTTTGATGGAACTAGATTATCTCTATGATTATATCCTCATAGATCTGCCGCCTGCTTTAGGTTTGATAAGCGTAAACAGTTTGGTAGCGGCGCGCTGGTTGATTATTCCTGTGGAACCTACCTTTCTTTCCATGGATGGACTGGCGCAAATGGTACAGATATTGTACCGTGTTAATGCCGAACTGAACCCCGATTTAAGACTGCTCGGCATACTGCCTGTAAAATGTGATCTCAGGACCAACCTGGCCAAAAGTGTACTGGATGAAATAAAGCAGAATTTTGGAGAGGATAAGTTATTGCCGCCTATAAGAAACGATATTAAGCTGGCCGAAGCTCCCAGCTTTGGTCAGAGTATTTTTGAATATTCCGCCGGGTGCCGCGGAGCTATGGATTACGGGACGCTGGTAACATCGATATTAACCAGGAGTGGTGAATAAATTGGCAGCAAAAAAAAACCTGGGTATGGGACTTGACCTATTATTATCAGCAGCTGAAACCAAGAAGCAGCTAGAAAGCATAGAAGAGGCTCAGCGGTTGTTTGCCATGGCTATTGATTTCGATGAAGAAGGCAACTGCCTGGAAGCATATTACTATTATCGCAAGATGATTGATGATTTTAGTCATCTTGAAAACCAGGCGAAATAGCCATGATGCTTTCCCAGCCTTCAATAACGCGGCAATCATCCTCTATGATAATGGCTGTACCAAAATGGCTATGGAGTACCTGCAGCAGGCGTTAGCCATTTCACCGCACAATCCGGTGGCAGAGGAAAATCTGGAACTGATACGCCAAGAAAATATTTAGCCAAATCGCGTAAACATTACAGGGTGGTGAGAATCTGCATGATTATTGGTATCGATCTGGGTACAACAAACTCACTGGCAGCCTTCATCAACCGCGAAGGCAAACCGGAGATTATTATCAATGAACGGGGCAGCCGCCTTACACCATCTGTAGTTCATTTCAAAAATGACATAGAAGTAATAGTTGGTGAAATGGCAAGGTCTCAGCTTATACTTAAGAGCGACCAAAGCGTGAGCTGCATTAAACGATATATGGGAACGGATTATCAGGTTAATATCATGGGAAGGAACTATAACCCCACCGAAATTTCAGGTTTGATTTTACGAAAGCTTCTTAAATACGCCCGCGAATACCTGGGACAGGATATAGAAGGAGCCGTTGTGACAGTTCCAGCCTACTTTAACGACAACCAGCGGCAGGCTACTTTGATGGCGGGAGAAATAGCCGGGGTAAAAATCCTTAAACTTTTAAATGAACCTACGGCAGCCGCTCTGGCATACGGTATTAATCTTGACACCAGACAGCATGTATTGGTCCTGGATATCGGCGGCGGAACCTTTGATATAACCTTAATGGAATATGAAGAGGGTTCCTGCCGGGTAATTGGCAGCGGCGGCTCAACCAGCTGGGAGGAATTGATTTTGATCAGAGGATAATTCAATCAATTTTGGAAACATTCAAGGAAACCCATGGCATAGATCTGAGCCATGATCCTATCGCCCTGCAGCAGGTGCAGATAAACGCGGAAAAGGCTAAGATTGACCTGTCCAGTGTTAATGAGTGTTCAATACTGATTCCATACATAACTATGGGCAAGACTGGTCCAATACACTTAAACCAGCTTATAAGACGAGAGGAATTTAACTTTCTCTGCCAGGATCTCTTCTCAGAAATACGAACCTTGATAGAACAGACCATAAACAGAGCCGGGGTAAATCGTTCCTGGGTGGATGTGGTGGTTCTGGCAGGGGGATCGTCACGTATGAGTGGTTTTCGAGAAATGGTGAATGAGTTATTCCCCGAAGTAGAAATAAAAACCGATATCAACCCTGATGAAGTAGTAGCCCTGGGGGCTGCCCTTGAAGGAGGGATGTTTTCAGGCGATATTCTCAGCGTTGAGCTGCATGATATAACCAGCCATACGCTGGGTATTCAGGATGACCAGGGTGAATTTATAACCCTGCTGCCAGCCGGTACTCCTTACCCGGCAGTGCAATCGTTATTATTTACGACCGTAGAGGATGACCAGGAGGAGGTGATAATACATATCCTGCAGCGGGATGAGATGGATGAATCCAGTCTTAACAACTACGTATCACTGGGCAAGTTTCACCTCGAAGGCATTCGTAAAGGACGAGCCGGAGAACCCAGCATTGATGTTACTTTTGAAATTGACAGCAACGGCATATTGAACGTATCGGCTCTCGATATAGATACGGGCACGCAAAACCAGGTTCAGATTACAGAACTTGGCTATGCGGGAGCCAATATGCTCCTGGCCCGCAGGGGCAGAGAACTAACGGTGATATAGATAAATAAATGTTTTATGAGGGGAATCAAAATCTAATCAATATATAAAGAAAAAAAAAGAGGGAGTGATTTTATGGCCAGGAAACTCGAAAGGCCCAGCAGCATGGAAGCTGCAGAAAAAACCGGGATTACGGTAAAAAAGGAAAATGATGAAGATATTGCGCGTAAAAGAGAAATGGCGAGAAAAATGGCTCAAGAAAAGGCACGCGCCCGTACCATGGCCAAGCAGCAGGCCATGGCTGAACGTATTGCCTCTGCCTCGGAGGAGTTATTAGCCGGCATCGAGGAATCAAATGCGGCCGCGCAGGAGTTTTCAAAACTTATGGACCGTCTGGCCTCAAACGGTCAGCAGGTAGGCAGCAGCAGCGAGGAAATGCGGGCTGCCGCTGTTCAGGTCAACCGTTCTGCTATTGAGCTGGAAAAAAGCTTTAGTCTATTAGTTAAATACGCCCAAAATGGTACTGGAACCAGTCAGGATTCCATCGAAGCCATGAACCTCATGATGGGACAGTTGAAAGAAGCCGCAGACAAAAATAGGCAGTCTGGAGCACGCATTGAAGAGTTAGAGGTTCAATCCAGAAAAATAGGAGATATAGTGCAGGCGGTGGTTATGATAGCTGATCAGACTAACCTGCTGGCATTAAATGCTGCTATTGAGGCTGCCCGCGCCGGGGAACATGGCCGCGGTTTTGCGGTAGTGGCTGATGAAGTCCGCAACCTGGCAGAGATATCAGAAAGGTCAGCGCGTGATATCAGAGGCGTGGTTGATGAAATCAGAACCGGGGTTGAAGAAGTAGTAAAAGACATTAACCGTGATGTTGAGATATTTACAACCATGCAGTCTGATTTAGAACATACCAACCAGGACTTTGGAAGAATGGGCGAAATGTTCAAGCATTATTCTGAAGTGGTTACACAATGTGCTGCCTTGTCCAGCGAACTGCAAAAACTGTCGGATGAGTTTTTAGGTATAAGCGAATCCATTGCTTCTGCTTCCGAACAGATATTATCGGGAACTGAGGAATCATCCAAAGCCGTTACCGAACAAGGCAAAGCCCTGTCTGAGGTAAATGTCGCGGCCCAGGAACTGAGTGAAATGGCCGAGGAACTTAAAACCTCCACCAATATTAATAAATCAGCGGAAGAAGTAGCAGCTACTGCTGAAGAACTATCAGCCAATATCGAAGAATTGAGCACTTCGGCTGCGCAGGTGGCCAGCGCCCTGGTACAGATGGCCGAGGGGGCCAAACTGGTGTTGAATGAATCGGAGAAGGCAGCTTCAATTGCCGAATCTTGTGCTTCTAAATGTGAACAGATGGTGGAGATTGCCGGCGGGGCTGCTGAAACTAAGAAAAAACTGGACGAATTGCTGGTGGAGTGCAGGAGCAGTGCTCGTGATGTATGGCAGAGGCTGCAGGATTGTATTAAATCCTACGAACATACCAACAATTCAGTTGAAGCCCTGCAGGACAAGATCCGCAGGATTGAAAAAATCGTTGATACTATTGAAAATGTATCCATCCAGACCAATATGCTGGCCGTAAACGGTTTTGTGGAAGCGGCTACCGCCGGCGAACATGGGCGCGGTTTCTCGGTTGTTGCAGGAGACATTCGCAACCTGGCCACTGAATCGGCTGAAAACGCAGATAAGATCAAAGATCTTGTAAGAGATATTCAATTACAAATGTCCAAGGTTGCGGTAGAGATATCGCAGTCCGAAGTTGTTTCCCGCAAAGCAGATGAACAGGCCGTGACGGCAGCGCAGAAGAATGCGGCGGTACAACGTGAACTGGAGGCTATTCAAAAGGTCCGCGAGGAAATCTGGAAACACATTCAAGAAAGTCAAAAAGCCATCACGGAAGACGAAAAGGAAGCCAAACGGGTTCTGGAAATAGTAAATGCTGCCGAACAGCAAGTAGAAGAGGCTTCACGGGTTGCCCAGGAACAGGCCAAAGCCATAGAGGAATTGGCCAATTCTATTGAGGAAATCGCTTCCATAGCAGATGAGATGCAGATCAACTAATCAGGAGGAAGAACGCAAGGACAAAGGGAGGGATTTGAATGAGTGCTGAAAGCATGTTCTCCTCTGATGAGATGCAGCTCGTAACCTTTGTGCTCGGTGACGAACATTTTGGTATAGATATCATGAACGTACAGGAAATCATCCGTACACCCTCAATAACTATTATTCCCCAGGCGCTTCATTTGTCGAAGGGGTAACCAACCTGCGGGGTGAAATTCTGCCGGTGGTTGATACGCGCATGCGGTTTGCCATGAACAAAGTGGAAAGGGATATTTCCAGCCGGGTAATAGTTGTTGATGTCAGAGGGACAAAAATTGGCTTGAGTGTTGATGCCGTTTCAGAAGTTTTGAGGGTTGAAAGTGAACGCATTGAAGCTGCTCCGGCCTTAGTATCGGGAATGGATGCAAGTTCTCTGGCCGGGGTGGTCAAAGTTAACGAAGGTAAAAAACTGGTCATGATTCTCGATGCTTCGAGCCTGTGCAGTATCGGTTCAGGCAAAGCCGGCGGCGAATCTGCTTTGCAGCGTGGGGCCAGGGAACAAAATACCCGGGATAATGACAGAAAAATTGAAGAGGTGCAGCTGGTTTCTTTCCTGTTGGGCAATGAAGAATTTGCATTGGAAATAGAAAATGTAAGAGAGATAATCCGTTATCCTGAGGTGGTAAAGGTTCCCAACATGCCTCACTATGTAAAAGGGGTTATCTCCCTGCGCGATAATCTTATGCCCATAATAGATATGCGTTTGAAGCTTAATACCGGTTCGGATGAAATAACGGACAGCACCCGCGTAATAGTCATCGATGTTGATAATACCCGGATAGGTTTAGTGGTGGACCGGGTCTATGAGGTGGCTCGCATACCGAAAGACACTATCTTTCCCCCGCCTCAAGCTTTAAACGTTGATACCAGCGAGCGTTTACAGGGCATTGCCCGGGTAGATGGCGGCAAACGTATAATCATGTTGATTGATCCCATGAGCATTATGACCAGGGAAGAATTACAGGATATAGGAAGCCTTGATAGTGCAGACAGTTCTGTCATTGATGAAGAAAATGATTATACAGATCAAATCGATGAAGAACAAATGGTAGTATTTAAACTGGCCGGAGAACAATTCGGAGTTCGGATTATCCAAGTGCAGGAAATCAATCGCCTGTCAAAAATAACCAAAGTTCCGCGCGCGCCTCGTTTTGTTGAAGGGGTTATAAATCTTAGAGGAGACGTTATTCCTTTAATTGACCTCAGAAAACGATTTGAAATAGAATCAAAGGAGCATAACGAGTTTACCCGCGTAATTGTCAGTGATATTAATAATAAAAAGATTGGTATAATTGTGGATGAAGTTCTGGAAGTATTGAGGATACCTGCCAATTTGCTTGAGCAAGCCCCCGATATTGTTCAGGAAAACGAGATGCAGAGCTTTATGGATGGCATTGCCAAACTTGAAAAACGTATGATCATGCTTCTAAATCTGGAGAACGTACTGGTAGAAAAAGAATGGCAAAAACTAGAATCGCTCAGCATGGGTCAGACCAGCCAGGATGAAACGCCTAAAAACCAGGTTAAGTCCAAAGAGGAAAAACCCAAATTAAAAAAACAGGGTAGGAGCGAACGAGTTTGATAAGAGTATTGATTGCTGATGATTCGGCACTCATGCGGAAAATGCTGAAACGAATACTGGAGACGGACCCGGATATCGAGATAGCGGGGATTGCCCGCGATGGGATAGATGTGGTGGAAAAAGCACGGGAAATTCGTCCTGATGTTATTACTATGGATGTCAATATGCCTGGTATGGACGGGATTACCGCTCTCCAGTACATAGTTAATGAAAAAATCTGCCCGGTTATCATGGTATCCTCTCTGACTCAGGAGGGCGCCATGACCACATTCGAATCCCTGGAACTGGGGGCGTTCGATTATGTAGGTAAACCGGGGGGAACTGTCTCCAGTAATATGGATGTCATTACTGATGAGTTGATAAGCAAAGTAAAAGCAGCTGCCGGTTTGAAAAAAAGACGGGGGATTGAAAAGCTGACCCGCTCGCCAGGGGAAAAACGGCAGGTGGTTAAAAATCCGCCCGTTTCTAATAAACCGGTTAAAGCAGTAGCCATGGGGATTTCTACCGGTGGCCCCAAGATGATATACGAAGTTCTTCCATTAATTCCCGCCAACATAAACGCCATTTTGTTTTTAGTTCAGCATATGCCGCCTAATTTTACATCAACTTATGTAAAACGTTTAAATGATTCATGCCAGTTAGAAGTTGTCGAAGCCCAGGCGGGAATGAAAGTAAGACCGGGCGTTGTCTATGTCGGCAGCGGAGGGCGGCATCTAAACCTGGTGAAGAATGCGTCTGGCGAAGTGATGATGCGGCTGCCCAGCAAACCGGACCATCTTTTTATCCCTTCAGTGGGTGTAATGATGGAATCGGTATTGAGTGTATATGGCAGCAAAACTATCGGAGTAATGATGACGGGGATGGGTAACGATGGTGCTGACGCTATGGTTAAGATTAAGAACGCCGGGGGCATTACTATTGCTGAAGCTGAAGAGAGCGCTATTGTGTGGGGCATGCCCGGCGAAGTGGTAAAAAAGGGCGGAGCCAGCATAGTAACTCCTATCTGGAATATTGCCAGCGAAATCATGAAAGCGGTCAATAAGTAGAGTATAGGGGAACAATAGAAGAACGATGCAGCACAGATTCACGCAGAGTAACATTTGGGTTCATCTGTGGTTAATACAGTGTTTTGGGGGGATTGTTGATGAAGGGCTTGAAAGCTGATGGAACTCCGATCAGGGTTATGGCGGTGGATGATTCGCCTATAACCAGAAAGATGATACGCAAGGCTTTGGAGCCGGAGGGCTTTGAAATAGTTGCTGAAGCCGGGAATGGCAAAGAAGCCCTGGAGGTATATTCCAAAGTGCAGCCGGATGTTATCACTATGGATGTAACTATGCCGATAATGGACGGGTTGGATGCTGCCGGGGCAATAAAAAAGCTGAATCCGTCTCAACGCATTGTAATGTTAAGCGCGATGGGGGATGCCGATATCATTGCCGATGCCCAGTCGCGCGGGATTACTGATTTTTGTACCAAACCGTTTAAACCGCAGGAAATGGTAGATAAGGTTCTGGAGCTAATGAGCAGGTGAGGTGTAATTAAATGGACAGCAGTACGCAAATAGCCCCTTTTATAGTGGCCGCTGCCGGGGTTTTCAAAGATTTGTTTGATATGGAAATTCGCAATGGCCAGCCCCAACAGGAAGGAGACTCATTTATCTCGCAAGGTTTTACTGTTATGGTAGGTTTAACGGATGGCTGGGAGGGATGGTTTCTGCTTGATATGAGCCAGGAAACCACCATGAATTTGGCCGGTATTATGACTGGTGAAACGTATTCGTCTCTGGAAGATGAAGAGGTGTTACTGGCGGGAGCAGAAATTGGCAATATCATCAGCGGCAATGCTATTACGGAAATAAACAACAAGCAGAAAGGTCTGAATATAAGATTGGCTCCGCCCAGCGTTTTTGCCGGAGACGGGTTAAATATGTTCAATGTTAGACTGAATTCCTGGTCGGTACTTTTGGACAGTGACGCCGGACCTATAAAAATCAATGTCGTGGCCAGGGAGGGAAAATAATATGGATGTTAAATACGTCAATTCATTTATAACTGGTCTCATGGACATTTTTGGCATGCTGGGCATGAACAGCGTCCAAAGGACAGGGCTTGCCAAACGGGCAAAGCTTCGCACCGATAATGATGTGAATGTAATTATTGGCCTGGTAGGCAGCATTAAAGGCAATGTGGTTTTGTCCATGCCTGAATCTACGGCAAAAAACATTGCTTCCACCATGATGGGGGGCATGGCGGTAGAACAATTTGATATGATGCCGAAAAGTGCCATCTGTGAGCTAACCAATATGGTTGCGGGTTCCAGCATGAGCAAATTGGAACAGATGGGTACTGTGGTGAACATTACCCCGCCTATGCTTATTAACGGTAAAAATATGATATCCATGATCAGCCAGGTTGAGACCCTGGTTATCAGTTTTAATACCAATGAGGGGCCTTTGGAAATGAATGTGGCTACAGAAGATTAGTGAGAAAATGGCCACAGATTATGGCTGCGGTTATGTTAGGTCAGCAAGATAATATCGTGTTTTAAGTATGGACGCCCATAACTACTTAATCGTTATAGTCCATGTTTCTTAAACGGTAATAGAGGGCACTGCGGGATATACCCAGGTTTCTGGCGGTGGCGGCTTTGTTGCCGTTATTTATTTTTAGAGCCCTTAAAATAACGGAATTCGAGATCTGATCCAGAGGTATTCCGTCAATGGCGATTGCTCCTTCATCCATAGGGCTGGCAGGGTTAGACTTAATTGGACTGCATATGGCAGACAGATGCTCAGCTCTCAGCATATTGTCATCTTCGGTTAATACTATCCATTCGATAATATTTCTTAATTCGCGGATATTGCCGGGCCAGTCATATTGCATCAGAATCCGGGCCGCCTGCGGGCTGATTTCTTTGAAATGCTTATTATGATTTTTGGAATATGTTTGCATCAGGTATTTAACCAGATTCAGCAGCCCGTCTTTTCGCAGGCGCAGAGGAGGAAGATAAATATGACCGACTTTTAAACGGTAGTAGAGGTCCTGGCGAAATTCTCCCCTTAATACCGCTTCCTTGAGATTACGGTTGCTGGCCCCAATAATTCTGGTATTGCTTTTGATCAGCTGCAGACCACCCACACGGTAAAACTCACGTTCTTGAATCAAACGCAGCAATTTGGCCTGTAAATCCAGAGGAATCTCGGAGATTTCATCCAGAAACAGACTTCCTCCCTGTGCCAGGTCAAGCTTACCCTCCTTGCCTTTGGTCAGGCCGCCGGAAAAACTTCCGCTTTCATAACCAAAAAGCTCGCTTTCAAAGAGTGAGGCCGAAATAGCCGCACAGTTGATAGCGATAAATGGACTTGATGAACCTTCATTGCCGAAGT
The DNA here is from genome assembly GCF_001311885.1 of Syntrophomonas palmitatica JCM 14374. GTDB lineage: Bacteria > Bacillota > Syntrophomonadia > Syntrophomonadales > Syntrophomonadaceae > Syntrophomonas_A > Syntrophomonas_A palmitatica. Next base: position 81,098 of record NZ_BBCE01000012.1, on the reverse strand, counting down.
GGACAAAACGGGCAATTAATTCTTTGCCTGTGCCGGTTTCACCTTCTATTAACACAGGAATAGATGGATTCTGATGAAGCTTTATAGCTACATTCATAATTTCTCGCATCGATTTTGAACAAACCGCTATTTCTTCGTCAGGACCCATAGTAAGCGGCGCAGGTGTCGCTTCCATAGGCAAAGGCTCATTAAGGGCATCGGGTTGCTTATTAGCAGGATTGGTTTTGAGTTCGGCTGCTTTATCGATAACTTTAATAAGTTCTTCTATGTTTAGAGGTTTTAGCAGGTAATCCATGGCTCCCGCCCGCATAGCTTCAATACTGCTCTCCATATCCCCATAGGCGGTAAACAGCACCATGGGCAGAGCCTGCCGGTTTGGCATATGCCGAACCTGGTGCATCAGATCCACACCCGAATTTCCCGGCATGCGCAAATCGGTAAGCAGTAAATCAACATTCTGCCGGGCCAGTGTCTCCAGGGCTTCGCTGGTGCTATGTTTATCCAGTACCTGGTGACCCAATTTACGTAAGAAATCAGCCAAATGTATACGGCTTCTTTCTTCGTCATCCACCAGCATGATTTTCACAGCAATCACCTCATATTCTTTCGCTAACGACTATTGGCAGCTGCAATACGAATGTGGCTCCTCCGGTTTGATTATTAAATACCTGAATATTGCCGTTTAAACGGTTCATAATGGAGTGAACCACGGATAAACCCAGCCCCATACCCTGGGGACTCGGTTTGGTGGTTACAAAAGGCTCAAATATTTTATCTATTAATTCCAGCGGAATTCCGCCAGCATTATCGCTTATTTCTAATATGCTGTGTTTGTCAGACCAGCGGGTACGGCACAGTATTTCTTTATGGTCTCCTTTAGACAAATCCAGGGCCTGCATGGAGTTCACCAGCAGGTTGATAATAACCTCGTCAAGACGGTTGGAATTTCCCCACATCATGGGGAGTTCTTGCTCAAATTCCAGTTTTATCTCAATGCCGTGAGCGGCCAGCTGCCGTCCCAGAATCCGCAGCGAATTGCATATAATATCATTCCAACTACAAGGTTCAATGACCAGTTCGTCATTAAGGTTGGCAAAAGAACGCATATGACGAATTATTTCTTCTATCCTTCCGAGTTCAAATGAAATGTCATTAATATGCGCAAAAATCTCTTCAAGTGTAAGGGGATAATTATTATTACGGCAGTACAGCATACCTTCAACCATTACTTTTATAGAGTTTAGCGGTTGGGCGATTTCATGCACCAGTCCTGCCGACATGGCACTGAGTGAACTGAGACGCTGCAGGGTCATGGTCTGTTCTTTCAGACGTTCTTTTTCCTGGTTAAGCTGCATTTGTTCACTAATATCGGCAAAAACCACGCAGTACCTGTTTATATTATGGTTATTGCTGATACTGCTGACCAGAACCAAAGAAGGGAAGGTCGCTTTATCCTTTCGGGTAACTTCAATTATTCCCTGCCAGGAACCATGTTTTCTCAAGCTTTGACGTATTTCTGTCCTTAAAGCCTGACTGATGGTTTTTACAACGGTTTCAGACGGCTTTTTACCCATCACATCGTTTAATTCATATAATGTTAGGAATGTAAAAGCTCGATTAGCCCAGGAAACAACTCCTTCTTCAATAACCACCAAGCCTTCAGAGATATTGTTAATCAGTTTCATAGCTACCCGTAAATCATAACGAGCTGCTTGATTGTCCAGGCTGTGATATATTATTTCCGCTACGGTAATCAATATGGTTATTTCATAAGGAGACCAGACACGTTCGTATCTAACCTGGTCAAATCCCACAAAACCTTGCAGTTTATTATGTTGAGATAAAGGCACTATAAGCAAAGATTTTATATCCTCGGCAAGCAGTTGTGCCTTTTCATACGCAGCTTCCAAAGGCATATCATTTACGCAGGGAATGTAGATATAGTCATTATTAACTAATTGAGTCAAACCCCACTGGTATTCATTAACGGGCACATTATTCAAGTTGTGTTTTTGTGGTCTGATGCCTTCTCTGCACCATTCATGGGTATTGGTTGCGGTTTGTTCCAAAGGGTCAATTTTAAAAACGTAGGCTCGGTCCGCATCAACAAATTCACCTATTATTTTAAGCGCTGATTCTATTTCTTCATCAATTTCAAGAGAATTCACATTTGCAAAACGTGCAGATATGGCGTTTAAAATCTGCTGTAATTCGAGCTGATATTTTAGAGTCTGTTCAAACAACTTGCGATCAGAAATGTCACTGATGAAAGCAATCCAGATAGGAAGCTCTTCGCCGGGGAATTGCATAGACTGAAGCCGCATATTTATTGGTACCCGCGTGCCGTCTTTGCAAATTATCTCGGTTTCCTTTAAACGGTGTAATGTACTGGCTTCCTCGGCGCTGGAAGGATATAGAAGATCGTTTTGTCTCTCGCGGTGGGTGAGAAAATGAATATTCAAATTCAATAACTCGTGTTGAGCAAAACCAGTCAGCCTTTCAAAGGCCTGGTTAAATGCTATAATACTGCCATCCATCCGCCCGGCTACAAATGGATTAAAAGAATTTTCCACGACATCGGCTAAAAAACCCAGGATTTCAAGGTTCTGTTTATCAAACAAGCGATTGAAAAACATATATTCTATCTCCTGGTAAAATAAATAAAATAACCCCAGCAAAAGGCGAAGTTTTATTTCTCTAAAAAAATTCTCTCATTCGACATGCTTTTCCTGCTTTTCTTAAAATTTTCCTAGGAGTTAAGCAAGGCGTTAAAGTTGGACTATGGCAAATGGTTAACATTAGAGGATTGAGAAAGGTAAATCAGGCCTGTCTCCAGTATTTGCGATCCAGACTACGGTATTGCAGGGCTTCGGCCAGGTGATGCACTTTAATATTTTCACAGCCTTCGAGGTCGGCAATGGTGCGAGACACTTTCAATATCCGGTCATAAGCCCGGGCGCTCATTTTTAATTTGTCAAAGGCATTCTTTAACAGAAATTCCGATTCTTCATCCAGACGGCAGTATTTTTTCACATCAGCCGGGCGCATTTGGGAGTTAAGTCTTATCTTATGCCTGGAAAACCGCTTTTTCTGAATATCTCTGGCTCTGATCACTTTCTCACGTATAGCCGCGGAACTCTCGCCATTTCCGCGGTCCCTTAACTGCTCATAATTTACCCTGGGCACCTCCACATGCAAATCCATCCTATCTAAGAGAGGACCGCTGATGCGGCTCAAGTATTTTTGAATCTGCAGGGGTGTACAGGCGCATTCCAGGTCGGATCCGAAGAAGCCGCACGGGCATGGGTTCATTGAACCGATGAGCGCGAAGTCTGCCGGGTAGGTATGGGTTGCCTGGGCGCGCGCTACTGTTACTACTTTATCTTCCAGGGGCTGACGCAGCGCTTCCAGTACATCGCGGCTAAACTCAGGGAATTCATCTAAAAAGAGCACTCCGTTTTGAGCCAGGGTTATTTCGCCGGGACGAGGGATGCGTCCTCCGCCGATAATACTGGCAGCTGAAGCATTTTTATGAGGAGCGCGGAAAGGACGGTTTTCTATGAGTGGGTGATCAGGATTGAGCAAACCGGCTACTGAATAAATGCGGGTAGTTTCCAGTACTTCTTCCCGAGTCATATCCGGCATGATGCCAGGCATTCGTCTGGCTAACATGGTTTTACCTCCCCCGGGCGGACCAATCAAGAGTATATTATGAGAACCGGCTGCGGCTATCTGCATACCCCGTTTGGCAGTTTCCTGGCCTTTTACATCGGCAAAATCAGGCAGGTTATTAGGAGATATTATATCATTATCTTTTTTGCTTACCTTAAGAAGTTCGGCGTTATTTTCAAGGTATCTGCAGACCTCCTGCAGATTGTTGGCAGCCATTGATTGAATTTCGCTTACCAGGCAGCTTCCTGACTGTTGCCGGGGGGAATGATAAAAATACTGTCTGGTTTTGATTGAAGTAATTCCAAACACATGGGCAGAATTCCGGGGACAGTACGCAGGCTGCCATCCAGGGATAGTTCCCCAGCCCAAAACATATCAGGGTTAGGAGTGTTAGGCAGTTGTTCAGAGGCCAGCAAAATACCCAGGGCAATGGCCAGGTCGAAATGACTGCCTTCTTTTTTTAGATCAGCCGGGGCCAGGTTGACTATGATCTTCCGGTTGGGAAATTCATAGCCCGAGTTCTTAATGGCTGATTTAACACGTTCGCGAGCCTCTTTTAAGGCTGCTTGCGCCAGGCCGACTAATTCAAAGGCTGGCAACCCTGTCTGCAGGTCGACTTCAACCTTAACGGGCTGGGCATATATTCCGTTAATTACCAGAGTATTCAAAGAAGCCAGCATGAAATCATCACCAAAAAAGTAATATAGCAAAGTAATTCTACAATAAAAAACAAAATCCTTTGTGTATGGTTATCAGAGTAAAAATCAACTTAAATGCTATTAGAAAACAAAATTGGGACTGGTCTAAAGGCGGGAAAAGATAGAAAATATAATATAGGTCTTTTTTTCTAAATTGTAACCATTCCTTGTCATGGGAGGGTATTTCATGTATGAAACTGCGCCATGGATTGCATTAATTCATGGTTTTGCCACGGGTTTTATCTGTACCTGGCTGGGACTTATTCTCGTTAATATTAGACCTAGCCTGATAAAAATTGGATTATTAGCGGTATGTTTTGCTATCGTAAATACCCTGGTTAGAAGTTTAAATATGCCTTTTGGTATAGATTTCTTTATTATGACTGCTTTTCAAGTTATTCTGGTCATGTTTTACTGGAATTTAAATCTGCTCCGATCTTTTGTAAGCGTTGTATTAGGGGTTCTGATCCTGCTTGTAGGTGAAGCCTTAAATCTTTCTTTAATGTTTAATGTGTTTGATATAAACATGCAAGCCTTAACCTATAATCGTTTAATCCTTCTTATCTTTCCGTTGCCACAGATTGCGGCCGCATTGATAATTATAGCCATAATTTACAAGTATGATTTTCACCTGTTTGATTTTCACGACCAGGTTTTGCATGAATCCTTTTATTCCAATGAAAAACGGGTTAAAAACATTATGGTACTGGCAGCGGTTATGTTTTTCTTAATAATTGTGCAAATCGTATTTAATGTAAGCATATTTAATTTATATCCCCATCCCTTCCTAAAAAATCTTCCTGCCAGGGATATCGGACTCATAACCAGTACGGCTATGGCTACAGCCTTTATTGTGCTGGTGATCATTATCGAGCAATTATTTGTTCTGCTTCAAACCGAATCAGATTATATTAATCAGTCAGCCTATATGCAAACCCTGGATGAACTATATACGGCCAGCCGAGCCGAAGCCCACGACCGCATTAATCACCTCCAGACATTATACGGTTTTGTACAATTGGGATACCTGGACGAGACCCGCAGCTATTTGGAGGAATTAATGGGCGACATGGTAATTTCCCAAAATTATTATGCAACCGGGCATCAGGCTTTGTCAGCATTGTTTTACATTAAATCCGGTCTGGCGATATCCAAAGGCATCCAACTGGAAATATCTACTGACACCAGGATTGAACATATGGATATTCCGGCTCATGAAATTAACCGTATAATCGGCAATCTTATTAATAATGCTCTGGATTTCGTGTCATCTCTCGAAAAAAACCTAAGAAAAGTCATAATTTATATAACCGCTGATGACAGATTTTTTATCTTTAAAATCAGCAATCATGGTAATCTTGATGCAAATATGTTCCAAAAAATTTTTGAAAAGAACTTTACTACCAAGTCTGGTCAGCATCAGGGATTAGGACTGTATATCGTTAAGAAGTTAGTAGACAAGCATAATGGAACTATACAGGTAAACAACCAGGATAATATGGTGGTTTTTACGGTTCAGATTCCTAAATCGTCTGGCGGAGGCGATAACTATGAATACCATAGCCAGGACTATAGCGCACCGCTTGGCGGCAGGTGCGACAGGGCGAATTGATGAAGAATATATCCGTTACGGCCTAGAAGTGTTCTTAGGTGCTTTTTTTCAGATATCTATCATTCTGTTACTCGCCTGGCCATTAGGAATCTTTAGACAAACACTGGCCATTGTTTGTGCCGCAGCGTTATATCGCCGCTTTGCGGGAGGGGCTCACTGCGGCGCTTATTATCGCTGTACCATCATGGGCTGGTTTAGTTTCCTAGGCCTTTCTTATATCTGCCGTTTTATAGATTTAACTTATTATCCGTATTATTTTAGTATTACATTATTATCATGTTTTCTAGTTATTTATCTTAAGGCGCCTGTAGATACAGAAGAAAAACCGGTAAGTAATCCGCGGCACCGAAGTCAGCTGAGAATTAAATCTTTTCTTATTGTGACGGCTTTTTTGCTCTTATCGCTTCTTGCTAAAGCAAATGGCTTAGATCTGCTGGCAGTCGGTTTTTTATTAGGTTTGTTGTGGCAGACATTCACTATGACTCCCTGGGGCGCTTTATATATGCACCTTTGGGATAGATTATTAGGTGGTTTTACCAATCAATATGTGGGGAAGGAGGGAGTATGATGTTAACAAAAGTTAAAAATCTTATTTGTACTTCTCTGGCTCTGGTATTCGCTGTAGTGGCTGCAGGTAATATGCAGGCTTGCTGTCCGTTGGTGGGTTATCAGCCTGAAATACCCCAAAAAAATAACTAAAAAAATCAAAGATATAATAAGGTATAAATTTAAACAGGCACATGAGGCCTGTTTTTTTGTTTTAAATTTGTATAGATTTTAACCTGACAAGGCATGATAAGGGTGAAAACGTCTTCTTAAGAAAGGAGTTAATAGTATGATTGGTACCATTGTACGTTTTGTTGTATCTGCCCTGGTTCTAATGCTGGTTGGTTACCTGCTTCCTGGAATTACCGTATCCGGTTTTGTAGGTGCTCTTATTGCGGCAGTTGTTATCGCCATTCTGGGTTATGTGGTAGAATTAATCCTTGGCAATCGTATTTCACCACGGTCAAGGGGTATAGTAGGCTTTGTTGTCGCCGCTATTGTAATCTATCTGGCCCAGTTTATTGTTCCCACCTACCTGTCAGTCTCAATACTGGGCAGCCTCTTGGCGGCTTTTGTAATTGGCCTGGTAGACGCTTTTGTACCGACTGAACTCCGCTAGAGATATCCTGATACGTAAGATTAGGAAACGATATTAGACCAGTTTTAGGACTGGTCTATAGTTTTTTGTTCAAATGAAAGCGAACCGGGGAAAATCATTGCCATTCTCAACAAAGAAAAGTAAAATGTAACGTGATGGTCTAATGTTAAATGTTCCGGAAGGGAGGAACACGATGTTTGGAAATATCGGTCCCTGGGAACTGGTTTTTATTCTGGCTATTGCTTTGATGGTGGTTGGACCGGGCAAACTTCCCGAAGTAGCTCGTTCAATCGGCAAGGCTACCAATGAATTCAAAAAAGTTACTACCGGTATGAAAAGAGAATTTGAGACTGCTATTCGGGATGCTGAAGAAACCCCGCATAGGAAGCCTTCTTCAATATCTGACAAAGAAGTTAATTCTAGCGAGACTAACGATGATGTCCCGGTAAATAACAGCGAACCAGCCCAGCCCGAAAAGGTGACGGAGGCTGGAAACCCGGAAGAAACATGCCCGGATAATGAACCCCAAAATTTAAACTAAATTTAATGATACTCTTATCGCGAGTGGTGGAGGGACTGGCCCGATGAAACCCGGCAACCGCCTGTTTCAGGTAAGGTGCCAATTCCTGCAGGAGCATCCTGGCAGATGAGAGGGATAGGTATAAAGCCCTTCTCATTTGAGAGGGGTTTTTCTTAATTCCATTCATGCTAATATATTCTTGGGCAGAGGAGTGATAATAAGATGACAGTTGACATTGTGAACTTATTAAAGGAAAGGGTACTCATTCTTGACGGGGCTATGGGCACTATGCTGCAGCAAAAAGGCATGACCGCCGGTGAGTGTCCTGAACTTTTTGGAATAAACCATCCCGGCGTGCTGGAGGACATTCACCGTCAATATATAGAAGCCGGAGCGGATATTATTGAAACCAATACATTTGGGGCTAACGCATTTAAGCTGGCCGAATACGGTCTGCAAAACAGAACAGCGGAAATTAATGCTGAAACGGTACGTATAGCCAAAAAAACAGCGGGAAATAAGGCGCTGGTAGCCGCTTCTATCGGGCCTACCGGAAAGCTGCTTAAACCGATGGGTGAAATGGTTTTTGATGATCTCTACCAGGCTTTTCAGGAACAGGTGATTGCCTGTGAAAAGGCCGGCGCCGATCTTATTTCTATTGAAACTATGATTGATATCGGGGAAATGAGGATTGCTTTGATTGCTGCCCGGGACAACACCCGTTTGCCGGTAATAGCCCATATGACATTTGAAAACGGCCGCACTATGACTGGTACGGATCCCTTTACTGCAGCGCTTATTTTAGAGGCCCTGCGGCCTCTGGCTATTGGTGCTAATTGTTCAGGCGGAGCCAGGGAACTAATACCGGTTATAGAAATGATGAGCCGTGCTACCGGGACCTATATCTCGGTTGAACCTAATGCCGGTCTTCCTAAACTGGTGAATGGGGAGACAGTGTTTCCGGACAGCCCCGAAGAAATGGCGGAATATGCCCTGCGTCTCCGGGAAGCGGGAGCGAATATAATTGGGGGCTGTTGCGGTTCTACCCCATCACATATTGCAGCCATGGCATCGGTGCTGAAAGGGATATCTCCTCGGCGCAGAAGCGTTAAGGCTTACCGGGCATTGGCGGCCCGCAGCCGCCATGTTCTTATCGGCCCGGAATATCCGCTGGCTTTTATTGGAGAAAGGATCAACCCCACCGCACGTAAAAAACTGGCGCAGGATATCAGAGATGGCAGAATGCAGATGGTGGTTGAGGAAGCACGCCAGCAGGCCCAGGCTTTGGCCCCGATATTAGATGTCAACATGGGGGTGCCGGGCATTGATGAAGCCGCGGCTATGGGCAGTGCCATCCTTGAGATTCAGACGGCGGTAGATTTACCGCTTTCTATAGATTCCACTAACCCGGCGGCGGTTGAGGAAGGGTTGAAGTCCTTTGTAGGGCGTGCGCTAATAAACTCAACCACCGGTGAAGAAAAACAAATGCAGCTTATCATGCCTCTGGCGAAAAAGTACGGGGCCGCGGTCCTGGGACTTTGCTTGATGAAAAAGGGATTCCTGAACGGGCTGTAGACCGCCTGGAAGTGGCCCGTAAGATATACCGTCAGGCCCGCGAATTTGGTTTGCGCAGTGAAGATCTATATATTGACTGCCTGGTTAAAACGGCCAGTGCCGAGCAGGCCCAGGTAATGGAAACCATAAAAGCCCTGCAGATGATAAAGACTGAAATGGGTTTGGGAACGGTCCTGGGGGTCAGCAACGTTTCGCATGGCCTGCCAGCCCGAGAAATACTTAATTCCACATTTTTAGCCATGGCCTGGTCAGCAGGGCTGGATTTACCAATTATGAACCCGTTTGACGAACGCATGATGGAAGTTTTGCGAGCGTCTGCGGTTCTGATGAACCGGGATCCTGATTGTTCCGGCTTTATAGAACGCTATAAGGGCTACAAACCTGGCACCCCAGGCAACACAAGTTCAACCCGTCATAAAATATGTATGCAATGTAACATACCTGATCTGGTTGGAGGAGCTTTAATTGAATCAAGCCAAGAAACAGTCAGATCTACAAAAGAAACAAAAACAGTTGAGGACTCACTATTTATTATGCTGCAGAACATGGTCCTGGAAGGAAAGAGAGACGAAATAGAAAACCATATAATGGAAGCTCTGGACCAAAAGCATATTGATCCCTTGGAAATTATCAACCGGGGTTTAATTCCCGGTATCGAAAAAGCGGGGGAATTATATGACCGCAAAGAATACTTCCTGCCCCAGCTGATGCGGTCGGCTGAGACTATGAAAAATGCCTTCGCTGTAGTTAAACCGCGCCTGGGGGATAACAGCAGCGCAAACCGGGGAGTAATCATTATGGCCACGGTTGCGGGAGATATTCATGATATTGGCAAAAATATCGTTGCAGTGATGTTGGAGAACTATGGTTTCAAGGTAATTGATTTAGGTAAGGATGTTAAAACTGAAGTAATCATTGAGGCAGCGGTAAAGGAAAAGGCAGACATTATCGGCCTGAGTGCTCTGATGACCACTACCATGCCAGTAATGAAAGAGGTTATTAATTGCGCTAAAGAACGGGGGTTGGCCTGCAAAATAATGGTGGGAGGGGCCGTGTTGACGCCCGAATATGCAGAGAGCATAGGCGCGGACGCATATTCTCGCGATGCACGCGAAGCGGTAGTGGTAGCACAAGGATTATTGAATTAATGGACGAGTTTCACAGCTTTGGAAAGGGGAAGAAAAATGGCATCATTAAAAACCTACGAGGAAATTAACGAAAAGATTCGTAAAGGACAGGCAGTGGTTGTAACAGCTGAAGAGGTTATAGGCATTGTTGAGAAAAAGGGTTTTGAAGCCGCAGCCCGTGAAATAGATGTAGTTACCACCGGTACTTTTGGCCCCATGTGTTCATCAGGCGCATTCATCAATTTTGGACATTCTAACCCGCGCATAAAAATGAGCAAGGTATGGTTAAACGGGGTTGAGGCATATGCCGGGGTGGCTGCGGTGGACGCCTATATCGGAGCGGCGCAGCTGCCGGAAAACGATCCCGAGAATAAAGTTCATCCCGGCCGCTTTTCTTACGGCGGCGGTCATGTGATTCATGATCTGGTGGCAGGCCGTGAGATAAGATTAGAGGCCATAGCGTATGGTACCGATTGCTATCCTAATAAGAAGGTCGATACCATAATCACAATTAATGATGTAAACGAAGCTTTTATGTTTAATCCCCGCAACGCTTATCAGAACTATAATTGCGCGGTAAATCTAAGTGACCGGACTTTATACACTTATATGGGTATATTAAAGCCCAGGCTTGGTAATGCCAGCTATTCAACTTCGGGTCAGTTAAGTCCTTTGCTTAATGATCCTCATTATAAGACTATCGGCATAGGTACCAGGATATTTCTGGGCGGTGGGGTCGGTTATGTGGCCTGGAACGGAACCCAGCATCATCCTAATGTAGTGCGAGGCGATAACGGGGTGCCTATGGTGCCTTCCGGAACCTGGCCGTGGTGGGGGATTTGAAACAGATGGATCCTAATTGGCTGGTGGGTTTAAGTTATATTGGTTACGGTGCGACTATGGCAGTGGGGATAGGTATACCGATTCCTATTTTAGATGAAGAAATTTTGCGCTTTACTCTGGTAAAGGACGAGGATATTTACTGCCCTATAGTTGATTACGCGGAAGGTTATCCTTACAAGAAGGATATAGATCTGGGATATGCAAATTTCAAAGAATTAAAGAGCGGCAAAATTGTTATTAATGGTAGGGAAGTAGTTACGACTCCGCAGTCCAGTTATCCCCGCGCGCGGCAGATCGCGAATATCATGAAAGAATGGATTCAAGCGGGGCGGTTTGAAATCACCAGGCCGGTAGCGCAGCTGCCTGCGGCGGATTGTGAAATTGAATTTAAAGCCATTCCTGAACGTAATGTTAATGGGGCTGTATTAAACGGCAGGAACAGGAGGGGTTAGTAATGAAAAACCGTGTGGTTTGTTATTTCTCGGCATCACAATCGGAACAGCCCATAGTATACCAGCTTATAAAAAACTATGACCTGGTGGTTAATATCTTAAAGGCTAATATTAATCCGCAAAAAGAAGGTTACCTGGTGGTAGAACTCGAAGGAAGCAAAAAGAACTACGAAGACGGAATCGGGTATTTGAAAAACTTGGGGATAGAGCTGGAGCCATTGAGCGAAACGGTCGTATGGGAGGAAGATATTTGTATTCAATGCGGTGCCTGTGCTTCATTTTGCCCTACTCAGGCTTTATCCATCGAACGTGAGAGCATGATGGTCAGTTTTGATAATTGCAAGTGCGTGGTTTGCGGTATGTGCTTGGATTGCTGTCCCACCCGGGCAATAAAACTATATTTTGAAGTTCCCGAAGCGGTTTAAGCTCAGAGAGTGATGAGCACAGAATAACTCAGATTGTACGCTGATATTTGTGCTTTACTAATCCCGATGGGGGCGAAGATGAATATTAACAATTACGTTGACCGTGATTACCGGCTTTTACACGGATCTAAAGACCTCAAATATTTTAACATTAAGGTTAAAGAGAGCGACCTGGCTATCGGGGTGGATGCTGACGCCTGTAACGATAGCCTGGTTTCTTTATGCCTCCGTGAACTTAAGCGCTTGCGCAGTGAATTGGAATATTATATCGAAATGCATCCGGAGTTCAAGACATCTTTTGTTCCGATTGAATTATTTCCCACTGCTCCGGAAATCGCACGTATAATGGGCACGGCCGCCCTGCTTGCAGGAGTAGGTCCAATGGCTGCTGTTGCGGGAGCCATTGCTCAACAAATCGGCCAGATGCTTACTCAGTATTCTCGGGAAGTAATTGTAGAAAACGGCGGAGATATCTACCTGCGTTCATATCATGAACGAGTGATTGCTGTTTTTGCCGGGCAATCAAAATTCTCCAACCATATCGGCATTAAGGTAAACCCTGGGGGACAGGCTCTGGGCATTTGCACTTCCTCAGGTACGGTAGGACCCAGTATCAGCTTGGGCACGGCTGATGCTGTTTTGATTAAAGCCGGTTCAGCGGCTCTGGCCGATGCTGCAGCCTCCAGGGCCGGAAATCAGGTAAAAACCGGAAAAGATTTACTCAAGGCAATTGAAGCTGCGCAAGAAATAGCTGGTATCATGGGAATACTAGTTATCAAAGATGAACAAATGGCGGCCTGGGGAGATATTGAGATCGTTCCCATCGTAGTTAAATAAAAGCAAACTTTCTGGTCATTTAACCCACAACCAATGAAAAAGCATTAGACCGTTTTTGTTTTCTTAGTAGACAAGAGAAAAGGGGATTGGGTTTGCCGCTTTCGGAATTTAGCAGAATTGATAAGAATATAACACAAAATTCCGCTAACCGGGCAGGATTTATGTCATTCTTGTTGAATATTAAATTGGTTAATCTTAATCATCAGGTGCTACATTTTTAACAAATCACCTGCCGATTCCATAAAATCCCCCCATTTCAATAAGGCAGGCTGTTTCTGACTCAAAAATGACCAGGGTATATAAAGAGAAATCCTGGCCTAATGCTGAAGGGTAAAATATAAAAGCCTTTATTTATTTTTTTCATGCAAGGAAGTATTCTTACCGGCTTATAAGTAAGGAGGAGGACCCATAAGTGAATTCAGAGGCAGTAGTTCAGCACCTTGTCGCGTGGCTGCAGGAAAGGGTGGCTGAAGCCGGAGCTTCAGGCTTGGTTTTAGGCGTAAGCGGAGGAATTGATTCCGCAGTAACAGCAGCCCTTGTCAAAAGAGCTTTTCCAGATAATTGCCTGGCGTTAATCCTTCCTTGCGAAAGTCATCTCAACGACCTTATTCATGCCCAGTTAGTTCTGGACAGGCTTGGGATATCTTATCGCATTGTTGAACTGGATAATGCCTACCATCTTTTATTGACAAAATATGAATCTTATCTCAAACTTGACGGCAAAAAAGGTCAGCTGCTTCGCGCTAATTTAAAGCCCAGGCTTAGGATGATGACCCTGTATTATTCTGCTCAAGCCCGCAACTACCTGGTGGCAGGGACCAGTAATAAGAGTGAAATCAGTGTGGGTTATGCCACAAAATACGGAGATACCGGGGTTGATCTTCAACCCTGGGAGATTTATTAAAAAAAGAGGTTTATGAACTGGCTCGGTATCTTAATATTCCTTCAGTAATAATTAATAAAGCACCCTCGGGCGGACTCTGGGAAGGACAAACTGATGAAGCGGAAATGGGTATAAGTTATGAGGATTTGGACAATTATCTGGATAAAGGCAAGGCAGTACCCGAAGTAGAAGATAGAATAAAACACTTGCAGGCCGTCAGCCAGCACAAACGGGTCATGCCTCCGGTGGCTTATATTCCTGGGGAATTAAAATAGTCCATATAATTCGGAGGTGATGATTTGGAACCGAGATTACGCAATGTACTAATCAGAATGTTTATTTCCGTGGCAGTGTTTATATATATTGGTTACCTGGCCTGGCAAAGGCTGTCGCCTTTTGACTTTTGGGTAATCATGGCCTTTTTTGGGGTGTATTTAACCTGGTCTATCATTGAGACTATAATCTATAAATCCCCCGATACCCTTGCTAAAGAAGATGATGATAGAAAATCATATATTTACTTGCAGTTTTCTTCCATGGCGGCTTTATTTTATGCTCTGGTAGATTTTATTGAGTATCATTTCACCCGCAATCCGGCTTTTGAACCTGCGGTAACAGTTATTGGCTTTGTGGTATTTTTAGTTTCGTGCGTTATACGTTACCAGGCCATTATTACCCTGGGTAAATATTATAATCCCCGTGTATCCGTTTATGAGGAACATAGTTTGATAACCCGTGGTATTTACCGGAATATCCGCCATCCCATTTATGTGTCCGCCATATTGAATGTAGCTGCTATAGCTATGATATTTAATTCTTGGGGAGCATTGATTTTAGCCGCCGCCGCAGTGGTACCGGCAGTTATCTACCGGATAAATGTTGAAGAAGAATTCCTGTTAAAGCATTTTGACAACGATTATAAATGTTATATGGAGCAAAGCAAAAAACTCATACCAAAAATATGGTAATAATCATGAGGAGGGTTAAACTGTGTCCGGTCATTCCAAATGGGCTAATATCAAGCACAAGAAAGCTCGCACAGATGAAAAAAAAGGCAAAGAGTTTACCAAAATCGCCAAAGATATAGTTATTGCTGTCAGAACCGGCGGGGGCAGCGATCCGGAGGCTAATTCCCGTTTGAAGCTGGCTATACAAAAAGCCCGGGCAATTAATATGCCCAATGAAAATATTAACCGGGCTATAAAAAAGGGCAGTGGTGATATAGAAGGTGACACTTTTGAAGAGATAGTATATGAAGGCTATGCGCCGGGAGGGGTAGCGGTAATGCTGGAGATTGCCACCGACAACCGCAATCGTACCGCTTCCGAAATCAGACACCTGTTTTCCAAGTACGGCGGAAATTTAGGTGAGAACGGCTGTGTGGCGTGGATGTTTAAACGATGCGGAGTCATTATTATTAATAAAGAGAAATTGAAAATGGATGAAGAGGAATTCCTTTTACAGGCTCTGGATTGCGGAAGTGAGGACGTCAAGGATGAAGGTGATTATTATGAACTGATCACTTTACCGGAAAACCTTATGGAAGTTAAAGAAAACCTGGAAAAAGAGGGCTTTATATTGGAAGAAGCCGATATTGTATTGCTGCCCGAAAACATGGTGGAAATAACTGATGAGGAAATGGCTCTTAAAGTTATAAAACTTGTCGATCTTCTGGAAGACCACGATGACGTGCAAAAAGCCTATACCAATATGTCAATCAACGATAGTGTTCTGGAAAAGCTTTCATAGAAAAAACAGCGGGGCATGCCCCGCTATTTTTTATTGAGCTTTTTTATGATTGCCGGGAACTACTAAACGCAGCTCCTGGTCTTCCAAACTGGCGTGAAAGTGTTTGCCTTTAATAGAACGGGGCAGCTTGGCTATGGTTTTAGAAAAAGCCCGAGACGACCGAAGTTTATGCGGGTCGCTGATGCCCACTGAAGCTAAATCTAAACGAAATACCATATCGCCATGTTCAAAAGTCAAACGCAAAGGAATTTCATATTCCATTTTAGCAGATGATGTTTCATAGGCCTCATTAAACGCAAAAATATCAAAATTATCCGGCTGCTTATCCAGCTTATTAAATACTGTTTTCAGATTAACATCCGGGTTTTTGCCTTTAACCAGGCTTACACCATTGCGTAACAGGTTGTCTTTTGCTGTCGGCTGAATATCCGCTGCATTATCTTCAAATATATTATGTGAAGCGTGCAGCTCAATTTCGTCAATAATTTTATTCCACCCTGTCTTGGTATTATCAACTATAACTACATCCTGGATTGGAAAACTAACGTTATCAAAAGAATCAATATCCTCAGGATTGGTTAATTGATTCATAAACTGACGTTTAATTATACCGGCAGGCAGATATTCGGCACCCCAGAAATCAACAGGGTTAATATCTTTATACCACAGTTCATTAAATTCTAATGCTGGAATAAATACATTGGACAATAAACTGATATTGTCGAAAGCATCAATATCTCTGTGATTCTGCGATTCAGCATAATAAGATTTGAACGGTGTTTGGTTGGTCATAACCAATCTGGATACATCTAGAAAATCATCAATACTGTCCGCGATACGTTCACATTCAAAAACAAAACCAGATAAATCCGCCTGGGGAAATTTGATACTCACAGTGTCAAAGGCTTCTACATCGACAGGTAATCCCATGGGTGGAATTTTCATTTCCAAAACCATTTCATTAACCTCTTGAAAGCTCAATTCGATGTCCAATAGATTTTGACTTGCCCACATTTTCTCTTCAATTTTAAACACATTGATCGCCCCCATTTAATTTTTTCCCTTTTCAGCCGCTGTTTTAAAGCAAAATTATAGGTTTATAAAGGCTGTAAAGGGGTAATATCAGTTTTGAATTTTATTTTATCTGAAAATTCAAAATCAATTTGACTTTAACTTGACTATTGTTTTCTTATTATATACCGCAGCAATAAAAAAAATGCAAGTATTTCTTAAATAATTTGTATAGCTTAAGGACAAATAATCAAAAATTCTTATTGTACCATTAATAAGCACAATTAAACCCCGTATAAAAGGGCGTATATTAGGGAAAAATTAACAACAGAGGTGAAGATCTTATGAAAAAAAGTGGTATAACACTGGGGTTGTTAATTGTTGCCGGCTTGGCTTTAGGTTACTATTTCCACAATGGAGCAGGACAAAACGGGTTCATGGAGAAAACACAGAAGCCGGTTTTGGAACAAAGTTATGAAGCGGAATGTGTAAAGCCCTCAACCCAGATAATATGCGAAAAAGAATATACCAAATGTAATCACACCATTATAAGCAAATATGATTATGAAAGGCTGCTGCGTGGTAAAAACCTGGCTGAGCTGAGAAAGATGTATCCGTCAAATGAAGGCTATTCGTTATCGCTGCTAAATGATACCTTGCTGATTCACCAGGTCATAAACGATTTTTGTCCTAAAGACCAAAAAGTTTTTAGATTAAAGGAATATAAGGGCTTTATTGCTGTGTACTCTGGGCCGGTTGATGATGAAGCTCTTATCAGAGTAACGGCTATACGTATTGAGACCTTGCCACAAGAAGTACAACAGGCTTTACAACATGGCAAATATGAATTTAGATCAGAAGCAGCCTTAAATGATACCTTGGAAAACCTGGATGAATACCTGTAAAAACGGGAAGCAGGAGATTGCTTCCCGTTTTTATAATAGCGGATGCCCTTCAGAAAGCCCCTCATACCCCAAGCTATAAAACAACCCATACTGTGATTTGTTTTTATTCGTCGCTGCCCTGTCATTTTGCGAACGCAGCGAGGCAGTCAAAAAGCCAAAGTGATTGCCCGAACGGCGAATATTTTTTTGCTTATATCGTAAGTGTTCTTATGTTGTTGCTTTAACATGGCAAGAGATGAAATAATGCAGTAATATAAATGATGAAGATTGAGCCGGAAGGACGAATTACAGATGAAGGTTCTGGGTATTGACCCCGGTACGGCTACCACCGGTTATGGCGTCCTGGAACAGGTTGCGGGAAAAGCTCAATTATTAGAATATGGAACTATAAACACCAGTGCCAAAACCAGTATGCCGCAGAGGCTGTGGCATATACATCAAGAAGTGAATGGCCTTCTGACAGTACATAAGCCGGATGTGGTAGTGGTAGAGGAAATCTTCTACTTTAAAAATGCCAAAACTATTGTCACCGTGGCTCAGGGCAGAGGAGTAATATTATTAGCAGCCGCCGCGGCCGGGGTGGCTGTGGCTGAATATACACCGTTGCAGGTGAAACAAGCGGTGGTTGGTTATGGACAGGCTGATAAACGCCAGGTGCAGTTAATGGTGCAGAAATTGCTGAATATGAAAGAGATGCCGCGGCCGGATGATGCCGCTGACGCGCTGGCCATAGCGATTTGTCATTTACACTTCTATCGCATGCAAAGCTATAGCAATTAAAAGAAAGCGTATTATGCAACCACTTTTATGGAAATGGCTGCGGATTTATCTATAATGGTGGGGAATCTATTTTGTCTTGCCCCCAAAAAGTGTATAAATTGAGGTGATTTGATGATAGCCTATATACGGGGTATTTTGCTAGAAAAGCAGGAATCTAGGGTTATTATAGATGTCCAGGGCCTAGGTTATGAAGTTGTGGTTCACAGTCGCAACGCCGCATCTTTACCGCAGCTAGGTTCCATTGTAGTTTTACATACCCACTTTCAAGTTCTGGAAAACGAATGTAAAATATACGGTTTCAGCAAACGTGAAGAACTGTCCCTGTTTAAAACCCTGTTAGGAGTCAGCGGCATGGGAGCCAAAGGGGCTATGAATATTTTGGATTTTATGGACCCGGATCAGTTCTTCCAGGCTGTTGCCAGCCAGGATCTCAAACTGCTCACCAAGATTCCGGGGATTGGGAAAAAAAGCGCGGAACGTTTGCTTTTTGAATTAAAGGATAAAGTAGAGGCATTGCTTCCCGGAGTTCAGGAGAGTGGTAACGAAGTCTGGTTGAATGATGTTTTGGAAGCCCTGGAATCCCTGGGCTACCAGCGGGCTGAGGTTTTCCCGCTGGTCTTGCATCTCAAGTCTGAGGGGTGTTTGACTGATAATGCCGCTGATAATATCAAGCTGGTCTTACAGGCTCGCGCTCAGCAGATTAAGAAATAGGAAGGAGGCAGTCCTATGCAGGATGAGCGGTTGCTTTCTCCTCACCTAACAGGCGAGGACGACAGTAATGAATCGTCTCTTCGCCCCTTACGCCTTCAGGATTACATAGGTCAGGGCAAAGTAAAGGAAAACATAGCAATTTCGATTGAGGCTGCCCGGGAAAGAGCAGAAAGCCTGGACCATGTGCTTTTGAGCGGTCCGCCCGGATTGGGTAAAACCACCCTGGCGACGATTATTGCGGGTGAAACCGGACGCCCCATTCGCAAAACGTCGGGGCCGGCTATAGAGAGACCTGGCGATCTGGCTGCTATATTGACTAACCTGGAGCCGGGAGAAGTCTTGTTTATTGATGAAATTCATCGTTTGAACCGAAGCGTTGAGGAAATAATGTACCCGGCCATGGAGGACTTTGTTATAGATATTATAATCGGCAAAGGCCCAGGCGCGCGCACCCTGCGTATTGATCTGCCCCCCTTTACCCTAATTGGAGCTACTACCCGTCCAGGCTTGTTAAGTTCTCCCTTGCGGGACCGTTTTGGCATTAACTGCCGCCTTGATTTTTATGAAGTGGAAGATTTGGAAAGAATAATATTAAGAGCATCACGGATATTAAAACTTGACATAAATAACGATGGAGCTTATGAAATAGCCCGGCGTTCCCGCGGCACCCCGCGGGTAGCCAATAGACTTCTAAAACGGGTGCGCGATTTTGCTCTGGTAAAGGGTGAGGGAAATATCGACCGTGATATGGCCCGGCGGGCCCTTGATATGCTGGAAATTGATGAGCAGGGTCTGGATAACGTAGACCGCATGATCCTGGAAGCTATTATCAATAAATTTAATGGAGGCCCGGTAGGGTTGGAGACTTTATCTGCGTGTGTTTCCGAGGAAAGTGATACGGTAACCGACGTATACGAGCCTTTCCTATTAAAACTGGGTTTCATCCAAAAGACCCCGCGGGGACGAATCGCTACCGAACTGGCCTATCGTCACCTGGGAATAAAGTTTAAAGGTAGTTTTCAAGAACCACAGTTATTCGAGGATGAAAGTAACGATTAACCACAGATGAACACAGATGATTTCTTGTCATTGCTAGTGCAGCGAAGCAATCTTTCCCTTCGCCTTAACCTTTTAGATCGCCGCATCGCTAACGCTCCTTCTAATGACAAGAACGTTAGTATTCATAACAATGACAATTAAATTGTGTCGCAGTAAATATCAACTGCGAAAGGTGGGCTATTAATAAACAATCTGTGTTAGTCTGATGAAACATCAGTGTGTATCTGTGTTAAATTGTTCTCTATTATCCAGGAGGTATTATGAGCAAAATTCTTCTGCATATTTGCTGCGGTCCTTGCGCAACATATCCCGTGCCGGAATTGCGCCAACAGGGCTATGAAATTATGGGATATTTCTATAATCCCAATATTCACCCCTACAGTGAATATATAAAACGACGCGAAGCCCTGCAGCAATACGCCGGCCAGGTGGATTTGAAGGTAATTTATGACGAGGATTACAATCCTGTCGAGTATTTCCAGGGGATTACTTACCGGGAAAACCGGCGTTGTCTGTTCTGTTACCGGATGCGTTTGGAGAAAGCCGCGCACATAGCCAAGGAAGGCAAATTTGATGCCTTCAGCAGTACTTTGCTGGTCAGCAAATATCAGAAGCACGATTTAATAAAAGAAATAGGACATGATATCGGAGAAAAACACGGGGTGCCGTTTTTATACCAGGATTTTAGGCCAGGTTTTAAAACTACGGGGGAACGTTCCCGGGCGATCGGGCTTTATCGCCAGCAATACTGCGGTTGTTTGTACAGTGAAATGGAACGCTATGCTCCCAAAGAGCTGACCAGAAACATTTTTAAAATGGGAGGAGCACAATGAATCTGGCGGGTCTGGCTAAAATAATAATGGGGGTTGGGATTTCGCTGCTTTTGGCAGGCTTTTTGATGCTGGTAATAACCCGCATTAGTCCGCAGGGTATGCATATACCAGGGGATATATATATTAAACGCGAGAATTTCAGCTTTTATTTCCCGTTAGGCGCCTGTATTATTATAAGTTTGATATTAACGCTGGTTTTTTCATTACTGGGGAGAAGATGAGGAACCAGATCATGAATGAATTTATAAAACAAGAATTATATAAGCTGGAGAGTTACAACTTTGAACTGCCACCAGATTTAATTGCCCAATATCCGGCTCGGGATCGTGACAGATCGCGTCTATTGGTGGTTGAACGCCAGACCGGATCTATGCATGACAGGGTGTTTCGGGATATTACTGAGTATTTGCGGCCCGGAGACACACTGGTACTGAACGAAACTAAAGTTATACCGGCCAGGCTTTTTGCCTTTAAAGACACCGGCGCCAGAGTAGAAATCCTTTTGCTGAAGAAGCATACCGATGCATGGGAGGCTCTAGTCCGTCCGGCAAAAAGGTTAACCCCTGGAACTATCGTTAATTTTCCGGCTCCTTATGATGAAAAGATTGAGATTTTGGGTTTTAGCGAGACTCCTGGCGGAAGGATGATTGCCTTTCGTAATTGCATTGATGAAATAGCATTTATAGAGGAGATGGGGAAAATGCCCCTGCCTCCTTATATAAAAAGAGAAGCCAATGATGATGACCGGGAAAGATATCAAACAGTTTATGCTTCCAAGGCCGGTTCGGCGGCTGCGCCTACAGCGGGTCTGCATTTTACCAGGCCTTTGCTGGACGAGATTGCCCAAATGGGTGTTAATATTACCCGGGTTTTACTGCATGTTGGTTTGGGAACCTTTAGACCCGTTGATAGCTCTGATATCAGGCAGCACCAGATGCACCTTGAATACTGCCGTCTGGACAGCGATACGGCTCAGCTTTTAAATGATACTAGAAAAGAAGGCTATCGCATAATCGCGGTCGGAACCACATCGGTTAGAACCCTGGAGTCCTTTTTCGATGCGAAGCGACAAGGTTTTACCAGTGGTGAAAAGGAAACAGGCTGTTTCATTTATCCGGGCTATAAATTTAGGGCTATTGATGGGCTGGTAACTAATTTTCACCTGCCGCAGTCATCGCTCTTGATGCTGGTAGCTGCTTTTGCCGGCTATAATAATACCATGAATGCTTATCACCACGCTATTAGGGAAGGATACCGCTTTTTCAGCTACGGTGACGCCATGCTGGTGGTGTAGAAGAAGTATCAGCCACGTATGAACACAGATTAAACACTTATCTACACAGATGATTATTTGTAATTGTCCCGGAAGTTATCGTATCAATAACTCAACTTACGTAGTCGACTTATTATGCGCAGCAAACGGCATATTATTGCTATCGCAGCGCGGCATGCGTCTCTTTCCATAATATTTTAGAATGCTTCGCTGCGCTCGCAAAAAAATAATATGTTAATTTAATAAGGATTTATTTAGAGGGATAGAATGTTTAAGTTTGAGATACTGCGAAAAGATAATCAGAGCAAAGCCCGGTTGGGGCGAATAGAGACCGCGCACGGGGTAATAAACACCCCGGTTTTTATGCCGGTAGGAACCCAGGCTACGGTTAAGACCCTGGCTCCGGAAGAGTTATACGAGATGGGTGTCGAAATTATTCTATCCAATACCTATCACCTGTATTTGCGTCCGGGAGATGATTTGGTAGAAGAAGCCGGGGGATTACACCGTTTTATGAACTGGAAACGCAATATACTAACCGACAGCGGAGGATTCCAGGTATTCAGTTTAAGCAAGCTGCGCAAGATAAGTGATGAAGGGGTCTATTTTAATTCACATATTGACGGTTCCACCCATTTCTTAACTCCCGAGAGGGTAATGGAAATAGAACAGCACTTGGGGGCGGATATAGCTATGTGTTTTGATGAATGCGCGCCCTATCCGTGCACATTTGCTGAAGCCGAAAAAGCGGTTGCCCGTACTACAATGTGGGCTAAAAGGTGTAAAGCCGTTCACAGCCGGGAAGACCAAGTTCTTTTCGGCATAATTCAAGGCAGCGTTTACCCTGAATTAAGGCATAGAAGTGCCTGTGAACTGTTGGAGTTGGATTTTCCTGGTTATGCTATAGGGGGGGTAAGCGTGGGCGAACCCAAACAGGAAATGTATGAGGTCCTGGCTCAAACCAGCCCGCTGCTGCCAGAGGAAAAACCCCGTTATCTGATGGGAGTGGGAGAACCCGAGGACTTAATCGAAGGGGTGCGTCAGGGAATAGATATGTTTGACTGTGTTGTCCCCACCCGGCTGGCCAGGCACGGGACCGCTTATACGAGGAATGGCAAAATTACGGTGCGCAACGCAGTTTTTGCCCGTGATTTTACCCCGCTGGATCCTGATTGTGACTGCGCGGTGTGCCGCAGCTATAGCCGCGCCTATATACGTCATCTTATAAAAGCCGAAGAAATCCTGGCTTTAAGACTTTTAAGTTATCATAACGTTTACTTTCTGGTTAAATTAATGGAGAATATAAGGGATGCTGTTCGCCAAGGGGAATTTTTGAGATTTTCCCATAATTTTTTTGGTCATTATTCGGTTAAATAGCAGGATTTGACCAAGTTATGGCGAATTGATTTAAAGTTTGCGTGAGGTGATTTGGTTTGGAGAAGTACCAGGGATGGATAACCATTGCCATCTATTTTCTGCTTTTTGTGGGGATTTTTTATTTCTTCGCGGTGAGACCTCGCAAGAGCCAGGAAAAACAACACAAGGCACTGCTGGAAAGCCTTAAAAAGGGCGACAAAGCAGTAACTATCGGTGGAATTAAAGGAACCATCACACGTATTAAAGAAGATACGGTTGTGATGAAGGTGGCCGACAACACTGAAATTGAGTTTTTAAAACGAGCCATAGCCTACAAAACCGAGGACGAATAAATGCTCAGTCTGCAGGATCTGGCCAGTAATTCTTTAATTAACGCTTTTATTAAGAAAGGCAATGAGCACCTCGGGGTTATGGGCTATACTGATCATGGGCCGCTGCATATTGCCATCGTAAGCCGCGTAAGCCGCGAAATCCTGCTTAGATTGGGCTATGATGAACGGCGCGCGGAATTAGCTGGAATGGCGGCTTATCTGCATGATTTGGGTAATGTGGTAAACCGTAACGGTCACAGTCAAAGCGGAGCTTTGATGGCTTTCAGGATTTTGCATGATTTGAACATGGATCCCGAAGAAATTGCGGTTATTACAGCGGCCATTGGTAACCATGATGAGGGCAGCGGCCATCCTGTCAGCGAAGTGGCAGCAGCATTAATACTGGCCGACAAATCGCATGTGCATCGTAATCGGGTTAGAAATCCTGATATAGCTAATTTTGATATTCATGACCGGGTTAATTACGCGGTAAATCACTCAATTATAAATATTGACGAGCAGGCCCGCATAATCAGCATGGAATTGTCTATCGACACCAAAGTATGCCCGGTAATGGAGTATTTTGAGATATTTCTCAGCCGCATGCTGTTATGTCGGCGGGCGGCGGGTTTCTTAGGGTGTGAATTCGAACTGCTTATAAACGAAGTTCGCCTGTTGTAGATTAATAAACAAGGATAAAACAATGCAAAGCGCCATGGGAAAGGTTTTATTATTCATTATATAGTGATTCCCAACAGAAACGGAACTCACATTATATAGATGAAGTTTGTTGGAAGGAGGAAAAGTAGTGCAGAAGAACACCAGTATTTTTATCATTTCTCTTATTGTTTTAGCTCTGGCAGCCCTTACTTATTTTACTTATCAACCCATTGCCAATGCCATTAACCTTGGACTTGACTTGCGCGGCGGCTTGAGGGTAGTATTACAGGCTCAGGAAAAACCGGGACAAAAGGTTACTGCAGATACGATTCAAAAAGCGGTAGGTATCCTGCGCGACCGCGTAGATAAACTGGGAGTTAAAGAAACCGCTCTCTATCCTCAGGGAAATGACCGGGTGGTAATAGAAATCGCCGGAGAAAAAGATCCGGAGGCAGCGGTCGATATTTTGAAGAACACGGCCCAGTTGGAATTCTGGGATGAAAAGGGCAATGTTCTCCTTACCGGAAAACACCTGAAAGATGCTCAGGCCAGAAAAGCCAGTAACAGTACCGACTTCGAAGTCGTGCTGGAGTTTGATAAACAAGGCGCTAAATTGTTCGGAGAGGCTACTGCAGCTAATGTGGGTAAACCTCTGGTTATTGTAATTGATAACAAACCAATTAGTTCACCTACGGTAAAACAGGCCATTACTGAGGGGAGTGCTGTTATTGAAGGCACATTTACCGCCAAAGAAGCTAACGACCTGGCAGTGCTCTTGCGTTCAGGCGCCCTGCCTGTCAGCTTCAAGGTAATCGAAAAACGTTCCATTGGCCCTACCTTGGGTGCGGATTCACTGCAAAAGAGTATTCAGGGCGGGTTGGTTGCCATGATTGCTATTTTGGTGTTCATGTTGGGTTATTACCGTTTGCCGGGATTAGTGGCAGACATTTCGCTGGCTTTATATGCGGTAGTGGTTTTGGGGGTGATGGCTTTACTGGGATCGGTCTTGACCTTGCCCGGTATAGCCGGTTTTGTCCTGTCGGTTGGAATGGCGGTGGATGCTAATGTTATTATCTATGAACGGCTTAAGGAAGAACTGCGCCTGGGCAAAACACTGCAGGCCGCTATTGATGCGGGCTATAAACGGGCTTTCTGGACTATTTTCGACTCCAATGTTACCACCCTTATTACGGCACTGATTTTAATGTACCTGGGAACAGGTCCGGTTAAGGGCTTTGCAGTGACCTTGACCATCGGTATTATAGCCAGTGTGCTTATAGCTATCTACTTTACCAAGTGGATGCTGATGCTGATTGCCAACTTTGCTCGTAACAACCGGCTGTATGGAATATAGGGAGGAGGGATAAACATGAAGTTTTTGCAAATGAGAAAGTATTTCTATATTTTATCCCTGATAATCATTATTCCCGGCCTTGTTTCCCTTTTCTCTCAGGGTTTGAATCTGGGTATAGATTTTAAGGGAGGTTCGATTTTACAGGTTAAAATGGATTCAGACGTTACGGCTGGTGAAGTGCGCAGCGCACTAAAAGAACTTAAACTTGAGAAAGCTGAAGTAACCAGGAGCGGTGATGAATTTTTCATTCGCACGGTTGAACTGGACCAGGCCCAGACTCGCGAACTGTTAAACACTTTAAAAACCAAATTTAAAAATGTGGAGTTTTTAAGTGCGGAGAGCGTAGGAGCAACCATCGGGCGTGAATTGACCAATAAGGCTTTATTAGCTGTACTGGCGGCGGCGATTGCCATGCTGATCTATATTACTATTCGTTTTGAATGGACTTTCGGGGTGGCGGCAGTAATAGCAGAACTGCACGATATTCTGTTTGTGTTGGGTTTATTCTCCTTATTCCAGTGGGAAGTCAATACCCCGTTTATTGCGGCGATGTTGACCATTGTTGGTTATTCTATCAACGATACGATCGTTATTTTTGACCGTATCAGGGAAAACCTGCGCATGAAGAAAAAGGAAGACTATATGAGTCTGGTTAACCGCAGCATAACCCAATCCTTAAACCGGTCCATAAACACCGTCCTGACCTGCGTATTTGCCTTGGTTGCCCTGCTGGTCTTCGGAGGAACAACCATTAAAATCTTTGTTTTAACCATGTTGATCGGTTTTATTATAGGCTGTTATTCATCGATTTTTGTAGCCAGCCCTTTATGGTACGATATTAAAAATAAAGCCTAATATATAATGACAATATACTATTTCTGTGCTATATTAATGTTTAATCTAATTTTATATTGCCTAATGGTCAGGCTATAATCGCCGGGCTCTAAGAGCAGCGGAAGAATCCGTGGGACTTCATGACAAATGAAGTCCCTTTTTTAACCTAAAAGGGGAGTGAATGATGGACTTAAACAATAAAGCCGCTTGGTTTTCAGTATTGAGTAATGTTCTTTTAACCCTGTTAAAACTGATCATAGGTCTGGTAATTGGGTCAGTAAGTGTTATTTCTGAAGCTATTCATTCCGGAGTGGACCTGCTTGCGTCTATCATTGCTCTTTTTGCGGTTAAATCATCTTCCAAACCCCCGGATCACAGACATCCTTACGGACATGGCAAAATTGAAAATGTTTCCGGTACCGTAGAGGCATTATTGATTTTCCTTGCGGCGGTAATGATTATTAAGGAAGCCGTGGATAAAATCAGACACGGATCGGAAATGATGGATTTAAGCTGGGGTATAGCGGTTATGGGTTTTTCTGCTCTGGTAAATCTGATAGTGGCAGTTTATGAACTGCGCATAGGCAGAAAAATGATTCGATTGCCCTGGAAGCTGACGGGATGCACCACCTGACGGATGTCTATACATCCCTGGGTGTGTTTGCCGGATTAATTCTTATAAAAGTTACCGGTTATCAAATAATTGACCCCATTGCGGCGATAATGGTTGCCCTGCTGATATTTAAGGCAGCCTGGGATTTAACCGTTAAGGCCTTTGGACCTTTATTGGATGCATCGCTGGATTCTGATAGTGTCAAGTTAATTGCATCCATTTTGGATGAATACCAGGATGTATTCTTAGAGTATCATGAACTGCGCACCAGGAAAGCCGGCCGGGAGTGTTATATAGATTTGCATATGGTTTTGCATCCTCAGGTTTCTATTCAGGAGGCTCATGACCTTTGTGATGCCATTGAAGCGAGAATTGAAAGTGCGATTTCGTTTTCACACGTTTTAATACATGTAGAACCGGCAGATATCTCATATGAAACTGAAGGGCAGGAAGCTTGATTTTGAAAAAACTGTCTTGAAAGGATTTGACATCCCGGCTAGAATATATTTGCATAAATATATGGGGGTGTAGATCTTGCAGGCATACTTAATAATTGCCCTATTGTTTTTTCTTGGTATAGCGGCTTTTGTATTTCAAAATCCTACCCTGGTGGAAGTAAAGTTTTTAAACTGGACCTCGCCCGAGGTGTCACTGGCGGTGGTAGCGCTCATTGCGGCCTGTGCCGGAGCCTTGGTAATTTTTATGGTTGATAGTTTCCGTTATTTTAAATTGGCTAAACAGGTTAAGGATTATAAAACCGATAATAAAAAACTGCAAAAGGAATTAAAAATCCTCCAGTCTGAAAAAGAAAAACGAAACAGCCGTGAAAACAAGAAATCAAGCCAATCATCCGAATCTGTTGTTAATCCCGAACCAGCCGCAAACAGCAACGGTAATGACTCCAGCGATGCTTAGCTGTAGTATTTATCCGATATAGTAATCATAAAGTCTACCGGGTCGTCACAGGCCCGGTTTTATTTTTGTATCATGTATATTAAAATAGGCATAATTGAATTTCTTCAGCGCAAAATGATAAAATAGCCCTAATTTACGTGTCTTTAATAGGGAGAGTGAAATTTTGCAGCTAACAGGAACCTTGAAAATCAATAATTCAGGACATTTGGAAATTGGGGGAGTAGACTGCATCGATCTGGTTAAAGATTTTGGAACTCCTCTCTGGGTACTGGATGAAGAAGGTTTCCGTCAAAATTGCAGAGGGTTCAGCCAGGCATTTAAAGCTTTGGGTGATTCATTGGTGATATATGCCAGCAAAACCCTGTGTAATTTGGCTGTTTACCGTATGGTAGATGAAGAAGGCCTGGGCCTGGATGTGGTTTCAGGCGGAGAATTATATTCGGCGCTGCAGGCTGGTTTTCCGTTTAGTAAAATATATTTTCACGGTAATAATAAAAGCCGTGAAGAACTGCTGCTGGGCATTCAAAACGGAGTTGGGCGTATTGTTGTAGATAATTATTATGAACTGGAGCTATTGAATCAAATATGTGCCCAAAACCATAAAACCCAGGATATTATGCTGCGCATTACACCGGGTGTTGAAGCACATACCCATGATTATATCAAAACCGGACAAATAGATTCCAAGTTTGGGTTCTCCCTTCCGGACGGGCAGGCCATAGGTGGCGTCAAGGCCGCTTTGGATGCGGAAAACCTGCGGTTAGTCGGTCTGCATTGTCACATTGGTTCGCAAATCTTTGCTATGGACTCGTATGCTGATGCTGCAGGCTTGATGATGGATTTTATGAGCAGGGTCAAAACGGAATTAGGATATGAATTTGATGAACTCGATATGGGAGGCGGTTTCGGTATTTATTATTATTATGGTGATGAACCGCGCAGCCCTGAGGATTGGGCCGAAGCGGTTATGCTGACCGTACAAGCCTGCGAACTGAATTTAAAGGTACCCCGGGTAATTGTTGAACCGGGCCGGTCTATTGCCGGACCTGCTGGGATCACCCTCTACACCATAGGTTCAACCAAAGAAGTAAAAGGCATCCGCAAATATGTGGCGGTTGACGGAGGTATGGGGGATAATCCCCGGCCCGCTTTATATGGTTCCAAGTACCTGGCACTCCTGGCTAACAGGGCAGGAGAAGAGGGCATTGAAAAAGTAACTATTGCCGGTAAGTGCTGTGAATCCGGGGATATCGTTGTTAGAGACGCTGTACTGCCAAAGGTGAAATCAGGGGATATCCTGGCGGTGTTTGCTACCGGAGCTTATAACTACACCATGTCCAGTAATTATAATCGTCTGCCCCGCCCAGCTATGGTTCTGGTCAACAAAGGTTCAGCGGATTTAATCTTAAAACGAGAAACTTATGATGATTTGAAAAGAAACGACATCATTCCAGAAAGACTAAAACCATAGTTGAATTAACAGCCACGGCTTAACACTGATTTCATCAATGCTAAACATAGGTTATTAATATTGAGGTGAAGACTTGGACAAACTGGCTGCTATTGTAGGGCCTACCGCTGTTGGCAAAAGCAATATAGCTATCCGGGTTGCCCAAAGAATAAGGGGCGAAATTATTTCCTGCGATTCTATGCAGATTTACCGGGACATGGATATTGGCACCGCTAAAGTAAATCCAGAGGAAAGGAAAGCGGTTCCTCATCATATGATAGATATCATTGATCCTGGAGAAGACTACAGCGTAGCCCGTTTCCAGGAGGAGTGCAAAAAAATCATTCGAGATATCAACCATCGGGGAAAAATACCTATCCTGGTGGGAGGAACAGGGCTATATTATCAGGCGGTAGTGGATGACTATACATTTATTCCTATGGAATCACGTTTTGCGGTCCGAGCTAAATGGGAAGAAATTATCAGTAAAAAAGGATTAGCTTTTGCATATAATTACCTGCAAACCATTGATCCAGATTATGCAGCCATTATAGCTTCTGAAGACCAAAAACGGATCATTAGAGCTTTAGAAGTCTACGAGTTGAGTGGTCAACCTTTTTCGTTAACCCAAAACAAGCGAGCCGGTCTCTACAAATTATGTGTGGTGGGTCTATATCTTGACCGCAGTGAACTATACCGGCGAATTAACATCCGCGTTGATGAAATGATAGCCGGAGGGCTGGTTGATGAGGTTTTAGCTTTATATAAACGAGGTCATGATCTCTCGCTGAATTCCATGCAAGCCCTGGGTTATCGACAGGTTATTCATTACCTGGATGGCTTAAGCACCTGGGGCGAAATGGTAGATTCAATAAAGAAAGAGAGCCGCAACTATGCTAAAAGACAGCTTACCTGGTTCAGACGCGATCAACGTATTAAATGGTTTGATACGGGTGATTATAGCAGTGAAATAGAATTGAGTGAAAAAATTTCGAAGCTAATTGAAGTGGACCTGTGCGTAGTGTAAAATCTAATTTAACGGTCTATATATTTTTTGAAATGGGGGTCACCACAAGATGAGCAAGAGTCAGCTGAATTTATAAGATGCGTTTTTAAATCAATGCAGAAAAGAAAAGACACCCGTTACGGTATTCCTGGTAAACGGTTTTCAAATAAAAGGTATGGTCAGAGGTTTCGATAACTTTACCGTTATCATAGAACAGGATCAAAAACAACAATTGATTTATAAACACGCCATTTCTACTGTAGCACCCCTCAAGCCCATCGGAATGTTGGCCCTGGAACCCAAAACAGAAGACGAATAACCCTTTTCACAGAATATCTAACATAAGTATCACCACTTTTGTCTGCTGTTCATATGCTAGAGCAGAGCAGATAGGAGTGGTGATATTCTGTGCAGATTTCTATGAAATTTAGCGAGCCCGAACCATCAGCGCCTGTTGTCGGCAGCCAGTCTATTCCCCAGGATTTTGCGCAAAAGACTCTTTCCGTGAATTGGAAAAGCTGATTGGACTTCAGGAAGTTAAACGCGTTTTGGCGGAAGTAAGCGCCTTCGCTCTAATACAAACTAAACGCAAACAGCAGCAATTAAAAGCAGATAATACAGCCCTGCATATGGTTTTCAAAGGCAATCCCGGTACGGGCAAAACTACGGTGGCCCGAATCCTGGGCCGTATCCTTAACGATATCGGCATCCTCAGCAAGGGTCACCTGATTGAAGTTGAGAGGGCCGATATTGTAGGCGAATATATCGGTCATACCGCTCAGAAGACACGGGAAATGATTAAAAAGGCTATGGGCGGCATATTGTTTGTGGATGAGGCCTACAGCCTGGCTCAGGGCGGGGAAAAGGATTTCGGCAGGGAAAGTATCGGAACCATTGTGAAGGCTATGGAAGACTATCGCGACAATCTCATCATAATTCTGGCCGGTTATTCTGATGAAATGGAACGTTTCCTACGTAGCAACCCGGGACTCAGATCGCGTTTTCCCATTCACATTAATTTTAATGATTACGATACTGACGAGTTGTTTCAGATTGCCCTGCAGATGTATTCAGAACGTGATTATGAATTAACCAGCCGCTGCCGCTGGAAATTGAAACAACATCTGAGCGATTTTACACGCACCCGCCATCCGCACAGCGGTAATGCCCGCTATGTCCGCAATTTAACAGAAAAATCCATACGTCTCCAAGCCTTGCGCATAGTTGACCGGCAGGTTTTAAATCGTAAAGAACTTATGACCATTGAGGATGTCGATTTGCCTGAGATAGGGACGATACAGGCTTAGACGGTCTATGTAAAGTCTTGCGCTTAATGACTGAAATTTAGCGTTGATTTTTAGTAATGGCAAAGAAGATTATGTCATTGCTCAACGAGTGAAGCAATCCAGGATATAAATTTTACCAGGCTTAATTAAAACCATCTGATTTTATATAATAGCTGCATATAGAAAATCAAATTGCTGCGCTGCGTTAGCAATGATATTATAACTGCCGTATGTAGCGTATCATAAATCAGCTGCGAAAGTTGAGTTTATAGTTCTTCAGATTAATTTTATTATCACCGTGCGGGTGCGCGGACCATCGAATTCAGCCAGGAAAATGCCCTGCCAGGTACCCAGGACCAGCTGACTGTTTTCAAGTGGAACCATGACTGAGGAACCAAGCAGGCTGGCCTTGATATGCGCGTCAGAATTGCCTTCACTATGGCGGAAATCCTGATCCATCGGAATCATACGATTCAGTCCGCTAATAATGTCAGCTTTTACATCCGGGTCAGCGTTTTCATTAATTGTCACCCCGGCTGTAGTATGGGGTATAAAAACCATACAGGCTGAGGCTTCTGATTTATCTGAACGCAGCGCTTCTCTTACTATACCGGTAATATCCACCAACTCTTCACGAGTATGTGTTTTAACCTGCCGTTTAAACATCCATACTTCCTCCTAGCTATCTTTTTTATAAAACTTATGTAGGGATAAAAATTTTCCAAAAGCTGATAACCGGCTTCGCTTAATATAGATTCAGGATGAAACTGAACACCATGCAATGGATATTGACGATGGCTTATGCCCATAATTTCACCTTCTTCAGTTCGCGCCGTGACTATAAGCGAAGTAGGCAAGCTATCTTCGTTAACGACCAGTGAATGATATCGGACTACACTCAGAGGGTTGGGGAGAGAGCGAAAAACCCCTTCGTAATTATGATTAACCAGTGATGTTTTGCCGTGCATTTGACGCCAGTTAACAACAATTTCCGCTCCAAATGCCCGGGCAATGGCTTGGTGTCCCAGACATACGCCAAGAATGGGAAGTATGCCGGAAAATTGTTTGATGAGATCGAGGCAAATGCCTGCTTGATCTGGAGTGCCGGGTCCAGGTGAAATACAGATATATTGGGGATCAAGGACCTGAATATCTGTGAGAGAAATCTCATCATTTCGATATACTACTACTTCTTGACCTAATTGCTGAAAGTACTGAACCAGGTTATAGGTGAAGGAGTCATAATTATCAATTACCAACAGCATTAAATATCCTCCGGGCTTCCCATATTTTATGGATATGTTTATAATAATAACATATATTAACAAGATATTGCCCAATAGACGCTACAGGCTGGGATGCGGACCAGCACATACTCTGGTATGTGCTGGTTTTTATTTGAGGAGAAAAATGTATTGTATTTTGATTAACAGAAATATGGATTTGTGGACAGTATTTCGCCAGTTGAACAAAATCGAGGGCCCCAAGTTCTTCCTGGATAGCAGTCTTAACAATCCGGATACCGGGCGTTATTCATATATTGGAATCAGGCCAAACGCATTGCTCCGAAGCAGAGGAGAGATTATTGAATATCAGGAAGGTGGTCGATGGAGCAGTTGGAAAGGAGATCCCTTAGCAGCTCTGCAAAAGGTATTAAATAAAGGCAAATCCCGACGGTTACAGACTAAAATACCCGCTCCTTTTTGTGGCGGACTGGTCGGATATATGGGCTATGATATGGGAAGAAACTTGGAAAAAATACCGCATATTGCAACAAATGACCTGATGATGTATGAACAATACTGGGGAATTTATGATTGCATCCTGGTGATGGATCATTTTCAAAGGCAATTATGGATAACAGCAAATGACTTACAAAAGGCTAAAGAACTGCAGCAGACGATTGAGGCAAGTATTAATGCATGCCATGATAAAGAAGATGAAGATACCTGGATTGGTGAACTATCATCAAATTTCTCACGTGAAACATATACCCAAACTGTTAAAAATATAAAAGAAAGGATTCGCCAGGGTGATGTTTACCAGGTGAATTTAAGCCAGCGTTTCACTTTTCCTTTAGAGGGTTCATCTCTTGGGATATATAAAATATTAAGAAGAATAAATCCTGCTCCATTTGCAGCCGTTCTCTCTTTTGATGAATATGAGATACTATCAATGTCTCCTGAACGGTTTTTACGCATTGAAGACAGAAAAATTGAAACCCGGCCTATCAAGGTACCAGACCCCGAGGAATAAATAAAAGACAAGACCGCATAATGATCGAGGAATTATTGCGCAGTGAAAAAGAACGAGCTGAATTACTGATGATTGTAGATCTGCAGCGCAATGATCTTGGGCGTTTGTGTAACCCAGGAAGCATAATGGTTAGTAAATTATTTGCTATCAAGAAATACGCCACGGTCATACACCAGGAAGCCAATGTTTGTGGCATACTTAGAGAAAATACAAGTATGGATGAAATACTGCGTTGCACTTTTCCTGGTGGTTCAATAACTGGAGCGCCTAAGATTATGGCCATGAAAATAATAGAAGAATCAGAACCGCATAGGCGCGGAGTTTATACCGGGTCTATAGGTTATATAGATTTTACAGGTAATTGTGACCTGAACATAGCTATACGGACTATAGTAGTTAAGGATAAAAACGCTTATTACCATGCTGGCGGGGGGATAGTGGCAGATTCTGATCCAGCATTAGAATACCAGGAAACTCTCGATAAAACTAAAGTTCTATTCCTGGCCCGGGAGGAGTTGTTGCGTTATAAAAGTTTATTATGATTCTTATGGTAACCAAGATGTCTTTAGCCTTATGAACAGTAATGCCTTTAAATATGGAGAAGGATTTTTTACTACTACACGTGTACAGGAATCGATCGCTTTGTGGCTGGAAGACCACATTAATAGGCTGGCCAATAGCTTGCAAGTTTTTAATCTTGGACAATTGGATACAGCAGAATTACAAGAGGCGGTTTATGAATTAATTGATGCTAAGGCTATTTCCTCAGGATATTTAAGACTTCAGGTATGGTGTGAAAAGAATGAGGTAACAGTTTATATCAAAGGCGAAAATCAGGATTTTAACACCGAAAAGCCCTTCTCACTTGCGAAATCCCCTTACTTCCGGCTAAGCAGTGATCCTCTGGTATCACATAAAAGCTGTAATTACCTGAGTAATATACTTGCTTATCGTCAGGCCAGGCAGCGCGGATGTGATGAAACTCTCTTTTTAAATGAGAGAGGCGAAATATGTGAAGGCAGTCGCAGTAATATTTTTTGGTTTCGTGAAGGGTCTTTGTATACCCCTGCTTTGGAATGCGGTTTATTGCCTGGCCTTTGCCGATCCCGGGTGTTAACAATTGCATATGAGATGGGGATGGATATTAGACAAGGAAAATATGATGAAGAAGATTTGTATAAAGCGGATGAAATATTTCTCACTAATAGTTTAAAAGGGATCATACCGGTAAAATCTTATGAAGACCATAGATGTTATATAAATTCTAATGGTCTTTGTTATAAAATATTTCGCTTATATAATGAGGAGGTCTCTAATTATATTAGAAAAAATTTATAGCGACAAACCCTAATGCCGGGTAATGCCCAGTTTATGCCTAATCGGTTATTTGAAAAATCTTTAACTCTCCTGAAACAATTCTGTTGACAGGTATCTCTCTCCAGAGTCTGGCAGCAAGACTACTATAATCTTATTTTTATTTTCAGGTCTTTTAGCTATTTGTGTTGCTGCAAAGGTAGCTGCTCCGGAAGAAATGCCCACCAGCAATCCCTCATACTGAACCAGCAAACGTGAAGTTAAAAAGGCGTCTTCGTTTTTAACCGTGTATATTTCATCAATTAAATTTGGGTCATACACATCTGGGATAAAGCCGGCGCCTATACCCTGCAGCTTATGAGCGCCGGGACTGCCTCCGGAAAGAACCGGGGAACTATAAGGCTCTACTGCCACAATCTGAACAGATGCTTTTTTGGTCTTCAGACCCTGGGCTGTACCGGTTATGGTTCCACCAGTTCCAACACCGGCCACAAAAATATCGACATTGCCATCAGTATCGCGCCAAATCTCTTCTGCGGTAGTTTGGCGATGTATGGCTGTGTTGGCGGGGTTTTTAAACTGCTGGGGCATATAAGCGTTTGGTATGGCAGCAGCTAATTCTTCCGCACGTCGAATCGCACCGGGTATACCTTCAGTTCCCGGTGTCAGAACCAGTTCGGCACCCAAAGCCTTTAGAAGCTGACGACGTTCGATGCTGAAGGAATCTGGCATAGTTATTACTAGACGGTAACCCAGAGCAGCGGCGACAAAGGCTAAACCAATGCCGGTATTACCGCTGGTAGGCTCTATAATAACACTTTGTTTGTTAATCAAGCCTTTTTCTTCAGCATCTTTAATCATGGCATAACCCAGGCGGTCTTTTACACTGCCTGCGGGATTAAAATACTCCAGCTTCGCGACCAGCCGGGCTTCTAATCGAGAAGCACGATTATAATTTGCTAGCTCCAGCAATGGAGTGTTGCCTATCAATTCCGTAAGATTCCCTGCGATCTTCTGCAAATAAAATCTCCTCCTATTTTGAGAATAATAACCATTGATACAGAATCTTTGTTGTATAATACCAGACCAGGTAATCTTATATGAGTAATCATAAATCATCGTATTCTGAGCATCAATATTTTCCCAATAATACGCAATTGTCATTCAAAAAGCAAAATAAATTCTGCCGTCTGAACATACGTCTCAAAAGAACAAAAAAACCAATTATGAACTATAAACATAAGTTATTTTTAATATAATAAAAAATTGAAGACAAACACATTTATATCTTGAATATTGTCTCTATCCCTAAAAAGGACTGGAAATATCGGAGCACCTGATAATGCTTCGTTACCACATGACTTTATTTTAAAGGTCAACCAGGACACGATCCTGTTGACCTTTAAAATATAAATTACCGATCCAATAAATCTCTAACCACTTTACCAGCCATGAGCAGTCCCGCTACAGAAGGTACGAATGATATACTGCCTGGCAGTTGTCGGCGGGGAGTGTTGATACCGATGGAATCCGGCGTACAGACGCAGCCGGAATTACAGTCAGAGTCCCTGCTGGTAGGCATCACCAGGGGTTCTTCCCGGGAATAGACTACCGTTAGTGCTCCAACCCCTCTTTTTTTTAACTCGCGGCGCATTACTCTGGCCAGAGGGCATACTGAAGTCTCGTAGATATCAGCTATCTCCAGACGGGAAGGGTCTAGTTTATTACCAGTACCCATACTGCTGACAAT
The DNA here is from genome assembly GCF_001311885.1 of Syntrophomonas palmitatica JCM 14374. Taxonomy (GTDB): domain Bacteria; phylum Bacillota; class Syntrophomonadia; order Syntrophomonadales; family Syntrophomonadaceae; genus Syntrophomonas_A; species Syntrophomonas_A palmitatica. Next base: position 43,863 of record NZ_BBCE01000012.1, on the reverse strand, counting down.
AGGAATGTTTTTATTCTGTGCATGTATAATTAATTCTATTTTGGAACTGACGGTATCTATAGCGTCAATTATATAATTATAATCGGTACGGATAAGTTCATCCGCACATTCGCGGGAAAAAAAGGTTTGAAATACTTCGACCTGTGCTTGTGGATTTATTTCAGCTATCCTGGCTTGCATTACGGTTACTTTTGGTTGTCCTACAGTTTTATGGGTTGCGTGAATCTGCCGGTTAATATTGGTCAAACAAATAGAATCATGGTCAACCAGGACAAGATGCCCCACCCCGGTACGGGCCAGGGCTTCCGCGGCATAGCTGCCTACCCCGCCCAGACCAAAAACTGCTACCCGGCTGTCAGCCAACACCTGCATATTTTTTTGCCCCAGAAGTGATTCCGTTCTGGAAAATTCGATTGTCATTGAAACCCTCTATTAAATCTTTTGCTTCTAATCAGTTTAGGGTAATTATCTGTCATATTCAAGTTTCAAGCCTTTATTAGTTGTATAATCACGTTGTTTTTCTAATGAATAATATAAAGCAGGCGTTAAAACGGCAGACTTAATACGAATAAGCTGGCTGGTTACAATAGTTAGTGGGTTCATCTTTTGCTTCCTGGCTGATGATAGGTTATGATATTTGCATAAATGTGCAAAAATTATGGGAGGCAGAACAAATGCTGCAAGGTGAAGTTTTAGCAGTAAATATTTCTGAAAAACGCGGGATTAAGAAGCATGATATAGGCGAAGCTTTTCTTAAGGCTGACTACGGCATAGATTTGGACGCCCACAGCGGCTCGTGGCATCGCCAGGTTAGCCTTTTATCATTATCCAGCTTTGAAAAAATGCGCAATATGGGCGCTGATGTGAACTATGGCGATTTTGCCGAAAATATAGCCGTAGGGGGCATGGATGTAGTAAATTTACCCGTAGGCACAAAACTCAGGTTGGGCGAAGCACTGCTGGAGGTAACACAAATTGGCAAGGAGTGTCATAACCATGCCTGCGCCATTAAAAAACAAGTAGGTTCATGTGTTATGCCAGTTGAAGGCATCTTTGCCCGGGTTCTGGAGTCAGGCCGGGTTAAAACCGGCGACGCGGTAATAATTGAGGAATAGATTATTAATAACAAAGTTGCGTTTTCTGCCACAGATACACATTGATTGTTACCGATTGACACAGATTTTATTTTATAAAACTACATAGATAATCCAGTACCATAATTTGACAGTTATCTGTGCAACACCATTCTAAAATATGTGTTCATTTGGGGTTAATTCTGTTTTGAAAGTGGTGCTTATATTTGAATGCTGTGGATGTTATACGCTGGGCTGAGGAAAAGTTGGCCGGGCGTTTTCGTGAATTGGAGGAAATCGCCTATAACAATCAGGTTAGAATCCTGCAGGCTTTTCAGGCGGAGAAGATCCGAGACACTCATTTTGCTCCTTCTACCGGATACGGTTATGGAGATCAGGGGCGCGAGGCCCTGGAATCAGTGTATGCCCGGGTATTCGGCAGTGAGGATGCTATGGTCAGAGGTCAGATCGCTTCAGGGACCCATGCCATTTCTGCCTGTTTGTTCGCCTTACTGAGGCCTGGCGATCGTTTGGTATCTGTCACTGGCAGTCCTTATGATACCTTGAGAAGAGTAATAGGACAGAATAATAATATAGGGGGAACCCTGGTCGAAAGGGGAATAATATATGATGAGATCCCCTTTGCTGAAAATGGAGAACTCGATTGGCAAGCTATAGCCCGAGAAGCTGTGCTCGGAACCAGGATGATGCTTATCCAAAGGTCAAGAGGATACAGCCTCAGACCGCCGCTGAATATGAGAGCGATTAAGGAAGCTGTACGCGTAATAAAGCAGAACAATCCGAAAACCCTGATAATGCTTGACAACTGTTACGGTGAATTTGTGGAAGATGAGGAACCGGGCAATTATGTCGATATAATGGCCGGTTCATTGATAAAAAACCCTGGCGGGGGTCTGGCGCCTGCGGGCGGTTACATATGCGGCCAAAAGGAATTGGTGGAACAGGTCTCATACCAACTCACTGCTCCCGGACTGGGTAAAGAACTGGGAGCTTCTTTGATAAGCAATCGTCCTCTTTTCCAGGGGCTATTTTTGGCGCCGCATGTTGTGCTGCAGGCTTTAAAAGGAGCCGTTCTGCTGGCATACGTCTTTTCCGAAGCTGGCTATCAAGTTCATCCTGACTGGGATGAACACAGGGCCGACATAGTCCAGGCGATTGAACTGAAAAATGAAGATGAGGTGTTAAAATTCTGCCAATTAGTGCAGTCCAGTTCGCCGGTAGACAGCGACCTGCGCCTGGAATATGCTCCAATGGCTGGCTATCAAGATAAGATTGTGATGGCGGCAGGAACCTTTGTACAGGGCTCGTCAATAGAATTATCATGTGATGCCCCCATGAGGAAACCCTATTGCGCTTACCTTCAAGGCGGGCTCAGTTATGAGCACTGTCGCTATGTTGTCAGCAGGCTGATCGAAGAACTAATCTAAATAAATGTGGGGGGAATAATATGAATGTTGATACACTGGTTTTGGTACTTGCAATCATATTAATGCTGGTCGGGGTAGCAGGTACGGTTCTGCCTGCTTTGCCCGGAGTGGTCCTGGTATTTTTAACCGCGGCGGCTTACGGCTGGTACGAGGGTTTTCACCAGATCAAAGCCAATTACTTAATGATCCTGGCCGGCTTAACCCTGTTATCCGTGCTGGTATCTTACGCTTCAGCCGTATGGGGAGCCAAGTATTTCGGTTCCAGCAAGGCAGGTACATGGGGAGCGGTAATTGGCGTGATTGCAGGTATTTTCTTCTTTCCCCCCCTGTATATTTATTGGTTCCTTTTTAGGGGCAGTGATAGGTGAGTATTTAGAATTACGTAACCTGGAAAAGGCCGTAAAAGCAGGGCTGGGCACCATCTTAGGGTTGTTCTCCGGTATGGTATTCAACCTTATACTGGCCCTGGGTATATTGATTTCATTTTTGGTGGTGGTTTTTTAATTGCCAATATATCAGGAATATGATAAATTTATTAGGTTAAATTTACACGTCTAACGGAGGGGTATGTATAATGAATAAAGAATACATTATGCAAAAGGTTAAAGAGGAAAACGTAAAATTTATACGCCTGCAGTTTACAGATATTATGGGCGTGTTGAAGGCAATATCAATTACCGATGACCAGCTTGAAAAGGCATTGGATGGAGAGCTGATGTTTGACGGCTCATCAATAGAAGGTTTTGTGCGTATCGAAGAATCGGATATGTACCTGAAACCTGACCCGTCCACATTTCTGATCCTACCCTGGATTTCTCCCGGTTCATCTGCCCGTACCGCCCGTATTATCTGTGATATTTTTGATGATAAAGGACAGCCTTTTATGGGATGTCCTCGTTACTGCCTGAAGCGTGCGTGTGAGGAAGCCGCGTCAATGGGCTACAGCATGCAAGTTGGGCCGGAACCCGAGTTCTTCTTGTTTGAGTTGGATGAAAACGGGATGCCAACCCTGAAAACACAGGATAAAGCCAGCTATTTTGATCTGCCCCCGGTGGATAAAGGCGAGGAAGCCCGCCGCGATATGGTGGAAGTCCTGCAGACTTTGGGATTTGAAATTGAAGCCGCTCATCATGAGGTAGCTCCAGGACAGCATGAAATTGATTTTAAATACAATGATGCCTTGCGTACTGCCGATAGCATTGTAACCTTCCGTATTGCCGTGCGGATTGTGGCGCAGAGGCATGGCCTGCATGCTACATTCATGCCCAAGCCGGTTTTCGGTATTAACGGTTCGGGGATGCATATGCATGTATCACTATTTTCCAAAGGGGAAAACGTATTTTATGACCCCAGTACGCCTGATGGCCTTAGTGAAACCTGTAAGTATTTCATCGGCGGGGTGATGAAACATGCCCGTGCCAATGCAGCCATAACCAATCCCTCAGTTAATTCATACAAGCGTTTGGTGCCTGGTTATGAGGCACCGGTCTATATAGCCTGGTCGTACCGCAACCGCAGTCCGTTGATAAGGATACCAGCCAAGCGTGGCATCAGCACCAGAATCGAAGTGCGTAACCCTGATCCCAGCTGCAACCCGTATTTGGGATTAGCGGTAATACTGAAGGCGGGTTTGGATGGTATAAAAAATAAGATTATGCCTCCGGAACCAGTTGATCAAAACATCTTTGAAATGGATTTGCCGGAACGCAAAAAACAGGGTATTGAGTCCTTGCCGGAAAATCTGTACGAAGCTGTTGATGAATTACGCCAGGATAAATTGATCCAGGAGGCTTTAGGACCTCATATATTTGACCGTTTTGTACTGGCCAAAATGAAAGAATGGGAAAACTACAGCTCACGTGTTTACGACTGGGAGATCCAAGAATACCTGGAGAAGTTTTAACCAAGATGCTGAATATGCAGATTAAGTAAGAAAAACGCTGAATGTTTTGGAAGGAAAATAAAACATTCAGCGTTTTTATATATTAAAGAAGTTTTAACTACTTGCTCTTAAGTTGATTATAAATCTGCGTTAGTCCGCGTTTAATGCTAACATGATTACATCCTGCGCAGGAGGCCGGTTACGCGGCCCAGGACCTGAACGTGGTCGCTGATTATGGGCTGCATGGCAGAATTTTCAGGTACTAGTTCCACATATTTATCGCGGCGATAGAAGCGTTTGACGGTGGCCTCTTCATCATCCACCAGGGCTACAACAATTTCTCCATTACTGGCTACCGCCTGTTCACGGACGATCAGATAATCACCGTCCATTATACCGGCTTCAATCATACTCTCACCCTGCACCCTGAGCATAAAGTGGGTTCCGCTGCCTACAAAACTGGCCGGAACAGGAATATAATCATCTATGTTTTGATGGGCGGTAATGGGGGTACCGGCGGCTACACGGCCAACAACGGGAAGGGTTATGGTTTCATTAAGTATTTCCGGGGCGGACATTTCCACAGGAATAATCGCGCGGGGTTTGGCAGGATCGCGGCGCAGGAACCCTTTTTCTTCTAAATGCAAAAGGTGAGCATGTACGGTAGAACTTGATTTCAACCCTACGGCATCACCGATTTCCCGTACTGAAGGGGGATAACCGCTGCTTTTTATTTTCTGCCTTATATATTCGATTATCATCTCTTGTCTATTTGTGAGAGACTGGTTTTTGGACACAAACATACCTCCCACTTTTGTTTTTCATTATAACATAGGTGGGGAAGAATAAAACAGGTGTTCGTTAATAATTCCAAAAAGAACCAGGATCTATATTTTCCATACTCGCAATTATTTTTCGCCTGGCGCCAGGATGGGTTTTCTCCATTTGATCTATTAAATCGGCTACTTCGCTTCTTTTACTAATGCCGTCAGCCGGACAGTTGTTCTTGACAGGAATAATGCCAATGCTTTCACAGTAACGGACTATATCCCTTTCTTCAACATAAACCAAAGGACGTATAACGGTTATATCGCTGCGATCCATATAGGTAGAAGGTTTAAAAAGATGTAAACGTCTTTCGTAAAGCATAGAAAGAAATAAAGTATTAACCGCATCATCCAGGTGGTGGCCCAGAGCCAGCTTATTGCAGTTTAGTTCTTTGGAGACACGTACCAAAGCTCCGCGCCGAAGGTTTGCGCAAAGCGCGCAGGGGTTTTTTTCCTGGCGGGTATCAAAAACAACCTTCCCAATATTGCTGAACTCGACCCTCAATTCCAGATTTATATCACGGCAGAAACCCTGAATAGGCGTTATATCATTATTCCAGCCAGATCCAAATACACCGGCAGCAGTTCAAAACGCAGCGGGGTATGTTTTATTAAGAGCTGTAGAAAATGCAGCATGGTGTAACTGTCTTTGCCTCCGGACATGGCAACGGCAATACGATCGCCGTCTTCCGCCATATGGTAACGGAGGTTAGCGTCTCTGACCTGACGAAATATCTTTTTTACTAACCGGCTGCTCATTTGGGCTATCCTCTCAATTTGACCTGATATCAACATAGCCATTTTATCACGAAATTATAAGTTTCCTGCCCATATACATTATGTAGAACGCACTTTTATAAGGCACAATGAAAACTATCATAAAAAAGCGTCCTTCATAAACCGAAGGTTCTCTGAAGGACGCCTTAGAGTGATTTTATTGTCCATACTAAGGTGTCAGCGCAAATGGCAGTACCGCAGCTCTGTCGTTGATAAGAAAACGGGAAAAGATTGCTTTGCTGTGTTGCCAATGGCATAACAAAGGCTTACCTTCCGAAACAACCGTGCTGTCATTACGAGGAGGTCAGCGACGCGGCTATCTAAATGTATAACGCTTGTGGTCCGCCGGACGTTTTGTTTATATCCTGGCCCGGGTTTTGTAATTCCAAAGAGGTCATTCATCATTATTTGCCGATGAAGAATCTGCGGCAGGTTTTTCTTCCTGCAGTTCAATCTGGCTGGCCAGTTTTATTAGTTCATTGACGTCAACACTAGATTTTATGGTTAACTGATAAAGGGTATTGTTAAATGACAAATTACGGATAACTGTATTTTCTGCTGCCCCGGTGGCGGTTTGTACATGCGCCTTTGCGCCTCCATCTTCTAAAATCTGTTCCGACTTAAGCGCCCGGCTGGTACTGTGAGAAATTGCGGACTCACTGGCAAGAGCCAGGCTGATACGCATGGTTTCTTTACTTCCGGCAATTGAATAAACCAAAATCCGGGCTCCGTTTTCCCATGTACTCTCGAGCAATTGATAAGAGTCTGGCAAATTACCCACATCAGGTAGCACAAATTGCTTTTTGCTGTCATATACCGGATTATTCTCATCAGACGAACTGGCCGTCATAACACCATCTTCGCTTGGTTTAGCGGCAGGCGCTGCGTATTTAGTACCTTCCGGTATACTAAGTTGAGGTTTGGGCTCTTCTTGGCGGGCAGCTTTTAAAACCGTACTGTCAGATGATATAGACTTATTTAAATTTACTTCCGGACCGGCAAAATTGTCAGCGAGTCCACCAACCTAGTTTGCTTTTGTCAGGAGTCTGTTTTGCAGATTTACTGGCAGCCGCATCTGGTTTTATTACTTGCTTACCAGGTCTATTTTCTGTGATGTTATCCATAGCAATCTGATTGTGCTGTAAATCAGGCCAGAAGCTAAAACACATCAGCAGCAATGCGGCTATGGCGCCAATCAAGGAGAAAGGTCCGAAGGCAAATTTACGGCGACTACTTGACACAGAAAACGGATATACCGCTGCCTGGCTACCGGGTGAAGCGATAGTCAACATGAGCTGAGAGGTAAAATTATCACTTACAACCATATCGGGCAGGGTTTTAATAGCTTCATTTTCCAGGCTGGTTAACCTGGTTAGTTCGTTGCAGGCATTACATTCATTCAGATGGGTTTCAAATTCGGCTCTGGATTCAGGAGAAAGCAAACCATCGCAATAATCCCAGATAAGATTATTTACTTGCTGGCAGTTCATAAGGCATCCCCCTTTCATTCCAGCGCTGAACCAAAACCTTGCGCAGGGCCTTGCGAGCCCGGTGAACTTTGACTTCTACGTTTTCTTTACTAATGCCTAACACATCAGCTATTTCCTGGTTGTTTAAATCAAGTTGAAAACGCATGATAATAACAGATCGGTAAGCTTCAGGTAATTCCATTATAGCGGCATCTATTTCCCTTCTCAGTTCCTCGTGTTCATAGTGTGATAAGATCATAGTCGGCAGCGATATTTTGATTATCGTAAGCGGTTGAATGTACATCATCCAGTTCCAACCAGACGATACGTTTCTTTTTACGTAGTTCGGTGATACTGGTATTGCAGGCAATGCGATAAACCCATGGACTAAATTTCTTATCACGATCAAACTGGTACAGCTTTTGGTAGAGATGGATAAAAACTTCCTGAGTAATATCTTCGGCTTCCTGGTACTGACCCACCATTCTATAAACAACAGAAAAAATACGGTTTTTATAGCGGTCAACCAATTCCTCAAAAGCCGCCAAATCACCCTCAAGAGCCTGAACTGCCAGGGATTCGTCGCTGGTCAAGTCTATCAGCTCCTTGATTCTTAATAAATATACGTTAGAGTCCTGTGATTTCTTACAATATGACTGCTAAAGACAATATACCAGATTTCTTTAGCAGCGTGTAGAGTGCATGGCGTTGTTTTATTACAGGTGACAAATATGGTTGCGAGCGGGATGCGAATTTGTATGAACCTCGAAACTTGTGTGATAGACTAAAAAAATAAATTTCAGGAGGCTGAAAGGTGATATACCGTTCTGGAACCATAGGGAGAATATTCAACGCTAAAATGGAACACGGCGATGACCTTATGGCATGTTTAAAAAACCTTATTGAAACTGAAAAACTTGAAGCTGCGGTTTTCTTTTTACTTGGAGCCATCAAACAAGGCCAGGTGGTGGTGGGACCCAGGGAAGCCGTAATCCCTCCCGACCCGGTGATCCGCGTCTTTAATGATGGCCGAGAAATAATAGCTTTGGGAACATCATTTCGTGATGAAAACGGTGAAGCAATACTGCACATACATGGTTCTCTAGGGCGCGCAGATACAGTTATAACCGGCTGTCTGCGTGAAAAAAACCAGGTTTACCTGGTAGTAGAGGCTGTAATTATGGAGATCTGCGGCAGCGGCAGTCAAAGAATACTTGATGAAAAGCTGGGGATTAAAACTCTTTCCTTTAAACAAACTAATGAATAGTATCCCTCAAGGGCACGGACCACAAACATACATAAAGGAAAATAGTGCATAAGCAATTAGCTGCAAAAAACACCTCCAAATCTGTGATGATCTGTCGCTGTTTTCTGGTTAAAATCGTATAGAATCTGTTACTTGGCGAAATGTCGAGGTATAATGTTGACTAGATTAATGACCTCAAAGGGCAAAAAATGGAAAGGAGACTTAATATGTCGGATAATTGTAATAGCTGTCCATCACAGGGAAGTTGTTCAACTGATCCAAGTCAGTGCGGAACTGAAATAGAAAAGGCTTTGCATGGGGCTTTGAATGATGTTAAAAACGTAATCGTTATAATGAGCGGTAAGGGCGGAGTCGGCAAATCTTCAGTAACGGGACTCCTGGCGGCTAACCTGGCGAAAAAAGGTTTGAAAGTAGGCGTATTGGATGCTGATATAACCGGTCCCAGCCAACCTAAAGCATTTGGCATCAGCCAGCCCCATATGCAGGCCAGTGAGTTCGGAATTATGCCGCCGACAACTAAATTGGGAATAAAATTAATATCCATAAATTTCTTCCTGCCCAATGAGGATGATCCGGTAATATGGCGCGGTCCGTTACTAGCAGGGGCGGTAAAACAGTTTTGGGATGAAACCGACTGGAGAGAACTAGATTACCTGGTGGTTGATTTACCGCCTGGAACGGGGGATGTTCCTCTTACCGTAATGCAGAGTCTGCCGGTTAATGGATCATAATTGTTTCGTCACCGCAGGACTTGTCTTTTATGGTGGTCAAAAAGACCATTAAAATGACGCAAAAAATGAAGATTCCTATACTGGGTATGATCGAGAATATGAGTTATGCGGTTTGCCCGCATTGCAACGAGAAGCTGGAAATATTCGGCAAGTCGCAGGGTGAAAAGGTCGCTGCCGAAACTAAAATAGACTTTTTAGGCAGTTTGCCTTGGGATTCCAGATTAAATTCCATGCTGGATGCAGGGCAGATTGAAGATTACGAATCAAAAGAAATGAGTTCCATAGCTGATAAGCTATTAAGCAAAATGGCCAGCGGGGAAAATTAAATTTAGAATATTCATAAAAATTGGTAATATAATGAGACGTGAAACTTAGGGTTTATGTCTCATTATTTTTTATTGGCGCATTTCAGTCTTTAATGTAAAAAATTCGGAACTCTATTTTGTCTAAATGTTGTATAATAAGGGCAGCTATCATCATAAATATTTTTAAGTTGCGTTGTGAATCCTGGCTCAAAGATGGAGGTAGGATAATTGGTAACCAAACTATTTATGGAACTTAAAAACCTTTTTGCTGATTTGGCAGCAACCTTGATTTTAGGCAAAAACAAGGATGCTGCCCATCTTGCCTTGATATTATCGGAAAAGAGCAAAGCCCTGGCAGACGAACTGGGAAAATAACCTGCAAATATGATTTTACTTGGCCGGATAACAGTTGTATTTGCTGGTTATTGTTAAATTAAGTATATAGATATTGAATACGGTTATAAAGGGAAATAGGTGAGGGAATGATATCAGACCGTATTATTAACAGCAGTTTAATAGGTGCTTATCAGCAAGGCCCGGATAAGGAGCTGGATAAAATTGAACGGGTTCAGTCCGGTGTTTTCAAAGATAATGTAGAATCATCTGAATATAGAAAAAGCAAGCCAAGTGAAAATAAAACGTCCGGGGATAATCTCAACCCGAAAGACAAACTTGAACTATCCGGTACTACCCAGGATGAGAGAGAACTTCGGATTATTCAGCAATTAAAGACTATTGAGCGGAAAGTGCAGTCACATGAACAGGCGCATAAGGCTGCTGGAGGTCGTTTTACCGGGCCGATTAGTTATGAATATACAACAGGCCCAGATGGGAAAAGATATATTAACGGAGGCGAAGTACCGATACATGCACCCCGGGGAAACAGTCCCCGCGAAACCGTGCAGATTATGGATCAAGTGCAGAGAGCTGCCCTGGCGCCTATGGACCCATCAGCTCAGGATATGGCTGTGGCAGCCCAGGCTGGACAGGAGAAAATGCAGGCCAGCCAGGAATTAAGCAAAGAAATTATGGAGAAAGCCCAACAGTTAACGCAAACTAAATCATCAACCGGCAACGCGAATGAAGATGTGACAGCTGCGAAATCAAATGACCTCAAACCTAAAGCCGATAAGCCTAATATGGACTACAGCCATCGGTTGAGTTCGACACTTAAAATGACACGTGAATCTGAAAATACCTCTGGAGACAACACTACAAAGACCAATGCTTTTGTGGAACAGATTAGGAAAATGGTGGAGAAGGTTCGCCCCGGAGCCGGAACTATATCACGAATATTAGATATAGTGGCCTAATAAAAATACACGTACATTCAAAAAACTTAAAGCCTCCGAATACCGGAGGCTTCTTTATTCTTTAATGGTGGGCCATGCAGGAATCGAACCTGCAACCTTGTGATTAAGAGTCACCTGCTCTGCCTAGTTGAGCTAATGGCCCGTGGTTTATTCGCAATTAGTATTATATATGGTCGATTATAAGAAATCAAGGGCCTAAAATAGAAGCTGTTGTTAGTCAGGTATAGTGTGTCAAAAAATGATCGTCCCCTAACCCACAAGCTGAGAGGCAATGGAGACAGAACCTTCTGATTAAGAGTTAAATGGTCAATCTTTTGTAAAAAGCTGCTGAGCCATTTTTAGGAATAAAAATCCTCCGTTAGGTACACGATAGAAAACAGTTAAATTATGTGTTATGCTAAAGCCGGTACCAGAAATCAAGACCAGGAGGGATGATATGCGTATGTTCAGAGATGCCTTTTATTTTGGTTTAGGTGCTCTGGGAATGACCAGAGAACGGGTGGAAAAGTACTATAATGAAATGATTGAAAAGGGCGAAGTCACCAAAGAGGAAGCCCGGCAGTTTATTGAAGATGCCATCAAACGCGGTGAAGAGGAACGTAAAGAGATGCGCAACATGGTGCGTGAAGAGATGGATGACCTGCACAAGGAATTCTTCCTGGTAAGGAGAAAAGAATTTGAAGCCCTGGAAGCCCGCGTAAAAGAACTGGAGGACAAAATGCGTCAGCAGGGATAAAACAAGTAATGCCGGGGGGCGCCCCGGCATTTGTTTTCTGAAGGACATTAATGAATACGGGGGGGTAAACGTGCAGTGGCAGTCCACGAGCAGCCGTATCCGCAGGCTGCCCCGCTACCGTGAAGTAGCCAACATTTTTATTAAACACGGCTTCGGGTTTATCTTTGAACGTTTCAGCTTCGGAAAAAAGGACGCAGAGATTGCAGGACAGACCGGACAGGTTTCTATTCCTATCAGGCTGCGCCAGGCCTTTGAGGAACTAGGGCCGACTTATGTAAAACTAGGTCAGCTGCTTAGTACCAGGCCTGATTTACTGCCCCCTGCCTATATCAAAGAATTTGAAAAGCTGCAGGATGACGTGGCTCCCCTTCCGCTGCCGGTATTATTAAACGTATTACAAAAAGAAGGCATAGATCCTGAAAAAGAATTTAAGTCATTCAATCCCGAACCCATAGCCGCAGCTTCTATTGCTCAGGTACATGAGGCGGTTCTGCCATCGGGTCAGCGAGTTGTAATCAAGGTCCAGCGTCCCGGCGTGGATAAGACAGTAGAGAGCGACCTGGGCATTATGATGGAACTGGCCAAACTTTTGGAGAAACGCAGCAGTTGGGGGCGTCTTTACCGGGTAAGCGAAGTGGTGCAGGAATTAGGCGAGGCTTTATTAAATGAACTGGATTTTCAAAAAGAAGCTAAAAACGCCGATATATTTTATCATAACTTTAAACATGAACGTAATGTACTGGTTCCGCGTGTTTTTTGGGAGCTTTCCAGCCGCAGAATTCTTACTCTGGAATATCTCGATGGCATAAAAATATCGGATTTCATATCTTTAAGACAAGCCGGTTACAACAATGAAAGAATTGCGGCCCATCTGGTTGAAGCCCTGTTTAAGCAGGTCTATGAATTTGGTTTTTTTCACGCCGATCCTCATCCTGGTAATATAGCGGTAGCTCCTGGTGAAAAGATTGTATTTTACGATTTCGGCCAGGTCGGTGTAATTGACCAGTTCACCCGCGAGAAGGCGATAAATATGGTTATCGGCATGATGAGATATGATGTCAATACGGTTACCAGGAGCCTGATGTCCATCGCCTTAAGTTCTCAGCATGTCAATTATGAGGAAATCAGACATGACGTAGCCCGTTTACAACAAAAATATTATGGTTTGCCATTGTCAGAAATCAACGTGGCCGAAGCGCTCTCTGAACTGATGGAACTGTCAGTTAAATATCAGATGCGGCTGCCGGCTGAGCTATCGCTGATGGTAAAAATGCTTATGACTATTGAAGGCATAACTGCGCAATTAGATCCGCGTTTAAGCATCCTTGATGTGGCTGAACCGTACGGGAAGAAACTTTTATGGAAAAAATATTCTCCCGAACGTTTGAAAAAAGAGATGCTGGAGGTAATGATTGATTACGCGGAAGTCAGCCGTAAGCTGCCCCGCGATTTGCATAATGTCCTGCGCAGTATGGATGAAGGTGAATTCCGTATTAAAATGGAACACCATAACCTGAAAAGGTTGACCAGCCGTATAGACGTTTCTTCTAATCGCCTATCTCTGGCTATAATTCTGGCCAGCATAATCATCGGTACTGCTCTGGTAGTAAACCAAAGCGGCAGCCAAATACTAACCCGCATTCCCTTGGTGCAGGGCGGATTTGTAGTGGGTATAATTCTGGGCTTGTTCCTGACCTATTCTATTCTGCGCAGCGGCAGGTATTAGTCTAAAGTCAGGATTCAGTTGGACTTTATACATCAAACTATCAAGAATGCCCTTGAATTCCAGTATCCTGCGTCTTTCTTCTTCATTGCCGAAGTACTGCGCTTCAAGTTCATGCTGGGCGATTAACCGGGCATTAAATATCTTATCCTGAAAGGTCATATTATCAGATTTAAAATAGCGCTCAATTCTATGGGCTACTTGAAACTCTTCACGGCTTAATTGCAGGTTGGGATACAAGGACAACACCTCCGGATAGAATCTAGATTATTTGTATGCAAAAATTTTTTAAATAGTTCAGAAATAATTGCCCTCACTGGTTTTATGTGGGGAATGGTTTAAAATAATTGCGGTTGGCTGCGTAAATAAAGCCTTGACGGGGCTTGATCATGGTGATAGAATTTTTTTAAACCAATTAAAAACTAATGCGATGATCAGGAGAGTAATCGTTTCATAAGTTGACAGAGAGCCGGGGGAGATGGAAACCGGTAACAAATGGTACGATGAAAGCCACCTGGGAGTTCCGGTGAACGCTTACAGGCAGAAAGCCGGACGGGTATTCCGCCGTTAATGGAAACGAAGTTGGGCACAGGCCAATTAGGGTGGTACCGCGGGAAATGACTCTCGTCCCTTTAGGGACGGGGGTTTTTATATTTCTGAAGCATATAAATATTTTAAGGAGGAGTGCAAATGGATCTGGAAAAAAGAATTCTTGCCCTGATGGAAAATGATGCCAGGATGAATCCTCGTACTATGGCCGTGATGCTGGATGAAGAGGAAAGCCTGGTGGCAGCAGCGATAGAAAAGATGGAAAAAGAAAAGGTTATTCTGGGATACAACACGATTATAAATTGGGAGAAAATGGGCGATGATGGAGTGACCGCCATGATCGATGTTAAAGTTCTGCCGGAAAGAGAAGTGGGGTTTCACAAGGTTGCCGAAAGGATATGCCGTTTCCCCGAAGTACGCTGTGTGTACCTTATGAGTGGTACCTACGATCTCTCAGTAGTTGTATCCGGTGAAAATATGAAAGAAATAGCCGATTTCATTTCCAGCAAGCTTTCCACCCTGGATCAGGTTCAGAGCACGGTAACCCACTTTATACTAAAACGCTACAAACAGGATAATTTTATTTTTGAAGAACCTGAACAGGATAAGAGATTGGTGGTGAGTCCGTGAGCACGATGGATAAATACATTTCCAATGTAATCAGAGATATACCGCCTTCAGGGATTCGCAAATTTTTTGATCTGGTGGTGCAGACCCAAGGGGTTATTTCTTTAGGTGTGGGTGAACCGGATTTCGTTACTCCCTGGCATGTGCGCGAGGCATGCTTTTATTCCCTGGAACGCGGCTATACGATGTATACGTCCAATCACGGTCTTCCTGAGCTGCGTGAAGAGATTGCCGCATATGAAAAAAGGAAGATCGGGGTGGAGTATTCACCCGTTGATGAGATTTTAGTTACCGTAGGTGTAAGTGAAGCTGTGGATTTAGCCTTCCGGGCTTTGCTTGAACCCGGTGATGAAGTGCTCGTGCCTGAACCATGTTATGTCTGTTATGGACCTGGGACCACCATGGCTTTTGGTACAGCTGTGCCGGTTCCGACATATGATGAGGATGAATATCGCCTGCGGCCTGACGTTTTAGAAAAATACATTACTCCCAAGAGCAAAATATTAATTCTGGCTTATCCTAACAATCCCACCGGGGGCATAATGCATAAAGAAGACCTGCAGGCCCTGGTGGATATTATCAAGAAGAACGATCTTATCGTCATTTCTGATGAAATATATTCCGAACTGACTTATAACGGCAGGCATGTTTCCATAGCTTCATTTCCGGGGATGCGCGACCGCACTCTGGTAATGGACGGTTTGTCCAAGGCTTTTGCCATGACCGGATGGCGGGTAGGTTATGCCTGCGGGCATCCTGATATTATAGGGGCTATGACTAAGATTCACCAGTATACCATCATGTGTGCTCCTATTATGGGACAGATGGCGGCCGTAGAGGCACTCAGACACGGCGAAGCGGAAATGCGCAAAATGGTCGATGATTACAACCACCGCCGCAAAATAATACTATCAGGTTTACGGGAAATCGGTCTAAGCTGTTTCGAACCCCGGGGTGCTTTTTACTGCTTTCCTTCCATTGCCAATAGCGGCATGAATAGTGAAGATTTTTGCGAAAAATTGTTATTTGAGGAGAAGTTGCAGTGGTACCGGGAAACGCTTTCGGAACCAGCGGGGAAGGCTTCATCAGGTGCTGCTACGCCGCCAGTGTAGCCAATATTGAGGAAGCTATAGAGAGGATGGGTAATTTTCTGGCTCGACACAGAAAAGGTTAAAACACCATAATTATTCACAACCCTTTGCGGAATAATATCGAATGAGTTTGAAATAACCCTGAATAATACGAGATATTTTTAAAGGATTCCAGCGGGTTCAGGTTGAAACCCTCCTGTAAGAGTTTTATAAGGAGGGTTTTGCTTTGACAGGAGAAATCGGCATTCAAGAAATTGAATTGTTAAACGCTTATCAAGTTTTGATGCCCAATGTCCGAAAAGAGTTAAACGATTACCTGCGTTATCTTCTGTGCAAACAGTATAAAAGGGATGCCATGATTGCGGTTTTCCATAATAAACTCCTGCATAATATGATGCATAGTCTTTTGCACCTGGTGGAAAGGGAAGAAATCGACCGGGAACAGGTAGATCGCCGCATCATGCAAATTAAAGAGCTGTATTATGGGCTTTTTGAACAGGTGCATACTAAATACTGCCAGTATGTGGATGAACTGGACAGCAACGAAGTGGTTACAGGATTTGCCCGGCACAGCTTTGCAAATCTTGAGAGAGCGCTGCAGGCAGCCAATTTGGATATGTTAAGGTATGAGATTGTGAATTTCTATCAAGAATTTCATAAATTATCCCAAAGAAAAGACGCACGCAATATCGTTGCGGTATAATTACAACATTATAAGTAATGCATCTGCTGCAAGAAAGTGGTGAAAAACTGATGAAACTCAGATTTTTAGGTGCGGCTAAAACCGTAACCGGGTCATTCTATGTATTGGAAACAGGTCAGACCCGGTTTGCTGTTGATTGCGGGCTGTTTCAAGGGCCGAAAGAACTGCAGGAACGAAATTATCAAGATTTTCCGGTAAACCCTGCCAGCATTGACTTTTTAATAATCACCCATGCACATATTGACCACACCGGTTTGATCCCCAAGCTATGCAAGCAAGGATTCAAAGGCACCATTTATTGTACTCATGCCACTGAAGAACTATGTGCTATCTTACTGCCGGATTCTGCCCACATTCAGGAAATGGAAGTGGAGAGGAAAAACCGCAAATTAGCCCGTTCAGGCCAGCCGCCTATCGAACCAATCTATAATGTTCAAGATGCCATGGAGTGTATGTCTCAGTTTCGTTCACTGAATATGGATGAAATTATTGATCTCAGCGCCAGTATCAAAATACGCTTGCGCGATGCCGGGCATATACTGGGCTCAGCCATGGCTGAATTGTGGATAACTGAAGGCGAACAGAAAATCAAGATTGTATTTACGGGTGACATGGGTAACCTCAACCAACCTATAGTTAAAGACCCGTCCATTATTGAGAATTGCGACTATCTGGTCATGGAATCTACCTATGGCAACCGTTTGCATGGGCCTTCTCTTTCTCGTTCTGACGAACTGCAAAAGGTTATAGAGGATACCATGAAAAAGGGCGGCAACCTCATTATCCCGGCATTTGCCGTAGAAAGAACCCAGGATCTGCTTTATGATCTGGTTAACCTGTCACGGACAGGCAAACTTGATCCCGATATCGAGATATATATAGACAGCCCCCTGGCTATCTCAGCTACCGAAATATTTATGAAGAATTATGAGTGTTTTGATGATGAAACCCGCGCTCTGATGGATGGGCATCCAAATTTTCTGGATGGGCTGAACATTAAATATTCTCGAACTAAAGAAGATTCAATCAAGCTGAATAATAAAACCGGTAATGCTATTATCATTTCCGCCAGCGGTATGTGTGAAGCCGGACGTATTAAACATCACTTGAAACACAATCTGTGGAGGCCGGAGTCAACCGTGTTATTCGTGGGTTATCAAGCTGCTGGAACTCTGGGGCGGCGGATACTCGACGGGGAAAAAGTGGTTACAATACATGGAGAGAAAATCGCTATTAAAGCGGATATTAAGCTGATTGATGCTTATTCCGCCCATGCTGACCGCAACGGGCTTATTAAATGGCTGGATCATTTTGTGGAGCCCCCACGGCGGGTTTTTATAGTTCACGGCGAACCGGAGGCACAGACATCTCTGGCTGAATATTTGGAAAAGGATAAGAAATATTCTGTATTCATTCCTGATTGGCTGGAAGAAGTAGAATTGACACCGGCTCAAGAAGTTATTACCAGGGTATTGCCCAGCAGCGTTTCCGTTAATCAGGCCATGGAAGCTGAACGTAAGTACCTGGAGGTCAGCGCCAGATTACATGATATATTCAACCAGAATTGGTCCCAGGGCCAGTATGAACGCATCATACAGGATATGGAAAAGATTGCGTCTATAATTTAGGGAAAAGCAATATAAATTGCCGGGATTTTGTGCCCGGCTTTTTATTTTCTTTAAATCCTACTGCAGTGGAACTTTGCACCAGTCAAGTTTCATTTTGGGCATCCCTGGCTGTCTCATAGCCATATAAGACTTTGTCTTAATGTTTTTGATGTCATGCTTGTTTTTCTTGCCCGCATTAAAAATTTTCATTCCTTGTTAGCAGTTAAAACCAAGTGCTATAATTCATTTACTCACTTAGCTGGAGGCAAATTGTTTATGCAACAGGAAAACGTTATACTCGAATTCTACCGCTGGAGTTTTGCCGCAGTTCCGGGTATTATTTTTCATTATGCCAAAGAAATCGATCTCGACATAGAAGATATAGGCCTCCTGGCATCTCTTTTTTATACCCTCGAAACTACCCGCCCTCTGATTCAATCAGGTATTACGGTCGGCCAAGTCCTGCAGGTTTGTCCTTTCCTAACCAAACAAAAACTGGCCAGCCGTCTTAATCGGCTTAAACGACTGGAGGTTGTTGTTTTAAAGGATGAAGGCCGCAGCTTTAATGATAAGCGCATTTGCATTGAACCTTTAATGGACAAGCTGGCTCTTTTAGTGACCCGTGACCATCCCTATTTCGCCAGGGCTGATAAACATAGTGAAGCAGGGGATAATTCTCAGGGTTTGCTGAATGAATACCGGGAGCGCATTGTTCAGCTCGAACTGCAATTGGAAGAAGAAAAACGTGAAAGGGTAGTAAATGATCTGGCCTACCATGCAAACGGTAATTATAAAAAAGTAGCCGATTTCATTTCTAAAAAGACCGGCAATCTCTTAAGTGTCAAAATGGCTTCGGAGCTTAAAAAATGGCTGGAGGAAATGGGATATACACCTGAGTTTTTACTCTGCATGCTGGAACTGTGTTTTGAACGCAATATATTTAATCCCCGTCATATTACAGAAATAGCCCAGGATATTAAAAATTATTCTATTAATACTGTAGAAGGTTTGGAGATTTATTTTAAGAAATATGTTGATGCGGAAAAGAACCTCACATTGCGCACCAAGCGATTTGACCCCGATATTATCCAGTTTGGAACATTTACTGGCATCGATATGAATGCCGATGCCCGCCGCAAGATGTATCATAAATGGCGTTACGATTGGGGGTTCACCCATGCCATGATTATGAAGGCTGGTGAATTGATGTGCCAGCGCACTAAAAACGGGGGGCTAGAATACATAGATAGTGTCCTGCATGATTGGATGAGCCGGGAAATCCGTTCCTTGGACGATGTGGAAAGAGAGCTGCGGGAAATGAAAAACCGCAGCAGACGCGATGGGTCCAGCGGTTTGAGTAAAAAAACAGCAAATAAGCCTGCCAGTGCGGAATATGAGACCTACATACCACCTCTTGGCTTGGAAGAAATAAAAACTAAGGTATAATATAAACGGGGAATAAACTTCCCCGTTTTATTGTAGGGAGGGATGCAGGTGAATATGCGAGTCCGCGATAAGGCAGCGGAGGAATTACTGCAAGACCTGGAGAGCGAGCGCCGGGTCTTATCTTCCATGCTGCATTCTGAAGATGCCTGCATAGAAGCTTATGATCAACTTACTGTAAGCGATTTCTATTCTCCCCGCTATGGCGTACTCTTTACTTTACTATGCAATCTTTATGAAAGAGAAGTACGTCCCACTTATGTGGAATTATTAAAAGAGGGCCGCAGCCTGGGTTTATTGAATAGTCCTGCAGATATAGAGGAACTTAAGTACATAGCCGAACACTATATTGATGATGAGAATATAAAGTATTGGATAGGAAGGGTTAAGGGTAAATCGCGGCTGCGCCGTTTTGAGGATTTTTTACGCACCAGCTACCAAAACCTTATGGAACAAAAAGACCCCGATGTGGAACAGGTATTGATGCAGGCGGAAGAACAGTTGACCAACCTCACTGCTTTGGAAATCGATGACCATGTAGACACCCCGGCGGAAATGGCGGCGTTAGGTTATGATGAGGTGGAACGCCGGTTTCTGCGTTATAAAGAAATCAAAGAATTACATAAAGGCGTATTGCCTCTGGACGGACTGACTACCGGTTTTAATACACTGGACCATATTACTTTGGGTTATAAACCTGGCGACCTGATTATTTTAGGCGCGCAGACTGGTCATGGCAAGACCGCTTTTGCCTTACACACCGCTCGGGCAGTGGCCGTGGAAAGCAATAAAAACATACTATATCTTAATACCGAAATGAGCCGCCAGCAGATAGCTTTGCGCTGGGGTTCCATATTATCATCCATCGAACATGAAAGGATTCGTAAAGGTGAAATTAATGAAAGCGAACTATCTTTAATCCTTAATGCCTATTCACGTTTAAGTGACAGCGGTTTTTATTCCTATCCCTGTCCCAACCTGACTCCGGAAAAGACGGTTTCTATAGCCAGAAAATTCAAGGTGCAGAAAAACATCGAAATGATGATCATAGACTATGTGGGTCGTATGGAGAAGATAGACCCTCGTCTTCCTGAATGGCAGATGCTGGAGAATATAGTGAAGACCCAGAAAATGCTGGCGCAAAACCTGCAAATAGCGGTGATGGTATTGGTGCAGTTAAATGCGGATGGGACATTGCAGGGGGCGCGGCGCATGAAAAATGAATGTGATTTGATGTTGAAAATGACTCCTATACCACGTGAAGATCATGAAGAAGATCCGGAATTGAAGAAATACCGTAATGCCAATTATTATCTTATGATCGAGAAAAACCGCGATGGCATCAGCGGGGTAAGAATACCGATCGTCTTTGACCTGCAGAGACAAAGCATGAAAGATGCTGAAAGGGTAGAATAACATTGGCGGGCAGCGAGGATAAAAAAAGGCTTTATGATGAAACTGCCAGCCTGGTGGCTGATTTGGGCTTAAGGGGCAGAATCACTGAGGATGAGATGTTATTTCTGCTAAGTTTGCTGGATCAGGTCATGATAAAGGAGAACTACCCTCAGTTAATACAGCTTCTTCATAAATGGACAGCAAACCAAGCTGGTTCTGAAATGAACGAAATTATTAAAGCTACCGTGTTGAATTTGGAATTCAGCAATCCTCAGACTATGCAAGACGATTTGGAACTTTTGCAGGAATTGCTGGCAACGATGGAATAATAAGCAATCCCGGGGGAGGGAAATAGCAGTTGCATGAGTTATGGTTCAATGAACAAAACAGTGAAAACTACCAGGTAAAGTGGAGAGTTAAAAAGGTATTGCACCATGAAACGACCCCCTACCAGGAGTTGGTTATACTGGAGACCGAAGAATGGGGAAAGGTGCTTGTGTTGGACGGGGCATTTCAGGTTACGGAAAAAGACGAATTTATTTATCATGAAATGATCGTGCATGTGGTTATGAATTCCCACCCTAACCCGGCAAAAGTACTTATAATCGGCGGAGGAGATGGAGGTACTTTGAGAGAACTCTGCCGCCACCAGAGACTTAAATCTGTTGATATGGTGGAAATAGATGAAAGGGTAGTGGCAAACTGTCGTCAATACCTGCCTTCCATCGCCTCCGCTTTTGCAGATTCCAGGTTAAAGCTCTATTTTGCGGATGGGATAGAGTTCGTTAAAAATACAGCTGAAAAATATGATGTCGTTATAGTTGATTCATCAGACCCGGTCGGTCCTGCGGTAGAGCTGTTCGGCACTGCTTTTTACAACAATCTGGACGCAATTTTACATGATGACGGTATGGTAGTTGTTCAATCTGAATCGCCCTTGTATTATACAGAAGCATTTAAAAACACCTATAACAATCTCAAGTCGGTTTTTCCGTTGGTCAAGGTTTACCTGGCCGACATCCCCACTTACGTAAGCGGTCCCTGGTCTTTTACCGTGGGCAGTAAAAAACATGATCCCACTGAGATATGCGCTGAAGCGGAAAAACAATATGGATTAAAATATTATAATGATAATGTTCACCGGGGGGCATTTTGCTTGCCTTCATACATAGAAGCTATCTTACGGGGAAATGAATAGAATTAACCGATGGTTAAAGGCGAGTTGACATCAGACCGGAGAGGTCCAATGTCAGCTCGGTTTGTTTATATATAGGGTTATTGTATTCATTGGTGATGTTATGCAGTTAATAGCAAAACACTATAATGAACCAGATGCTGAAACTGCCTTGCTGCAGGTTTTGACCAAGGTGATTTCTGAAGCTCATATAGAACCGGTTTTTTTATGTATCGGTTCCGACCGGCATATTCTGGATTGTTTTGGCCCTTTAACCGGCAGCATGATATTGGAACAGGTTCCCGAGGCGCGTATATTTGGCAGCTTGAGACATCCTTTACATGCCCGCAATCTTAACCAGCGCCTGTTTGAAATAAGGAGAGAATATCCGGGTGGATATGAAATAGCCATAGATGCGTCACTGGGTAGGATTGAAGAGATGGGTATGATAAAACTGCGGGAAGGACCATTACATCCGGGTTTGGCTGTAGCCCGGCAGCTGCCGTCTGCCGGGCGTCTATCCATAACCGCTGTGGTGGGAACCACCCGTGATAAACGCAAAATCACGCAGCAATATGGCAGCATCGAACCGGTTTATTACCTGGCCTGTCTGTTAAGTTCAGTTATAGTATCCTGGTATCGGCAAAGAGGTGTTTTTGATGCCGATAATCCGAAAATATTGGATTATCGCGAGCCTTAATCTGCGTTGCATGTATTTGTCAGCGTTTATCGTTTACTATGTGGCTGGCTTATGCTATTATCAGGCTGAAAAAGTCTATACCGTGTAAGTTAGCTTGAAATGTCAAGCCTCGCTTCCTTTTTCGGATGAGAGGTTTTTTGTTGGCAAATGCGGGTGAAGGAGGAAAGGATTTTTGTGAAAAAACTGATGATAGGAAATGAAGCTATCGCCCGGGGAGCCTATGAAGCTGGCGTCAGTGTGGCTGCTGCTTATCCCGGCACACCGAGTACGGAAATCGTTAGTAATTTTGCGCGTTTCCCAGGGGTTTACGCTGAATGGTCCCCGAACGAAAAGGTTGCCATGGAAGTAGGCGCTGGAGCTTCCATAGGAGGGGCACGCACACTGGTTGCCATGAAGCATGTCGGAGTAAATGTAGCGGCAGACCCTCTCTATACCTTTGCTTATACCGGCGTAAACGGGGGGCTGGTTCTGGTCTCCGCCGATGACCCTGGTATGCATTCGTCTCAGAATGAGCAGGATAACCGGGGTTACGGACGTTTTGCCAAACTGCCCGTGCTGGAACCTGCTGACAGCCAGGAAGCCAAGGATTTTACAAGGATGGCTTTTGATATCAGTGAAGAGTATGACACCCCGGTGATGCTGCGCGTAACCACCCGTTTATCACATTCTCAGGGATTGGTGGAAGAGGGAGAACCACAGGCTGCCGTATTGAAAGAATATAAGAAAGATGCGCCCAAATACGTAATGCTGCCAGGTTTCGCCCGGGGCCGCCATGTAGAAGTTGAAAAACGCATGCAGAAATTAAAAGAATACAGTGAGAAAACCCCGTTGAACCGCATTGAATGGGGTGATCTCAGCCTGGGCATTATAACCAGCGGGGTGGTTTACCAGTATGTGAAGGAAGCCCTGCCGGAAGCATCCGTACTCAAGCTTGGTTTTACCAATCCACTGCCTGAACAATTGATTCGCACTTTTGCTGCTCATGTGGACAGGCTGGTGATCGTGGAAGAACTGGAACCGGTTATTGAGGAACAGGTAAAATCCTGGGGTATCAAAGCCGAAGGCAAGGAGATATTTACGCTGCTGGGTGAGTATAGCCCGGAAATGATCGCGGATAAACTGGGAGGCAAACCTATGCCTGTTGGATATGGATTGGAGCGGGAAATACCTGCCCGGCCTCCCCTTATGTGTCCAGGCTGCCCCCACCGCGGCGTATTCTATATGCTCAAAAAAAAGAAAATTATCGCTATGGGTGATATCGGCTGCTACACCCTGGGAGCGCTCAGCCCGCTAGACGGCATGGATGCATGCATTTGCATGGGCGCCAGCATCGGTACGGCGCTGGGCATGGAAAAAGCCCGGGGAGCTGAATTCGCCAGTCAAGTAGTAGCCGTTATCGGTGATTCTACCTTTGTTCACTCCGGAATAACCCCATTGATTGATGTGGTATATAATCAGGGTACTTCAACCGTGCTCATATTGGATAATGACACTACTGCCATGACCGGCCACCAGGATCATCCGGCCACCGGGTACACCATAACCCAGCAGCCGACTGCCAAACTGGACATTGAGGCCCTGGTAAAAGCCATCGGGATTAAGAATGTCAGAGTGGTTGACCCGCTTAATATGGCTGAGTTCGAAAAAGTCCTGGATGAAGAGCTTAACCGGCGTGAACCTTCGGTAATTATCAGTAAACGTCCCTGTGCTTTGATTGATAAACGGAAATCCGAAAAGCGTTATTACGTCGACACCGAGATGTGTAAAGGCTGCAAACTATGCCTGCGCATCGGATGCACGGGTATCTACTTTGTTGAAGATGAAAAGATGGCGTATATAAACCCCAACGTATGTGTTGACTGCGGCTTCTGTGCTCAGGTATGCAATCTGGACGCCATAAAGGTTGTTTAACCTAAATTTAGTAACCAGGCAATATTAATAAAACGCGGCCATCCGGCTGCGTTTTTTGTTCGGTGCGCGCGGTGCAGGCATAAATTTATTGTACTCCCGCCAAAGGTTTTGCTGGAATAAAAACTTTCCAACTTCATAATCTCTGCCTATTATAAATATTGTAAAAAACGTTTTCATCATAGTATATATAGCTGTTAGGAGAGGATAACAATGTTGTCTCAGGATTTTAGAAGCAGTCTTCCCCAACTTGTTAAGTCTATATCTGTCGCCACTAAATTGATCAGCCCGGCTATAGGACGTCATCATGATCAGGCGGCTTATATCGCCTTCAGGCTGGCAGAACATCTCGGTTATAGCGAAGATGAGATAATTAAGATTACCTTGGCCGCGTTTCTTCACGATATAGGCGCGGTATCTCTAGGAGAAAACCTGGATCAATTGCGTTTCGAAAAGGATTATGTTCATGTTCATGCTGAGTTGGGAGCACAGTTCCTGGGAGCGTTTACACCATTTCGTTCATTGGCGCCCATAATTAAACACCACCACCGGAGATGGAATCATGGAGAAGGGGCCTGCATCATGGATGAACCGGTGCCGCCTGAAAGCCATTTAATACATCTGGCCGACCGGGCTGCTGTACTGATAAACAATCAAACTAACATACTAATACATAAAAAAAACCTGCGCGAAAGGATAAGCCGGCAAAAAGGCACGCTGTTCCGTCCAGAACACGTAGCCGCATTTATGGATATATCAGCCAAAGATTATTTCTGGCTGGATTGTGCATCAAACGGTGTCGATGAGGTGCTGCAAGGGTTGTTCAAATGGGAGACTATTTTAGTGGGCGCAGAAGCCCTGATAGATTTTAGCCGATTCTTGTCCCGATTGGTAGATTTCCGCAGCCCGCTCAATGCCAACCATTCTAGCGGAGTTGCCGCCTCCAGTGCCGCCTTGGCCCGTTTAGCAGGTTTTAATCCTGAGGAATGTACCATGATGTTGATGGGTGGATACCTGCATGATATTGGTAAATTGGTTGTACCGGTTGGTATTTTGGAAAAGGATGACGTATTGGATAAGAATGAACGCTCCATAATAAAAGCCCATGCGTATTATACACATCATATACTGGCTGTAATCCCTGAATTCCGGCAAATAAACCAATGGGCATCTCATCATCATGAGCGCCTTGATGGGAAAGGATATCCCTTTGGTCTCAAAGAAAAAGAGATAAGCCCGGGCGCCCAATTAATGGCTGTAGCCGATATTTATACAGCTTTAAATGAAGACCGGCCTTACCGTAAGGCTATGTCACGCCAGCAGAGCACGTCAGTACTTAACCAAATGGTGAAGGAAAGAGCCCTAAATCGTGAATACGTAGAATTGCTGGAACAGAATTTTGATGAAATTGACTGTTTCCGCTGTGAAGCTCAAAGGATATCAAATCAAGAATATCACATTATAAACCCGCTGTTTGCAAAAAAATATCAAAGGGGAGTAAAGACGCCTGACCTTTGCTCCCCTGATGCTTAAGATGTTTGTTTATGTATTTATTGACTTCGGGTTATATTTTTGTCCTGAACCAAGATATGTTCACTTATCCAATCAACTATGAAATTTAAAATATCCATAAGATGTTTATCCTGATCCTCATCAATCTGTTTGAGGTCAATGTTTTTTACCTTTTCAACGAAATCTTCGTGGATTACTTTATGGGATAAGAACTTCTTATAACCTATACTGGTCATGTACTTTTCCTCAAAACTAAAGTGGTATTCCGTGTAATCGAGAAGCTCTGCAAAAATAGCCGTAATTTGGTCATACTTATCAGTTATCAGTTCATTTTTTAGGAGAATGTAGGCGCGGTTTGCGATCTCGAACAACTTCTTATGCTGCTCATCGATTTCATCTACACCGATACTATAATCGGTTTTCCATTCAATCATGCATATCCCCCCTATTTACAAGTTGATAAAAATATACTAAATCAGGGATATCTGCGTCAATCAGCAAACTTGAATCGTTTTGCTATTGACATTTTCTTTTGAAATTGACGCACAGCTATGGTTAAATAATAAACAGAGTTTGAGACGCAGTAAAAAACCGATAGGATATGAATGACAATGGAGGATAATGATGAGTAAAAATACTACCAGCATTATGATTGTAGGCGTGGGAGGACAGGGGACTCTCCTGACCAGTCGTGTTCTGGCCCAGGTCGCAGTGCAGATGGGTTATGATGTTAAGGTTTCTGAGGTTCACGGCATGGCCCAGCGCGGCGGCAGTGTGGTTTCACAGGTGAGATACGGTGAAAAGATATACTCTCCTATTATTTCCAAGGGTGATGCCGATATCATTCTGGCTTTTGAAAAACTCGAAGCAGCCCGCTGGCTGGATTATTTAAAACCGGGCGGACTGGTGATAATAAATGATGATCGGGTGGACCCACTGCCGGTTATGAGCGGCAAAGCCAAATACCCGGTCGAGATTGCGGACCGCATTAAAGAAATGATGCCTGAAACCATTATTGTTAATGCGACTGATATCGCTGTAGAATGTGGGAATGTGCGTGCAGCAAACGTTGTGCTGTTAGGGGTTCTCACCGGGGCTATCGGGTTGCCTGCTGAAGAGGTAGAAAAAGCGATTGAGGCTATAGTTCCTGCCAAAGCGTTGGAGGTAAATTTGAAGGCCTTTCAGAAAGGCAGCCAGGTATTTGTAGGCACAAATTAGTAACCAGGGGAACGATTCAAAACCCGATTGCTTATAATTTTTTTATTTGATAAACGTCTAATAATAGCGGGGAGAATAGACTCTCCGCTTTTTGCTGGGGGTATATGATTGCAGTGTACAATAGCAGGTATTAATCATGCGGGTGAAGGGGTTGCCAGAAACGAAGGCAAGGTAGTTTTTGTGCCTTATGCTTTACCAGGAGAACAGGTGGAAGTTGAGATAGTGGAAGATAAAGCCCGTTTTGCCCGAGCTGAGCTGATGGAGATCCTGCAAGCCTCGCCTCACCGGGTTGAGCCTCCCTGTCCTTACTATTATGATTGTGGGGGCTGTGATTACCAGCATGTAGATTATGAAGAACAACTCAAACTCAAACGAACCGTAGTCCAAGATGCCCTGCGGCGGATTGGCGGAATCGATATTGAGGTTAAACCTGTAATAGGGGCCTCCCATGTTTTTAGGTACCGCAATAAGGTAAACTGGCAGGTAAAAGACAACCGCCTGGGATTCTACAAATCGGAAAGCCATGATTTTATAGAAATAAAAGACTGTCTGTTAGTTAGTGAAACCATGCGAAAGTTAGGGCAAAATGCGTTGCCATTATTGAATTCAGTAGGTTTTTCTGAACATGGTCAAGTTATCATCAGGGAAGCTGCTCACGGTCAGTTAATGATGGTTTTAACCGGACTGAAAAAGGAACCTGCCAGGTCGATATTTTCTAGTCTTTGTGAACTTGAAAGCTCCGTATTTGTTGAATACGGTTCCGGAATCAAACATATTTGCGGACCTGCATACCTTGAGGAAAATAGTCAGGGCCTGATATTTCACATAGGTCCGCAAGACTTTCAACAGGTAAATTACGAGCAAAACCAAAAACTTATTAAACTCGTTGAATCTTACTTGGACTTAAGAGGGGATGAAATCCTCCTGGACGGTTATTGTGGGTTAGGTAATATCGCTTTGCACCTGGCTAAACAAGTCCGTTTGGTTTTGGGAATAGATATTTTCCGTCCAGCAATAGATCATGCCAAGGATAATGCTGAAAGAAACCGCATAACCAACTGCGAATTTATGGCTGGAAAATGTGAGGAAATACTGCCCCGCCTAACACGAAAATTAGGGTCTCCAAGCGGGTTTTTACTTGTTGCGGGTAAGAATGATAAAGCCGAATCTGAATCAGACGTTCATTTCGACGGTGTAGTTCTGGACCCGCCCCGTGCCGGTTGTCAAAAAGCAGTTATTGACGCTGTAGCAGCAATGCAGCCATCACGCATAATCTATGTCTCCTGCAATCCGGCTACCCTGGCCCGCGACCTGGCTATATTCAAATCCCACGATTATCAAACTTCCATAGTTCAACCCCTGGACATGTTCCCTCAGACAAGCCATGTGGAGTGTGTAGTATTGATTTCAAGAGTTGAGTAATAAAAAACTAAAAAGCTTGTATGTGTTTTCGGCTGAAATCAGAGATCGGAAAATGTGATTCTTTTCACTTCACGGGAACATGGCCAATAGTTAGATTGTATAAGTTACAGAGCGATTTAGAGTGCTTGGCGAGTGGTTATCTAGATATAATTCAGATACAATAAAATGCGATTTTACTAAAATATCTTAATTATTCTTCATTTTCGCTATATAATTATATTCATGGATACAATTGATAATTCAGTTCAGGTAGGTGAACAACTTAAAGATAATACCCTAAACAGTACTCCAATAATCAAGGCAGAAATGCCTAACCCCTTATTACCAGGCAGTCTGGCTTCTTCATCAATGCTGGCTTATTGGATTAAGAAAGGCGTAATCCCGTACCATCGAGTAGGCAAGCAGTTCACATTTAGAATTTCCGAGGTAGACGCTTGGGTCGAAAGTGGCAAGAGCGTTGAGATTAAATGAGCCGCCGCTAGCAATTTGAGGCCGGAGGAGTGTGAAAAGGTGATACACCACATGGATACATCTAGGCCGGGTGATCAAGAGAACAATCGGTCTACTAAGCCTAAAAGCTGAAAATCAATAATTCCTTTTATGACGAATTGTGGAAAAACGTTAATGGAAGCTGATATAATTTAGCAAGCAGATTAGATTGCAGGGGTTAGTAACCATGAAAACCTTGCAAAAGAGGGAAAACATATGCAAATTCTCGACAACGTGACTAATACCGTAAAAGATGACTTGGCGGCGACGGTATCAAAAGGTGATAAATTATCGATAGCCGCCGCTTGCTTTTCAATATATGCTTACCAAGCGCTCAAAGAACAGCTTGATGGGATTGATGAGCTGCGCTTTGTATTTACCTCACCGACTTTCTTGAAAGAATCAGCACCTAAGGAGAAGCGTGAGTTCTATATACCTAGGCTTAACCGCGAACGATCTTTGTATGGCACGGAATTTGAAGTTAAACTCCGCAATGAACTGACTCAGAAAGCAATTGCCCGCGAGTGCGCCGATTGGATTCGGAAAAAGGTACGCTTCCGCTCTAACGTAACTGGCGGAGCGATGAATGGATTTCTCAGTGTCGTCAAACCCAATGAAGCAATAGCCTATTCGCCATTGAACTCTTTCACGACTTCGGACTTGGGGTGCGAGCGAGGCAACAACATAATGAACCTTGTCAACCGCATTGACGCTCCGCTGGCTGGAGAGTATGTCAAGATATTTGAGCAGATATGGAATGACAAGAACCTACTTCAGGATGTAACCGAACAGGTTATTGATGGCATCACGGCCGCCTACAACGAGAACTCGCCTGAATTCATTTACTTTGTAGCCATTTACAATATTTTTAACGAGTTTCTTGAGGACATCAGCGAGGACGTAATGCCGAACGAGGCGACAGGGTTCAAGGAAACTAAAATATGGAGTAAACTATACAGTTTTCAAAAAGACGCGGCTCTTGCCATTATCAACAAACTCGAAAAATACAACGGGTGTATCCTTGCGGACAGTGTCGGCTTAGGTAAGACATTTACGGCCCTGGCCGTGATAAAATACTACGAACTCCGCAATCGTAACGTGCTGGTGCTATGCCCTAAGAAACTGGGTGACAACTGGCTAACATTCAAGGAAAACTATCTTAACAATCCTATAGCTTCAGATCGCTTGCGATATGACGCATTATATCACACCGATTTATCTCGAGAGCGTGGTTTTTCAGGGAACATAGACCTATCGAAACTAAACTGGAGCAACTACGACCTTGTAGTAATAGACGAATCGCATAATTTCCGCAACGGCGGCATGTATTCGGGGCGTGGTGACGCCAAACGCGAGAACCGTTATCTGACCCTGTTGAACAAGGTCATCCGTAAAGGCGTGAAGACGAAAGTATTGATGCTCTCTGCGACGCCAGTCAACAATGGGTTCTCCGACCTGCGGCATCAGCTTGAACTTGCTTATGAGGGCAACGCTGCACTCATAAATGACAAACTCGACACTGTAAAGCCGGTTGATGTAATCTTTCGCAACGCCCAAACTGCTTTTAATAAATGGAGCAAACTAGACTCAGAAGAACGCACGACCGAGAACCTTCTTCGGTCGCTCGACTTTGATTTCTTTACATTACTTGACAGCGTGACGATTGCCCGTTCCCGAAAGCATATTGAGAAATACTATAACATTGAAGAAATTGGCAAGTTCCCAGAACGGATGAAACCGCTCGCCCTTCGCCCGAAACTGACCGATCTGCCATCGGCGATTGACTACGATGAGATTTACGATCTGTTAATGAAGCTCAACCTCGCTGTATATGTACCAACAGATTTCCTGCTCGACAGCAGACGGGCTAAATATATTGATCCGAGTGTTAACATAGACCGTGCCGGGCGCGAAAATGGTATCCGCCGTTTAATGTGCATCAACCTCTTAAAGCGTCTCGAGAGTTCCGTTTATTCCTTCCGCATTACACTTGAACGTGTCAAGAGATTGATTGACGGCACCATCGATACGATTGACGCTTATGAAAGCGGAAGCAGAAAAATTATAAATACACAGGAAATTTCCGAGAGTGATTTTGACGGAGACGACCGCAACACGGATTTCTTTGAGAATATTGGCAAGAAGGTAGATATTGATCTTGCTGATATGGACTATGTTTCATGGCGTGAAAAATTATCCGAGGATTCGGATATTCTGGATCTTTTGTCAACGATGGTCCAGGACATCACGCCCAAACATGATACAAAGCTACAGACGCTGCTTGACCTGATAACTGAGAAAGTTCAAAACCCGTTTAATGCAGACAATAAAAAGCTGCTGATCTTCTCGGCGTTTTCTGACACTGTAGATTACCTCTATCGTGAAGTTGCGCCGTTCGTTAAAGAAAAGTTTGGGCTTGATGTGGCTATGGTAACCGGCACAACCGAAGGCAGGACAACAGCAAAGCTGAAGCACATTGATATGAACACGATATTGACACTCTTTTCACCAGTATCAAAGGATAAAGCTTTACTGATGCCCAACAACCACACGGAAATTGATATCCTTTTCGCTACGGACTGTATATCAGAGGGGCAAAACCTTCAGGACTGCGACTTCTGCGTAAACTACGATATCCATTGGAACCCCGTTCGCATTATTCAGAGGTTCGGGCGCATTGACCGTATCGGCAGCCACAACGGCAGGATTCAGCTGGTGAACTTTTGGCCTAATATTGACTTGGACAAGTATCTGGAATTAAAAGGCCGCGTTGAAACCCGTATGAAAGCCTCTGTTATGACGTCAACGGGTGACGACAACCCGATTGACCCCGAGGAGCAGGGCGATCTGGAATACCGAAAGGCGCAGCTTGAACGCCTGCAGAACGAGGTCGTAGACATCGAAGAAATGCAATCCGGCGTTTCGATTATGGACTTGGGTCTGAATGAGTTCAGGCTCGACCTGCTTGAATACATCAAGAACCACGATAACCTCGATAAAGTCCCATTTGGTCTTCATGCAGTTGTGAGAGGAAACGACGATGCGCCGGATGGTACAATATACATATTAAAAAATCGCAATGCGGGCATCAACCCGCAGAACAAGAACCAGCTTCACCCGTTTTATATGGTTTACGTACGCGATGGTTCGGTTATCCATATCGACCACCTGCAGCCGAAGAAACTGCTCGACGCTTTCAGACGGCTATGTAAGGGTAAATCAGTGCCGGACCAGGAGCTTTGCAGCCAGTTCAACGCTGAAACGAAAGACGGCCGGAATATGCGGCACTACTCCGACTTGCTGTACTTTGCCGTGAAGTCCATTGTGGATTTGAATGAGGACAACTCCATCGAAAGTTTTCTCTCCGGCAAACAGATATCCCTGGCTGCAAATACGATTGACGGTCTGGACGACTTTGAGCTGGTCTGCTTCCTGACCGTGAAGTGAGGTGGCATAATTGTTTGGACTGCCGCGATCAACAGAGATAAAAAAACCTCTGCCGAAAAAAGCGATTTTCGATAGATTCAAGCCGAGGCCCGACGAGCGCAAACTGTTTGACGAACAGATTAACCGCTTGGTAATCGTAGCGGAGATTTCCCCACAGACCCTGGCGGTTGCTGCAAGCCCGGATGTTTCGGCGATATACTTGATATTGGTGTCGCTGAAAACTCCGGAATGTGACAAGAAGAACATTGCCCTTCTGTCAAGGTTTATAGACCAGCGTATGCTATTTGTCTTGCAATATGAGGACACAGTGCGTCTTGCCGTTTACCGTACTGAGCGCGTTCTTGTGTCAGAGAGCAAACCGCTTCATGAATGGAAACTAAACTTACGCGGACTCGACCTCGGAGCAATATGGAAGAACATTATCGCTGAAATCGGCGGCATTGACCTCACAGAGGGAAAAAGCTTAGATGAAACCATCATAGCTAATGAACGCCGCGAAAGACTGGCCAAGCAAATTGCCGCGCTTGAGAAAATAGCGATGAACGAAAAACAGCCCCGCCGCAAGTGGGAGCTGGTTGAAGAAGTGAAAAGGCTTAAAAACGAAATGGAGGAAATCACCAATGGATAAACTAAAGATGTGTACCCCTAACCTCGCTGATGAAAAATTTACTGCCCTAGCCTCTATGTTCCCCAATGCCGTCACGGAAACAATTGATGAAAATGGGGTGGTTGTCCGGGCGATTGATGCGGATGTACTCGTCCAGGAAATAAATACACACGTGGTATCAAGCAAAGAAGAACGTTATCAGTTTACCTGGCCGGACAAGAAAAAGTCAGTGCTTTTAGCCAACGGTCCCATTGCGGCGGCGTTACGTCCATGCCGAGAGGAAAGCGTTGACTTTGACAACACCGAGAATCTTTACATAGAAGGTGACAATCTTGACGTCTTAAAACTACTCCGCGAGACGTACCTGAACCGTGTAAAGATGATCTACATTGACCCGCCGTATAATACGGGGAAAGATTTTATTTACGAGGATGATTTTACTGAAGAAACAGGTGAGTTCTTGCGCCGCGACGGGCAGTATGACGAGCAGGGCAATCGTCTTACGCCTAATCTTGATAGCAACGGACGGTTTCATACCGATTGGCTGAATATGATCTATCCTCGCTTACGTGTGGCAAGAGACTTATTAACCGACGACGGCGTGATTTTTATCAGCATTGATGACAATGAAGTAGAGAATTTGAAGAAAGTTTGCAATGAGGTATTTGGAGAAGCCAATTTTGAAGCGACAATAATTCCAATTGTCAATCCAGGTGGACGAGATTACAAACAGATAGCTATAACAAACGAATACTTACTTATGTACTCGAAAAATTCTAATTTGGAACTAAATGAATTGTCCAAAGATGTTAATTTTACTCAAAGCGATTCATTAGGTGGTTTTGAATATCGTGAATTGAGAAACAGGAATCCTAAATTCCATAGTGGAAATCGTCCTAATTTGTTCTATGCATTTTACGTAAATCCGAATATTTCTACTGCCGATGGTTATTGTGCTGTGAGTTTAGACAAAAGTGATGAATATTCGGTCGAAGTGCGTCCATACAACAGTCAAGGTGCTGAAAGTGTTTGGCGTTGGGGAAAGCTCAAGGCAAATGAAAACATCAAACTGGGCGACCTAGACAATAGTCAGATATTGGCAAAAATGAAAAGCGATGGCAGATGGAATGTATATGAAAAGGCAAGGATAACAACACAAAAAGCTAAATCAATTTGGGCAGAAACAGAAATGCGTACAGAAAACGGTACGCGTGAGATAAGGGCGCTATTTGGAAGCACCTATTTTGACCACCCCAAGCCTCTCGCCCTACTTAAAAGATGCGTGTATTTGGCAACGAAGAACGACAGCATCATCCTCGATTTCTTCTCTGGCTCAGCAACTACCGCTCACGCGGTTATGCAACTCAACGCGGAGGATGGCGGCAAACGTAAATTTATTATGGTACAACTACCAGAAGTCTGCCCCGAAGGAAGCGAAGCATCCAAAGCCGGATACAAAACTATTTGTGAAATAGGCAAAGAACGCATCCGTCGTGCTGGAAAGAAGATTAAGGAAGAAAACAAGGACAAGTCCGGCATTGAGAACCTGGATATCGGGTTCCGAGTCCTCAAACTCGACAGCAGCAATATGAAAGACGTTTACTACACACCCGAAGAATATGCACAAATGAACTTTAACCTGGAGGGCTTCATGGACAACATCAAGCCTGACCGAACTGAGGAGGATCTGCTCTTCCAGGTTATGCTAGACCTCGGCATCCCGCTTTCGGCTAAAATCAGGCAGGACGGCGAGACCTTCTATGTCAACGACAACTACCTGATTGCCTGCTTCGGCAGGGTTGATACTGATCTGATTACGGAAATTGCAAAGAAAAAGCCGTACTACGCCGTGTTCCGTGACAGCAGTTTCATTAATGACAGCGCAATGGTGAACTTCGAGCAAGTGTTCTCCACCTACAGCCCGAACACGATAAGGAGGGTGCTGTAGATGAAATTTCAGTTTAAAATACAGCCTTTCCAGACAGAGGCTGCGGAAAGTGTAGTCAAGGTATTTGCCGGACAGCCGAATTACGGTGTATCCAAATATCGCCGCGACGTGGGCACGACCAAGCCCAAGCCGAGACCAGCACAGGAATCGATGTTTGAAGATAAAACAGAGCAAACCATGGAAGAGTTTGAGACTGCTTACCGCAATACAGAGGTGGAGTTAACCAGGGAACAGCTTCTCAAAAATATCCGTGATGTTCAGATGGCAAATAATATTAAGCTTTCCAGTGAGCTTGTTCAAGGGCTCGGTGCTGTTTCGCTTGACGTGGAAATGGAAACCGGCACAGGCAAAACCTACGTCTACATAAAAACAATGTTTGAACTTCACAAGGCATATGGGTGGAGCAAATTCATTGTGGTCGTACCGAGCATTGCCATCCGCGAGGGCGTCAAAAAAACCTTTGAGATTACACAGGAACACTTTATGGAGTTGTACGGCCTTAAGGCTCGGTTCTTCGTATATAATTCCTCGAATCTCCACCAGCTTGATGAGTTTTCGCAGAACTCGGGTATTAATGTCATGATAATCAACACCCAGGCATTCAATACGACAATGAATGAGACTAAGAATGCCCCGGGCCGAAGCGGCAATGAGGCCGCCCGCATTATCTACACCAAGCGTGACGAGTTCGGTTCCCGTCGTCCCATTGATGTTATCAAGGCTAACCGACCAATTATTATTCTGGATGAGCCGCAGAAAATGGGCGGTTCGGCAACCCAGAATGCGTTGAAGAAAAACTTTAATCCCCTGTTTTCGCTGAATTACTCAGCTACACATAAGACCTCACACAACCTTGTTTATGTACTTGATGCACTTGACGCTTTCAGAAAGAAACTCGTCAAGAAAATTGAGGTCAAGGGTTTTGAGCTTAAGAACCTGAGCGGTACAAACAGGTATATGTACCTTGCGGATATCGTTATTGACCGCAAGAAACCGCCACGTGTCCGCTTGGAGTTCGAAGTAAAACGTAATAGTGGGATTAAACGTGAAATTCAAATCCTAGGCGTGGGTGACAGCCTTTATGCAGCATCAAAGGGCTTAGAGGAATACAAAGGAATCTCTGTTGCAGAGGTAGACCCGATAAGATCTGTAGTTACATTCTCCAACGGCGATAGCTTGGCAGCAGGTGAAGCCAGCGGCAATGTCAACGAGGATGATATCCGGCGCATCCAAATCCGCGAAACCATATCTTCGCATTTTGACAAAGAAGAGAAGCTGTTCGAGCAAGGTATAAAGTGCCTGTCTCTCTTTTTCATTGACGAGGTGGCTAAATACCGACACTATGGCGAAGATGGGGAGGAAATCCTCGGTGAATATGGGCGCATTTTTGAAGAGGAGTATACCGCTGCGCTTAATGAACGGATGACGTTGTTTCCTACAGCGTATCAAGCCTACTTGCGAGGAATCGATACCTCTGAAACCCATCGCGGTTACTTTTCGATAGACAAAAAAGGACGAGCTGTGAACAGCACCGTCAAGCGCGGAAGCGAGTTTTCGGATGATATTTCTGCCTATGAGCTTATCCTCAAAAACAAGGAACGTTTGCTCTCTTTTGAAGAACCAACCAGGTTCATATTCTCGCACTCAGCGCTGCGTGAGGGTTGGGACAACCCCAACGTATTCCAAATTTGCACCTTGAAGCACTCTGACAACACCACGGCAAAACGGCAGGAGGTTGGCCGCGGTCTGCGCCTGTGTGTAAACATCAACGGCGAACGGCAGGATATTGATACCTGCGGTGAAAGCTATGTCCACGGCGTAAATGTTCTGACAGTAGTCGCCAGTGAAAGCTATACAGGATTCATCGCCGATTTGCAAAGTGAGATCAAGTCCGACCTTTACGAACGTCCGACGAAGGCAAGTGTTGAATATTTCACTGGAAAGATCATTCAAGTTGGCGAAAATATGCATACGATTACGGAATCAGAGGCAACGGCAGTGTACAACTACCTTGTCCGTAACGATTATGTTGACGATAACGGAGTGGTCACAGATACCTATCGTGCCGCCGTCGAAGCTGGCAGCTTGGCACCGCTAAAAACAGAACTGGCTCCGCTTGCAGATAATATTCACAAGCTTGTTCAAGCTATATTTGATCCGAGCATCCTCAAACAAATGGCAGGGAACGGTCACGAAACCAAGGTCAGGGACAATCCGCTAAATGAAAACTGGAAGGACTTCAAAGATTTGTGGGAACGCATCAACAAGAAGTATGCTTACACTGTAGAATTTGATAGCGCAGAACTCATTGAAAAGTCCATTGCCGCCATAAATAGCGAACTGCGGGTTGTCCGCTTGTCATACACCTTGACCAAAGGCGAACAGATCGGCACAGATTTCAATGTGGAGCATACCGAAACCAAAAAACTTGATCGTGCGCAGGGCAGCTTTGCTGAGTATGACCTTATAGCAAAATTGCCGAAGGTACACACTTACGCGCCGGACAGTTACAGCGATTCTGAGCGGTATTTTACGTGAAAAACTATGGCTGTTTCGAGAAAACCCAGAGGAGTTTATTACCAAAGTTGCAGGAATCATCAACCGTCAAAAAGCATCGGTTGTGGTGGAGCATATTACTTATACACCCAGCGCTGAGGAGCCATACTCGCAGGACATCTTTAATATGAGCCGTGCCTCCGACGAGTATGCCAAGCGTTTAAGGCCAAACACGCTATACAGGATTACGTTTTCACAGACGGAACGGCAGCTGACAGCGTCGAGCGAAAGTTTGCCCAAGACCTGGATACCGCCGACGAAGTAATTGTCTATGCCAAACTGCCCAGGGGGCCTCGTGGGTTCTACATTCCAACGCCCGTGGGAAATTACTCCCCGGACTGGGCGATTTCATTTAAGAAGGGTTCGGTGAAGCATATCTTCTTTATTGCTGAAACAAAAGGAAGTATGCAATCCACAAAATTCGGTCAAATGAGTCGTACCGATGAAATTGAAAAAGCTAAAATTTCATGCGCCAAGAAGCTGTTCAATGAGATCTCCACGAGCGGCGTGAAATACCATGATGTGGACAGCTACCAGACCTTGCTTCAGGTGATGGAGACGCTTTAGTTTTTAAAAGCACACAAAAAGCGTGCGGAATTCATTGGGGGGACGAAAATGGCACAGCACATTTCGGTACGTATACCATGGAAGGACAACGGTTATAACGGCTTAGTCTGTGACAAGCCGTGTTATAACAACTCATGTTTGCGGCTTGCAAACATTGCTGAAAACAGAGACGATGAGATCGAATCCAAGCTTGCCGGATGCCCGATGAGCGGACACGAGGCTGAGCTTCCTTGTATTTCCGAGGGAGGGGCATTTATGTCCTCCATAAGCTATAAAAAAACAACTATTCACCCATATAAGAAGAACAACCCGCAGACGCATGGACATTTTCTTGAAACGGAGCTTATATATCCACCGTTCTCATTGCCTGCCCGCCCATTCGGGTGGACAATGCTTCATAAAGGGAACAATGCCGATAACATAATCCGGTTGTCGGAAATGTATAACATTGCATATGACCATAATCGTGAGCCCAATTTAGGTTTCCAAACTAACTGGGTACAAGACGCGATGAACCAGCGTGCCATATTTGATACATTCTATAAGAATGTTACGCCGCGAAAGTCACTTGTTATTCTTTATGCAAAACAAGTACCATTTATTGAGGATGCAAAGCGCGTTGTAATGGGCATTGGCTTCGTTGAGAGTATCACCCCGCCTCCAGAACACAGGCATACCAATGAGGGTAAGCTGCGTTCCATACTTTGGGAAACAATGATTGGGCATAGTATACGCGACGAGCGCAAGGACGGGTTTCTGCTGCCTTACAGGGAAATGATGGCATATGCTGAACAAAATCCTGACTTTGATATGCGTTCTGTAACTGTATTTGCAGAGGACGATTACTTCGATGAATTTTCCTATGCTACGGAACATCTGTCCTATGACGCGGTGATAAGCGTTTTATTGCAGACCATTAAGGTGTTGGGGATTGTCAAGCAGTGTATACCGGGAAATTGGGACGAGTGCATAGCCTGGGCAAACGCCAGACTTGCAGAGGTATGGAAAGATCGTGGAGCCTTCCCTGGTGCGGGCATTATGCTCTACGCCATGGGCTTCAAGTATGGGATATTGATTGCGGAGGAAGTTAAAAGCACGTTGTCCGAAGGAGAAAGCTTTATAGCAATGCTTGAACAGGCAATCGCCAAGCCGAAGAAATATCTTTCCACTGAGG
This sequence comes from Syntrophomonas palmitatica JCM 14374, assembly GCF_001311885.1. Taxonomy (GTDB): domain Bacteria; phylum Bacillota; class Syntrophomonadia; order Syntrophomonadales; family Syntrophomonadaceae; genus Syntrophomonas_A; species Syntrophomonas_A palmitatica. The sequence goes on along the minus strand of NZ_BBCE01000012.1, from coordinate 4,175 downwards.
TTGCCGAGTCTATCAATAAAACAGAGCAAAACACCTTTATTGGTCTAAAAGGAGAGCGTAAAGCTTTATTTTGGCTTTTGTCGCGCTTTTCCTTAACATTAGAACAGGCGCTTGTCCTTTTTAATAGAGGTTATTATTACACGGATTATAAGGGACGTGAACGTTACAGGGAGGTTGCAATTGACTGCTCCGATGCTGAAATGCTTGAAAACCCTTACATTATTTATGAAAAAACCAGGCTTCTTGAGCCAGAGTTTCAAATACCCCTCCGTAATGTGGATATGGCTGTATTTCCTCCGCAGGAAATTCAGATTATAGACCCGCTTCCTGAACCATCCTATATCCATGCAAAAAATGATGAACGCAGAATTCGCGCTATTGCTGTGAGCATATTGGAGCGTCAGACAGATAACGGCCATACAGTTTATCCTCAAAACAAATTGATAGTTGATATAAATGAACTGCCGCTTGATCCATATTGTTCGGTCAGCGGGGATATTATGAACAGTTTAACAAATTTCTTTAATGCAGAATTCGTACCTATTGAAATGAAAAACGGCGGTATAGCCTATCAACTCGTCAGAATGCAGGAGTTTGACGATGTGATTCGCCAAGCAGTAAACAAACGAGTAAATACACCGAATAGGCATCAGATTTCAGAGAATTGGGATAAAATAGTCAACGATGCCTTTAAAGATTCTAAACTCACTGATTCCGAAAAACGGGCACGGCAGGAAAAGGCGGCTGTCCTGAAAGAGCTTGCCGAAGCACGGCTTTCTGTCCTTATAGGCGGTGCAGGAACGGGTAAAACAACGTTGCTGGCATTATTGTGCAAATCGCCGCAGATTCAAAACGGTGGTGTATTGTTGCTTGCCCCGACAGGGAAGGCCAGAGTGAGAATGAGCCAAGCGATGCAGCAGCAGGGCGTGAACTTTGAAGCAAAAACTGTAGCACAGTTTCTCATTCAGAATGGACGGTTTGACTTCAATACGATGCGATATCGGCTATCTGAAATTGATGCAAAAGATGTTCCCAATACAGTTATTATCGATGAGTGTTCAATGCTGACCGAGGACATGTTTGGTGCACTTTTACAGGCATTGAGGAAAGCACAGCGAATTATCTTCGTCGGTGACCCAAATCAATTACCGCCGATTGGGGCAGGGCGACCATTCGTTGATCTTGTGAACCATTTAAAGAAAAACATACCCGTTTTCCCCCGTGTGGGCAAGAGCTATGGTGAGCTTACCGTTACCCGCAGGCAACAGAATGATGACGGTTCACCTAGGTTTGATACGATTCTCGCTGAATGGTATTCGAACTCAGATGCCGAGTTGGATAGTGAGATATTTTCTAAGTTACAGGCGAACCTCTGCAGTGAAAATATTAAATTTAAACCATGGAAAACGCCAGATGAACTGCAACAACTCATTCTCGAAATGGTCGCTGAGGAAACTGAAATGAAGAATATTGATGATATTGATGGATTTGACTTATCATTAGGCGGCGTAATAAACGGCGAGTGGATGAATTTTGGCAGCAAGCCACAGATGATTGAAAAATGGCAAATTCTTTCAGCATATCGAAATGACCCTAAGATTGGTACATCTACAATTAATCGATATATCCAACATCGGTACGTACGGGAAATAATTTAAAAAGCGCTTATAGAAAGCAAAGTACAAAACATATGCTCGGCACCGATGGAATTGTTTTTGGGGATAAAGTAATCAACGTTCGTAATCAGAACAAAGACGGCTACCCCAAAGAAGGCTGTCAAAATTATGTTGCAAATGGCGAAGTCGGTATAGTTGAGCGGATTTGGCAGAAACCCAAAGCTAAGGCTAACACGCATCAAGTGCGTTTTAGTTCACAACCTGATTACTGTTACAACTGGGCTTCACGTGTAAGTGATGAAGGAATATCTGACTTGGAACTCGCCTATGCGCTGACAGTTCATAAAGCACAAGGAAGTGAATTTGACAAGGTTATACTTGTAATAAGTGAGCCGAGCGCTCTGCTCTCAAAGGAACTGCTGTATACTGCCATAACACGGCAAAAAACGCGGCTTATAATTTTCTACAATAGTGAGGCATATCATCTTCGAAATTATTCGTCAATGGCATTCTCGGATGTTGCACGGAGGTTTACAAATCTCTTTGAGAAGCCTGAAATTGTAGAGTATAAGAAAAATTATTATGAAGCAGGGCTTATTCACAAGACTGCTCGTGGCGAGCTTGTCCGTTCAAAATCAGAAGTTATCATTGCAGATGCGTTGTTTGACAGCAAAATTGACTATGCCTATGAAAAAGAACTCTCTCTAGGCGATGATGGTATAAAAATCCCTGACTTCACCATTGAAGATGCGGAAAGCGGTACAGTGTTCTATTGGGAACACTGCGGTATGATGAACGATGATAATTACCGTAGTCGCTGGGAAGCAAAGCGTGCTCTTTATGAGAAGCATGGCATTGTTGAGGGTAAAAATCTGATTGTGTCCTATGATAATGAAAACGGCAGTATTGATTCCCAGGCAATTAGGAATCTGATAAAACAGTATTTGCTTTAGCAGGGAGCAGACTATGAAACTATGAGTTTTTAAACTTTATTTTCTGGAATTGTTGCCTACACGACTTATCATAAGATGGCTAAATCGACCCATTCCCGAGAATGGAAAATTAACAAATTACAGACCAGACATCAAGATGAAACTATCGTTCTATTTTATACCATAAAAAACATCTAAATTGACCACTCAGGATATTGTATGAATTATTTCCTTGAACGGCCAGATTTAGTGGACGTGTTTCCTTAGACGGAAATATGTAAAAATACACTCAAGACATCAATACGAACGGTTTGAGCCATTCCATAAAATGTAAAATATCCAAATTGACCTCTCAACCTTATCCCGTGGACATATTCCCTTGAACGAGCAAAATCAAAAAAACGGTGTTAACGTATTTCCTGATACGAGAAAATGCAAAAATACACTCTAGACATCGAAACGAGGCTATCGTTCCACGTTGAAACGGTGGTGTTGATGTCAAGGGTGAAATAATGTTAATTCCTGGAGGATTTGTTTTTCTTCTTGTTCATCAAAGGTATCCAGGCATATATCTACGGAGGGTTTCCATGGGTTACTCAATAATCTCTTGGTGTATGCGGATAATTGCTTCTTCAACTTAATTTTCGATTTGGAACTGCCGCGGTAATAAATTGATATGTGTAATACCGGTTTGTTGCTATTCATGGCGATACCTCCTTTGGTAGTACCACATATTAGCTCTACAAACCAGTAACATCAAGTTTAAGTGGAGACAATCCCAATTTTACAAAGATATATAATTACAGAGGTGTTATCGTGGCTGATTACTGGAGGGAAATGGATGTGAATAAGAAAATCCAAGGATATGCAATGTTTATTATTGGTTTCACATTATTGTCTTTAAATGCGCTTAGTTATCTGCTGGATTGGCAAAGTAAAAATTCTGCCTTTACGATATTGGGAATAATTTTTGTTCTTCTAGGATTAAAACAGGCTCGATCGCTTTAATTCGCCCTTTTCCCATAAAACGAATTAAAAGAAGACAAAGTGGCGATAAACTGAAATAGCCTAATCGAAAATCAATTATTGAGAAGTCAGAATTGACATCAAACCAGTATAAATGAAGGGTTTATGCTGTTTTTCAGCGAGATGACATATTGCCACAGAAACGCACGTTGAGACGGTAGTATTGATGTCAAGGGTGAAATAATGAGTGTGTGAAAAGCCTAGTAATACTGGGCTTTTTGAGGCATGAAGGAAATAATTCGATGAACAAAATCGTGAAAATATTGCTTCGTGGAAACAAGTCGAATGGCATGATTTTGACCCGTACAGAGCGATTTAGATGTCGGCACTTGGCGAGTGGTCAGGTTAGATATCAGAGGTTTCCGAGTGGTCGATTTAGATGTTTTTAAGAGTTGCCAGGGTTGTGTGGTCAGGTTGGATGTTACTATATATAAAGATTAGAGGACACTTTAATGAAGATATCACGGATTTATATTGAAAATTATCGTAGTATTAAGAAACTTGATTTTTTACCGGGTAATTACTGTGTCCTTGTAGGCGAAAATAACGCAGGCAAGAGTAATATTCTTAAAGCTGTAAACCTTGTTTTAGGCGAAACATC
>NZ_BBCE01000011.1 GCF_001311885.1 Syntrophomonas palmitatica JCM 14374 | reverse complement strand
GGTTATCGATGAAAAAGAAATTGATTGCAATTGTATTAGGTATGAGTATTCTTTTAATGCTCCCGGCGGCAGGTATGGCAAATAACAAGGATTCCAATCCGTCTGCCGGAGTAAAAAGCAAGATCTCACAACAGCTTAGAGTACAGCAGATTGAAAAGGTCGCAAAGGGAAAAAAACAGGAGATAAAAGCAAGGCTGCAGGTGAAAGACCAGGCACAAATTAAAAAACAAGCGGCCATACCTGGAACAATACAAGCGGTAAAAAAAATAGAAACAGGACTAGAAATCACCTTTAAGACGAAGGCTGGGAAAATAGTTGTTCTTAAGGCGGATAAAAATACAGTAATTTCCTTCAAAGGACGCCTGGGGCAATTACTGGCTGGAAAAGTTGAAGGCCTCAAGGCAGTAGTATTTTGCAACAAAGATAACAGCATTAAATGGATAAAGGTACTTCCGCCTGCAGCTGTGGGAGAAGCCGTATATGATGAGCAGATTCCAGAGATAGAACAGTAATCCCAGGACATCCTCGTGAAGATATTGCGTATTGTCAGGGACGGCATTAAGCCGTCCTGTGGCTTATGGTCATTATCCTGTGATATAATGCGCTTAGCTGTTTTGGGAGGGATTAATGTGAATAAATCCCGGCCTCAGGTAATGGAAGAATTAGCCTTGAAAGCCTGGAACAGGTACAAAAATGGTGATGCTGATGCTCTAAATGATGTCTATGAAGAGATTTTTCCATTCTGCATGAGAGTCGCCTCAAGGGTTTGCGGTCATTATCTTGATACAGGATCAGAAGAAAGCAGTACATCAAGGATTGCTTTATGGGAAGCTTTCGAAAAATATGAGCCGGCACGGGGAAATATCCTTCCTTTTATAGGCCAGGTAATCAGGACCAGGATAATGGATCAAAAACGCAAGGAAAAACGCAAAATAGTCTCTATTTCACTTTCAAGTGAGAGGTATCAACACCCCATAGACGATACAACCTGTGAAAACATTATTGAAGAACTGGCCCGCCAACAGGAAATTGAACAATTACAGGCTTTACTGAAAGTATATAATATAGATTTTCAAGAACTGGTGAAACAGAGCCCTAAGCAGGCAAAAACCCGCCGTGAAGCCAATAAAATCGCGAGATTAATCGCCGGAGACGAAGAACTGTTGCGATACTTACAGGCAAGAAAAAACCTGCCCGTAAAAGATCTGCAGCAGCGTTTTGGCAGCAGTGAAAAGCTCCTGGAACGTCATCGTAAATATATAATCGCACATACCCTGGTATTAATGCATGATTTTAGCGTAATTGGCAGCTATATTAATGAAGGGAGGGGAATCTGATGTCAGTTAAGAAAGGCATAGTTGTTGAATCAAAACCGGGATGGGCCATACTGCTTCTACCGGGTGGAGAATATAAAAAAATTAAGACCAATCGCCATATTGAGGTAGGACAACAATTTCTCCTGCGTGAAAATTCTTCCCTTCGTTACGGTGCAATAGCTGCTATTTTTATACTGGTTCTGTTTGGGGTTATAGATTTTTTCAGTGTTAAAGCATATGCCCGTCTGGAATCTGGTCTAGAGCTGGGGGTAAACCGCTGGGATCGGGTAGTGTCTGTAAATCCCCGGAATGAAAAAAGCTCCAGAGCGATTGAAGGCTTGCGATTGGCAGGGAAACCTATTGAAACCGCGGTGGGTATGGTGATGGATAAATCCCTGGCTAACAGCAATACTGCTGACGGACAAAAAGATGAGGTGGCTGTGGAGGTAATTGCCAAGGATAAAGACCAGCCGCAGATTGAAGAGCGGCTGCTCAATCGTATTGACCGCGAGATGACCAGAAGGATGAATAAAGAAAGCTTTGTGGAGAAGAAAGCCCAGTTCCAGATTACGAGGGATAACAAACGCATTTTACTGAAGTTGAAAAATAATAACCCAAATCAAGAGAATACCCAAATTGATGCCAGCAAACTTAAAGGACCGGTAAAACCGGTAAACCCTGTTGCTCCAAATATGTCATGGCCAAACCAGACACCGCAAGAGGGCTTGGCCGACAGCTCGGCTCCCAATCAGACGGTATTGCCGCGGCCCGATAAATTTGATACCCATGAGGAAATTAAAAATCGCTTGGAACAGCGCTGGCAGGAACGCAGGGAAGCGATTCAAGATCACCGGGAACAGGTTTTACAGCAATGGCAGCAGCAAAATGCCGAATCAAAAAATATACAGCAAAAAGCGGCTCCGGTTGATAATAGAAATAGAAATAAGCAGACAGAACAGGAAAACAAAAATGCAGATTTGATTGACAATGCTGCAGGGAATAAGGCGCCCTAATAAACATAATTTATTCAGGTGTTGAAGCCGAAGAAGACACTGTTTTATCAGCGTTTAAACTGGTTGATATTAATGGCATTAAATCATCAAGCTTATCAAGTAAACCTTTCCCGGTTAATGAATAAACGCTCAATTCGTTATCTTTGACAGCTACGATGGCAGCAGGGGTAATTTTGCCGACCGCGCCAGCCCCGCCTCCGGTGTTGGCTTTTTTAAAACGCGACAAACGCCCTGAACCATTTGCGGACCCGAAACTAATGCTTATCAAGGGAATTAAAGTGATATTCCCAATCTCAATAGGCTGGCCCACCACGGTTTCGGTATCAAACAGATTTTTAATTTGTTCAAAAATAGACGCAATATCCTGGTTGAGATCCATCGGTTGTGCTCCCGTACAGAAATTACAAATAAACTGGCTGTTCTTACCAATGTAAAGATAGCACAGATCCATTATAAATGCCAATTTATAAGCTATTTTTAAAAGCCCGTTAGATCAACGCGCTTTTGCACGCTTCTATCACGGGCTTTTTTAAGTATCTTAAAGTAAATAGTCTTACTTTTGATTTTTTAGTTCTTTACCTGAAAGCTGTCGGTAAATACTGTCAGCAATACCTAGATTGCCAGTTTTGCTGATGTTTTTAGCGTATTCATCGTATAGCATGGATTCAAATGTTTCTTCGGCAAAGCTTCTTGGGATTAAATCGCTGTGGATGATAGTTGAACGCATTACCTCAAACATCTTACTTAAAAAAACAGCTTCCAAATCCTGGCTGGCCTCGCGCAGCTGCTGCTCAGTTCTGTCAGCCTTGGTAGTTTCCAGTGAGTCTTCTGTTTTATCAGCTGCCCCTGCTTCTTGATTCTTCACATTATTCTGCAGCAGCTGCTGCTGTAATATAGCAGCAAAATCCTTCTGCCTGCTCTCGTTAGGCGGCAAAAGCAGAGACTGGCTGTCTATGGACGTTAATGGTAAATTATTACCTACCTTCATTTATTAATCATAATCCCCTTTATGAAGCAATACTATTCGGAATAATTGTGAATTAACAATTTAATCTGTATTAATATGGTCATATTATCTTATTACCGACGAAGATTAGTAGCTGTTTGCAGCATTTCGTCTGATGACTGAATGACTTTGGAATTAATCTCATAGGCTCGTTGCGCGGTAATAAGGGTAACCATTTCTTCAACGATTTGCACATTGGACATTTCGAGGTACCCGGATTGAATTGAAGTTTTATTATCCGCGGCTGAATCCCAGTCGACAGGATCGCCGGAATTGGGCGTAGCTGGTAGAGATTTTTACCTACTTTTTGCAGGCCGGCAGGATTCATAAATTTGGCTATTTCCAGTTTACCGGCTTCCTGTGGGGTATCATTACCTGGTACTTTGTAGGTTATGGTACCATCTTTGGCTATGTTAATATCATAAGCTCCGACGGCGGTTATTGGTGTAGCACCAGTATAAAGATTGCCGTCAGCAGTAGTGAAATTACCGGCGGCATCGATCTTTATAGCTCCGTCGCGGGTATACATGGTCTGATCACCAACAGTTATTTTAAAGAATCCGTCACCTTGAATAGCTACATCAAGCGGATTCTCAGTTTGCTGGAGATTACCCTGTTTAAAAATCGTGTTAATAGCGGAGGGCTTTACGCCTAAACCGACTTCCAGACCTACTGGTTCCATAGTGTTAGGACCGGATGCAGGGCGTTTGATGGTTTGATAAAGAAGATCCTGGAATTCAAGTCGCTGTTTTTTAAAACCGGCGGTGTTTACATTGGCCATGTTGTGGGCCAGTGTATCAACATTGAGTTGCTGGGCATACATACCCGTACTGGCAGTATAGAGAGACCTCATCATAACAGCAGTTCCTCCTTCAGAAACTATAAATGTCATAACGGCATTTCATTCGGTCCATGCCGTCCGGGCCTCTCCAAAGGAGTCCAGCCCAATTTAGATATCTTGCGCAAGATAGCTAATCATATAATATATCGTTTATTCACTAAATATCTTTAGCGAATTGATTATTTTGTACAAAATACCTTAATGTAAACTTTCCTATTAATAATACATATATTATTAAGACAAAGCTGCTCCAGCTGCGAGGAGGGGAATACAAATATGATTAAGATTTCGGATTTGCGGGCTAGAGATGTGGTAAACATTCTCGATGGTAAAAAACTGGGCAATATAATTGATATTGAACTTGATTTGGATAATGGTCGGGTATTGGGGTTGGTTCTTCCGGGGAAACTGAAGGGTTTTAGTATTTTTGCCAAACGTGAAGAGGTAAGCGTACCCTGGAACAAAATTGTGCGCATCGGCCGCGATGTTATTTTGGTGGAGGTTCCCGTAGTTAAAGAAATGGATGAATACCGCCGTAATTATTTATTAGACGGAGAGCACTTCTAAAACCTCTCCAGGCTTGAATACCAGACATCTATTGTTCATAATAAGGAAAAGACCAGGGTTTATTTGTCACTGCCAAGATAGGGAGGACAAGCTAATGCGCTGCCCGTATTGCCTGGAATTTGAAAGCCGGGTCGTGGACAGCCGTTCCAGTGAGGATGGCACAATAATCCGGCGCCGCCGCGAGTGCAATAGCTGTAAGCGGCGATTCACCACCTATGAACGCGTTGAAGAAAGACCGCTGCTGGTTATTAAAAAAAGCGGTATTCGTGAACAATTTAGCCGTGATAAACTGTTAAACGGTATTATGAGGGCTTGTGAAAAAAGACCGGTTAAAATGGAGGAAATCGAAAACATTATCGCTCGTATTGAACGAGACCTGCGGGACAAATATGACCGGGAGGTCAGCAGCAAAATTGTGGGTGAAAAACTGATGGACGAGCTGCAAGGCCTGGATGAAGTGGCTTATGTGCGTTTTGCTTCAGTTTACCGGCAGTTCACCGATATTAACAGCTTTATCAAAACTATTGAACAACTAAAGAGTAAATGATTAACCACAGATGGACCACATAGTGTTCATTATGCCCATTAATAGGGGTATTGCGGTGATAATAAAGATATGACGGTTCTATTTAGATACCAGTAACGGTCTTCACTAAATTAAATCTTTGAAAAACTATGGTAAATTGGGAGCTTATAAATTGCAGAAATGGCAATGGGAAGAACAGCAGGGTTTAAGATATATTACTATTCCGCATTGGCGGGAACAGGGTGCAGTAGCTTTGTTCAGCAGCCGGCAGGGCGGGGTAAGTGACAAGCCATATGACAGCTTGAACCTGGCTTTGCATGTGGGAGATGAAAAAACACGAGTGCTTGAGAATCGCAACCGCTTCCTGGGTCTATGCAACAGCAGTATTGACAAAATGGTAGGTTGTGAACAGGTACACGGCAATAGGGTTATGGTGGTGGGACCTGAATATACCGGCTGCGGTTCCGTCTCATTGGAAACCGCAGTAAAGGAATGTGATGCCCTGGTAACATCTAATCCTGGATTGGTATTGGGTACATTTTATGCCGATTGTATCCCTGTATTTTTTTTTCGATCCGGTAAAAAAAGTTGTAGGACTGGCTCACAGCGGCTGGAAGGGTACGATGCAAAGAACAGCCTGCGCCTGCCTGGAGACAATGATACAGGCATTTGACAGCTGTCCGCAGAAGGTGGAGGTATTTATTGGCCCAGGTATTGGCTCCTGTTGTTTTGAAATCAGCAGGGATTTAATAAGCCAGGTAAATAAAACATTTGGTAATTTCGATGATATAATAAACCAGAATGAAAATCATTGCACCTGGGATTTAAAAAAAACCAACCAGCTCATGTTGGTGCAAAAGGGTATAAGAACAGAAAATATTTATGATTGCCATCTATGCACCTCCTGTCATCCCGGAGATTTCTATTCATATCGCCGTGACCAGGGTATAACCGGCAGGATGGGAGCTTTTATATGCATAGAGAATTGAGGTGCTGCAATGCCCAATCCCAAGATTTTAGTGGTCGATGATGAAACCTATATTGTAGAGCTGGTAAAATTTAATCTGGAGAAAGAAGGTTACCGTGTTCTGGTTGCCTATGACGGGGTAAGCGCACTGGAAATGGTGCGGGCAGAATATCCGGATCTTATTCTCCTCGATATTATGCTGCCTAGTATAGACGGGCTGGAAGTTTGCCGCACCCTTAAACAAGAATCCTCAACCAGTTCCATTCCCATAATAATGCTGACGGCAAAAGGTGAGGAATTTGATACGGTTCTGGGTCTGGAGATGGGGGCGGACGATTATATTAAAAAACCGTTCAGCCCCCGTGAAATGGTGGCCCGAGTAAAAGCGCGCCTGCGCGCCTTGAAGATACTTGAAGCAGAGAAGGCTCTGGGCAATAAAAGTTTTGTAGTTAAGGACCTTATTGTGATACCCGAAAAATATGAAGCTTTTATGGGTGAAGATAAATTGGAATTAACCCCCAAAGAATTTGACCTGTTAAGCCTTATGGTTGCTCATCAGGGCAAAGTTTTCACCCGTGAAACTCTGCTGGAAAAGATATGGGGCTATGAGTTTTCTGGTGATACCCGCACAGTCGATGTGCATATTCGCCACCTGCGTCAGAAATTAAAGGATGATTCGAATTATCCCAACTATATTGAAACAGTCCGCGGAGTAGGCTACCGTTTTGTAGAAGGAAAATAACCGGCTATAGACCAGGAGGTTAACAATGCTGTCAGGCACTCAGGACTATCAACAAATGCAAACCATGATGTCCAGCATGATAGATGCTGTTTTGATTTGCGATATTCAAGGACGGATAATAATGGCAAATAAAGCAGCGGAAAATCTATTTTTAGTCCGTGAGGGAGGATTAGTCGGTAAAAGGCTGAATGAACTCGGCTATGAAAGCGAAATAGCCAATATGGTAGGCGAGGTTTTAGAACGTGGCAATGAAGTATTTATTGAAACCATTGTCAATCCTTCTCCTCAGGTTTACAGGGTACATGTATCGGCTATTAAGAACGAATTCAACATCATTGACGGTGCGATCGCCGTCTTTCACGATGTTACAGATGCCCGTAATTTCGCACAGATGCGTTCTGAATTTGTAGGCAATGTATCCCACGAATTGCGTACCCCCTTGACATCTATTAAGGGCTTTGTGGAGACCCTTCTGGATGGAGCTATGGAGAACAGCACCATATGCCGACGTTTTCTCAGTATAATAGATTCGGAAACTGACCGTTTGAGCCGCTTAATTGAGGACTTGCTGACATTGTCGGCTATCGAATCCAAGGAGAGAATAGTTCGTCCTCAACCGGTTTGCCTGGTGCGCTCCATTCGCGGGGTGATGAATATCCTGGGGCCGCAGATTAGCGAAAAATCACTGCATGTCGAATATGTTTATCCCGATGAACTCTCGCTGATTTTGGCTGATGAAGATTTACTGGGACAAGTTCTCATTAATCTGTTGGATAATGCTATAAAATATACCCCGCCAGGCGGCAATATTATGGTCCGTTCCCGTAAGAAAGACAGCCGGGTTATTACTACCATAACCGACACAGGTGTGGGGATTCCTCCCGAAAGTTTACCGCGGGTGTTTGAACGCTTCTACCGGGTAGATAAGGCTCGTTCCCGCAACCAGGGCGGAACCGGCCTCGGGTTATCCATAGTCAAACATATAGTGGAATCGCACGGGGGAGAGGTTTTTGTCGAAAGTGAAGTCGGACAGGGATCGACCTTCGGAGTCAGTTTCCTGGCGGTATAGGAATAAATGCCGACAAACGGATCTAATATGGTTGACACCGAAGGTTCATTAACCACACATGGAAACAGTAAACCATGAAAAATCTGCGAAAATTGGTGTTGAATCGTTGTTTGTGAGGTAGTTTGGGATGGATTTACGGCAGAATATTGCAGGTGTGCAGAACCGAATCGCAAAGGCCGCGGTGCGCAGCGGGCGTAAGCCTGAAGACATTACCCTGGTGGCGGTAAGTAAAACGGTGGACAGCGAAAAAGTAAGACAAGCCAGTTTGTTGGGATTAACTGATTTCGGAGAAAATCGTCCCCAGGCACTAAAAGCGAAGATAGAGGTTCTGCCGCATCTGCGATGGCATCTTATAGGACGGTTACAAACCAACAAAGTAAAGGATGTTGTAGGGCGGGCTTGTATGATTCATTCACTGGATCGTTGGAACTTGGCTGAAGAAATTAATAAACGCGGTCAGAATCTGGGCAAAACAATCCCGGTTTTATTAGAAGTAAATATAGCGGGTGAAGAAGAAAAAGCAGGACTTAAGCCAATTGATGTAGAAGTTTTTCTGGATGCAGTGTCCCAGCTCAAATATTTGCAGGTTTTGGGACTGATGACTATGGCGCCGCTGGTTGATAATCCCGAACAAACCCGGCCTGTATTTAGAGAATTGTATCAGCTCAGAAAGAGGTTTCTGAACAAAGACTATGAAAACGTTAATTTACTGCATCTTTCAATGGGAATGTCACAGGATTACGAAGTTGCCATAGAAGAAGGGGCCACAATAGTGCGTGTGGGAACCGCCATTTTTAGTGGAGATAACTAAAATACCGGCGGGTCTTATATTATAATGAATAGACAAGGAGGTATACTTGTATGGGCTGGTTCGCCAGAGTGTGGAACTGGTTGGGACTGGAGACGGAAGAAGTGGAAAGAGAGGAACTGGTATCTCTGCCACAAGGTTTGGAGGAATCCAGCCGTAAAATGGGGGCCAGTGTGGTTAGCCTGCACACAAGCAAGTCAATCAAGGTTGTAGTCTGTGAACCGGTCAGCTTTGAAGAGGTTCAGACCCTGGGAGATCATCTCAAGGCTCGCAAACAAGTTATACTTAATTTTGAGAACACGGATGCAGAAGTTACCCGCAGGATATTTGACTTTATCAGCGGCACTACTTATGCCCTTGAGGGAAGCTGCCATCAACTGGGGAAACACATTTATGTATTTGCCCCCAGTAATGTTGAAGTAGCCAGGGATCATCGCAGCCTGATGCGGCGCAACAACAAAAGCAGTTTTCTCGGGGGTGAACAATAGTGGGCCGCAGTCTTGGGGTATTAGGATGCGGCAAAATGGCGCGCGCTATTTTAACCGGATTAAATCGTCACCCTGGGATTTTTGATAGTATAAACCTTTATGACATTCAAAAAAGCAGTTCTGAACAATTTGCCCGTGATTTTGGAGCCAGGGTTTGCAATCCTCCGGAACTGGTAAAAGTTAGCGATGTAGTTCTGGTAGCGGTAAAACCTTATCAGGTAGAATGCCTTTTGCGAGACATTGCTGCCGCATGGCAGCTTGACAAGCTGTTGATTTCAGTGGCTGCCGGCATAAAGACTTCCAGTATGGAAAAAATCTTGCTGCAGGGAGCGAAGGTAGTCAGGGTTATGCCCAATACGCCTGCATTAGTTGGAAAAGGAATGTCAGCGATTTGTTGTGGTCAAGCTGCTAAACCCAGTGACTCTGATTTAGTTCTCGATATTTTTAATACTATAGGCAAAGCCGTACTTGTCGATGAGAAGTATATGGATGCTGTTACTGCTGTTTCTGGAAGCGGTCCGGCGTATGTATTTATGGTAGTGGAAGCAATGATTAATGCGGCAGTTTATACGGGATTAGATCTTAACCTGGCTCGTGAATTGGTTTTGCAAACTATGCAGGGAAGCCTGGCTATGATAGAAGAGACCGGTTTTCATCCCGCAAAATTACGTGAGGATGTATGCTCTCCAGGAGGAACTACCATCGCCGCTGTCAGAAAGCTGGAGGATAATGGCTTAAGAACAGCATTTTTTGCAGCCATTGAGGCAGCCTGGTTAAAATCCAAAGAACTAGGCCGTGACTAAATTTGGGAGGCAGGATAATAACGATGGCATCTTTTAGTTTTGGCGGAATTGTCTATATGGCCCTGGAAATTCTGAAGTGGCTCATCGTTGTGCGTTGTTTGCTTTCCTTTATCAGACATGATCCCTATAAACCGGTGATTAAATTTATTTATGATGTTACTGAACCGGTTATGGCCCCTTTTCGAAGAATAGTGCCTGCAGCTGGCGGGATTGATTTTTCACCCATACTGGTATTTTTTATTATCCAGGCGGTGCAGAGCCTTGCAGCCAGTATCATCAGATTTTAGCCTTTATAAGGCGTAAGGCCTGAGGGGTTAAGGTAAAATAATAACACCTCACGTTTTGCGCCTTATATTTTTGTTTAATTTTGCAGTTTTTTATGGTCAGAGCTTTTTTTTCAATATAAAATCAGGGAGTTTTAGTAATGATCAAAGCAGAAATCGAACTGTTGGCGCCAGCCGGCAAATGGGATGTAATGGTTGCGGCGGTAGCTGCTGGAGCTGATGCGGTATATCTTGGCGGCAAACGGTTTAATATGCGTATGCTGCGCCCGGAATATAATTTTTCCGATTCTGAACTGCGCGATGCATGCGAATACCTGCATCAAAGGAGCAAAAAACTTTATATTACGGTCAATAATCTCTACTATCAAGCAGAATTGGAAGAACTGCAAGATTATCTGGTATTCATTAATGATATTGGCGCGGATGCAGTAATTATTCAAGACCTGGCTATAGCTCAACTGCATAAGGAGCTTAACTTGCAGATACCTATTCATGCCAGTGTTCAAATGGGCATAGCTAATGGTGCAGCGGCTGCATTGCTTGAAGAATGGGGATTTTCCCGAGCTATTTTATCTAAAAATCTTTCTTTACAAGAAATAAAAGATATTCATCATTCAACCAGGCTCAGTATAGAATATTTTGCGCATGGCGATCTCTGTGTGTCCCATGCCGGTCAGTGTTACATGAGCAGTTTTATGGCAGGAGAGAGCGGTAACCGGGGGCGTTGTTTAAAGCCCTGCCGTTGGCCGTACAGCGTAGCTAATGGTATTCCCGCCGGAGAAATGAAGTATTATCTTGCTCATAATGACCTCTGTCTGGTCAACCATATACAGGACTTGATTGAGGCAGGGGTGGCATCCTTTAAAATTGAAGGAAGAATGCGCGGGGCCGAATATATTGCCCATCTCATAACCTGCTACCGCGAAGCGCTAGATAATGCCATTAACAAACAGGGTGAAGGCGCTCTAGCAGCACACAGCCGCCTGGAAGAAAATAAAATACGGGATTTTTGCACCGGCAATCTTTATGGCAGACCGGAGATAGACGCTATAGGCCTAAGTGGAGCAAGAGAACCTGTTTTCATTAGCACTGCGCTGAGGTTGGAACGCCTTAAGACAGATGATTTTGAGCACCGCCCTATAACATTAGAAAAATCGGGGCAGCTAAGTGTAAAACTGCATGATCCCCGTGTTATACCAGAACTGCTAAGCCCGGAATTAGAAACAGTAATTATGGAATGGGAAGGGATCAGGCAGTTAAAGGGTCAGAAATCGTTTGGCAGAATACAAGAAGCTGCCCGGCAACTGGAAGGTCTTAATACAGGACTTGTGGTTGAACTCCCCAGGATAGTGGCCCAAAACGATCTGCCAGATATTCGCATTGCTTTAGAGAACATAAGAGGAATTAATGTATTGGCTGTAATGGTTAATGATTATGGCAGTTTAAAATTGGCCAGAGACTATGGATATAACATATGGGGAGGATACGGCTTAAACCTGAGTAATACCGCAGCCGCAGGTTTTTTATTGAATAATGGCTTAAAACGACTGACTATATCGCCGGAACTGGATGCCGGCAGGATTAAAGACATATTAAATTGTCAATCCCCGGTTGAACTCGAAATGATGGTTCATGGGCCCTGTGCGGTATGATAACCGACCTGTGCCTGGCCCGGGTTTTATCTGAGGAGGATCAGGAAAGCTGCGGAAGCAAATGCTTGAACGATCATTATAAATTGCAGGATGAATTCGCTCAAAACTATAAGATATTCACAGATGAAAAGTGCCGCAATTATATTTTCTACCCTTATGATCTATGTTTGCTTCCATATTTGAATGAATTGCTGCAAAATGGAATCAATCATTTCAGATTGGAGTGTCAATACTACCCTGCGGAAAAGCTTATAGAGGTTTTCAAAATATACCGGCAAGCCTTGCGGGACGCTCAAAACCCAACAGGCGGCCAGGCAGATAACTTTAACCGCCTCCTTAGATTATCCCCGGAAGGTTTGGCTGCAGTGCCATGGATACACAAAAGCAAAGCAGGGATTTGATACGAGTGATATTTATAATTAAGAATGGGGAGGGTACGTGGTGATTACGGCAGTGGAGATTCGCAACCAGCAGTTCGGGAAATCGCTTCGTGGCTATGACAGTAATGAAGTGAACAATTTTCTTCTCCAGGTAGCCCAAGATTACGAGAAATTATACAGCGAAAATGCCACTCTGCGTGATAATATGCAGAGACTGGAGTACGAACTGCAGAAATATCGAAAACTAGAGGAAACTATGAATAACAGCCTGATCCTGGCGCAGCAGACCGCGGAAGATGTTAAAAGCAATGCACGCCGGGAAGCAGCCATAATAATGGAAGAATCTAAAAGAAGGATTGCTGAAGTGTTCAGTTTATACCAGGATTTAATCAAAAGATTGGGGGTTTTCAGTGCGGATTTAAAGGGACAGTTACTCGGCCAGATGGAGATTGTGGAAAAAAACCAACGTAAAATGGAAGAACTTTCGGCCTTTTTCTTTAGCAAAGACCTTAAGGAACTGATGGAGAAACTAGAAGCCTCCACAGTGGGAGAGCAATGCTCAGAATAACTGAAACCGGCAACACTTTGAAAATTGAAGTTAAGGTTCAGCCGCGCGCTTCCCGCAATCAGGTAGTGGGGGAACATGATGGGGCTTTAAAAATAAAATTAGCGGCGCCTCCAGTGGAAGGGGAGGCCAACCGCGCCCTGCTGGATTTTCTGGCTGATGTACTTAAGCTGCCGAAAAAAAATATTACCCTCCTCAAAGGCGATAGCTCTCGTCACAAACTGCTTGAGATTTACGGTATGGATAAGAATACATTCCTTAACATAATTTCAAACCTCATTTCTTAATTACCACTCCAGTATACTATTTGCTTGCCGGATTCGTCTTTATGCACCTGTCCTTCGGTTACAAGAGCCTGCAGGTAAGCCAAAGTCTCTGCCAGGAAAAGACGCTTAATATGTATATACTGATTATCTGGAAAGGCCCGGTTGGACAGGCCCCAGGCTGTAGTCGGCGAAGTAAGTGCGGATAAGACCTTTTCCTTGCGGCGTTCATGATGTTGTTTAATAATGTGTAAACGTTCTGCAAAATTTTCAAATAGCTTGCCATGTCCCGGGATACAATAATGAATTTTCAGGCTGGCCAGGTTGTCCAGAACCTTAATGTGTTCCGTCATTGGGTCATATATTTTCATGTGGGGCCAGTCGCTTAAATGCAGGATCGTATGGGGAACTACATTATCGCCTGTAAATAAAATACCGTCCTTTTCATTAAATAAAATGATATGTCCATCGGTATGACCGGGAAGTCGCATCACCTGGTAATTGTCCTCGCCCAGCTGCAGATTATTATCTTTTTGCCAGGGGGTTAATTGCGGATAAGGACGGATCATGCTGTCAATGCTGTTCATATCTGTAGTAAGGTCATGGATTAGATCGTCAGTCCAGCCAGCCCTAATACAATCGTTTCGAATCATGGTAAAATAATCATCACTGATTATAAAACGGTGGTAGGTGTTGAAATCTTCAGGAGGCAGGTAAACCGGCACTTCACATTTTTGTTGCAGCCAACCCGCCAATCCTAGATGGTCATGATGGTAATGGGTAAGATAGATGCCCTTAATCATTTTATAATTAATCCCAATCTCTGCAAGAGCAAGGTTCCATTGTTCCCGGTTCACTTCCAGATTGACTCCGCAATCAATTACAATCCAGCCATCTGGAGACTCTGCTAAAAAAGCATTGGTTTCTTTAAGCGGAAAAGGCATAAAGGTCTTAATGATATATATGTTCTTAAACTGAATGAGATGGCCGTTTCCCCATATATCTCTGATCTCCATGTATACTCCCCCCATAAAAATTATAACATGGAGTTATATTGAGTGAGTAATATAGTAACAACTATGTTAATAACAGAGCTAAATCTGTTCTACCGTGGGTTCTTTTGGTTTACGGGTCAATATGGAGATTAACATAGATCCCAATATAAGTGCGGCTCCACCCAGCGCCCTGTAAGTAAATGATTCTCCTGCCCAGATATAGGCTACTACAGCCGCAAAAACCGGCTCAGTAGTTAAAACAATTGCAAAGCGTGTGGGGGTGCTGTATTTTTGCAGGGCATTTTGCATCAGAAATGCCAGAGAAGTGGCGAAAACAGAGGTGACCAGCAGGTCTCCGCCCAGACGGGCGCTGATATGACCAGGCCATGGCTCGCTGCTTAACCCAACAATTAAAGACATTATGCCCACGAATAAAATCTGCACAGCAGTAATAGCCACAGCATTGTGGTGATGAGAAAACCGGTCCACACAAACGATATGAAAAGCGAACCCGAAAGCGGACAAGAGCACCAGAAAGTCTCCGTATGAAAGACGCAGTGAGTTAGAAGGGAATGATAAGAAGAACAGCCCGGCCAGGGCAGCAAGTACTGTAAGTATGGTTTTTAATTCCGGCAGGGTTCTTTGGAAAATGGTATATATTATCGGGACTAATACCACGTTAATACCAGATATAAAACCAGCATTGGAAGCAGTCGTATATTTTAAACCTACGGTCTGAAAAACATAGCCGGCCAACAAAAATATTCCCAATAAACAACCATAGGAAACCGTTGTAATTCGGATTATTTTCATACTATGCCAGGCCAGAGCAGCCAGAATAATGAAAGCCAGCAGGAAACGCAGGCCCAGAAATAGAAAAGGCCCGATTTCATAGAGAGCATCTTTTACCATCACAAAGCTTGCTCCCCATATAAAGGCAATTACGAACATAACCAATTCGGCCCGTGTTCTGGTGCTGACGGTATTCACCTCCCTGCGGCCCCTGAAGAAACAAACCTCCCTAGATTGCAATACCTCTCATTATTTATGCCCATCTTATTATTACCGTGGCCAATGATAACAATTCAATCAAACACCTCCAGAGCTTGTGCCAAAGATTCAATCGTGGTTCAATATTAACCATGGAGAAAAAATCAACCCGAACCGAAAAAATATTATCTTACCTGCAGGAAGAGTATCCGGACGCGGACACCAGGCTGAATTTTGCCAATACCTTTGAACTGCTGGTAGCGGTAGTATTATCCGCGCAAAGCAATGATGACCAGGTCAATAAGGCAACCCCACAATTGTTTAAGATGTATGGAACTCCAGATAAAATGGCTAAGGCCTCTCAGGAGGAATTAGAAGAATTGATACGTGGGGTAGGTTTATACCGCAATAAGGCGCGCCATTTGCTGGAAATGGCTTCAGTTCTGGCAGAGGATTATCAAGGCGAAGTTCCGGCTAATTTTGAGGATTTATTAAAACTGCCCGGAGTGGGAAGAAAAAGCGCCAATGTAATTATGACCGTAGGTTTCGATAAACCAGGATTGGGGGTTGACACTCACGTGCAGCGGGTAGCATACCGTCTGGGCCTGGTATCCGACCACAATCCAGCTCATACGGAGGCTGCTCTGAAAGAACAAATCGCTCCAGCGCAATGGGGGAAGGCACATCACCTCTTAATAGCTCACGGCCGGCAGGTTTGCAAAGCCCGTAAACCAAATTGCGGGATTTGTATTTTAAACGATATTTGCGAACAAAACATGGATTGAAGTATAGATGGAATCCTGTTCTGAACGCATATAATTAATAACCAAATCGCTGCTGAATTATAGTATGGGCAATAAATAAGGTGCGGTTAAAGTTTGACCGCACCCTGATAGACTCTAGAACTAATTAATAATTGCTATTCATGTATAACTAGAAATTGAAGGCCCGAACCCGGTTTTGTATCTTCTCGGTGTTCTGGTTTAATCTTTCAATTTCCTCAATCATTATGGCCAGGGAATGTTCCTGGCGATCAGCCAGCGCGCTGACTTCTTTTGAATTAGCCGCTGTTTCCAGAGTAATAGCGGCTACGTGTTTGACCCGGTTAACAAGTTCTTCTGTGGAAGCAGACATCTCTTCGGTAGCTGCCGAAATTTCCTGAATCTCATCATTTATCTTATTTACGCAGCCGACAATAGTAGCAAAAATTTTACTGGTGGCATTAATGGCTTCGGCTTGTTCCTGGTAAGCGTTCTTGGTATTGGTCATATCGTTTACAACTTCATGAGTATTGGCCTGCATCTGTTTTATGAGACTGGCTATTTCCTGGGCTGATAGGGCTGATTGTTCAGCCAGCTTTCTGACTTCTTCAGCTACAACCGCAAAACCTTTGCCGTGTTCACCAGCCCTGGCGGCTTCTATAGCCGCATTCAGCGCTAAAAGGTTGGTTTGATCAGCTATTGAACCGATTACTTCAACAATCTGTTCGATTTTGGATGAATTGCTGTCAAGCAGTTCTACCGCTTCACTGACCGCTTCAATAGCTTGATATGAGGCTTCCATTTTAGCATTCTGTATCTGGACGGCTTTGACACCTTCTTGGATGGCATTTTGTGTATTGACGGACAGTTCAACACTGTTTTGGGTGTTATCAGCAACAGTAGTAATAACTTCAGCCAGATTAACAATCATCTCGGTTATAGCGTTGGTAGAATCAGACTGACTATCTGCTCCGGCTGAAATCTGGCTGGTAGAATAAACCACATCCTGAGCGGCCGCGCCGGTTTCCTGTGATAAAGCCAGCAAAGTCTGTGAAGAAGCCACTACCATTTCACTTACATCATTGGTCTGGGTAATTAATTCCCTGAGCCTTGAGGTCATAGTATTAAGGCTGGCAGCAATCTCTGCCATGTAGCCATCGGTTATACCTGATATTTGCTGCGTTAAATCACCATCAGCCACTTTACGGGCGAATTCGGCCATTGTGAGTGAAGGATCTACGAACTCCTTCATATTCTGGCTGGAAGAATATAAGCCAATAAAACAACCACCAATTCCCGCCAAAATACAACAGAAAATAACCGGGTTAAATTGGGGACATTTTAACACACCAATCCCGATTATTACGCCGAGAATCGCTGCTCCAAAACCAGAACGAAAAACTACCTTTAAAACCATACCTCTTTTCTTGCTGTCATTGTTGGTCTCCAAATCAGTTCCCCCTAAAATTATCTCTCTCTAAATATTGTTCAATTGGATATTCGGCAAAAAAATTGGTTTTCCTGCCAAATAGCAAATTAGTGGTATATATTAACTATTATAGTATATGTAATAACCTGATAGGGTAGAATTAGAGTCAGAAATCAAGTAAGAATCAGTGTTTCACATTAAACCCTGTGATAAAATATAAAAGATTTTGGAACAATAATGAAACAAATTTTTAAAAACGATGAACGGGACAGTAGTTTTAATAAAGCAGGATCAGAGAGTCCGGGGAAGCTGGAAACCGGGCGCTGCTGTTAAAATGAAGATCACCCTGGAGTTATTCCTTCCGAATCATGCTTGCAAAGCAGTGTAGGGGGGAACGTTACTCACGTTAAAGAGTCCAAGTGATTCCTGCGCTTGCGGGGATTATTAGGGTGGTACCGCGGAAGAATACCTTTCGTCCCTGGGGATGGAAGGTATTAATTTTTTATTTTATCGAAAGGCGGTTTTCGTAATGGCAAAAGGCAAATATGACGCCAGTATCAATCTTCCTCAAACAGAATTTCCCATGCGGGCAAATCTGCCCACCAGGGAACCTGAAATTCTGAAATTTTGGGATGAAATCAATATATACCAACAAATTCAAAATAAAAATAAAGGGCGGGAAAAATTCATATTACATGATGGACCTCCCTATGCTAATGGCGATATTCATCTGGGCCATACACTTAATAAAGTATTAAAGGATATTATTGTAAAACAAAGGTCTATGGCCGGTTATGATTCCCCATATGTACCAGGTTGGGATACCCATGGACTGCCCATTGAGCAGCAGGCTATTAAGAGTCTGGGGATAGACCGTCATCGCACTGATGTTCTGGAGTTTCGCAAACATTGCAAAGAATATGCCCTGAAATATGTAAACACCCAGCGGGAACAGTTCCGCCGCCTGGGTGTACGCGGAGACTGGGAACATCCATATCTCACTTTGAATCCTCAGTTTGAGGCGATTCAGATCAAGGTTTTCGGAGAAATGGCCCGCAAAGGGTACATATATAAAGGGCTGAAACCCGTATACTGGTGTGCTGATTGTGAAACCGCACTAGCGGAAGCTGAAGTTGAATACAATGATAAAACTTCGCCTTCAATATATGTAAAATTTAAGGTCAAGGACGGCAAAGGACTCTTGCCGGATGATGCGTTTGTTATCATTTGGACCACAACTCCCTGGACCCTGCCGGCTAATACGGCTATCTGTGTTCATCCTGAATACGATTATGTATTGCTGGAAGCGGGAACGGAAAAATATGTGGCGGCCAAAGGATTACTGGAAACCGTAGCTTCCGCCCTGGGCTGGAACGAATATAAAATCATTGCTGAGTTTAAGGGCAAAACCTTGGAAAGAGCTGTTTGCCGGCATCCCTTTTTTGAACGTGATTCTCTCATAATATTGGGCGAGCATGTAACCCTGGACGCAGGCACCGGATGTGTGCATACCGCTCCCGGTCATGGCGAAGATGACTTTTATGTAGGAAAAGAATACGATCTGGAAGTAATTTCACCGGTAGATGACCGTGGCCGGTTCACTTCACAGGCTGGCCAGTTTGAGGGATTATATGTCCATGACGCTAATAAAGATGTAATCGCTGAACTGGAAAAGAGGAATGCGCTTCTGAAAGCCAGCAAGGTGGAACATCAATACCCTCACTGCTGGAGATGTAAAAATCCTATTATTTTCCGCGCAACTGAACAATGGTTTGCCTCTGTAGATGGTTTCAGACAGAATGCACTGGAAGAAATCGATAAGGTTCGCTGGATTCCTTCCTGGGGAAGAGACCGCATCTATAACATGGTTCGCGATCGCGGCGACTGGTGTATTTCACGGCAGAGGACCTGGGGTGTTCCCATTCCCATATTCTATTGTGAATCCTGTGGACAAACGCTGGTCAATGAACAGACCATTACCAGGATAAGCGAACTTTTTGCGGAACATGGCTCAGATATCTGGTTTGCCGAACCGGCGGCGCACCTGCTTCCGGAAGGAGCAAAATGTGAAAACTGCGGCAGCAGCGATTTTCGAAAGGAAACCGACATCATGGATGTTTGGTTTGATTCAGGGTCCAGCCACATGGCGGTACTGGAGAGTTATTCCGAACTGAGGTGGCCTGCGGATTTATACCTGGAGGGCAGTGACCAGCACCGGGGTTGGTTTAACTCCTCATTATCGACTGCGGTGGCTGTGCGCGGCCAAGCACCGTATCGTCAGGTACTAACCCATGGTTTTCTGGTTGACGAACAGGGTTACAAAATGTCCAAATCTCTGGGCAATGTGGTTGATCCTTTAAAGATGATTAACGAAATGGGGGCTGATATACTCAGGCTCTGGGTGGCTTCCGCAGATTATCGCAATGATGTTTCAGTATCAAATAACATAATTCGTCAGAGTGCCGAGGCCTATCGTAAAATTAGAAACACTTGCCGCTTCATACTCGGGAACCTGTATGATTTTGACCCGGAAAGAGACCGTATGGAATATGCCCAGCTTACAGAATTGGATAAGTGGGCCTTGCTCAAACTAGATAAATTGGTGAGACGGGTAAGCAAAGCCTATGACGAATATGAATTTCATGTAGTTTTTCATTCCGTGCATAATTTCTGCACGATTGACCTAAGTACCATCTACTTTGATATTCTGAAAGATAAACTGTATTGTTCATTGCCCCAGGATCCGGAACGTAGGGCCGCTCAGAATGTACTCTACGATATCATCAATGCGTTGGCGACCATACTGGCTCCAGTCCTGGCCTTCACCACTGAGGAAGTCTGGAGGTATTTAAGGAGAGATACAGACCCTGTCAGTGTGCAGCTTCTTGATTGGCCAAAGGTTCACGATGATTATTTGAATGATGAACTTGAGACGCGCATGAACCAGGTATTGGCCCTGCGCGAGGTCGTAACCAAGTCTCTGGAAGAAGCTCGCGGCCGCAAGGCAATTGGCCATTCTCTGGGAGCCCGTGTTGAGATATATGCTGATGATAAGTGGATGGGAATACTAAACAAGACTCCGAATATGGATAAAATATTAATTGTATCAGCTTTAGAAATAAAAGATGCTAAAAACAGGCCTGCTGATGCTACCAGTCTCGAAGGCGTAGACGGGGTCTGGGTTAAAGTCGCTGCCGCCTCAGGGGAAAAATGTGAACGCTGCTGGATAATCGATACTTCAGTAGGCGAAAACCACCAGCACCCTACACTGTGTAAACGCTGCAGCACCGTGGTGGAGCAATTATAAATAAATAATCAGCCACAGATGAATACTGATTGTCTGCTCAACTATTGCTGTTGACTCATAAATGCAGCGAAAACTTAATAGTTCAGTGTTCTCTGCGTCTAATTATCACTTTAAGGAGGGGCCTATGGAAGATGGTAAAAGGGTTATAATTACCGTCCTGGGTTATGATAAAATTGGGATTATCGCTAATATATCTGCGATACTTGCGAACACGCGCAGTAATATCTTAGATATAAGTCAGACCATACTGCAGGGCTTTTTCACTATGGTAATGGTAGTGGATATGACAGACTCCACGGTTGATGTAGCTGAATTGCGCAGGCTGCTTACGGAAAAAGGTCAGGAAATGGAAATGGAGATAACAGTTCAGCATGAGGATATTTTTAAATTCATGCACCGGGTTTGAGGTGGGATATGTCTTTTAACTTAAGTAAAGACGAAATATTTGAAACCGTACGTATGGTTCAGGCTGAAAACCTGGACATTAGAACCATTACTATGGGAATAAATATATTAGATTGCCGGGGAGGAAATGGCGAGGAAACCGGTCGTAAAGTCCGTGATAAGATTGTGAATTATGCCCATAATCTGGTTGAAGTTGGCGAGGATATAGAAAAAGAATATGGCATTCCGATTATAAACAAACGTATTGCTGTAACTCCCGCAGCTATGATTGCTGATGGCCTGTCGATTAACGATACCATTACCGTTGCCCGGTATCTGGATCGGGCTGCCCAGGAAGTGGGTGTAAATTTCCTGGGGGGATTTTCAGCCTGGTGCATAAGGGATTTACGGGGGGAGATCGGGCAGTAATCAACGCAATTCCCGAAGCTCTAGCCTGTACCGAGAGAGTATGCGCATCTGTAAACCTGGCCACGACCAAGTCTGGTATCAATATGGACGCTGTATATGATATGGGGCATATTATCAAAAAGACGGCAGAGCTTACCGCCGAGCATGATGGTCTGGGATGCGCGCGTTTAGTGGTATTCTGCAATGCTGTAGAGGATAATCCCTTTATGGCGGGAGCTTTTCACGGTCCCGGAGAACCCGAATGTACGATTAACATTGGTATCAGCGGTCCGGGAGTGGTTGCCAATGTAGTGCGCGCCAACCCTGATTTGGATCTGGGGGGGCTGGCTCATATCATTAAGAATACTGCTTTTAAAATTACCCGCAGCGGGGAATTGGTCGGACGGGTAGCATCACGGAGATTGGGGGTGCCTTTCGGAATAATTGATCTTTCCCTCGCGCCTACCCCGGCTATTGGGGATAGTGTCGCCGACATTCTGGAAGCTATGGGGCTGGAAAGGGTAGGGGCACACGGCAGCACGGCCGCTCTGGCTATGTTAAATGATGCCGTAAAAAAGGCGGAGCCATGGCTTCCTCATATGTGGGAGGATTATCCGGAGCATTTATTCCTGTTAGTGAAGATGCCGGCATGATAGAAGCAGCCCGGTTGGGGGCACTGACTATAGATAAACTGGAGGCTATGACCTGCGTATGTTCAGTGGGCCTGGACATGATCGCTATTCCCGGTGACACGCCTGCCGAAATAATTTCCGCTATAATAGCTGATGAAGCGGCTATAGGCATGATAAACCGTAAAACCACTGCCATACGCATAATTCCGGCACCCGGAAAAAAGGAAGGAGATCAGGTGGAATTCGGCGGACTGCTGGGCCGGGCTCCGGTGATGAGAGTCAATCCTAATTCGCCAGCCCGGTTTATAAACCGCAAGGGCCGTATCCCCGCCCCTATACATTCGTTAAACAACTAATAAATAATAGCCATAGATTATTAACACATATTATCTGGATAATATGACGGTTCCTAGCTGTATCATTTGGCTTGGGAGCGTCATAGTTGCTTTCAGGAGTATTTAAGTTTGTGGGCCGGGAATAATATGAAAAATATATAATGATGAGGTGTGGATTTGGAACAATTGCAGAAATTAATGGATAAGAAAAAACAGATTGAAGAAGTCATCCGCGGGAAACGTGATTTGGTGATGGATACTTATATGGAAGTGGGCGGCGAATTGTCAGCTTACGACCAGCATCCTGCCGATGCTGCCAGTGAACTGTATGAAAGAGAAAAACAACATGGGATACTAGAATTAATGGAATATGAACTGGAAAAGGTTAATGATGCCCTGGAAAGATATAATAAAGGAAAATATGGCGTGTGCGAATCCTGCGGACAACATATTGAACCCAGACGCCTGGAACGTTTGATTAATACCACATTATGTGCAAATTGTGCGAAAGAGCATAAGAATTATTATATACGTCCCTCTGAGGAAGATATTATATCACCGGGAAAGGTTTTTGGACAGGCAAATGATACCGAACTGGCTGGATATGACTTTTATGATCAAAAAAATGACGGAGCCTGGGACTGAATCTGCCATATTTTACAATCACCTGTTTGCCTAAACCACCAATCCGGTATATTATGTACATGACGGAGGTTTTACGGAAGGAGCAAACAGTTTGAAAATCGGTGTTTTTACTGATAGTTACAAACCTTATACCAGCGGCGTAGTTACATCAATTATGACTTTTAAAGATGAACTGGCTCAATTGGGCCATCAGATATATATTTTTGCCCCTACTTATCCCAATTTCCGTGATAAGGAACATGGAGTCTACCGTTACTATTCGGTTCCGGCCCCTACTAATAAGGATTACAGCCTGGCTATACCTGTTAATCCAGGTATAAACAACCAGGTTAAAAGGTTAAAGCTGGATATTATCCATGTGCATTCACCGTTTACCATGGGCAGAGTAGGACTGCATTTTGCGAGAAAGTACGACCTTCCTCTAGTTTTCACCTATCATACCCTTTATGACCAGTATGTTCACTATGTACCGGTAGCCCAGGATTTGGCCCGAGATGTAACCATAAAGTACAGCAGTCATTTCTGCAACCGCTGCAGCCATATAATTGCCCCCAGCAAAGAAGTTGAAGAAAGGCTCAGGTCATATAGAATCAGTACACCGATTTCTATAATTCCTACCGGAGTTCCGGTTAGCCTATTTAAAAAAGGTGATTCGCAATGGCTGCGGAAAAACTACGACATTCCTGAGAAAAATCGCATCCTGCTTTTTGTTGGTCGTTTAACTCGGGAAAAAAATCTTGAGTTTCTGCTTGATGCTTTCAGTAAGGTTAAGAACAACCGGCCTGATACATCTCTGGTATTAACCGCCCAGGGTCCTCTAGAAGGAGAACTGAAAAAACATGCCCAGCAGCTCGGGTTATCTCTAGGCCGTGATGTAATCTTTACCGGGGCCATACCCTATGAGAAGCTGGCCAATGTATATCATTCCGCCGACCTTTTTGTATTTGCATCGGTTACCGAAACCCAGGGGCTGGTTCTGGTGGAGGCTATGGCTGCAGGTCTCCCGGTGGTAGCTATTAGGGCCAACGGAGTACAGGATATGGTTGATGACGGCATAAACGGATATCTTACTGAGCTTGATATAGGTGAATTTGCCGAGGCGATCCTGGATATCATGGGGGACAAAGACAAGTACAAATGGTTCAGCGCCAATGCTCTGCGTAAAGCCGACAGCTTATCATCATTAAATATGGCCCGCAAACAGGAAAAGGTCTATGAACAGCTGTACAACAGCAGCTATCAGCGCCGCCGTCGTTTACGGGAACTTACCAGCTGGCCGGGGTAAATTGACACATATTAAACTGACGCTGAATGGCCTTAACGGATTGACCCGGACTTCACAGGCTGTTATGTTTGCCCCTGATTTGTTTGAATTTAGTGTAAATCATAATATTTCAGCATTCTGCGTTCATAAATAAAATGGAGGAATTGCGGTGCAGCGTTTCCGCCTACTGCTCGCCATATCGGCGGGCAAAATTTTGATAGGACTCAGCCGTTTATTTGGTAATCAGGGCAGTAATTTTCCAGGTAAAATTGCGCGACATATTTGCCCTCAGTTACTAAGTCGGCTTTCCCAAAATATTAACATGGGTATCATTGTGGTAGCGGGAACTAATGGCAAAACTACTACCAGCAATATGATTGCCGCCATTCTACGCACTCAGGGTTATTCGGTTGTACATAACCGCGCCGGGGCTAATATGCTGCCTGGCATAAGCACTGCTTTTGTGCAAAGTACGAATATAACCGGGTCGCGCCGTTTTGATTATGCTCTTCTGGAAACCGATGAAGCGACCGTCCCCCTATTGTTCAAAGAAGTAAAGGTCAGCAATCTGCTGTTAACCAACTTCTTTCGCGACCAGTTGGACCGATATGGTGAACTCGACCGCATTGTAGGTCTGATTAAAAAGTCATTGGCGGGACACTCTGTTGAATTATTACTTAATGGTGACGATCCTATAATGATGTATTTTGCTATAGAAAAGGAGCTGCATTGTCATTATTATGGTTTTAATAAAACCAGCTATGACAGCCATGAAAGCATGGAAAGCCGTGAAGGCCGCTACTGTATTAACTGTGGTCAGGAATTAGTGTATGATTATTATCATTATTCCCAACTGGGTAATTACTCTTGTCCCGCTTGCGGCAGTCACCGGCCTCAAATGGAATTTGTCGGCAGCGACCTTAATCTGGAAGACGGCATTAAATTACAGGTCAACGATTTTTATGTTACCAGTCCCTACCGCGGTTTTTATAATGCCTATAACGTACTGGCTGCAGCATCACTGGCCCGAATGCTGGGAATAAAGCCAGCGGCTATTCAACATGCCATATGGAACTATCGGCCCCGCGCAGGTCGCATGGAAGAATTCCACATTGGCGATAAACGGGCCGTATTAATCCTGGTGAAAAATCCTACCGGACTGAATCAGAGTCTCTCTGCCGTGACCAGTGATCCTAAGCCCAAAAATATTTTTTTTGCTCTAAATGATAATCCAGCTGACGGCCGCGATGTATCCTGGATATGGGATGCGGACTTGGAGATACTTAATTTTGCCGGCAGCTTTATTGAAACCCTGGTCTGTTCCGGGATACGCAGCGGCGATATAGCTTTGCGTTTTAAATACAGCGGTCTGCCGGCAGAGCAAATAACGATAGAACCTGACCTGGAAAAGGGCATTGCCTGCTGTCTGCAGGGCAGGGGTAAGATATCATATATTTTATCAACCTATACCGCTTTATTTGCCTGCCAAAAAATATTATTTAACCTGGAAAAAAGAGCTGCTAAATTACCCGCCAGGCAGATGGCCTCAGGGCAATAGTACAGGCAAGGAGAAGAAAGAGGATGGCTTCATTCAGGATTCTGCATATGTATCCCGAACTAATGAACCTGTATGGGGACAGGGGCAATCTTCTTTGCCTGCAGAAGCGAATAGAGTGGTACGGACACCGCTGTATCATCGAAAAACAAGGACTCGATAACCGGACGGATTTTGCCAGTGTAGATATGGTTTTTATGGGTGGCGGTTCTGATCGTGAACAGGGTCTGGTTTATCGTGATCTGTTGGAAAAGGCCGCTACACTCCTCGAACATATCGAAAATGGCCTTCCAGTTCTGTGCATCTGCGGAGCCTATCAACTGCTGGGGAATTCATACATTGATTTTGATGGCCGTTCAATGAGCGGCCTGGCCTTCTTTCCCTTTTACACCCGAGCCGGCAGCAAGCGTTTAATAGGCAATGTCATTATTTCTTCACAGATAAATGGAATCGATGAAACCGTAGTTGGATTCGAGAACCACGGAGGCCGTACCTATTTTGAAGATCCATTTTTAAAGCCTTTCGGTCGGGTAATCAAAGGCTTCGGTAATAATGGTGAGGACGGCAGCGAAGGCATAGTCTATAAAAACCTGATCGGAACCTACCTGCACGGACCCCTTCTGCCCAAAAACCCTGGCGTAGCTGATTTCTTTATCGAGGCTATGTTTGCGCGCCAAGGACTTAAAATGGAAAAATATCTGGATGACAGTATTGAGAATACAGCTCACCAGCAGGTAATTAACAAGATCATGAACAGCAAATAGCAACATTAAACTATTAACTTCGTACCGAATAAATCCTGTCCTGAACGGGTAGAATATCCCTTGTATACCAGGAAAGGGGTGTTCTGCTTATCAAGCCAGATCTGGAAGGCCTGCCCCGCAGCTTCCCCCAGGAAAGTGTTGAACAGAGAATTCGTGAACTGCTGGTCAGCGGCAATAAAGAGATAGATGAAGTCTTAGACTATCTGCTGGAGAGCGGCGGAAAAATGCTGCGTCCGCGCATGGTTTTCCAGGTGGCTTCATTATATTCTCATGACATTAACACCGTAATTGATATAGCCGCAGCTGTGGAATTGATACATCTGGCTTCACTGATTCACGATGATGTAATTGATCAGGCCGCGACCAGGAGAGGCAGGGCGAGTGTAAATAAGCGTTTCAGCAACCAGGTAAGTGTTCTTACCGGAGATTATCTCTTTGCGAGTGCTTTTAAAATAATAGACCAGCGGCAGGTTCCTGGGGTGATGGGTGAAATCACCAGTACCATTCAACTGATGTGTGCTGGGGAAATAAAACAGCTCGGCCTGCTTTACCACCTGGATCTGAGCGAAGAAGATTACTATGAAAAAATATACCGCAAAACCGCTTGTTTGTTTGCTTCCAGTTGTAAGGTGGGTGCATTGGCTGCCGGCGCTCCAACAAAGGAAATCGAATTGTTAAGTCTTTTCGGTGCCTGCCTGGGATACGCTTATCAAATAATCGATGATGTCCTCGATTTTGTGGCTGACAGTCAGCAACTGGGCAAACCGGCTGTGAGTGACCTCTTGCAAGGCAACATAACCCTGCCCGTTATTCTGGCCCTAAAAGACGCGCACTATGGACCCAAATTACGCCAAATATTAAATGAAGGCGGATTTGGAAGGGAGAATTTCAGCCAGGTCATGGAGATTCTGGTTGAAACGAAATCTTTGCAGCAGTCTATTATTACTTCGCGTTTTTATTTGCAGTATGGAATGGCTTACCTGGATGAACTGCCCCCTTATAAGGGATTGGATAAACTGAGAGAATCGGCCCTGTATTTAATCAACAGCTATTTTAAAAACCTCACCCAATTAGAGCACGAAAGCGGGAAAATCATACTTGAAAACTCCGGTTAAAACAAATAACAGCAGGACATCAATGAATGAAGTTTATGATAATAGAGGCCTGATACTACCCGCCTACATTTTTCGCATAATACCCAAGGTAAACCGTTTGTTAACGCAATGGCAGGCGATTGCGGCTGCCTGTCCCGACCCTGTTCTGCGTGAACAGGCATTGTCAAGCCTGCATCTGAAAGCCTTTCACTGTCAGGGAGGGGCGGTATATGCCCTCATGTATCCTGGCTGTGAGAAAATTCTGCTGGAATTAATAACTGCTTATCAGACTTTGTGTGATTATCTTGATAATCTCTGCGACCGTACCGGAACTTTAGACGGGCAGGCCTTTGCATTACTGCACCAATCCCTTCTGGCCGCACTGGACCCGGAAAAACCGCTGCAAGATTATTACAGCCTGTACCCGTTCCATGATGACGGCGGTTACATATTGGCGTTGGTAGAGAAGTGCCGCTCCAGCATATCAGAACTGCCTTCATATTCAATAGTACAGCAGGATATTCTCATCTTGGCCGCCTGGTATAGTGATTTGCAGGTAAAAAAGCACCTGGCCTGTTCCGTGCGTGAAAAAGAACTGATCCCCTGGGCTGAAAAGGCTAGGTATGACCACCCTGTATTAAAGTGGCAGGAATTCGCCGCTGCTGCCGGTTCCACTCTGGCCATTTTTGCCCTCTTTGCTATGGCCAGCCGGAATAACCTGAGCAAAGAGGAATTAAAACCGCTCTTAGAGGCCTATTTCCCCTGGATATGTGGTTTGCATATACTGCTTGACTATTTCATTGACAGGGAAGAAGATAAACAGGGAGGGGACTTGAATTTTACCTTCTATTATGCAAATGAAATGGTAATGCAGAAGCGATTAGAGCTATTTACCCATGAATCCATGCGCCGGGCCAAAGGACTTTCCAGAGCCCGATTTCATACTATGGTGGTAATAGGCCTGCTGGCCATGTACCTCTCTGATAACAAAATACCTTCTCAACATTATCAAGGAGCCAGGCGAAGATTGCTAAATATTGGTGGTTTGTCCGCCTGGACCACCTATTATATCTGCTGCCTGGTAAGAAAATTCATGATGTAAGAGAAACCTTGGGTTCAGTTTATCAAACATGGAAATGACCTTGTTCACATAGGATTATATAAAAAATGGCCGATTATGAATTATTATTCTCAATTTTGAGTAGCTATACCAATATATTTCTTTGCATTGGCGGCCAAAAGGTGTTTCATTAATAGTAGAATATGTTTTTGACTTATGGTGTCCGCGGGCGCCATTTTAAATCCCGTGAAAGTTCAGAATTTTCGCATAACACCGCGGTCTGCGCCAGTATCCCTGTCTCTATTTAATTCAGCGAAAGGCGTTGAGAAAATGTTCGGTTACGCAGGCAAACTACTTGAGATAGACCTTGGTGAAGGTAAAATAAGCACCCGCGAGCTCCAACCGGAAATGGCCCGTTTATACCTGGGAGGCATAGGTTTTAATGCCCGGATTATATATGACGAGGTTTCACCTGGGGCAGACCCCCTGGGAAAACAGAATGTCCTGGTTTTTGGGGTAGGATCACTGGTGGGCAGTCCTTTCCCCACCGCGGCACGCACTGAAGTATCCGCCAAATCCCCTTTAACCGGAGGATTTGGCACATCTAACTCTGGAGCGTTTTGGGGCACACGCCTTAAAAACGCGGGTTATGACGCGGTAATAATAAAGGGCAAGGCCAAACAACCTGTCTATATTCTGATCAATAACGATAAAGTTGAAATAAAAGACGCCGTAAAGCTGTGGGGCAAAGATGCCTGGGAAAGCATCGACCTGTTAAAATCATGGCATTACGGAGCAGAAGTGGCCTTGATCGGTCCTGCCGGTGAAAAACAGGTGCGTTTTGCCAGCATCGAAAACGGCTATTACGATGGCTGGGGAAGAACCGGCCTGGGTGCGGTGATGGGCTCAAAAAACCTCAAGGCGATTGTTGTAAGAGGTAATCGCGGCCTAATTCCTGCAGATGCGCCGGGACTGCTAAAGGTAACGCGCCAGGCTCAGGATATAATAAAGTCAGCCGGTTCATATATCCCATTCTCCACATACGGAACCATGAACGCTACTATTCCTTATGGCAGTTTTAATGCTGTTTCCACCCATAATTTCTCGCGTGAAACACTGCCCGACTGGAAAGAAAAAGCCGGAAGACAAATCGTAGATCGGTATGGCTCCCGGCATATTGCCTGCCAGTCCTGTATAATCGCCTGCGGGCATTTGGCCGAAGTTAATGAGGGAAAATATGCTGGTCTTAAGGTTAAAGCTCTGGAAATTACACCTACAGTTTCGTTTTCAGGCAATATGGGTCTTAGTACTGAAGCTGCTATTAAGGCCGCAGAGATGTGCCAGCGCTTTGGAATAGATATGGTCAGTATCGGCAGCACAGTAGCCTTTGCGATGGAGTTGTATAAACAAGGCATAATTAAGCATGAAGACCTGGGCTATGAACTGTGTTTTGGAGATGAAGAAGCTGCATTTGCACTTATGAAGGACATAGTCGAACGTAGGGGCATGGGCGACATTCTGGCTGAAGGGGTCAAGATTGCCAGTGAGAGGATTAAAGGCGCTGAACCATATGCCATGCATTTGAAAGGTCTGGAAATACCGATGATTGATCCCCGGGGACGCTGGTCCACCTGGACACTGGGGATGCTTACTAATATTAGAGGCGGAGACCACCTGCGCTGCCGCAATCCTGTAGAAAACCTGCGCTATAACGAAAATGACGAGGGTCTGCGCCAGGAGCGTTTTGGCTATAAAGGTCCGATGTATGACAAATTGGATATGCCCTCTGAACTTAAAGCCCGGTGTATTGACCTCGAAAATGACACCGTAAATATTGCCCGTATGTCCTGCTGGGCTGAAGATCTAATAAACCTTTTTAATTCTGCCGGGGTTTGCATCCGCCCGCCGGTGATGGAAAAACTCGGGCCGACGGTCCTGGCCGAGGCTCACCGGGTCTTTAACGGAATAGATGTTACTGCGGAAGAGCTGATGCAAGCTGCCGCCCGTTCGTGGAACCTTATGAAACTCTTCAACCTGCGTGAAGGAGAACAGGCAGGAGACAGCAAATTTCCAGGCCGCTTTTATCGCGAAACTATAGCCGGGAGAAAACTTGACGAACAAAAAGTCCAGGATGTAGTGCAGGAATACTATGAAGCCAGAGGATGGGACTATGAGGGACGCCCCTTGCCGGAAACGCTGAAAGAACTGGGATTAGAAAACATTTAATATCGGGATAACGCCGGAACGTGAGCGGGTCAATTTTGGTATCATCGCTGGCGGCAGCACCGCCGCTCTGTCGTTGCGAGCGCAGCGAAGCCATCCAAAAGCCTATCGCCCAAAGGGCATAGTTTATAAATAACCAGCGTTAATCTGTGCCAAACAATAATGTGTAAATCATAGCCGTTTGTGAAATCAGTATTTAAGATAAGGAGACTTGCCATGCGCATAGCGATAATAGGCAACGGAGCCGCCGGCAATCAGGCCGCTGCTGTCATAAAGCAGATTGAACCTGAACACGAAATTCTCATCTTTTCGCGTGAACCGCATCCGTTATACTCGCCTTGCGTCCTGCCGGACTGCCTGGCTGGTCACCTGCAGCGCGCAAACGTATTTTTAAAAGACCTGGCAGCGTATAAGCGAGAAGGAGTAATAACACACTTTGATGAAGTGGTTGAATCCTTGAACCTGAATCAGCAGGAAATCGTTTCCGACAAAAATAGATATTCTTATGACCGCCTGATAATAGCCACTGGAGGAAGGCCCTTCATACCACAGGTTAGGGGAAGCAGGCTTCCGGGAACCTTCACCTTAAAAACCCTGGAGGATATGGACCGTTTAAAACAAACCCCTTCTTCGCGTGTGGTGGTAGTCGGTTCGGGAAACATCGGTATTGAAGCGGCTCAGGCTATGAATGACAGGGGATGTCAGGTCACAATAATCGAATCCCTGGGTCAGGTCATGCCCCGTTTGTTTGATGAAAAACCCGCCTTGATAATTCGTATCTTGCTGGAGAGAACCGGCATTCAGGTATTAACCGGCGAAACGGTTCGGGAAGTAAGGGGCCGTGAACGAGTAGAAGAGATAGTTACCGACCAGAGAATCCTGCCCTGTGACACCCTGATTTGGGCAGCAGGGATGAAGCCGGAGTGTGAATTGGCGGCTGCGGCAGGGTTGGAATCAGGTGAACTGGGAGGGATCAAGGTAAATAGACAAATGCAGTGCAGCAAGCCAAATGTATATGCTTGCGGTGACTGTGCAGAAAGCTTTGACGCTGTAAGCGGCAAACCGGTACTCAGCATGTTGTGGCCTACGGCCAGGAGACAGGCCCAAATTGCTGCCATGAACTGCCTGGGACAGGAAGCAGAATACGAGGGAGCCTTTAATATGGTGGTAGAGGAAATCGACAATATACCAATAGCTGCTGTTGGTTTAAAAGAAGACCATCTGGAGGGGGAAGCACATATCCTGGAAAAAGAAAACGGTCCCAACTGCTGGCGCATACTATTTGAAAACAACCGGGTAGTAGGCATGCAGGCTGTTGGCAGCCTTGAATATGTAGGGGTAGTGGCTGGTCTTATTAGGAAACGGTTTTCGCGTCAGGAGATTGAAGATATTATCAGCGATTCGGGATTGATGCTCAGAACCCCCTGGACCATGGAAGCCCTGCGCCGGTATCTGCCACCGTATGTGATAGGAGGAATGACAGGTGGAAAACCGGGTTCTATATATTAACCATGAAAAATGCGTCGGTTGCGGCGCCTGTGAGATGATTTGCTCACTGGTCAATGAGGGCGTCTGTTCCCCGCGCCTTTCCCGTATCAGGGTAGTGCGCTTCACCCGTGAGGCCCGCAATGCCCCGGTAAGCTGCGCTGCCTGCGAAAACGCCCCCTGCCTATTGACTTGTGTGGCCGGAGCTATATACCGCGAACCGGGCGGTGCTGTTCCCAAAGTTAACACCGGGCAGTGCATCGGCTGCCGCCAGTGCAACCTGGCCTGTCCCTTTGGGCATATGAATTTTCATCCCGAGAAGAAAACCGCCTACAAATGCGAACTGTGCGGCGGCGACCCCCAGTGCGCAAAGTTTTGCTGGACCGGAGCGATCCAATTTGTCGATCCGGAGACGGTCCTGGAAGAAAAACGCACTGAGCAGGCCGGGCATATGCTGGGGCTGGAAAGGTAAGAATAAATTACGAAGGAACACCAGAACAAATAAAGGAACATTTTGTTCTTAGATTGGCAAATCGGGCTAAAGGCAGACGGATTAATAAATATAATACAGGATATTACGATAAAACCGGGGCAACCCGGTTTTATTGTTATTTGAGTTCATTATGGATAAATAAAGATTCATAATCTTTATTTACATTAAAGAGAAATAAATATTTTAATGACAGTTATATGTCAGTATATCTTAATATACTTATGAAGGAAAATGATGGTTGATGCAGAAAAAGGTTATTTGAATAAGAAATGCCTACAATTAAGAAAGAAAGGATTATTATGACATATTACTATGCACATACAAAAAACGAAAAAGGTGAATGGCATTACCTCAATGACCATTTGAACAAGGTGGCAGATTATGCGAAAGGATTTGCAAAAGGGTTTTATAAGGGACAAGTAGCTGAGCTTGCTGAATTCATAGGTTTATTACACGATTTGGGAAAGGTTAACCCGGGATTTCAAGATTATCTTTTAACCATCGACAAAGGCAAACCTGCGGAGACGGTACCGCATGCCCCCTGGGGCGGCGATTTTGTTTATTTAATCCATGGTCAAAACAATGCGATGCATAAAATAATTGGTCTGCCGGTCGCCGGGCATCATTCTGGTTTGGAGGAACCAGGAACCTTGTCTGCCAGGCTCATTGAATTAGATAGCATAGACAAAGATAGAAAAATGTTCACACTCATGCAGAATGCTATAAGAGATGTTATGGCAAACAGGCATATGAAAACAATCCGTTTACCTCAGAATATAGATAATTTGCAATGGGAATTTTTAATACGCATGTTGTTTTCAGTCTTAATTGATGCAGACAGGTTAGATACAGAAGGGCATTTCCATCACGATAAGCAATATTTAAGGAACAAAGAAAAACCAACAATAAAGAAGATGGCCAAGGTCTTTCGCCAAAATCAAGACGAATTTTTAAAGAAATGCCAGCAGGATAACCCTACTTTTCTTAATAAAATTAGGAAACAAATATACGATTCCTGTCTAATGGCAGCCACGGGGAAACCCGGGATATATAAGTTAACGGTACCTACCGGAGGCGGCAAAACTCGAAGCGTTCTGGGTTTTGCTCTGGAGCATGCCTTAACCAATGAACAAAAGACCATAGTTTTTGCGTTGCCATATACCAGCATTATTGACCAAACCGCGCAAATATACCGTGAAATTTTTGGAAAAAATGCGGTATTAGAACACCACAGCCAGGTTCAATATGGAGATGATGAAATGCAAGACCCAGGTATATTGCGGTTGAAACTGGCCGAAGAAAACTGGGATGTACCTCTTATAGTAACGACTACTGTACAGCTTCTGGAAAGCCTGTTTTCAAACAGTCCTTCACGTTGCCGGAAAATACACAATTTGGCCCAAAGTGTAATTATATTAGACGAAGCTCAGAGTTTGCCCCTGGAGTTATTCAAGCCAACCCTGCAGGTTCTTCGTGATTTAGTAGACAATTACGGCACTACGGTAGTATTATCCACGGCAACCCAGCCGGCACTAAGGGGAGACTATTTAACTGAACTTACTGATATTGAGATATGCGAAATAGTACCAGAGTATGAAAAATATTACAAAGAACTTATCCGTGTGCATTATAAAAGGTTGCCCGGGCAAGTCTCAATGGATGACCTGGCTGAAGAAATATTTCAATATAAGCAGGTTATGGTAATTATGAATACGCGTAAGCAGGCACTGCAATTAGTTAAGAAATTAAATGGCAAGGATTGCATACATTTGTCAACGTTATTATGCGGAATCCACAGACAGGATTTATTGAAAGATGTTCGAAGAAGATTGAAAAATGGGGAACCAGTGAGATTGATTAGTACACAGGTGGTTGAAGCTGGCGTTGATCTTGATTTCCCGGTGGTTTATAGAGCATTGGGACCGCTGGACCGTATAGTTCAAGCAGCGGGTAGATGTAACCGCGAAGGAAGACCGGAAAAAGGGAAAGTAACCATATTTGAACTGATAGAAGAAGCCCCTTTGCGCGGACCTTATGCAGCTGGAATAGAGACGGCCAAACTGGTTCTCGCAGAATACGAAGACCCCGAGATATTAAATGACCCCGGTATATTCGAAGAGTATTATTCCAGGCTTTATTATACCCTGGGCAATGACCTGGATAAATACAATATCCAGTTAATGCGTGAAAGGTTGAATTACCCCAAAACAGCGCAGGAGTACCGCTTAATAAAGGATAATACCGTACCGGTTGTGGTCAAATACGGTAATTATAAAAAATCTGTTGGAGAATGGTTAAAACAACCGTGCAGGGATTCCTGGCGCAGGCTTCAGCCTTACCTGGTAAACATATATGAATGGGAACTCAGAGTATTGATAAATTACGGGTTGTTGAGGGAATTGACCAAAGGTCTTTATATGTGGGAGGGGGTGTATGATCCGCTTACAGGTATTAATGAAGTTGAGTTGGATCCGGCCGACTTGATTGTGTAAGGGAGGGTTGTGAGTTTGAATGAAGCTATTAGCCGGTACGATGTTGCGGTCAAAGTGTGGGGTCCCATAGCCTGTTTTACCCGTCCTGAATTTAAAGTTGAACGGGTTACTTATCCTGTAATGACACCCTCAGCGGCACGAGGGGTTCTTGAAGCGATTTGCTGGAAACCGGAAATGGGCTGGGAGGTGAGAGAGATATGGTTCTTAACAAAATCAACGAATATGCGATACTGCGTAACGAAATCAAGGACCGCCAGAGCCCGGGAGGTAAGCCGATTGTAATTGAAGAAAAGCGTCAGCAAAGGGCAAGTTTATATCTAAAAAACCTGTCTTATATTATTCTGGCTGATGTGCGTTTAAAAGAAACCACCGATAGCCATAAGAATAAATATATCGCTCAATTCAAACGGCGATTGGTAAATGGTCAATGCCGCCATCAGCCCTATTTAGGAACCCGCGAATGTTCAGCCTATTTTTCAGAAGTTACAGGTGACGAAAAACCTTTTGATCAAAGTATGAATCTGGGTAATATGCTATTTGATATTGCTTTCTGTAAAAGCGATTCACGCAAAGAAATGACTTTTAAAAATCACCAGGATGGAAAGGCAATTATTGTATCGGGATACCATCAACCAATCTTTTTTAATGCCGCACTTGACAATGGAATCATGAGAATACCAGAGGAGAAGTACATACAACTGTACGGACTGGAGGGTGTCCATGTTAAGGGAGTTAGTTGAAAAGGCAGAGAAACTCGATAAAGCAGATAGACTATCCCCGGTTGGCTATGGAGTATATAAATCGGAACCAATAAAATATGTAATTCACA
This sequence comes from Syntrophomonas palmitatica JCM 14374, assembly GCF_001311885.1. GTDB lineage: Bacteria > Bacillota > Syntrophomonadia > Syntrophomonadales > Syntrophomonadaceae > Syntrophomonas_A > Syntrophomonas_A palmitatica. The sequence goes on along the minus strand of NZ_BBCE01000011.1, from coordinate 59,994 downwards.
TCTATCCAGGAAAAGACCCAATCCAAATACAAATTGAGGATTATGCAGGTGAAAAAGACAAGGTTAGGGCAAAACTGGCGAACCGTTCAGGAGGTACCATATTTCCTTATCCATTTGCCGATGAAATGGGATATGTATTGGGAATAGCTGACAAGAAAGAAGGCGCAAAGGATAAAAAGGCTTCTCGAAAACATAAAGCATTCCTAGAATTGCTTAAAGAAATGAAGAATTCTGAATGTTTTAGCGATCATCTTCTAAAGGAAGCGATTAATGCGATTGAAGATAAGCTAAGAGATGAATCAATTTTAAAAGCTATGAAAGGAAAGGAGCTTTTTAATAAGACCTGGACCACCTTTGTATATGAAAAAGGCTGGTTAAAAGGCAAACATCTACATGAACTGCAAGAAACCAAGTGCTTTTGGGCGGAAAAGATTAAAACAAAAATCTGTAATGGGATTTCTCAACAATGTAGTATTTGTGGTCAATATAAAGATATTGTAACAAATTCGCCACTCAAAATTACATTCAATGGCGCAGATCGGCAGATGGTAAGCCTGAATGATAATTCCTTTATATCTTATCGTTATCGGCAAAAAGGGGCTTCTATAGGTCTTTGCCTAACATGTGCTGATAGATCCTCACAGGTAATGAACCATTTAATTGAGTCTAATTCGAGGGCAATTTATATTGATAAGGATGTGAATGGCAGGGTTAAAAACGATAGTCCCCGCAATCAGGTTGCTGTTTATTGGTTAAAGGAAGACATGACGATATCCCTAGATAATCAAGAATACGATCCCTTAAATATTGTTTCTGTTCCGCTTGCTCACAATAAACAGGTCAAAGTTGAAACAACAGATGAACTTATCAATAAATTCTTAATAAGTCCATGGACAGGAAGTACCAGCAGTTTAAATCTGGATGAAAACGCCTTTTACCTTGCGGTTTTATCGCCCAATGGTCCCGGAAGAGTAGCCGTTAGGGATTGGATCCATGCTTCCTCGAAAACAATTAAAAACAATCTTCTACAGTATTTCGAGGCTATGAACCTGGTAGATGCTTATGGCCAAAAAAGACGCCCGTATGTTATTCAGGATTTACTCGAGCCTCTGAACGATGTAGATCCTAACATGGGCAGAATTTTAATTCGAAGTGCGTATTTAGGAGAGCCTCCGCCATTTTCGCTTTTTCAGTCGGCTGTTAGACGACTGCGTATTTCCGGCGCCAGGGATGGCAGTATGATTGAAGATACAGGTCAAAAGAATAATAAAAGCCTTGAACCGATCGAAGTTTGGCAAAGGCTATGTACTGTGGTCAAGTTTTGTTTAACCTTTAGAAAGGAGGAAGCTAAAAAGATGGAGAGTCTCGATGATAACAGAGATGAAGTATCTTATCAGGCCGGGATTTTATTGGCGGTGCTGGAGGAAATTCAACGCCGGTCGGCAACAGGAAAACTATCATCTACATTGGTGGACAGGTACTATGGCTCGGCTTCTACAGTGCCGTTAACTGTAATGCCTTCCCTTGTCAATATGGCCACGAAGGCCATATGCCGAAAATTAGAAAAGATAATTATGTTAGATATCAGGAATTGGAAGATTTACTGGAATCGGCAATTAAAAAGATTGATGAAGGCGGCGGATTTCCACGGACTATGACGTTATATCAGCAAGGAGAATTTGCCCTGGGCTTTTATCACCAGCGAGCGGAATTTAACTCCAGGCGCATTAAAAAATAATGTAGGGAGGAAATAAAATGGCTTTATATACTGATCCCCAAAAACGACATGACTTTGTTCTGCTTTTTGATGTCACCAACGGCAACCCCAACGGAGACCCTGATGCGGGCAATATGCCCAGAATTGACCCTGAAACCGGTCATGGCTTTGTCACGGACGTAGCCATAAAAAGAAAAATTAGAGATTATGTAGCCTTGGCTGAAGGGAAGGAGATATTTATTCAAAGCAAAGCAGCATTGAATACGCTTTGCTATAAAGTGATGAGGGATAAACAAATAACACTTCCTGAAGTAAGCATAAACGATAAGGACTTTTTTGACTGGTTAACCGATGAATTGTCGGATATATTCGATATTGATGAACAGGAACAAAAGGTAATTTGGTCGAGCGATCTTAGAACCAAGAAGGAAATTCTGGAGTATTTGAAAGAGGAATATGATGGTGAAATACCCGATCAGTACAAAAAGAAACTGGACGAACTTGCACAAAATATAGCAAGTGCTGTTAAAAACATAAAGATGACCAGGGCGGATAAAGAAAAATTACAGGAGGCCATGGTAAAAAAATACTATGATGTACGGATGTTTGGCGCGGTACTTACTGTCGGTACAAATGCCGGCCAGGTGAGAGGACCGGTACAGATAACATTTGCCAAATCTATTGACCCTATATTTCCTTTAGATGTTAGTATTACGCGAGTCGCAATTACCAGAGAATCCGATGCCCCAAAAAAGCAAACCGAAATGGGGAGAAAACCTATTGTGCCTTACGGCTTATACAGGGCTCATGGCTTTTATAACCCCAACCTGGCAGCGAGATTGACCACAGAAGGTAATCCCATTGACGATAAAGATCTCAATTTATTATGGTCAGCGTTGGCTAACATGTTTGAACAAGACCGTTCTGCAGCTAGAGGAGAAATGACTACCCGAGGATTGTATATTTTTAGTCATTCCGATGAAAAAGGCCTGGGAAATGCTCCCGCACATAAATTGTTTAATCGAATTAGTGTTGACAGGAAAAATAAAACGAAGCCCGCACGGTCCATTGATGATTACCAGGTAACTGTAAGCAAAGAACCATTGCCAGATGGGATAGAATATCATGATTGGTTTGAATAAAAATAACTATACCGAAGAGGACCTCATCCCCTTGTCCGCTATCCAGCACTTTGCCTTTTGCGAAAGGCAGTGGGGACTCATCCACCTGGAGCAGCAGTGGCAGGAGAATCAGCGGACGGCAGAAGGGCAAATCTTGCATGAAAAGGTACATAATCCCGAATATAAGGAGTATCGCGATGGAGTAGTATATGCGCGCTCGCTGCCGCTGAAATCATATCAACTGGGACTGTGGGGAATAGCTGACATGGTGGAATTCCATCCCCTGGCGCCGGACAGCGAAGGCAATGGGGCCAGGCTGCCAGGAAGGGCAGGGTATTATAGACCTGTGCCGGTTGAGTACAAGCGCGGGCGCCCTAAAAAGGACGACCGGGACGTGGTGCAGCTGTGCGCCCAGGCCATTTGCCTGGAAGAAATGACAGGGGCGGCTGTTGAGAAAGGTTTCCTGTACTACGGCCAGACCAGACACCGGGTGGAAATCACTTTTGATGAAAAAATTTGCTCCAGGGTCATAGACCTTTCCCGACGGATGCACATGGCATATAATGCCGGCCTTACCCCGGCAGCGGGCAAAGGGGTACGGTGCAGCCTGTGCTCTATGCAGGATGTTTGTTTGCCGGAGTTAACTCGACAGTATAGACCTGTTCAAGATTATATTGAGCAACAGCCGGTTGATGACATTAGTATTTCCTGGAAAGAGAAATCATAATGCGTAAACTGTTGAATGTTTTGTATGTAACAAGTCCCGACGCTTATTTGACACGAGACGCGGAAAATGTTGTGGTACGCCTGGGCGAGGTAGAGACAAAACGAGTTCCCGTTCATATATTAGAGGGGATTGTCTGTTTTGGTTATACCGGTGCCAGCCCGGCGTTAATGGCCCTTTGTGCGGAAAGGGGCGTAACCATGTCTTTTCTTACCCCGAACGGTAAGTTCCTGGCCAGGGTGGAGGGACCGGTTTCCGGCAACGTCCTGTTAAGGCGCAAACAATATCGTACGGCTGATAACCCCGAATTGTCGGCCAGCATAGCCGCAACCTGCGTATTGGGCAAGGTGGCAAACTGCCGATCTGTCTTACGGCGGGCGTTAAGAGACCATGGTGATAAGGTAGATACAGCTGCCCTGACCGCGGCAGTCGATAGAATGGCCAATCAATTAAACCGCCTGAAAACATGCCATGATGTCGATGTGGTGCGGGGAATCGAGGGAGAAGCTGCCCAACTTTATTTTTCCTGTTTTTCTAACCTGGTACTGGAGGACAAGGAGTCATTTTCGCTTTCGGGAAGAAGCCGCAGGCCCCCCCTGGACAATATGAACGCTTTGTTGTCATTTTTATATACGTTATTGGCTCATGAGGCGAGGTCGGCATTAGAAACAGTCGGCCTGGACCCGGCAGTTGGGTATTTGCACCGGGACCGGCCAGGCCGGCCCAGTTTGGCGCTTGACATTATGGAGGAACTGAGGCCAGTTCTGGCGGATCGTTTAGCCTTATCCCTAATAAACCGGAAGCAGATTCGAGCGAACGGTTTCAGTAAAGATGAAAGCGGCGGGGTTACTATGAATAAGGAAACCAGGGATGAGGTATTGGTTGCCTGGCAAAAACGGAAACGCGAGGAGATAATCCATCCCTACCTTAATGAAAAGATTCCGGTAGGGTTAATACCTTATGTACAAGCCTTGTTATTAGCCAGGTACCTTCGGGGGGATATAGATGGTTACCCTGTTTTCCTCTGGAAATGATGGCCGATAATCAAGTGTACCATACCAGAATGGAGGGCTGCCGACATGATGGTTCTTATTACTTATGATGTAAACACCAGTACGCTAGAAGGGCAAAAAAGACTGCGCCAGGTGGCAAAACAATGTGTAAATCATGGACAAAGGGTGCAGAAGTCCGTTTTTGAATGTTTGCTTGACCCGGCACAATTTACGCGGTTAAAAAACAATTTAGAGAAAATTATGGACCTTCACAGGATAGCATCCGCTTCTACTTTTTGGGGAACAACTGGAAAAGGCGCGTAGAGCATATAGGTATAGCAGAATCTTATGATCCTGAGGGTATATTGATGATCTAAAGCCGTGCGAACCCCAGGTGCTCAAATCTGCTGAACCTGTTAAAACACAGTTCTTTCTCAATTTAATAAGGTTTTATCGGTATTGATTTCGCGGGCAGGGTATATTGAGGTGTTAAATAGAAAAATAACATACTTAGTGCGGGAAGTTTTTAATTTTACATTAGGTTCGCCCAAAGTAATGTTATAAATACCGAAAATAGTGCGATTGAAAGGTCGCAGTCGCGCCCCGCGTGGGCGCGTGGATTGAAACTATTATATCAGCGGTAAGTACGAATCCTGCTTTGGGTCGCGCCCCGCGTGGGCGCGTGGATTGAAACACGTCTGGTGCTTGGATACTGTGATGCAGAAAAGGTCGCGCCCCGCGTGGCGCGTGGATTGAAACACGGGGAAACTCATTGACAAATCGTTTGCACTCCCGTCGCGCCCCGCGTGGCGCGTGGATTGAAACTGAGATACCGGACTACTGGAAACGGTTTAGGAGCGTCGCGCCCCGCGTGGGCGCGTGGATTGAAACCTGGTGCCGCAGTTCGACGATAAACTGATATTCGTCGCGCCCCGCGTGGGCGCGTGGATTGAAACGGGCATGGAGATTATGTTTGATGCCGGACTAAGGGTCGCGCCCCGCGTGGGCGCGTGGATTGAAACCGGCTCGGAGAACGGCAGCAATTCCTCGGGGATAGTCGCGCCCCGCGTGGGCGCGTGGATTGAAACTTTTTGGCCAATGTATCTTTATACTCCTGAATCTTGTCGCGCCCCGCGTGGGCGCGTGGATTGAAACAAGTTTGACCCCGAGGAACTCGCCTATCTCCAGGGTCGCGCCCCGCGTGGGCGCGTGGATTGAAACTCCTTTCTGGTGTTCCCACGGTTCCGGGGTTGAGGTCGCGCCCCGCGTGGCGCGTGGATTGAAACTGCTATTTCTTTGCAACAAAACACTCCAATAAGCTCGTCGCGCCCCGCGTGGGCGCGTGGATTGAAACGCTGCTGTTCAGGTTGCTGTTCCTCCGGCTGGCTGGGTCGCGCCCCGCGTGGGCGCGTGGATTGAAACCGGCCTGCACGTAAATATCAAACTCAGGATAGTGTCGCGCCCCGCGTGGCGCGTGGATTGAAACTCAGCTATCTGGTCAGCCATAGCATGGGTATTCATGGTCGCGCCCCGCGTGGGCGCGTGGATTGAAACAATTATCCCCGGTGACGATTACGCTTCTGGCGGGTCGCGCCCCGCGTGGGCGCGTGGATTGAAACATGTCCTTGGTGATTACATCAGATACCGGGTCCTCGTCGCGCCCCGCGTGGGCGCGTGGATTGAAACTGAAAGAAGGTGGCTAGTTTGAGAAACACCTATAGTCGCGCCCCGCGTGGGCGCGTGGATTGAAACGTCAAGCTATTTCCGGGCATAGAAAAAGCCGGTGTCGCGCCCCGCGTGGGCGCGTGGATTGAAACCACCACCTCTATATTGTATTCCCACCAAATAAGCCCGTCGCGCCCCGCGTGGGCGCGTGGATTGAAACCGTTGCCCCGGACAATTGCGGTCTTGGTATTTGCAGTCGCGCCCCGCGTGGGCGCGTGGATTGAAACCCTCCACAGCCTTGATATAGGCATAATAGAGATGTCGCGCCCCGCGTGGGCGCGTGGATTGAAACATCATTCGGCAGAATGATGTATATATTTGGTTGTCGCGCCCCGCGTGGGCGCGTGGATTGAAACAAGTGTTGGAATATCAGCGGCTCCATTCTTCGAGGTCGCGCCCCGCGTGGGCGCGTGGATTGAAACATTGCCTCCCTGGATTATCTGGCGCACCACTCCTGGTCGCGCCCCGCGTGGGCGCGTGGATTGAAACGGAGAATCCAGGCTGCCACGGCGTGGTGCGAAGCGCGTCGCGCCCCGCGTGGGCGCGTGGATTGAAACCTAGTTCTACCGGGGCGAGTCCGGGCATTGTCCGGGTCGCGCCCCGCGTGGGCGCGTGGATTGAAACATCATGCCTGCCCCCGCCCTGGCTTACAGCATGTGTCGCGCCCCGCGTGGGCGCGTGGATTGAAACTGCGGAAAGAAGCTGAAAGGAGGAAAACGATGGAGTCGCGCCCCGCGTGGGCGCGTGGATTGAAACGGGAATGATACCGATACATGATCCCAACCGCCGCGTCGCGCCCCGCGTGGGCGCGTGGATTGAAACTTTTTTTGTCTGCGCTCAAGGTGATACCCCACCTAGTCGCGCCCCGCGTGGGCGCGTGGATTGAAACGATTTACTGGCAAAACTACTTTTTTTTGACCATCGTCGCGCCCCGCGTGGGCGCGTGGATTGAAACCATCCTTCCGTAGTACCCGTTTTACCTCGCGGAGTCGCGCCCCGCGTGGGCGCGTGGATTGAAACTCCGGTAATCCGGTCCGAGTACCGGCACCTGCTCGTCGCGCCCCGCGTGGGCGCGTGGATTGAAACTCGAGCACGGCCATGCTAAGCGAGGCGGCGGCAGGTCGCGCCCCGCGTGGGCGCGTGGATTGAAACCCCTAAAACTCACGGTTGCGCAGGAAATTAGGAGTCGCGCCCCGCGTGGGCGCGTGGATTGAAACTATCTTCCATGCCTGGGGCCCTCCCGGGGAGGTGTCGCGCCCCGCGTGGGCGCGTGGATTGAAACAAAGTACAAGAAGAGAATGGAGGTACGAGCAACAGTCGCGCCCCGCGTGGGCGCGTGGATTGAAACGTTTTATAGCAGAAAAACAGGCCATTGAGAAGCTGTCGCGCCCCGCGTGGGCGCGTGGATTGAAACCGGGTTTCGCACCAAGAAGGACGAGTGGGATGAAGTCGCGCCCCGCGTGGGCGCGTGGATTGAAACACTAGAAACGGGCGGCAATTCATACTGACCAGCGTCGCGCCCCGCGTGGGCGCGTGGATTGAAACAACTATCGTAGCGGCTGCGCTACATCCAATACCTGTCGCGCCCCGCGTGGGCGCGTGGATTGAAACTATGCTGACCTGCCGCTGGGTATCGACGAGCGGCGTCGCGCCCCGCGTGGGCGCGTGGATTGAAACACGTAGTCTGCCTGGATCCCGGAGCAGACAATCCTAGTCGCGCCCCGCGTGGGCGCGTGGATTGAAACGAGAAGGTGTGTCAGCCGGTAATGCGGGGCCTTAGGTCGCGCCCCGCGTGGGCGCGTGGATTGAAACTTTGCCATGTCCCATCACAGGTAAAAGTGGGAGGTCGCGCCCCGCGTGGGCGCGTGGATTGAAACCAACGCTTAAGTGAGCTTTACGCTGTGAACGGTCAGTCGCGCCCCGCGTGGGCGCGTGGATTGAAACACATCCCGGCTGCCCGGAGCTGACACACGGCCGTCGCGCCCCGCGTGGGCGCGTGGATTGAAACTCAATGCTCCATGGCACTAACGCTGCTCTGTCCGGTCGCGCCCCGCGTGGGCGCGTGGATTGAAACAGCGAGCACCCGGTCAGCAGCGATTGTTCTGCCTGTCGCGCCCCGCGTGGGCGCGTGGATTGAAACTGGTTGTGGCGGGAGTAGCCGCCGCCATAGGCGTCGCGCCCCGCGTGGGCGCGTGGATTGAAACTCTGAATATCTCAACCATTTTCGCAACATATTCTTGTCGCGCCCCGCGTGGGCGCGTGGATTGAAACATGTCCTCGGACGTATAGAATGGCGCGTTGGCTGTCGCGCCCCGCGTGGGCGCGTGGATTGAAACCTACCAAATGGTATGATCACCATTGGTTAGAGGTCGCGCCCCGCGTGGGCGCGTGGATTGAAACTGGTTGGTATTGAACAGCGAATAAATGCGCTGGGGTCGCGCCCCGCGTGGGCGCGTGGATTGAAACGTCCTTCCCTTCAAGCTTTACTTTTTCGCGAGTTGTCGCGCCCCGCGTGGGCGCGTGGATTGAAACTTACAACTAAAAGTTTATTATCAGCTGCTATACTGTCGCGCCCCGCGTGGGCGCGTGGATTGAAACTTTTTCAAGCTCGTCTATCCGCCTATTTACACCGTCGCGCCCCGCGTGGGCGCGTGGATTGAAACAGAACAGACACATTCGTCACAACTACTAGGCATGTCGCGCCCCGCGTGGGCGCGTGGATTGAAACATCCCGGAATTGATGGCTATTACCAAGTTACTTATGTCGCGCCCCGCGTGGGTGCGTGGATTGAAACTTTGGATGGCTGAACGATGAAGAAGTAATAGCAAGTCGCGCCCCGCGTGGGCGCGTGGATTTAAAGGCAAGGATTTGACCAAAAAATAACTGGAGAATAATAGAATTAAAAAATATAATAGACAAAGGGAGTCTGCAACGAATTATGAAATACAAACACATTTCCGGGGGTTGCGCTATTGAACACCAGATGCATTTTGGAAATAGACACGATTAAGAAAGCCCTTGACGCATATAGGCCATTGCCGGAGTCAATTAATAAAATCGTAAAAGAATATATGGATGCGGAAATGACATATCATTCACTGGTTTTGGAAGGTAATAGTATAAGCCTTGAAGAAACCAGGATGGTTCTTGCCGGGCAGAATATCCCTGGCAAAACTGCTAAAGAACATTATGAGATATTAGACCACAAGGAAGCCATAGATTATGTTGAAGCTTATGTACAGAGTAAAATGCCGCTGAGTGAAATGTTTATACGCGATGTACATAAACTTGTGATGAAAAGGACCTGTGCACAAGAAGCCGGGAAATACCGCGATGTTGAAATAGAAATAGTTGGGAGCAGCTATACTCCGCCGGAACATATTGATGTCCCTGAACTGGTTCATGGAGTTGTTGAGGAATACAATGCCAGGATTCATGAACTGCATCCTATCGAGCGAGCGGCCTGGTTGCATTTTCAAATCGCTCTGATTCACCCGTTTGCGGATGGGAATGGAAGAACAGCACGTCTTTTAATGAATTATTCTTTTTTGAAGGATTCTTATGTCCCGGCGATTATTAATCGCTTTGTAAAAGAAGCTTACCTGGATTGCTTGGAGGAAGCCAGTGTTTTTATGGACATGACGGCCTTTATCGATTTTATAGCTGAAGCTGAGAGAGATAGTATCAGACACTATTTGTTATTAGTAAAGGAATCAGATGCTCTTGAGTAATTATAACTATAATAATATGCACCTGGTTTTTTATAGACCAGGGGCATATTTTATCTTACCTAAGAATTATGCTTTTACCTGTTGTGTCAAAAACGAAGCCGCGATAAATTCAGCTATTTGCTCAAGTTGAGCAGGATTATAACAGGGCATGGAATAATTTAGTTTTTCTTCACTAATGATAGCAATTAATTCATTTGATTTGGTCAGTTTAATTACCTGATCGTCACTGTTTACAATTTCTATTTTTGGTCCTGGCTCGTTTTTATAACCTTCTACTATGATCAAATCCACTTCAGTAATTAATTCCAGTACTTCTTGAAGATTAGGGGCATGACTATAGCGTTTATGCAGAGTTATACTGTCTGGTCCTGCTACAATTACTTGCTGCGCTCCAGCTGCAAAATGCTGAAATGAATCTTTGCCCGGAATATCTCTGCTGTAACCATGAGCCGCATGTTTTATCACTGCGACTTTATAACCCTTGGCGGTCAATATATGAACTAAACCTGATACAATGGTTGTCTTGCCTGAGTTTGAATATCCGACAATGCTGACATATGGATCATAACTGTTTCTACCTTTCGTTATTAATGCAAAACTGATTGCCCTTACACAATAATCCGTTCATAGTGGGTATAGAGGTTGAATCTATCCCCACGGGCAAATCCTACTATGGTCAGACCTAATTTATCAGCCAGTTGAACAGATTTTAGAGTCGGGGCAGAGCGTGAAAGCACCAGAGAAACATGGTTGCGGGCTGCTTTAATCAGTATTTCTCCGGCTATTCTTCCGCTGAGAACCAGACACTTATCCTGCAAGTTAATATGATTAATACAAGCAAAACCGAAAGTCTTATCAACCGCATTGTGTCTGCCTATATCCTCAAAACGGACCAAAAGATTATCTTTATAACCTAGCCCGGCACTATGAACACCGCCCGTTTTTTGAAAGGTATAAGATGTATCGTTTAAAGTGCTGATCAATTTCAAGAGATCATCAGCGCGGAAAGTAACAGGAGAATCTAAGAGTAAAACCTCATCGTTGTTTCCGCCTGCACTCATACAGGTATTAATAAAGCGGTCTGCATTAGTTTTCTGAGGCGGCAGCTTTGAAGCAGTATATATAAAAATCTGATTATGGGGACCTGATTCAATTTTCAAAAGATCTGCACTGCCCAGTATCAAACCTTCGCTGCTTAAAAAACCTACGGCCAGTTCTTCTAGATTAACCGGCGAGCAGGCCAGACTGGCTATTTTGGTATCATTGAGAAAAATATCTACCTGGGTTTCGATTACGACTGGATCGCAAATATCATAAAAATTACCGTTTCGATAGGTTTTCAGAGCATGATCGATATATAAACTTTGAGGCATAAAAACTCTCCTCATGAAATCCAGCAGTTTTGAACAACAAGTCCTGTCCGAAACTATTTAAACATATTTTTATCTATATTTCCATGGAAACCGATTTTTCAAGATTTATTTCCATTCTTCATACCAGTAATAATCAATTAGGGGAATGCCATAATCACGAGCTTCTTTGACATTATAATAATTAGATGTGCCGTGGAAGATATCGATCCAATAAGGGTAGCCTGGCCAGAGCCCGTGATAAACATCACCTGTATCCATTACAGTTAACGAATTGTATTGTTGTCCTTGAATTGTTACGGGTTTGCTTAAATATATGACTGTGCCAAAGGGCAATATGGGTTCCAGCGGACTGCCGCCGTCATTTATTGGGTAGCGCGGGTGTACGGCTATGCCTCCCAAAAAATAGGGCTGGCCATTAGCGGCTTTTGGAGCCCCGGATTCCTCTGTATAGGCAGTACTGCGCTGGTCTTTCACAGAAAAACGAATATACCATTTTGGGGGCAGCTTTTTTTCTGCCGGCGGCGAATTCTTAACATGAGGTACTTCTTTTTTTCTGTCACAACCGGAAAAACAAAATGAGGAAATGGTTATAATTAGAGTGGTAATAAGAATTTTTATAATAACATTTCTACATCTTGATAATTTCATATTGAAACCTCCTGAGCTTTTGTGTATAGTTTTTGCCCGGAGAGATTGATTAAAACAGTTTTATTAGGTTTTTACAGCGTTTTTTAATGTTATAATAATCAAGATCGTGAACTGGAGGAGAAGAACGGAGAACATGGAAAATTTAGGTATTGATCCGCGGCTTTTTGATTATATTAATCATTCGATTAATGAAACACCTTTTTATAGTCTGCTGGGAATTAAAGTAAATAAACTGGGGCCAGGTATGGCAGAATTGGATACTATCGCTGAATCTAAGCATAGTAATCCGCTGGGGGCTGTTCACGGTGGCCTTTACATGTGTATAGCGGATGCGGCTATGGGTAATGCGGTAAGAAGCCTGGGAATTAAAGGGGTGACAGCTGATTGTTCTACGGCTTTTATAGCTGCGGCTAGTAATGGCGACAGGATAGTAGCCCGCGGACAGGTTCTAAAGGCAGGCAGAAACCTGGTTTTTGTCCGTGCTGAGGTTTATGCCGGCGAGAAGCTTGTGGCTGATAGCAAAGGTACATTCTATCGTACGGGAATTATAGAGTTTAAATGATCGGAGCAATTACATGCCCGTTGATATTATAAATATGACCGAATACTGTTTGTTTACATTTGCCACAACTTCTTATGCCCTGAAAGCCGAAAAGGAACTAAAGACTGCCCAGGCTATTTTTGTTGTTGTTCCTACCCTGCGTGAGATTTCCAGCAGCTGCGGCCTGTCGGTAAAGCTTCCCTGTGAAAATCGTGAAGACTATCTGAACATTCTTAATACCAAAGGGGTAAAGGTCGACAGGATATATGATGTTAAAAAAGTTGGCAAGAAAAATCAGGTGACAGTTTTAGAAAGTTGGCTATAGATTACACGCAAATGTCAAAGCATGGCGCTTATGAAAATCCGTAATAATCTGTGGTTAATGTTATTAGTGGGGTTGGGGAATGGATTCTTTTAAAAGTGAAGATATAGCGGCATATTTTATGCCAGAGGGCAGACTGTCTCAGGCAATTAATGGTTATGCCTTTCGCCTTGAGCAGGTCAATCTGGCGCGAGAGATATCTGAGGTTTTTATTAATAGTGAGTTCCTGGTATCTGAGGCTGGAACCGGAGTGGGTAAAACCTATGCCTACCTGGTACCGGCAATATTATGGGCTAAACGAATGGGAAAGAAGGTGCTTATTTCCACTCGCACCAAGGCTCTGCAGCAACAGCTGGTGGAAAAGGATATTCCTGAAATTATTAAGGTCATAGGGATAGAATGCCGTTACGTCGAAGTCAAAGGGCGGGAAAATTACCTGTGCTGGAATAAATACCAGGCAGTTATTTCAGGTAAAATCGGTCTGGACGCTTCCGAACTTTCATTTGTTGAAAAAATACTGGTGTGGACACAGAAAACCCGCAGCGGTGATCGAAAAGAACTGGGTTTGCCGGGTGACATCATGCAGCACTGGCCGTTGGTGGCCGCTGAACGCCGCACCTGTTTAAGGGATAACTGCCCGTATTCAAATCGCTGTTTTCGCATCAAGATGCTGAGAAGCCTGGAAAAGGCTGATCTGATAGTGGCAAATCATGCGCTGCTCCTGGCGGATACCCTGGTTGAACACAGCATCTTGCCCGAATACCACCACTTGATCATTGATGAAGCACATGCCTTTGACCGTGAGGCCTTCGATAAGCTTTCTCTCCGCCTTTCATATTATGAAATCAACGATCTGCTGCGCTTCCTGGCCAGTAAGGAAAAGAAACGCGAAAAAGGATACCTGCAGCATTTACGCAGCAAATATGCCCATTTAGCCATGTTGCTGACTGAAGCTGCTTCTGCCCTGGAACGATTTGCATATGAAAATCAGGGACTTTTTAATATTCTGGGATCATTTCCTGGGTCAGGGAAGGAAAACGAGAATGCAAAGGTTTTAAAGCCTGCTGATTTGCGCACTCCCTGGTTTGAGGACGTAATGGACCGGTATTTTGCCTGGCAGGAAAATATCAATCTGTTGCTGCTGGTTTTGCGCAACCTCAGCAAAGAAATTGAAGACGATAATGACAGAGGGCAGTTGGATAACATTATTCAGGCTTTGCAGGAAACATCAGATACAGGTTGCTTCGTATTTGAAGAGGAATTGGAAAAACGGGGCCGGATTATGTGGCTGGAATTGAAACAAGGAATAGCCGTGGCTGTTGCCTCTTCCCTCGTCAATATCGGGCTTTCTTTACAGGAACGCATTTATGACCGCCTGAACAGTTTGGTTATGCTCTCAGCCACGCTGGCTGTTGAAGAAGATTTTTCTTATTTTATCGAACGCAGCGGTCTACTGCCTTACAAAAAGGAGGACAGGCTGCGAACTCTCCTCGAACATTCACCTTTTGATTACGAAAAACAGGCCCGATTATATACGGTGGATAATATGCCCGATCCGCTTCATCCTGCTTATAATAAGATTTTAACGGAAAGGCTGCAAGATATTATCGCAGCCACCGGCGGCGCAACCATGGCTTTGTTTACCTCCCGCAAACAACTGCAGGAGACGGCAGCGAAGATCCGCCCATTTTGTGAACAAGCCGGTATCCGCCTCCTGGCGCAGTATGAAGATGGGGAATTTGCTTTCTTGATGGAAGAGTTTATGTCTTCCTCAAAGGCCGTTCTTATGGGTTTGGAAACCTTCTGGGAGGGGATAGATTTAAAAGGGGATTTACTGCGATGTGTAGTCATTGCCAAACTACCTTTCCGCTCTCCGGGTGACCCTTATGTGTGCGCCGGTGAATTATATTGCCAAATGAATAAGAAAAACAGCTTTCAGCATTTCATGCTGCCTGATGCCGCAGTGCGTTTTAAGCAGGGGACGGGAAGGCTGATTCGCAGCGAAAAAGACCAGGGTGCGGTAGTAGTTTTAGATAGTCGATTGGATCGTAAATCATACGGGACTGTTTTTAAAAACAGCATTCCCATCAAACAACAGGAGACAATAAGTGGCGAGTTATTAACGTCGTCATTGCAGCAATTTTTAAATATGACATAAACATTATTAATAGAAATGTAACCATTTGATAAATCCCTACATAATATAAACCGTAACCACTCCAGAAGGAATTAATAATATGAAGGGGGATTAATCAATGCGCGTTTATTATTTTCGTATTCCGAATTTCTTAAGAAATGTTCTCATGAAAATATGGGGATAATAAAAAGGAGCAGCCGCGGCTACTCCTTTTTTATGGGTGCTGAGAAACAATGCGGGGATTGCGCCTGCGCTTGGGTCTGATATTAATAATTCTGGGGCTGGTATTATGGGCGTATAGTTATGTTTGGCAGCATATGTCCAGGCACCGCCATGTTTTACCCGCGCAGTCCGCGTTGTTTTCTCGATCCTGCCCGCAAAAGCTAGATGGCTTTATCACTCAGGCCTATGCCCACTATTCCGCCCAGAGCACCCGAGATTAGGCATATGAACAAGTTTGAAACAAAAGCCTTTGTGCTTACCAGTGAAGAATCAAATACAAATGTTGCTATAAGCATGAGAATAAAAAAGGCTACCCCCATGGCAAGACCGCGGACAAGTCCTTTGCTGCCGTAATCTTTGCTTACATAACATGCTCCCCAAAATACGCTGATTATCAACACAATATTGGCCAGAGTAGGCAGCAGGGTTTCTTTGATTCCTGAATAATAGACCAGGCCCGCAATCAACAAAGATAAAACAATCGATACGATTAATGATTTACCCAGACCTTTAATTTCGATAGAAACACTTTTATTCATTAACAGCACCTCCTATGCAACTAGAATATGATGGAAATGACGTGCTTATTACATTGGATGAAAAGATAATCGTCATAGATTAACACAGATTGTTACCGATTTTTGGGTTTATATTGTGCTCAATTTCGGAATCCACGGATGATGGCACAGAAAAGAATATACTTTTAATATTTGAATACGCCCCGTGGTCTGCTCATAGACATAATGACAGGTGGATTTCTGGTTGGTGGTGGAAATATGCCGGTTGAAAATGTCTTTGTGATGAGCATAGTAGCTGGTCTATGTACTTGTGTTGGAGCATTATTACTGTTCTTCAAACGCAATTGGAGTGATCGGGGCCTGGCCTTTTTTTGGGCTTGGCTTCGGGAGTAATGGTGGCGGTTGTCTTTTTTGACATGCTGCCATCCGCTCTGCTGTACACTTCTCGCGGTCTGGCTTGTATGGGAATTGGAGTGGGCGTTCTTGCTCTGGCCCTATTTGACCACATAATTATGCATCGGGTGTCAACCCATGATTCACTGTTCGCTTTGGGCTACCTGGTAATGCTTGGTATCGCTCTGCACGATCTGCCTG
Source organism: Syntrophomonas palmitatica JCM 14374 (assembly GCF_001311885.1). Classification (GTDB taxonomy): domain Bacteria; phylum Bacillota; class Syntrophomonadia; order Syntrophomonadales; family Syntrophomonadaceae; genus Syntrophomonas_A; species Syntrophomonas_A palmitatica. The sequence goes on along the minus strand of NZ_BBCE01000011.1, from coordinate 43,628 downwards.
AAGGAATGGCCATAGCACTAGGAAGTGAGATGAAGGCCCGAACTGGCATGGTCATAGCCATGGGCATTGCTATACATAATATTCCCGAAGGCATGGCTATAGCTGCTCCGTTATTAATGGGCGGGATGAGACGACTTAAGATATTTAACCAGACCTTTTTAGTAGGATTGATTACTCCCCTGGGAACACTGCTGGGATGTATGGTAGCCGCTAGCGTGCCGCGCTTTATGCCGTTATTGTTAGGCTTTGCATCAGGGGTCATGATATACCTGGTAATTTTCCAATTATGGCCGCAAGCCCGGGGCAGAGGAACGAAAACCCGGTGGTGGGGCTTTTGGGCGGGAATGATCGTTATCGCCCTGGCAACTTTTGTTTAGGTGACAGGGGGAGGTGACAGGGGGACGGTTCTCTTGACACCATTTCAAAATGGTGTCAAGAGAACCGTCCCCCTGTCACCTCGAAAAAGTATATGGCATCCATCTGTGTTTGTCTGTGGCCATTAACCTTATTTTTTTGCATAAATATATTCGTATAGTTGGACAATAAGCCAAAAATATGGAGGTAATCCGGCTGATGTTTAACTGGTATTATCTGGTCATAGCAGCCCTTTCAGGCGCGGCCATGGCATTACAGGGCACATTTAATGCTGCCCTGGGTAAAATTCTGGGAGTGTGGCAATCAACTTTAATAGTACACATCATAGGCACTATAACAGTGCTTATTATATTTCTTATAGTGGGGAGCGGATTCAACGCTTTTTCTAAAATGGCATCAGTTCCCTGGTATGCGTACCTGGGCGGTATTTTGAATGTAATAATAATTTTTGCGGTGGTTATAACCATGCCTAAAATTGGAGTGGGAAACGCTACCACAGCTATAATTGTAGCCCAGATTTTAACTGCTTTGTTGGTGGACGGGCTGGGCCTATTCGGCATGAAAAAATATGAATTTCATTATATTGACTTGCTAGGTGTAGCATTACTGGCTGTAGGAGCACGAATTCTGTTGATGGACTGAAAAATAATTAATCTTGTAATTTCAGTGACAGCGACTTGACAGGCACAGTGATATAATTTTCCCAGAGATGGCTTGCGGAGGGATGTGTATGAGCCTGCGTTACATTCTGGGAAGAGCCGGTCAGGGTAAGACCCGCCTGGTTATGAATGAAATAAAATATTATCTGGATAATGGGGACGATCCTCTGATACTGCTAGTCCCTGAACAATATACATTACAAGCGGAGCGGGACTTGATGGAGAAGCTTGAGCTGCCCGGAATTATGCAGGTAGAGGTCTTAAGCTTCACACGTATGGCCAGCCGGATTTTTAATGATGTCGGAGGTTTGACCAGAACCCTTTTAAATGAACAGGGAAAAAATATGATTTTGAGAAGGGTGATAAATCAGAATCGCCATAAACTTACTATTTTTAAACCGGCTGCGCTGCAGGACGGGTTCGTGCTTAAATGCAGTGAAATAATTGCGGAAATGAAGCAATACAATATAAGTCCGGCAGACCTCCTTGATAAAATGACAGCGATTGAAACCAAAAGCACCTTATATATGAAGCTCAATGATATCGCCGTTATATACGAAGAAATGGCGAAATATCTCAGTGGACACTACCTTGACATGGAAGATTACATAAATTTCTTTATTGAAAAACTTGAAGAAAGCAGTTATTTTCGTGAATCTCGCATCTGGATGGATAATTTCACTACCATTTCTCCACAGAGCCTGCGGGTGGTGGAAAAACTGATGCAGCATTGCCGGGAATTTAGCATCAGTCTGACTATCGCTCCGCCCGAGGACTCGAAAGACAAAGATCTCTTTACTATATCAACGCGCTGTTTGAGAAAAATCAAAGAGATGGCTGCGGTTCTGGGAATAAAAGAGGAAGTAATCTGGGTTGCGCATAACGATTCACAATTGCGGAAATCACCTGAAATAATTCATCTGGAAAAACAACTTTACGTTTTTCCAGGCAGAAAGTATGATGAAAAACCGGAACATATACATCTATTTGCTTCCAGCAATATGGTGATGGAAGTGGAGAATCTGGCGGCGCAAATAGTGGCCCTGGCCCGGGACAATGAACTGCGTTGGAACCAGATGGCGGTGATATGTCAGGATATTGGCAATTACGGCCCGCTGATTAAACGTGTTTTTAATGAATACGACATTCCTTATTTTATGGATGAGAAAAGGGAAATCGTAGATCACCCCTTAATTCAGTTCATACTGGCTTCATTGGATCTTATTCAACGCAATTACCGCTATGAGGATTTGGCCAGGTATTGCCGCACCGGGTTCACATTTCTGGATGACGGAGCCTGTGACATTTTGGAGAATTATCTGCTGCGTTATGGCATAAAGGGTTCTCTGTTGAAAGAAGATTTTAAAGCTGGAGATCCTGCCAATCTGGATTATTTGAATTACTGCCGCCGGCTGTTAATGGAACCGCTGCTGCGGCTGGAGGAGAACCTGGCCTCCGCCCGCGATTATGCCAGCATAAACAAAATCATATTTAACTACCTTGAATCCATGGAGATTCCTGTGCGCCTGGCGGGTGAAATTGAACGAATGCGGGATAAGAAGCAATATGATCTGGTTAATGAGAATACTCAGATTTGGAATGCGGTAGTCGAAAGCCTGCAGCAAATCAGTGAGATACTGGGGGAACAGGAGGCTGCCTTAAAGGAATACCGACAGGTTTTGGAGGCTGGGTTCATTTCGGTGGAACTCGGTATTATACCTACTACCGTAGACCAGGTTTTGGTAGGCAGTATACAACGATCAAAAAGTCATGATATAAAAGCGCTGTTCGTGCTGGGATTAAACGATGGGGTTCTGCCGAAAAAGGGCCGGGAAGAAAAGCTCTTATCAGATGAAGAAAAAATGCGGCTTGAATCATTGGGCCTGCAAATCGGGCTTAACCATGAATTGCGCAGCCTGCAGGAGGATTATCTAATATATAACGTATTCAGCAAGCCCTGCCATGAATTGTTTTTAAGTTATGCCTTGGCTGATTCAGAAGGCAGGGCCCTGCGTCCGTCCCTTTTGGCAGAACGCATAAAGTCTTTGTTCCCGGGTTTGATAACCATTACTGATCTGATGGACACCAGAGAACAGCAGTTTAAAATGATCTCCACCCCGCGCAGTACTTTTAAGTACGCTGTAAACAGGATGAGAATGGCTCTGGACGGGAAACCGATATACCAATTCTGGGACGATGTATGGGATTGGTATGGTATTAATGAGGAATGGCAAGGATACAGGGAGCACGTTTTGCCAGCGTTTACATATCATAACCAGGTTGATGATATGGGGATGCAGGTGGCGAGAAAACTCTACGGCAGCCCGCTGCGTTCCAGCGTTTCCCGCCTGGAGCAGTATGCCAGCTGTCCCTTTGCCCATTTTATTAGTTACGGATTATCACCGGGAGAACGCAAACTGTATGAAGTAGCCAGCCCCGATATCGGCCTTTTGTTTCATAATGCTTTGATGAGTTATGCGCAGAAGATTCGGAGTGCTGATATGACATGGCAGGGATTAGATAGGGAAGACAGTGATGTTTTGATGGATCAGGTAATGGAAGAACTGGCACCGGAACTGGCTGATGGTGTTTTTGCCAGCACTCACCGTTATCGATACCTTCTAAAGCGTTTACAAAGGGTAGGGCGCAGAACCGCTTGGATTCTGGTTCAACATATAAAGGCTGGTGATTTTCAACCTGTGGCTGTTGAGTTAGGCTTTGGAACAGGACGGGCGTTGCCGGCTTTAGAAATCGAGTTGCCCAATGGAGAAATGCTCTATCTGGAAGGACGTATTGACCGTGTGGACATATTTGATGATGCAAAGGAGAGTTTTGTACGAATAATTGATTACAAAACCGGTGGTAAATCATTCGATTTGGCTGACGCTTATAACGGATTGAGCCTGCAGCTCCTTTTATACCTGCAGGCGGTTCTGAATGCACCGCAGCAAATAGGCAGAGAAAGACTTAATCCTGCCGGAGTATTTTATTTTAAAATTGATGATCCTCTGGTTAAAAGTGATAAGGATATTATGGAAGAGGTCGAAAAGCAGATTGCCCAAAAATTAAAAATGGATGGCGTTTTGCTGAAAGACGTACGTATCATCAGGGCCATGGACGCTAATGCTGATACGGGCTCGCACATTATACCAGCCGCTATAACCAGTAATGGTGAGGTGCACCGCCAGTCGTCAGTTCTGGAAGAATCTGAATTCGCGGCCTTATTGCAGCATATGCGGGAACTGGTTAAAAAAATGGGTTTGGAAATTATACAAGGAAGGGTCAGAATCAATCCGGTTAGAAACGAAAAAGGCAGTGCCTGTATTTATTGCAATTACAAGTCCATATGCCAGTTTGACCCGTTGTTTGAGGATAATCGCTATCGAAACCTTCGCAGCCTCAAGCGGGAAGAAATTATAAATCTGCTGGTCAGGCCAGTGCAGGAGGCTGAAGAATAATGGGATGGACTGACGAACAGAGAGAAGCCATACAAAACCGCAGCTGCAACCTGCTGGTATCAGCCGCGGCCGGATCAGGGAAAACCGCTGTTCTGGTCGAGCGTATAATTAACTTGCTGGTGGAAGATAAAAATGAGGATAAGCTTGATATCGACCGCATGCTGGTGGTTACCTTTACGCAGGCCGCAGCCGGTGAGATGCGTGAGAGAATAAGTGCGGCCATCATAGCCGAACTTGCGAAGGGGAATTCAGACGAGCAACACCTGCGCCGCCAGCTTATGCTGCTGGGTCGGGCTTCTATCAGCACCATACACGCATTTTGCACGGAAGTGTTAAGAACCTATTTCTATCTGGTCAATCTCGATCCGCAGTTTCGCATCGCCGATGCGCCGAAAGTGAGTTATTGAAACTGGAAGTCGCAGAAGTCTTAATGGAGATGGAATATGAAAAGAATGATCCTTTGTTTCTGGAACTGGTCGAAAGGTTCAGCACCAGTCGCAGCGACCAGGGCCTGCAGGATCTGATCTTACGATTATATAATTTTATTCAGAGCCAGCCGGCGCCTCTGGAGTGGCTCAGCCAGAAGGTGGAAGAATATAACCTGGATAGAGATAATTTTATGAGAAGTCGTTGGATGATGGTATTAAAACCCCAGCTGATATCTATGTTAGAGGAAGCTTGTGAAAGATTTCAAGAAGCCATTACCCTAAGCCAGATGCCGTCTGGCCCGTATCCATATATGGAAGCATTGGTTTGTGACCTGCAAAATGCGCAACATATGCTCCATTTGCTTAAGCATTCTGACCTGGATGGTTTCTATAATTTTATCAACCAGGCGGAGACAATGAGATTAAAAAAAGTAAATAAGGATGCCGATCCTGATTTGACCGCACTAACCAAGCAATATCGACAAGAGGGTAAAGACCTGATAAATGAGATAGGGGGTAAAATATTTTCCAAATCCCCTAGTGCATTGCTGAACGATATGCGGGAGATTTATCCTTGTCTGCAGTACCTTCTGTCGGTGCTTGAGGAATTTACCGGGTTATACGAGGATAAAAAAGCAGAAAAAGACCTGATAGATTTTAATGATTTGGAACATTATGCCCTGCGGATTTTGGCAAATCCCGAAGTACAGCGGGAATATCGGGAACGGTTCAGCTATATATTCGTTGATGAATATCAGGACAGTAATTTGGTGCAGGAAACCATTATTAATTATATAAAACGCGAAGATAACCTGTTCCTGGTTGGAGATGTAAAACAGAGTATCTATCGCTTCAGGCTGGCTGACCCTACTTTGTTTTTAGCCAAGATGGCGGCCTACAGCCCTAAGCCGGGCGAAAGAGACCGGCGCATAGATCTTAAGACTAATTTTCGCAGTGCCCAGCCTGTAATTGATGCGGTAAATTATCTCTTCGGGGCTATTATGTCTGAAAACCTGGGTGAAGTAAGCTATGATGAACGAGCCAGGTTATACCGGGGGATTGAAGGAGGAGAACAGGGCGAAGCAGTAGAAGTCCACCTGCTGGAGAAAAAGCAGGAACTTGACGAGAGTGAGGAACTCCCGCTTGACCATATGCAAAGAGAAGCTGCAGCTGTGGCCCAGAGAATTAAAAAACTTCTGCAAGAACCCCTTTGGGATGTGCGCCAGCAAAAATACCGTCTCCTAGAATATAAGGATATGGTTATTCTCCTGCGAGCTACGGGAAGATGGGCGCCGGTTTTCACGGAAGTGCTTCTGGCCGAGGGCATACCTGTTTATGCCGATGTCGGCAGCGGCTATTTTGCATCAGTTGAAATAAGTATTATCATGAATCTGCTGCGGTTAATTGACAACCGTTATCAGGACATAGCGCTTCTTAGTGTGATGCGTTCTCCTCTGGCTGAGTTTACTCTGGATGAAATGATACAGATCAGGATGTGCTGTAGAGAGGGTTTCTTTTACCAGGCCCTTGAAGAATATCTGGTGCAGAATGACGATACGCTGAGTCAAAAATTGGCTGCATTTTGGAATAAATTAGCTGAATGGAAAAAGGAATCTCGCTGGATGCCAGTGGACGAATTTATATGGAAACTATTAAGTGAAACCGCCTACTTTAATTACTGCGGAGCAATGCCGGGGGGAGTACAGCGCCAGGCGAATCTGCGTATTCTGCTTGATCGGGCCAGACAGTTCCAGGAAAGTTCTATGCGGGGACTATATAATTTTTTGAAATATGTAGATAAACTGCAGAGCAGCAGCGGTGACATGGGAATGGCCCGCGTTCTGGGCGAAAATGATAACGTGGTTCGCATAATGAGTATTCACAAGAGTAAAGGCCTGGAATTTCCGGTGGTAATAGTTGCGGGGTTAGGACAACAGTTCAATATGAGCGACAGCCGTTCGGTTGTGCTGTTACATCGTGAACTCGGTCTGGGGCCAAGGCTGGTGAAACCAGATCTCAGAACCTACACGGATACCCTGCCGCGGATGATAATCAGCAAGAAGATTGCCCTGGAAAGCCTTTCTGAAGAGATGAGGGTTTTGTATGTGGCCATGACCAGAGCAGAAAGCAAGTTGATTTTATTTGCATCAGTTTCCGATTTGCCTAACAAATGTGCGAAATGGAGCCGTGAACCATCTGTAAACAGTCTCGCCCGGGCTGTGAGCTTCATGGATTGGATAGGTCCAGTATTGATGAAACATGCTGATGGTTCCCGGCTGAGGGAAATGGCAGGATTGGAATCAGCATATGACTCACTGTGGGCAGACGGCTCAAGCTGGATAATTAAAATATACGAGAATATGGATGCAGACAAAGAAAAAACGGCTATTGAAGAAATTATTCAGGAAGTTGCGGCTGTTGTAATGGATGACCAGGCGAAAATGGCGGGAGAAGCCGCAGAAGCGTTCCGTCGTCTGGAATGGACCTATCCCCATAGACTGGCTGTAAATTTGCCTTCCAAAATATCAGCTACCCAATTAAGCCAACAGGGCAAACAGGAGGAAATTCGTTTTATTAGTTTAAAAACCAATAAAAACGAATATCTCATTGCCGATTATATCGGCATCCCAACGAGGAAGTATAAATCATCTGGTTCTGCAGCATTTGCATTTTAAACAGCTAGATTGTGAAGAGGATATAAAATATCAGCTGGATAAAATGGTTGAACGAGAAATCCTTCGCCCTGAAGAAGCTGATATTGTAAATATTCATAATCTGCTGCAATTTTTCAGGTCAGATTTGGGACAAAGGGTGATGCGGGCTGATGAGGTTTGGAGAGAGAAGCCGTTCAATCTGGTAATTAGCGCTGATCAATTCCTGCAAAACGAGGAAGCGCAAGATTGCAATGATAAACTCCTGCTGCAAGGGGTTATTGACCTGTATTTCCGTGAAGGCAATGAATTAGTCCTGGTAGATTATAAGACCGGCCTGGGAGAAAAAGCAAGCATTATGCAGAGTTATCGTGCCCAAATAGCCATATATCGTCAGGCCCTGGAGAGCATACTTAAAATGAAGGTAAAAGAATCATACCTCTATATGCTTGATAAGGGAGACATTGTATTGGTTGAATGATTGCGAATTATGTTATTCCAGCTTTTTCACAAATTCCTTTTGTAGTTCTTCTTCATTTTTAAAGGCATAAGGAACATCATCTCCCCATTTTTCCATAACCGCATCGAGCAATGCCCTTAAGACTTGTTCTCGGCTGGTCAAGGATTTTGAATAATCATAACCCTTGTTGACAATGCGATTCAGCCATTCAATCTGTTCAGTATAAAGACTGGCATTTAATTGCATACTGCTGCGTTTGCGCACCCTGGCCGCGGTTGTCTGTTCTTCTTGCTTAGGTGGTGAAGAGGTATTTTCATCAGCTGGTATTTCACAAGAAGAAGACTTTTCCTGAACAGGGACTTGTTCTCCAGCCATTTCCCGAGCCAGCGCCCATTGTTCACGGGCAATTTTTTCAATTTGCGGATATTGCTTAATATTTTTATTGAAAATGGTTTTATTAAACCAGGTTATCGCTTCACTGGCGTTCCCGGTCTGCCTGTACAATTCCCCAATTAAGTATGTGGCTTGAACATCGCTCATATTACCGATAGATCTGAAATCACGGTTAAAGGCTTCGAGATATGACTGTAGGGCCTGCGTTACATATTCCTTCTGTAATTCCACGTCACCTTTTTCTCTGGCCATCCAGGCAGCCCCAAGCAGCAAACCGGCCAATTCGCCAGGACGGGCTTTGCGCAGCTGGGCGGAGCGGATGCCGAGTTGATATGACCGCAGGGCCAGAGTAAGGTCTCTTTCATGGCAAAAATCAGGGTTATCGGCAGGGATGATTTTGGGGAGAGCCTGAGCGAGCTGCTGGACAATTCTGTCAGGTATTTCCTGGCCGAACAGGTTATTGGATGCGGCATAATAACACGAGGGACATACTACGATGGTGTAGTGAAGAGGACTAACCCCTTTATATATCGTGTGAAAATCCGGCTCTCTTCTTTCTACATTAACCTTTGAACTACGGATAGCCCATGATTTAAATATTTTGGAACAGACCGGACAATTATAACTGCGCTCGTAAAAAACTCCATCATCTAACATATGTATCACCTCAAAAATATATATTCTTTAGAATTTTCGGTTTATAATTAATTATAACCAATTATCAATTGCTAATCTATCGGTGACATTAGTCACGGTTACAAAAGAAGAAAGGAGTAAAACAACAAAATAAATCGGCTTATAAATGTTGCTTTTCAATATTATTTAAAGTTATAGAGAGAAGTCTGTCTGTTGCTGTCAACCCAACGGTATTCAAGACAGTCATGAGGGGGAAAATGATTTGAAAATAAAAAACTTTATGAGCACCAATATTATTCACCTGCATCCCGATGACACTCTAAAACAGACTGCCGATTTGTTTCTGCAGAAAAGAATCGATGGAGCTCCGGTAATAGACAAAGGGAAGATCATAGGCCTCCTTACAAAAACCCATCTGATTCGCGCTATAAGCAATGGCACCGACATGAATAAACCCATACGGTTTTTTATGAGCCCGGAAGTTAAAACTCTAAACCCTGATGAACAGATTACCGATGTTGATATAATGTATACCGGACGCTACCCGGTGGTGGACAATGGCGAACTGGTTGGCATTATAACTAAATCAGACATAATGGTAGCCTTAAATGAAATCATTGATGACATGTCAGGTCAACTTGAAACCCTCATTAATTCCGCTTATAATCCCATTGTTTCAATAGATCGTGACGGCATTATCCGCATGTGGAACCAGTCCGCCGAAAGGTACACCGGCCTGCATTCATCAGATGTGCTGGGTACATTTATAAACGATATTATTCCTGAAAGCCATTTATATGACATTGTAGAGAGCGGTAAATGTGAATTCGGCAAACGAATACGCATAGGGAAGAATTCCTTTATCACTAACCGCGCGCCTATCATTAAAAATGGCGAAATCACCGGCGCCGTAGCTGTACTGTATGATGTATCCGAATTGGAAAGTGTTACCCAGGAACTTGAATATGTTAAAAACCTTAATAATGAGATGAATGCTATTATAGATTCTTCATTCGATGGTTTATATATTACCGACGGCAAGGGCATAACCTTGCGGATTAATAAAGCCATTAAACGCATGACCGGGTTAGGGGAGGAAGAACTCCTGAATAAATCCATGAATGAACTGGTTGAAGAAGGTATTTTATCCCGGTCAGCTTCTCTGCTGGTTCTCGAACAAAAGGCCCCTGTAACCACTACATTAACAACCGTTACCGGTACAACCCTTCTGGTGAGCGCTACGCCGGTTTTCGATCAACAGGGCAACATTTTTAGAATTGTCACCAGTGTGCGTGATATCAGCGAATTAAATATGCTGAAACAAAGAGTTGAACAATTAGAAGGATTAAAAGATCATTTCGAATTCCAGATGAATACCCTGAAGGCCCGTCTTTCCGGAGATCTGATTTATAAGAACAAGGAAATGGAACACATAGTGTACCAGGCGCTCAAAGTGGCTGAAGTGGATTCAACCGTTTTGATCTCAGGTGAATCCGGGGTGGGCAAAGAAATAATCGGTGAACTTATACAACGCAACAGCAGCCGACGCGAAGGGCCTTTTGTAAAACTTAATTGTGCGGCTATCCCTGACAACCTTCTGGAATCAGAGTTGTTCGGTTATGACCCGGGTGCATTTACCGGGGCTAAAAAGGAAGGCAAGCCTGGCCTTTTTGAATTAGCTCATGGAGGCACATTACTTCTTGATGAAATTGGAGATATTCCTTTGCACCTGCAGGTTAAATTGCTGCGAGCTTTGCAGCAAAGAGAAATTCTGAGGGTTGGTGGAACCAAACCTATAAAAATTGATGTGCGCATTATCGCTATAACCAATAAGGAACTGGAAGAAATGGTTTCCAGAGGCGAATTTCGCGAAGATTTATTTTACCGTTTAAATGTAGTTCCAATATATGTACCTCCGCTTCGAGACAGGAGGGAAGATATTCCGCCGCTTATAAAACATTTCCTGGGCCGGTACAATGAACGCTACAATATGAAAAAAGTTATCAGCCCTGAAGCTATAGAAATGCTGATGCTCTACAACTGGCCGGGTAATATAAGACAATTGGAGAACCTGATCGAAAGACTGGTGGTAACCACAAGTACGGAAGTTATAGATCAATCACACCTGCCAGGCTATATCCTTACCGGCAACGAATCTATTAAGCGGGATAATAACCAGCCGGTAAGTGTCAATTCTATTGTGCCATTAAAAAAGGCGGTGGAGAGCTTGGAAAAACAATTGCTGGAGAAAACCTTCGCTGTCACCAGTTCTTGCAATCGGGCTGCGCAGCTTTTAGAGGTTGATGCCTCCACCATATCGCGCAAGGCTAACAAATACCAGGTAAAGTATACAAAATAAAAAAAGGCAGGAGCCCAGATGGCCGCCTGCGGGTAGAAAAGAAGAACGTTATAAATTTTGGGGGAATCTCAACATTCAAGTTTGTTCGAACGAACCCAGATCTTGTTCTTTTCAGCTTCCTTAATGAGTTCGTCCCTGAAGTCCGGATGAGCTATATTGACCAGTTCTTCAGCCCGCTGCCAGGTGGTTTTGGCCTTCATTATAGCGTAGCCATATTCAGTCACTACATAGAAATTGATGGAGCGGGGAACGGTGACTATGGTACCAGGGCTTAAGGTTGGAACGATTCTGGATTTTACTGTGCCGTCTTTCATTTTTGCGGTAGAACTTAAACATATAAGTCCTTTGCCGCCTTTGGAACGGAACGAAGCGTAAATGAAGTCCAACTGTCCGCCGGTACCTGATATTTGTTTAGAGCCTGAAGCTTCGGAAGCCACCTGGCTGTACAGGTCAACTTCCAGAGCGTTGTTGACGGCGAATACTTTATCGTTTTGCGCGATTATAAAGGGATCGTTAGTGTAACTAACGGGATAACTGGCGCAAACAGGATTATTATCCATAAAATCATATAGCTTCTGTGATCCCATTGCGAAGGTGTATACCATTTTCCCTTTATCGATGTTTTTCAATCTGCCGGTAATGCGTCCCGATTCATACATATCCACATATGAATCAACCAGCATTTCTGTGTGTACACCAATATCTTTTAAATCGGATTTAGCTATTAATCCGCCCACTACATTAGGCATAGCTCCGATACCAAGCTGCAGACAGCTGCCATCTTCCATAAGGCTCATAACAATTTCGGCTATTTTAACGTCTATTTCTGTGGCCGGAGGAGGGTTCGTGCTAAAGAGTTTGGGATTAGTCTGGCTTTCAACAATATAATCAACCTGTGAAATATGAATACTTTCTCCGTTTCCGCCCAGACATACGGGAACTGAAGTGTTGACTTCTACGACTAGCTTTTTGGCTTTATCTGCTATATAAGATGTAACAGAGTTTGAAGTGCCGATATTAAAGTATCCGTTAGCGTCCATAGGCGCCACACATATGAAAGCAACATCAATAGGAGTATAATCTTCGATTAATTTGCGCCCTTCGTGATAGGTCAGGGGAATGTAATTGCAAAGGTTTTGCCCTTGCAGCATCCGGGAAACCGGAGAAAAATGCCAGTCATGGAAACGAAAATGCTTGCGTTCAGGGTCAACTTTAACCACTTCAGGCATAAAGGTTACGGTAACACAACGAATCTTGACGTCTTCGAGTTCGTTAACCCGGCGGGCCAGTGCGGCATCAAGATCTTTAGCCTGCATAGCAAATTCGCCGTAATGCACCCAATCGCCTGATTTAACTATTTTTACTGCTTCATCAGCGCTGACCAGTTTTTCTCTGTACTGGTCCAATAATAGGTTTTGAGATAAAATAACTGCCATAAATTCGCCCCCCAAAATTATTATTTTTAACAGGTTAATAAGCTGAGTGAATTCAGATTTTAAACTGGGCCAGGCACCTTGATAAATATGATTGAAAAACAACTTAACAATCAGCCTTACATCAGTTCAACTTCTGATTCACCTCCCCAATAATGGTTTTGCTTTTTGTGTATCTAGCCATTTTAAATGCAAAAAGCATGCCATACTTTGTAATTATAGACAGGCATGCCGTTTATCCATGGTAAATTAATTTCAAAAATAGCGGCAGAGGCAGTTCTGGCAAGTTTGGATTTTTTAATCGGGGAAATTATAATTTGTGGCGGGCGGGTATTTTGTATTAAGGTGGGAAATAATGTTGCATTATTGCATTGCAGTTTTGCATTAGTGCAAAACCTTGCAGGGAGCGGTAATTATATGGACAGGGACTCAGATTTGCATTATTGCATGAGAAATAAAATGGGAATATACAATTAAATTACATCTGCATTTTTTAATACATGATTTGATGGTAAAATCTATAATGTATGGTCTCATTAAGTATACTACATGTAAACCAAACTTGAAATATTTTGCTAATGAAAGCGAGGGAAGCTGATTTATGAAAACTTTATATGTTGATGAAAGAATTAACTATACCGGTGAAGAATTGAGAGCACATTGGATTTACAGCCGTTTTGGCATCCTGGGCGATGCGGTGGTCGCCTTTAAAGGCGAAGTTAATGTGCCGCGAGACAAAATGATTGATATTAGTGAAGTGAAGGAAAACAGTTATATCTATTCGCCGCTGATGCTTAATTTTATTATTGAACATTTTTGTAACGATCTCGACCTGGGTATCTATCGCCAGCGTTTATTTATGGTGTGTATTTTAGAAGAGCTTTTACAGCATTCTGTACCTGCCACCCGCAGAGGGGATAATATCTATATTCATAAAAATAAACTATCTGTTTCTATCGCCACGGCTACCACTGTATCGACCTTAATTCATGTGGGACTGAATATTGAAAGTGCCGGAACCCCTGTAGATACCAGCGGCTTAACTGAACTTGGCATTCAAGATATCAGTTCGCTGGCTGAAAATATTATGCTGCGTTATATCAGGGAATTAGAACAGATAAACGATGCACGCTGTAAAGTCCGAGCGGTATAGCCAGCTTGTTAAGCAATAGGGGTTAAATTACAATAATACAGGGAAAGGGGAGATGTTCTTGGAGGACAAAGGTAAGCTGGAATTAATCGCAGCCAGAACTTTTCCTGCTAATTGGGAACTTGTGCAAGTGGTTGATTTTCTCAACAAGACCTTAAAGGACAAGAATATTATGTTTGGACTAAAACAAGATAAAGAAAAGAAGGAAATGACCTTAACAGTGTATGAGGTCTGATGGTGAGATTAATATGAGCAAAGAATTTCGAGATTTTATTAAGGAAATAGTCAGCATAGTAGTTATTGCGTTTGTTTTGGCCATGATTTTACGTACATTTGTAATTGAAGGCCGCATTATTCCTACGGGTTCTATGATTCCCACTATAGTTGAACAAGATAGGGTAATGGTATGCAAATTTGTTTACTATTTTAAAAAGCCCCAAAGGAGATATTGTGGTTTTTGAACCTCCTGCAGCGATCAATGCTACCAACGATTACATAAAAAGGGTGATAGGGTTACCCGGGGAAAAGGTGGAAATGAAAAACGGTAAGGTTTATATAAACGATAAACCACTGAAAGAGCCATATGTTGATGAAGCTCTCAATTATGAATACGGACCGGTAATTGTGCCTCCCAACGGTTTGTTCGTAATGGGGGATAATCGTAACCACAGTTTTGACAGTCACTACTGGAACGCCTGGCTCACACAGGACCGTTTAAAAGGCAAAGCCTTTGTAACCTACTGGCCTCCGGGTCATATTAAGCTATTGCCCCGGGGGGTTAGTTTTGAATGAGAATACTATTAACCAATGATGATGGCATTTATGCCGGGGGATTCATGCCCTGGCTAAGGCCCTGGGTCCTATTGCGAGATTTATATGGTGGCGCCTGATCGTGAAAGAAGCGGTACCGGGCATTCTATAACCGTTTTTGAACCGATTAAAGTTGTGCCTAACAATTTTCCCGGCATTAAGGCTTCCTGGACCGTAGGGGGAACACCGGTCGACTGTGTAAAGCTGGCGGTTAATCGTTTGATCGATGAGCCAGTGGATTTAGTTGTATCCGGGATTAACCATGGGCCCAATCTGGCACGGATGTCCTCTATTCCGGTACTGTATCCGCCGCCGCCGAAGGAGTGTTATTGGGCATCCCTTCCATAGCTGTGTCTCTTAATTCCTATCAAGCGGAAATGGATTTTACGTTTGCCGCTCATTTTTGCAGGGAATTTATAAATCTGGTTATGAAACATGGATTGGAAAGGAAAACTCTTATTAATATTAATATACCCGCCCTTGAACCGGCACAAATCAAAGGCAGCAGGATTACAAGGCTGGGGGTTAGAAACTATGACAATCTCTTTGATGAACGTAAGGATCCTCGCGGCAATACCTACTATTGGCTTGGAGGCGGCGTGGTAGATGAACCACAGGAAGAGGATTCGGATGTACTGGCAGTTAGGCAGGAATATATCAGTATAACTCCTATTCACCTGGATTTAACTGATTACAAGCTGATCAAGGAATATCGAACCTCTTTTGCTTCCTATCTTGATCTGCCGGGAGATAAATTATGACCATTTTTAGTTTCCTGATTAACGCGGTTATCTTTTTTTTGCTCCTGAACATTGGATATATTCGCAACAAAAGGATGAACCCATCTTATCCGGATAAATCCATTAGCCAGGCGTTTATATTTCCGCTGGCTCTGGCCCTGGTATTTACACTGTTATTTGATGTTTTTAAAGGCTTGTTTATTTACCAGATTCTAATATTTGCAGTATCAGCCGGAATACTCTACTGGCTCTTCTATATGATGGGAAAAAATAAGAAGTAAAAATACCGGTGTTTTGAGGTTAAAAAGGTTTTGCTACTTTAAGCAAAGTATAGTACCATTTTTACGGTATAGAATTTTTTGAGGAGGTTGTTTGATGAAGGTATACCCTACCAGCAAGATTCGTAATATTGCCCTTGTGGGACATGGAGGAACAGGAAAGACTTCACTGGCTGAAGCTATGCTTTTTAATACAGGGGCTACCAAGAGGCTGGGAAGGACTGATGACGGAAACACCGTGGCTGACTTTCTGCCCGAAGAGATAAAAAAGAAGATTACCATCAGCACAGCTCTGGTTCCCTGCGAATACAGGGACCATAAGATAAATGTTCTGGATACCCCTGGTTATGCCGATTTCTACTTTGAGGTAATAGCCGCTTCCAGGGTTGTTGATTCTCTGGTTATGGTGCTATCAGCTACAGCCGGTGTGGAAGTACAGACTGAAGTAATCTGGGATGATTTCCCGGATATTCCCAAAATGGCGTTTATTAATCGCATGGATCGTGAAAATGCAGATTTTTATAAGGTTATTGATGACATGAAGAACAAGCTGTCGGGTCAGATTGTGCCTGTTCAACTGCCTATAGGATCCGCAGATACTTTTAAAGGTGTAGTTGACCTGATAAGCATGAAGGCTTTGATTTTCGAAGCTGGTTCCGGTAAGGTAACGGTTCAAGAAATTCCTGCGGATATGACAGATGATGTAGCGCTCTATAAAGAGGCCTTGGTAGAAGCAGCAGCCGAAGCTGATGATGACCTTATCAATAAATACCTCGAAGGGGAAGAACTGACTGACGATGAAGTTAGAGCAGGAATTCAAAAGGCTGCTGCCAGCGGCTCAGCCGTATTCGTATTCTGCGGTTGTGCTACAAACAATATGGCAGTAAAACCCCTGCTGGATTTTGTGGTAGATTGCGCGGCTGCTCCAGATACCAATATTATGATCAAGGGAAAAAATATTGAAACCGAACCCATGGCAGCCCAGGTTTTTAAGACTATTGCCGATCCGTATATCGCCGTTTGACTATGTTCCGTCTCTATACCGGACAAATGAAGAGCGACACCCCTGTGTATAATGCTAATAAAGAAAAAGAAGAAAAAATCGGGCAAATACTTATTATGACCGGCAAGGAACAGGCTGCGGTGCCGGAGATTTTTGCCGGGGATATTGCTGCGGTAGCAAAACTGGCTGTAACAAGCACCGGTGATACGTTGACAGTAAAAACTAACCCCGTAATCTTTGATCCAATTGTTTTCCCGGAACCAACTCTAAATATGGCTATTGAACCCAAGAGTAAAGGTGACGAAGATAAATTAAGCGGAGCTTTGCAGAGAATTCTGGAAGAAGACCCCACCATTAAGGTTGAAAAGAATACGGAAACCAAACAGACTATTCTTAAGAGCATGGGTGATACTCATGTTGATATCATTATTGACAAGTTGAGTCGTAAATTTGGTGTGGATGTGGTCAGTCGGGAAATGCGCATTCCCTATCGTGAAACTATTCGCGGCACTGTTGAATGCGAAGGCAAACACAAAAAACAGACCGGTGGTCATGGACAGTACGGCCATGTATGGATTAAATTCGAACCGACTGATGAAGGAGAATTTATTTTCGAAGAAAATGTTTTCGGTGGATCCGTGCCGCGCAACTACTTCCCCGCGGTCGAAAAAGGCTTGATTGAAGCCATGGAAGAAGGCGTGCTGGCTGGATATCCCGTAACCAACTTAAAAGCAACTCTATATGATGGTTCATATCATTCCGTAGATTCTTCGGAAATGGCTTTCAAGCTGGCAGCCAGGCTGGCCTTCCGTAAAGGCGTGGAAATGGCCAAACCGGTGCTTTTAGAACCTATTATGAATGTAGAAATAGAAGTACCCGAGGCTTATATGGGCGACATTATCGGTGACTTGAACAGCAAACGCGGACGGGTTATGGGTATGGAACCGGCAGGGAAGAAACAGGTTATCAAAGCGCAGGTTCCCCAGGGAGAAATGGCCCGATATACCATTGATCTTAAATCCATGACTCAGGGACGCGGCAAGTTCAGAATGGAATTTTCCCACTATGAAGAAGTACCGGCTCAGAATGCCGAAAAGATAATAGAGAAAGCCCGTCAGGAGAGAGAAGAAAAGGACAAATAAACTGATTTAAAAAAGAGAGCTGAAAAGCTCTCTTTTTATGCCCTTCTTTTTAATTGTTGATATAGTACGTCTTGTGACTGGGGGCTGCTGTCAATAAAATAGAAGTAATACTCCTGGCGAGTTTCTGACTTGGGCAATACCCTTAAATCATAGAGGGTATAACAAATATAAGTTGCAGCAAGACTGGTTAGAAATATTGCCATAATATATAATGAATTATCACTAATCAGCAATCCGCAACAAGAAAGTACCAGCAAAAAGACAGACATAAGCAGCAAGGCAAACAGTGAACGAACTTTATGCAAAATACGACCCCCCGGTTAGTATTAATATAATTCTTACCCGGGTAGTTACTATTAATACTTTCAAAGTCAAGAACTGATTAAAGGGCAGGAAGTTATCGTGAATGAGTTGCTTACAGGTTTACAATTAGAAATTAGCCTGTATCCCCTACTGGGTTATTTGTTAGGTGCGGCAGCAATTTTACTGATTACTGCCGTAGCAGAAAAAATCTGTACTTTTGTACTGCGCAGATTTATCAGAGAAGCTGAGAATAGGGGTATAGCCGGACTAGGAAATTTCCTGGCCGCATTTGTAAAACCCCTGCGTTATTTAGTTTATCTTTTAGGTATTTATTTAGCCATTCGTTATCTGCCGTTGACCCAATCGGCAGATATAATGACGGGTCAAATATGCCGTTCATTATTAATTATTATTTTAGGGATGGGTTTTTACGATCTGTGCGCTATCGATTCCCTTTTTTCTGAAGAAATAAGGAACAATCTACACCTTGATATTATTTTGCTGCCGTTCTTTTCAAAGCTACTGCGTTTTATAATCATAGCCCTGGTGATTGTACTGGTAGCCAACGAATGGGGATACGAAGTAAACGGTTTCATTGCTGGTCTCGGTCTGGGGGGCTCGCGGTGGCCCTGGCGGCCCGGGAAATGTTGGCTAACCTTTTTGCCGGCATAGTCCTGATTATGGAAAAACCTTTTATTCTGGGCGAGAACATCTCTACTCCCAGAGTGCAGGGAAAAGTAGAGGACATTTCGTTTCGCAGCACCAAAATACGCGCCGGGGACCAATCACTGGTGACGGTTCCTAATGCCACTCTGGCTAATGAGCCCATTACCAACCTGTCGCGAATGGACAAACGCAAAATCAGCTTCTATGTCAGTCTGGCTGCAGATACACCGGCAGAAAAAATACTATCATGTATGGACAAGATAAGGCAATTATTACTGAATACACCTGGTTTGCAGGAAGACGGCATTAAAGTCAATCTGGAGATACTTTCAGCATCAAGTATAGATATTCTGGTTAGTTGTTTTACGGTTGGCAATCAGGGAGAAGACTACCTCGCTAACCGGCAGATTATCAATCTGGGAATTATTGAAATTCTACGCCAGGAAAACCTCACTATGGCAGCAAGCACTGCAAATATAAAATAGAATTATTACTTGCACATCAACACGCACACCAAAATAAAACGAAAAATCCCGAGTTGCAGAAAAAGGTATAAGGCCATATTATGGTAGCAGGTAATATTATTTGCACCAGATTAACCATTCGTTTATTGTGCTGCGAATACAATAAATGCCTGTTTTATGTTTACCCATAAAAAGGTCAATCTTCTATCAGAATATAGCTCAACTTTCACAATCTTCCCCCACGTTCTTCTCTTTGCTACGTAAATGAAAATGGAAGAAAACATTTACTCGTTATAACACATTTTAAACACATAGAAAGGATGTTTAATGTGGAGGTAACATTTATTCAATCTCCTAATTATAGCCGCGGAAGACACAATAGAAGAATTTTAGCCATCGTAGACCATATTACCGCGGGATCAGCTGAAGGCGCACTCTCCTGGTTATGCAATCCGATATCTAAAGCATCAGCCCATTACCTTGTTACACGCAAGGGCGAAATATTTCAGATGGTTAAAGATGAGGATACGGCTTGGCATGCCGGCATAGTCAATAAACCTGACTGGACTTTATACGATGGCAGCAATCCCAATTATTATACTGTGGGAATTGAACATGAGGCTCTGGGCGGGCAGGCGCTGACCGAGGCTCAGTATCAGGCCAGCCTCTGGCTGCACCGACATATTATTGAAAAATATAATATACCAGCAGATAGAGACCACATCATAGGACATTACCGCATAGATTCGGTAAATCGCCAACATGATCCCGGCCCCGGATTTTCATGGGAAAGGTTGTTTAAAGATCTTGCCGACCCTGCTTCTCAGTACCCGGCAATTAAAATTAAGATAACAAAACCGGAAATACACGGATTGTTGATTAATAACCAGGTTTATGCGCCAGTACGCAAGCTGGCCGAGGCTCTTGAAAAAGAAGTAGAGTGGCATGAGGATATGCGGGCTGTAATTATCCCGCCGATAAATACAACTATACCGGCGGCCCCTCCAGGATCTGTTAATATTGTTACGGGAAGCAGCATAATACCAGGGGTTATTTATAATAACACCTCGTGGGTACCGGTGAGGCCGCTCGCAGAGTCACTGGGGCGTAAGGTAATCTGGGATAATAAAAAACCGTAGTTATAATCGAATAGCTATAAGCAGGAGTTTTATTTGATAGTCATGTCAGATCTCGCAGGTTGTTAACTCAATTTATGTGTAAATTACTACGGAGCCCATTAACCGTGGTGAAAGCAATTACCGGTATGTAATGCCGGATGTTTACAGGAAGGAGTAGGGCGTTTGCAAAATTGTAAGAAAATAAAAGTATTGGTTGTAGACGACTCATTTTTCTTCCGGGAAATACTGGTTCGGGGAATATCCAGCGATCCGGCTTTGGAAGTAGTAGCTGCAGCCTCGAACCCTTTTACCGCTCGGGATAAAATTTTGCAATATGAACCTGATGTCATGACGCTGGACGTGGAAATGCCCAGAATGAACGGCATAGAATTTCTGCGTAGGCTGATGCCCCAATTTCCCATCCCGGTAGTGATGATTAGCGGCTTAAGCGAAAAAGTATTCGAAGCCTTGAACGCCGGGGCGGTTGATTTTGTGTCCAAGCCGGATATGTCTAAAAATCAAAGTTGGGAAGCCATGATTAATGAATTGATAATAAAAATCAAGATAGCCTCAACGGCTAAAGTCGGACACTGGAAAAAAGATTTAAATGTTGTTAAACCAATGGGACGATTAAACCTGGGGAACACAGAAAAGATTATTGCTATTGGCGCTTCTACTGGCGGAACAGAAGCCATTTTTCAGCTGATGAAAACATTCCCGGCAGATACACCCGGTATTGTTATTGTACAACATATGCCGGCTCGGTTTACTAATATGTATGCCAAAAGGCTGCATGATTCATGTTCAATGGAAGTGAAAGAGGCGCAGAACGGGGACGAAGTGTATTCGGGCCGAGCTCTTATCGCTGCGGGTGATTATCATATGAGGATAAGAAAATCGGGAAGCAAATACAAGGTGGAATGTAAAAGCGGAGAAAAGGTTAATGGTCATTGCCCATCTGTGGATGTACTGTTTAATTCCGCAGCTGATAATGTGGGCAGCAGCGCGATAGGGATAATCCTTACCGGTATGGGAAGTGATGGCGCTAAAGGACTGTTGGCTATGCGGCAAAAGGGAGCCAGAACGATCGGCCAAAATGAAGAAACCTGTGTGGTTTATGGTATGCCCAAGGTGGCATTTGATATAGGCGCCGTCGAAAAACAACTGCCTCTGGAACTCATACCGCAATGGGTTTTTTCATTATTAAATCAAAACTAAGGGCTAATCGTTATATTCGTTATATATTGTTATATTACAGAAAAAATATAATCCCAGACATTTGCTCCGGGATTTATAAGATAACCGCGCGTCTGCGCGGTTGCTATATTTCTTATGGCAGGGGAGAGAGGTCTCGAACCCCCAGCCCTCGGTTTTGGAGACCGATGCTCTGCCAATTGAGCTACTCCCCTGAGTTTTAGGCATTCCGCATAATACCAGCGCATTTGGGCGGCTGAGACCAGAGATAGTAATTATATCGCCGCTCCAGGAGACGGAATTTGCCTGCCAAACTATTGTAGCAAAATTGCAATAGTTTAACAAGGTTATTTTAGGGTTTGGAAATAATTTAATGCCAGACAGGGTAGCCTTTTAACTGAGCATAGTAGTTGCAGCAAGATAATTCAGCAACATAACTCTCGCAGTTGAGCTATAATGCGACAACGATAATATTTCATCCTGCGGCTGCTACTCTTGAAGCGGTTTGGTATTAGGAGTATTATTTAATTTGTTACGAAATGCTTATGTTTTTGATTTGGTATATCACGAGACTGTAAGGAATAATGTTTTTAGGAGTAATAATTATATAGCAATAATAAGGGGCGGTGAAGACAATGACCCGGGTACTGGTTCTTCTGGGTGGTACTTCAGAAGAAAGAGAGGTATCTCTCAAGAGCGGTGAAGGCGTATACCAGGCGTTGCTTAGAAAGGGATTTGAAGCTGAAAAATTGGATCTTGCCGAAAATAAACTGAGTGAAATCGAAAGAATATCACCGGATGTAGTTTTTATTGCCCTGCATGGGAAGAACGGGGAAGATGGTACAGTGCAGGGGTATTTGGAACTGCTGGGTATTCCCTACACAGGTTCGGGGGTAGCATGCAGCGCTATATGTATGAATAAAATCATCAGCAAGAAGATGTTTATTTATGAAGGGCTTCCTACTCCTGACTTTGTCATACTCAGCAAAAAGGCATTTACACGTGATGGTTTGGTATTAAAATCACTTATAGAAAAATTTGGCCTTCCTCTAGTTGTAAAACCGGCCACGCAGGGTTCGAGTATCGGCACTCATATCGTAAAGCTGGAAAGCGGTTTGCAGGAGGCAGTAGAGGATGCTTTTAGACTTGATAATGAAATATTGGTGGAAAAATTTATCGATGGCGATTTGCTTACAGTGGCGGTGATAGGTAATGATGAGCTCAGGTACTGCCGGTAATAGAAATCATCTCTAAAAACGATTTCTATGATTATGAATCCAAATATACCCCGGGTATGTGCGAGCACATTATTCCGGCTCGTATAAGCCAGGATGTATGTGAAAAGGTAAAACAGATTACGGCGGCAACCTATAAAGCTATGGGATGCCGCGGCTTTTCACGCATAGATATTATTGTTGATAAACAGGGCAATCCTTTCGTACTTGAAGTCAACACGATTCCTGGTATGACTGACATGAGTCTGGTACCTGATGCCGCAAAGGCTCAAGGGATAGAATACGATGATTTGGTGGAAATGCTGATAAATTTGGCCATGGAATAAAACCTGTATATTATATTTCAAGCCCTGGTTGGATACCGGGGCTTTTTATATTGGCATTCTATTAAACAAATGTTAATCAATCTAAACAGAAGATGGGGTTTTATAAATGACAATAACCCTAAAACGCAATTAAGTATTTGCGGTTAATTTGCTATAATTGTCCTATGTTACTAAGAGGAGATGCGGAATGGATAAAATTCTGACTGACATTGAGGAAAAGGTTAATAATAAACAGCGCCTGACTCGTGAGGATGGACTGGCTCTATATGCGTGCGATGATATTCTATGGCTGGCAGGTCTGGCTCGAAGGAAAAAACATGAGGTGTCGGGCAGGAATGTTTATTTCAATGTAAACCGCCATATCAATCTAAGTAATATCTGTGTATCTCGCTGTGAATTCTGTGCCTTTGGAGTTGATGAAAACGGATCGGGAGACCCCTATGTAATGAACGCAGAAGAGGCTTTTGCTTATGGGGCCGAGGCGGTTGATTACGGAATAACGGAGTTTCATATCGTTAGTTCCCTTCATCCTACTATGCCATTTTCATATTACGTGGATATAGTACGTAAATTCCATGAGGAATTCCCCCAGATTCATATTCAAGGTTTTACGGCGGTAGAGATATTCTACTTTACACAGATTAGCGGTCTCAGCATCCGTGAAGTGCTTTCGACACTAAAAGCAGCCGGTTTGGGTTCCCTGCCTGGCGGAGGCGCGGAAATACTAAATGACAAAATACGCAGCCAATTATGTCCGCGCAAGGCCAATAGTGATGAATGGCTGCAAGTTCACCTGACTGCTCATGAATTAGGCATCAAAACAAACTGTACCATGCTGTTTGGTCATATAGAAACCCTGGAAGATCGTATTGATCATCTTATTAAGCTGCGCGAATTGCAAGATACGGCTCCGGGTTTTCAATCATTCATTCCCTTGCCTTTCCTGCCGGAAAACACTAATTTGGCTCACATGAAAAGAACCAGCGCTATTGATGATTTAAAGACACTGGCTATTTCCCGTTTAATGCTGGACAATATTGATCATATTAAAGCCTTCTGGATAATGCTTGGACTGCCCATTGCGCAATTAGCTCTGGATTTTGGGGCCGATGATATTGACGGCACGGTAATCGAGGAAAGGATTATGCACGCAGCCGGAGCCCAGACTCAGAAAGGAATCACCAAGGAAGAAATAGTAGCTCTTATCAAGGAATCCGGCTATATACCCACTGAAAGAGATACGCTTTATAATGTGATTAGGACATATTAGACAGATACAGACAGCTGCACAGATAGCCAAGAAATCTGATATGTCGTGGCGAGGGGAAGAATACATCGCTATGCTCGCAACCACATAAAAGAGGGCTGGCAATGACAACCCGTTTGCTGCCTATAACTGGTCAGCTGGAAAATCTGAGCAAAAATAATTATTTAAAGGAGACAGACCATGCGGCCCAGAGTTGGACATATTCAGTTTATTAATTGTTTTCCATTGTTCTATGGTTTGATAGAAAAGAAATTCCTGCTGGAAATTGATCTCATCAAGGGCAATCCTACCGACCTGAACCGGATGCTGCGGCAAAACCTGCTAGATTTGGCGCCAGTGCCGTCTATTGCTTATGCCAGAAGTTATCAAGATTACGTGTTGATGCCGGATATTTCTATCAGTGCAGATGGAGAAGTTAAAAGCATCTACCTCTTTTCCAAATTACCTATTGAAGACCTGCACCAAAAAAAGATTGCCTTGACGAACATATCTGCCACTTCTAAAGCCTTGCTGCGCATCATCATGTCGCGTTTTTACAAAATAGTACCAGAATACTTTAATTCTGCCCCCGAATTGCGTGCCATGCTGATGGAAGCCGATGCGGCGCTGTTAATTGGGGATGATGCTCTCAGGGCCAGGTATAAAAATGAAGACCGCCTGCATATTTACGACCTGGGTCAGGTTTGGAAAGAATTTACGGGTTTGCCCATGGTATTTGCGGTTTGGGCTATTCGAAAAGAATGGGCGGTCAATCATATGGAAGAACTTAGAATGATTAGGCAGACATTTGTGGATTCCATACAATTCAGCCTCGACAATATTGAGGACGTAGCCCGTAAAGCATCCCAGTGGGAGGATTTCGGGGCAGATTATCTGGTCGATTATTTCCGCCATTTGAGTTTTGATTTTGACCAGCGCAAACAGGACGGTCTCTTAGAATATTATAAACAGGCTGAAAATCAAGGCATTATTGATGAGGTTCCGCCCCTGCAAGTATTGGAACTATAGAATAGGGAGGACGCATTGCGTTACGAAGATATACTGCAGCGGATAATCAATGGTCAACGCATGAGTGAAACCGAGTTTATCCAACTTTATTTGGAAGCTGACATTTTGGCCCTGGGCAGGGCGGCGAATCTGATCAGAGAACAACGGTTTTCCAATAACATAGCCACTTTTGTCATTGACCGCAATATAAACTACACGAATATTTGTTCATGTAAATGCAAGTTCTGCGCCTTCTACCGTTCCAGAGAAGATGCTGACGCTTATGTGCTGGATAAAGAGAGCATGTTTGCAAAGATAGAAGAAGCGCTGCAACTGGGAGCATCCCAGCTGATGATCCAGGGCGGCTTGAATGAAGACCTCAAGATTGATTACTTTATAGAAATGTTCAGCAGCATAAAGGCCAGGTTCGATATATGTATCCATTCATTGACCGCACCCGAAATCGTTAATATAGCCAAAATATCAAGTTTATCTATTCGTGAAACCTTGCTGAAACTGCAGGACGCAGGGCTGGATTCCCTGCCCGGAGGCGGCGCCGAGGTTTTGCATGATGATGTGCGCAGCTACATAAGCCCCCAAAAAATCAAGGTGGCGGAATGGCTGGAAGTAATGCGAACTGCCCACCAAATTGGGATGAAAACTACTGCCACTATGATGATGGGCAGCGTTGACAAATTGGAACATCGCTTGCACCATCTTAAAGTTATTCGCGATTTACAGGATGAAACAGGGGGATTCAGGGCATTTATTCCTTGGACTTATCAGCCCAGAAATAATGAATTATTAGGCACTAAGATTTCTTCCCTGGAATACTTAAGGTTTTTATCGCTGGCACGTTTGTATCTGGATAATTTTGATCATATACAGTGTTCATGGCTTACTCAGGGTAAAGCCATCGGTCAGCTTTCGTTATTATTTGGTGGTGATGATTTGGGCAGTATTATGATCGAGGAAAATGTGGTACGGTCTGCAGGGCTGGTCTATAAAATGAGCCGCGAGGAAATGATCAGCCTGATCAGGGGTGCCGGTCGCATCCCCGCCCTGCGCGACACCGAATACGGAATTATTGAAGTGTACGGATAAATTAATCACAGATTTACACAGATTAGCAATGATTCACGTTCTTATCATTGCGTGATGCGTCAGCGACGCGGCAGTCTAAAAGCGAAGAGAAACAGCGCTTCGCTGCGTTCGTAATCACCCTTTCGGTTATGCCGCAAAATATATTAACGGCGAAAGTTGAAATCCTAAAAAGAAATCTTTGTAAATCAGTGTTATCAATGTTATCAGCGGCTACTATCTTTCAGGGGGACTGGTTATGGAAATTCCACGTTGCGACTTTGCTTTTATTGGCGGGTCGAGCACCTTAAGTCTGGATATTACAAAAGACCTGGGTTTGGACTGGGTTAAGACCGAGAAGGCAGGAATGATCTTTCAAACCCCTTTTGGCGACAGCCCAGAATTTATATTGCTTAGTTTAGAAACAGAAGCAGAGCCGCGAAAAATCCTGACCTGTCGAATGCATGGCTGGCGCAGGGGTGTAAGCCGGGCCGATGCTTCCCGCCAGGTTTTCTGGGTATTGCAGTCAGCAGGAGTGAAAAAAATAATCGCCGAAGGCGGGGTTGGAGCTATTAACCACTTGCTCAGACCCCGTGATTTAGTTATACCACATGATTATATTGATGTATCCATGCGCAAAGATGTGGGTTTGGGAGAACGCTACCTGATGATCATGCGTGAAGCGCTGTGCCCGCGTATCAGAAAGATTATCCTGGATACTGCGGAAAAATATTGGAATAAGCGGGTCTTTGATCGGGGAATATATGTTAATACCGATGGCAGGCATTTTGAGAGTCCAGCTGAAGTAAATATGTTCAAGATGGCCGGAGGAGATCTGGTGGGGCAGAGTCTTTGTCCCGAGGTTTATCTGGCTCGGGAAATTGGAGCTTGCTATGCTGGACTATATATGGTGGTAAATTATGCCGAAGGCATAGTAAGTCCCTGGCAACATGAAGAGTTGACTGATATATTTAATAATGAAGCGCTTAATATGGCCAGCTTAATTATGGAGTGCCTGAGAATATTGCCAGCTGAGGGAATTTGTACTTGCCAGGAACTGCGTAAAGATACACTATTAAAGAAAGTATACGAATAGTGGGGGTGCCTGCATGGCGAAGGAACAAAAGAGTAATCGAGGCCTGGCCAGGATAGCAATAATTATAATTGTATTAAGCATATTATCGGTTTTGGTAGGGTTATATACTGAATGGTTATGGTTTGATTCCTTAAACTACGGGCAGATATTCACTACCATCATATTTAATAAAGTAGGATTATACCTTCTGATATTTGTAGTTACCTTTATAATCTTCTATATCAACCTCAATTTGACCCGCAGGCATCACGCCCAAAAGGACGAACGTCCGGCTGAAACCGAAGAAGGCCGGGAAATAATATACCTGGAAGAAGAAAGAACACCCTGGCGCAGCTTTATGCAGGGACGTAACTCCACCCTGGTTTTCCTGGGAATTAGTCTATTAGCCGCTTTAATTCTGAGTTCTGCGGCAGCTGATAAATGGATTGTAGTTCAGCAGTATTTCAATCGGGTAACCACCGGAATCATCGACCCCATTTTCAACAAGAATCTATCCTTCTATTTCTTTAATTTATCTTTCTACCATTTTATATACGATACTCTAATGTCTTTATTACTCTTATTAACGGTTGCAGTGGTGGTAGTATATCTTATTGATGCTTCACTGGAGGTTTTTTCGGGGAGTGGAATCAGTTCTCCTTCGCCAAGGGTCATGTGCTTTACTGATAACCGCCATACTGGGGCTTAAAGCCTGGGGATATAAACTGGCGGCTTACGATATTCTGTTTTCGTCATCTGGTCTAGTCTATGGCGCAACCTATTCAGATATTTACGGCCGTCTTCTTGCCTATAAGGTTCTTATGGCAGTGTCACTGCTGGTAGCTTTGATTGTTCTGGCTAATCTGTTTATTAAACGCTTGAGTTGGATCTTGATCAGCCTGGGCGCCTGGCTGGTTTTGGCAGTGGTTTTAAACGGATTTTACCCGGCTATACTGCAAAAACTGGTTGTGCAGCCTAACGAATTCAATAAGGAAAAGCCTTACATTGAAAATGCCATCAAGTTTACCCGCCAGGCTTATGCTCTCGATAAGGCTGAAACGCGCCATTTTAATATCGATTACTCGCTTGATATAACCAGCGCCAGAAACCAGGACACGGTGCAAAACATCCGTTTATGGGATTGGGAACCTCTCCGGACTACTTATAAAAACCTGCAGGAATTAAGACCGTACTATGTATTTGAAGATGTTGATATTGACCGCTATAACATTGAGGGACGTTATCGTCAGGTTATGTTATCCGCTCGAGAGATAGACCAGGATGGTTTGCCTGCAACAGCTCGAACCTGGATAAATGAGAAATTGATGTATACCCACGGTTATGGCATTGTAGCCAGTCCGGTAACCGAAGTCGCGGAAGAAGGGTTTCCGCAATACTATATAAAAGACATACCCCCGCGGTTTTCCGCTGATCTGAAAGTAACCCGTCCGGAAATTTACTTTGGAGAGGTTGCTAATTCTTATGTTTTCGTAAATACCGCTCAAAAGGAATTTAATTATCCGCTGGGAGATAAGAATGTTTACAGCTTTTATAAAGGCAAAAACGGTATAAAAATCGATTCGTTCGGGCGGCGTTTGTTGTTAGCCTGGGCATTAAAAGACTATAAGATGTTGCTTTCCTCAGATTTAAACAACAGCAGTCAGGTTTTAATGTTCAGAAACATTACGAAACGTGCGCAGAAAATTGCTCCCTATCTTAGTTATGATGGTGATCCTTATATCGTAATCAGCCCGGAAGGCAGGCTGTTCTGGATGCTGGACGCCTATACCGTGACCGATAAATATCCTTACTCGCAGCCATTTGATGACTATGGCAACAACTATCTGCGCAATGCTGTGAAGATTACCTGCGATGCTTATACCGGCGAAATGAATTTCTATATAGCTGATAACAGTGATCCGATCATAAAAAGCTACGAAAAAATATTCCCTGGCTTTTTCCACCCCTTGAGCGGAATGCCTGAAGGGCTGCGCTCTCATATTCGCTACCCTGAAGATATGTACAAGGTTCAAACCGATATTTATAAAACCTACCATATGACAGATCCATATGTATTCTATAACAAAGAAGACCCGTGGTTGACGCCTGTGGAGGTTGTGGGCAAGGACAGGAAAGAAGTTGAGCCCTATTACATTGTCACGCGTCTTCCTGGCTCGGATAAATCCGAATACGTATTAATGCTGCCCTTTACACCTAAAAACCGGCCTAACATGATTGCCTGGATGTGCGCGCGTATGGATGGAAACAACTATGGTAAATTGCTGGTATATGATTTCCCCAAGCAGGAAACCATATACGGGCCTG
This sequence comes from Syntrophomonas palmitatica JCM 14374, assembly GCF_001311885.1. Lineage (GTDB taxonomy): Bacteria > Bacillota > Syntrophomonadia > Syntrophomonadales > Syntrophomonadaceae > Syntrophomonas_A > Syntrophomonas_A palmitatica. The sequence goes on along the minus strand of NZ_BBCE01000011.1, from coordinate 13,613 downwards.
AACAGGTCGAAGCCCGCATTAATCAGAACACTGAAATCTCGCAACAGCTAAGTCTTTGGGATCAACGCGGGTCCAGGGTATATCGCGGCAATCTGCTGGTCATTCCTATGGATAATTCTATATTATATATTGAACCTTTGTACCTGCAGGCTGAAAACAGCAGACTGCCGGAACTAAAACGGGTTATTGCCGGGTTCGGTAATGAAATCGTCATGGAAACAACCTTGGACCGCGCCTTACAAAGATTGTTCCAATCAGGCTCTCCTATTACTGCTGGACAGGGTAATTTAAATGTTCCTGAAGGGGTGGAAGCAGGTACAGAAACCGTAAATGAACTCATAAAACTGGCCCGGCAGTATTATGATCAGGCTAACCAGCGTTTGAAAGTAGGAGACTGGTCAGGCTATGGAGAGAACATTTCAAAATTGGATGATGTTATAAGGAGGTTGGAAGAAGCTCGTTAATGGCTTGTGTTTTTAGAGAGAAAAAATAAAGACTATGTAGAGATATGCTTTGTTTTTGGGGGAGAGGTTAATGCTGCGGAAAATTACTGATAAAATCAGCATGGTTATCAGCGAAACAGGCTTTACCTACTGCAATTGTATTTATATCAATGATGATATACGAGCCATTATAGATACGGGGGCAAACCCCAGGTCTTTGGCCGAAATCAATCCTGAACAGGTGGATATGGTTCTAAATACCCACCATCATTATGACCATACCCGAGGAAATGCTCTTTTTTGCAATGCCAGGTTTTACATACATCCCTTTGATGCCCCTGCCCTGGCAAGTCCGGAGGCTTTTATTCACTACAATTCCATAGATATGTGGATGGATATTATGCCCGGTGATGAATTTGTACAAGCCGGAAATATGCTGGGACTGAGCGCGGAAAGCATGGATCATCTCGGTGATATAGACGGTACATTAAAAGATGGAGAAATAATAGATTTCGGCTCCACCAAAGCGTTAGTTATGCATACTCCAGGTCATTCCGCCGGGCACTGTGTCTTTTTCTTTCCTGAAGAAGAACTGCTGTTTGCCGGTGACGTGTGCCTGACCAAAGCTGGACCATGGTATGGAGAAATTTATGCTAATCCTGATCAAATGATAGATTCAATTGATAGGATTATTGAACTTAATCCGCCTCGTCTGACATCTTGTCACGTAAATAAAATATATAATGACACGGCGCCGCGTCTTACCGAGTATAAAAATCGCATCTTCCGGCGCGATGAACGTATTTATGAATTTTTAAAAAACAAACCCGCTACTATACATGATATGGCTGAACACCACCTCATATATATCCAGCATCCTACGCCTTTTGTGGTATTCTGGGAAAAACTGATGCTGATCAAACACCTGGAAAGACTTCAGAAGGTTGGACGCGTATACGAAGCAGAACCTGGTCTTTACTACAGTGTATGAATATTGGACGTGGAAAACGCCAGATTTTTATCAACGCCAATTTTAGGAGCAGTGAATATGAGCGATAGTAAAAGTAAACTTAGGATCGTTTGCCTGGGGGATAGTATTACTTATGGTTTTCCCTGGGGTCCAGAAGCATCATGGGTTAAAATGCTTGGTCAAGCATTAGACGCCGAGATTATTAACAAAGGTATAAATGGCAATACCACATGGGATATGATGAACCGCTTCGACAGGGCAGTGTTAAAGTATAATCCCACTCATGTAATTATAATGGGGGGAATCAATGATGTTATATGCGGAGAGTCTTTTGACCGCATCACCTATAACCTTAGGATTATGGTGAATAAAGCCCTGGATGCAGGTATAAAAGTGGTTTTAGGACTGCCAACCGCAATAGACAATGAATACTGGGAAAAAATGGTACATAGAATTCGTACCTGGATGCGGGAACTAGCAGCGGAAAAAGGTATTCCGATAATTGATTTTGCGGCAGCCTTTTTCGACGCCAACGGAAATATAAAAAAAGAACTGCTTCTGGCTGATGGGGGCCATCCTGATATCGAAGGCTACCAGGAAATGTTTAAGCAAATTGATCTAAGCATTTTTCAGACATAGACACTTGTGACTGACAAAACTTTTCACTTTGCAGGAGCATGACAGGGAACGGATGTCTTGTCATGTGTCAAAATGCACCATGACACGTTTCAATCCTTGGCCGGTACTACATTTAATATCTGTTCATCATCACATACAGGAGAAAAGACTTTAACCCGGGCTATATTCATGGTTTTGGCATCACTGTAGCGCGCTACTAACGAGGCCGCCCATTCAAGATTGCTGGTATTCATCGCTCCAAAAGGCCTAATTAATCCCAATGGACCGGGACGATCCGCAACCTTTAATAAGGTATCACTATCCAGAGTGTTTTCTTGGATACGTTCGTTTTCACTATGGTTTCTGCCTATTACCAGCAGCAGATTATCACGGTAAAAATGCCTGCCATATTTGAGTATTTCCAATTCCTGCCGTCCTGGTTTCCCGCAAACCTGCAGATATTGTCTGAGACGCCCGCTGTAATTGGCATCAGTAAGCAAACATCCTCCCGCAGGTGACGGATAGTCTGTTATCCCATATTGTTCTGCCAGCTCCATCTGTCGGCCTCGTCCTCGTCCGCTTAAATCAAGCAGCATCTCACGGTCGATCCAGCCTTGCAGTTCAGGTTCAGTAGCAGGAAGCAATTTTCCTGAAAGAGGTCTTACTATGTACCCCCGGTAGCCCGAAATTTTCTCCACGGCATTCATGGAAGATTTGTTCTGACTCATTGGTCTTTGTCCTAGGACCTCGCCGGTAATAAGAAATGAGGCTCCGAAAGTCGGCATCATATCTCCGGCCTTTTTCAACATAAAACCATGGCAGTCAATGCAGGGATTCATATTCTTGCCATAACCATAGACGGGATTTTTTAAAACCCCGGGAATATATTCCTCACTAATATCTATGTTATAGAATTCCACCCCCAGGGCTTGGGCTGCCTTACGAGTCCGATCACTGGCGCCAAAAAAAGGGGTCACAAAATTTATTGCTATCACATCTATGTTCTGTTCCTTAATTACACAAACCGCTAGCTGTGAATCAAGTCCTCCCGAAAAAAGCTTATCGCCTTCATTTTTATCCCTCTCTTTCAACTGCTTCAGAAATTCCTCGTCACTGATCACGTCTATGCCATGTTTTTTTAGTAAGGCTGCAGTTACCCCATCACCTTCACGCAGGGTAGAGCTGAATGTGCCGTCATATACCAGACCACAGCCGCATGAAGGACTGCGGTCGCGCAAAACGGCAGCTTTTAAGCCTTCTCTTAAAGCTATCTCCAGACTTAACTCGGCTCCATGGATAAATTCCTGGCTAACATCCTGTCCTTCTTTATTTATTACCCTGGCATTGCCATTTAAAACATCCTCACCCGTGCCTTTGCATATTTCACTTGGGCTTCTGGGGATGGGCAGCCCGCCAAGCTGTTCAGGACATATCAGCAGCAATTCGCCTTTTTGCATTAATTCCACAAACAAGGGATGGCGGTTGTTGCCGCCATTATATTTACAGTTTATTCCGCACAGACACGCGCTGACAAGAAGCATGGCTATACCTCTCTGTTTAAAGCCCATAATTCGTATTTATATTAGCAAAGAATGAACTGTTTTCATATGATATCATACAAATTTATTATGCCAGGAGAACCGCCAATGTATGATTTCCCCATGGTGAATATACGAAGCAATGTTAATATCGATGCTGATTATGTTTACTTCAGCTATGATTTAGCTGAGATCCTGGATATAGAAAAGATGGAAAGTATAAAAATTTTTGTGGGAAAACATCACCGTAAAATGAAAGCCCGGGTATCAGATAACGCCAGGAATCAATTTGTCATAACCATGAATCCTGCTGCTATTACCAGGTTATTTCTGCATAGCGGCAGGAATTATGGAATGCAAAATGATTGCGAAGGGCTTCGTCTGGGTCCGGTAGTTGGAATAATGGTTGATCACCGGAAAAATGCGGAGCGGCCTTTCGGGAATCAAACCGGTTTTATGGCCCAGCTTTTGGCCAGCGCACGTAAATTTGGTGAAATAGCCTACGTTTTTAGTCCTTCAGGTATTAACTGGCATAATCTAAATATTACTGGCTTCAGTCATAGTAAGAATGGATGGATCAAAGGGATTTTTCCCATACCAAATGTAGTATATGTACGCGGGCAGTTTCATTCACCTGTCAGAACAACAGTTCGAAAGAAGCTGGAATCTCAAGGTGTTCAATTTATAAATGCCGGAATGGGGGGGAAGTGGCAAACCCATAGAATACTAGAACGTAACGCTGAATTTTCACAATATTTGCCTGAAACCAGACTGGTCAACAGTTTTCGCCAGATAGAGAATATGCTCTCCAGATACCGGGCGATATACTTGAAACCCGTTAATGGGGCTCAAGGTAAAAATATTATAAAAGTAAGCCGAAAAGGCAACGGAGCGGGGTATGAATACCTGCAGTCCAACAAAAATAACCATGTAAAACACCAGGTGTCAACAATCGGCGCTCTCCAGTCCAGTTTACGCCCATTGATGGGTAATAGGCTCTATATAGTACAAAATCAAATAGACTTGATTCGCAGTGATGGCAACATAATTGATGTGAGGGTTATGGTGCAAAAAGACCATAGCGGCGCATGGGGAACCACGGGTATGGCCTGCCGGGTTGGGAGAACCGGATCCATTACCAGTAACATTTCTGGGGGAGGATATGGGCGAGAGGTTCTGGAAATGTTGGCGGTCTGTTTCAACGATTATGAAAAAGCCGCCCTCATACAGCGCAATATCAGTGAGGTTTCTCTTATGGCGGCACGTCTTTTGGAGGCTGCTTTGGGACGCTGCGGTGAGATGGGAATAGACATCGGTGTTGATAAGTACGGCAAGGCTTGGTTTATTGAGGCCAACCCCAGACCGGCCCGGCATGTATTCAGCCTGATTGGGGACAAAGAAACCCGTCAGTTATCTATTGATAAACCAATGCTGTACAGCCGCTACCTGGCAGGTTTCTCCAACAGCGGCCAATAATAATCCGGTCATAAATAATTAAACTGAGGTGTTGCTATTCAATGGAAACTATCGGAAAGATATCGGTATCCAGTGCTCTGGCCCAAAAACTAGGTTTACCATACGAAAGATATATACACGTGAGGGTTGGCAGCGTAATAGTAAATACTCAGCTGCTAATCCATGATATGGAGAAGAGTTTATATATAGTATCACCTGAACTGGCTGAAGCCCTGTATATAAAAAAAGGCAAGACATTAAAAATTCGTTATGATCACTACCACCAGCACATCCATCTTGGACCTACCATAGGCATTTTGTCTACCTTTGTTCCTAATCGGGAGGAATTCGATCCTACAAGCGTTCAGGCCGATATAATATTTCTCAGCAATACCGGCAAAACCATGCCCGGACAGGTGTATATATTCACACCCGACGGGATAAACTGGTCTAACCTTACCACCCGTGGCTATGTATATAAACAAACCAGTCCTGACCGCGGAGTATGGGTATCTGCTGTCTATCCTTTGCCTGATGTAGTCTATGACCGGGTATCCACCAGAGTCAGCGAGGCCAAAAACCGGATAAAAAGCACCAAACAAAAACTATGCGCCCTGCCGCATTTGAAATATTTCAATCCTTACTTCTTGAACAAGTGGAAGGTGCATCAGATGCTGAACAGTAATATTCGCTTGCACGATTATTTGCCTGAAACCAGAGAGCTGACAACGGATAATTTAGATGACATGCTTCATAAGTACAAAAGCGTTTTTATAAAACCTAGCAACGGCAGTCTGGGTTTAGGAATATATAAGGCCAGCCTGGGTGAAAACAAAAGTGTGCATTATGTGCTGCATCTAAAGAAACGTTTTAGAAGCCAGGCAGACAATGCGGCAGACTTTATGAAGAAAACCAGGAAACAAAGAGCAGACAAACCCTATATTGTACAGCAGGGACTTAATCTGGCTACTTATCGTGGGTCTCCCTTTGACCTGCGCATCATATATCAAAAAGACGGCAAAGGTGAATGGCAAATCAGCAAGAAATTTGTGCGGGTAGCGCCTGTAGGCAGCAGCATTTCAAATCTGTATAGCGGCGGCAGGGCGGAAACCAGCAAAAGGGTTTTTCGCTACTTGTATCAACGCAAAGATATTATTGAAGAAAAAAATCACTTGATTAAGAACCTATGTCACATGGTAGCCACGACCCTGGAGAAAACCAGCGGCAGTATATTCGGTGAACTGGGACTGGATATTGGCATCGATAAAAACGGAAACCCCTATTTAATTGAAGTAAACTCCAAACCGCGCAAAACAACCGAAACGGAGTTTTCACGCGGGGTTATGCGTAATACCTTTAAACGTCCTCTCGAATATGGCGTCTTCCTGGCGGGGTTTTGAAACAGCCGCAGATAGTAAGCCATACATTACAAGTTTGCAGGAATACGGAAGCATATGCCGAAAATAAATATATGTATTGCAAGGTGGGGAATCCCACCTTGTTATTTCGCGCTGGTATGTAAATAATATTATAAATGGCTGATTAAATGATCACGGAGGTAAGATAGATGAAGGAAATAAATCAAATTGGACTGATAACCGGAGGCGGTGATTGTCCCGGTCTTAACTCGGTAATCAGAGCAGTAACAAAATCGGCTATTTTAAATTACGGACTGGAGGTAATTGGATTTCTTGATGGCTTCAAAGGCCTGGTGGAAGACAACTATATACAGCTTGACCTGCGGCGGGTTTCCGGTATAAGTCACATCGGCGGCACTATATTGGGTACAACCAACCGCGACAACCCGTTCAACTATTATACCGATATAGCCGGACAGCCCCAGTCCAGCGATCAATCAGAACGCGCCATGAATAATATGAGGAATCTTGGTTTGGATGGATTAATCGTAATAGGCGGTGACGGCAGTCTGCACATTGCCAATCAGTTTGCACAAAAAGGGGTAAAAGTCGTAGGAGTGCCTAAAACAATAGATAATGATCTGGCGGCTACAGATGTTACTTTTGGTTTTAATACCGCTGTAGATACCGCTTCCGATGCCCTGGACAAACTTCACACCACAGCCGAGTCCCATCACCGGGTTATGATCCTCGAAGTAATGGGACGTTATGCCGGTTGGATAGCTTTACATGCCGGTTTATCAGGGAGCGCCGATGTCATATTAATACCAGAAATACCCTATAACATTGATGCGGTGGTGGCAAAGATTACCCAAAGATACCGCCAGGGTAAAAAGTTCAGTATTATAGTAGTTGCTGAAGGGGCAGCGCCTGAAAATGGTGAAATGGTGGTACAAAACCTGGTGCCTACCAGTCATGACCCAATTCGTTTGGGAGGTATAGGACAAAAAGTAGCCGAAGAGATCGGCGGCCGGTTAAGTCAAATTGAGATTAGGGTAACGGTGCTGGGACATCTGCAGCGAGGCGGTTCACCAATTCCTTATGACCGGATACTGGCTACTCGCTATGGAGTAGCGGCAGTGGATGCTCTCATGGCAGGAAAATATGGCACTATGGTAAGCCTGCGCGGCAACGAAATAATAAACGTACCTATTGTGGAGGCCATAAAAGACCTGCGCAAAGTAGACCCTAATGGTTCCATGATTAGAGTAGCCAGGTCTGTGGGAGTAAGTTTTGGCGACAGATAAAATAGAATAAAGTTTTAATGGGTATTTTGGGTCAAGTAGGGAAGGTTGGTTTTTATGATCGTCAGTGAAATTATGCGGCGGGATGTGTGCGCGTTTAATATTAATGACAGCCTGCAGCGGGTTTGTTACCTTATTGAAAAGCATAGACTCTACGGAGCTCCAGTGGTGGATGATAATAGAATATTACGGGGTTTATTTACCCGGCCCCATCTTATCAGAGCCCTGCTAAAACAGCATCTGTTTAGTACACCGGTAGGAGAATTAATGCAGACTAATATCGTAACCATTGAACCTGACCGTGATCTTTCCGAAGCTATAAAGCTTTTTGTTGATACCGGTTACCATCATTATCCGGTTATTAACGATGAGGGGGTTTTAATCGGATTGGTTCTGGCCACCGACTTATTGAACGCCCTGTCCAAGGAATGCTACAAGCTGTACGGAGTATATAACTTCGACAGCCGCGGCAACGCAATGATTGGTATTGACGAAAAGGGTTACATTTCTTCTGTCAGTAAAACAGCACATGAAATATTAGGTGATGAAATTGAAATCATCCTGGGCAAACATGTCATAGAAACCGTACCCTTGATGGAGAACCTGGGGCGTGAACTTTTATCAGACGCGCGCCGCGCTCAGGAAGTTTCGCGTCAGCTTGGTATAGCTCAAAAGAGAATTGAATACTACCGCACTGAATTAGAGACTATCCGCGACAGTAAATACACCTTTAACGAGATTATCGGCATGTCGCCTCAGATGAAACAGCTGAGAAATACCGCTTCTCGGGCGGCCAAAACCTCCTCCACGGTTCTGATTCAAGGCGAAAGCGGCACCGGAAAGGAATTGCTGGCCCATGCTATTCATAATGCCAGTCCCCGCTGTAAGGAACCTTTGATTAAAGTAAACTGCGCTGCTATTCCCGAATCCCTAATAGAATCCGAACTTTTTGGTTATTGCGAAGGGGCTTTTACAGGAGCTGATAAAGCCGGAAAACCAGGAAAATTTGAACTTGCTGACGGCGGCTCCATATTTCTCGATGAAGTAGGCGACCTGCACATGAATGTTCAGGCTAAACTGCTCAGAGTATTGCAAGAGTTTGAATTCGAACGGCTGGGCGGAACCAAAACCATCAAAGTTGATGTAAGGGTTATCGCCGCGACCAACCAGGACTTGATGGAACTGGTCAAAAGGGGTAAATTCAGAGAGGACCTTTACTACCGTTTGAATGTAGTGACCATAAACACGCCGCCGCTGAGAGAACGCAAAGAAGATATAGCCTATATGACTGATTACCTTATTGAAAAAATATCGTCCAGATTGGGTATCAGGGTAGGGGGTATCAGCGATGAAGCCAGGCGATTACTGATAAATTACAATTTTCCCGGGAACGTGCGGGAACTGGAAAACATATTAGAACGAGCTATCAACTTCCTGGGAGAGGATATGGGTATTATTAAGGCGGAACACTTGTCATTGTACAATAGTATATCAGTTCGGGATAATATCATGGAAAGCACCCATAGTGGTTTTGAGAATGTCAGTTTGGCGGAAATGGTCTCTATGGCCGAAAAAAGCGCCATAATAGAGGCATTGGAACGCTCAAATGGCAACCGTAACGAGGCTGCTCGTCTGCTTAAAATACACCGTTCACTATTATACAAAAAACTTAGCAAGCACCAGATTAATTGAGTCCGGGAAGGGGATTGATTGTGGAGAAGATTGCAGTTCTGGGAGCAGGGATTATGGGTGCAGGGATTGCCCAGGAAGCAGCTCAGGCAGGATACCTGGTTATACTGCGCGACCTGCAGATGAGCCTGGTTAAAGATGGCCTGGACTCCATAGATGCAAGTCTTGAAAAATCTGTTCAAAACGGGGTCATAGAACAAGATGAAAAGAATCGCATTCTGGGGCGTATTCATGGAACTACAGATCTGGCCGAAGTAAGAGAGGTAGATTTAGTTCTGGAAGCGGTGGTAGAAAACATGGCGGTTAAGAGGCAAATATTTGCCGAATTAGACAGTATATGTCCGTCACATACCATCCTGGCTACCAACACTTCATCATTGTCAATAAGTGAAATAGCCGCCGCTACCCATCGGCGTGACAAGGTTATCGGCATGCATTTCTTTTATCCCGTTCCGTCAACTCGACTGGTAGAACTGGTTAAAGGTATGGACACTTCGGATAATACTCTCGAATTAGCCAGCGAATTTGCCGATCGCATGAGCAAACAAAGCGTGGTAGTAAAAAGAGAAAGCCCGGGTTTTATAGTAAACCGCATTTTAATGTGTTATATAAATGAAGCTATCCATGTCCTGGGTGATGGAATGGCCGGCCGCGATGATATTGATATGGCAATGAAATTGGGAGCCGGCATGAAATATGGACCTCTGGAAATAGCAGATTTTTTCGGATTGGATACCCTATATTCCATTATAGATGTGTTCTGCAGCGAATTCAGAGATTCTAAGTATCGTCCCCACCCGCTGTTTACCACCATGATTCGTGCCGGGTATTTTGGCAAAAAGAGCGGGCGCGGTTTCTATGAATATAATTATTAATAATTTGGGGGGAGTATAAGAATGGAATTTAAATTAGAAAAAACACGCGGAATCCTTACTGCTTTAATTGGGGGGGCGCTGATCTTTGGATTTAGCTTCTGGGGAATCAATTTCTCACTGCAAGACGCTCAGTTTCACACTCTAAAACTTATGCTCTTAATCCCCGCCTATCTGTTCCTGTTAATTTTCGGTTATATCTTTTTAAGCTCCCTAAACATGGGATACCGCATCGATGATGACGGGCTGCATATAAATTGGGGAATTAGAAAAATAAATATTCCTTGGAACGATATAGAAGAGCTAATTGATGTTCAGGGTCAGAGCAATCTATATTCCATTTTCGGAGCCAGTTGGCCGGGTTATATGGTAGGACTTTATATGGCCAAAGGCGTTGGTTCAATTAGAATGTACGCTGCGAATCCCTGGCAGGGATTTATTTATGTTAAGAGCAGTAAAGGGTTTTATGGACTAACCCCCAAGAAAGATGACTACCAGAAGATGCTTGATATGATATCAAATAAATCGGGCAAAGAGGTTAAATTATTGAATATGGATAAAATGGACCCGAAATTAAGGGGGAGAATATGTACGAAGATGATTTCTACCGCATCATTTACCGGCTGAACCTGGCCTTCCTGACTATCTTTGCCCTGTATCTGGCCGTATTTTTTCCTGGTTCGGGCGCGCCGCCCTTTACTGTTTTGCTGCTGGTTCTGGCTGTGGCACTATTTTTCTTTAATATGGGGAACGCAGGACGGTTGTTTCAATTCAGCGCTACCGGTGCACATATACTATTGGTCATAGGTATAGCGGTAACAGGAATTTTCATGATTCTGGCTTTATCTGAGATTCATTTGAAGTGAAGATAAGGAAATAGCCACAGATTTACACAGATAGTCAGTGGTTTTTTGAAATACGATATTAAGGTTATCAATAATAAAGATTATGTTAACTAACGTATCTTGCCTATAGTCAATTATAAAGAAAGGAATGGGATAATTTTGCAGCTGGGAATAATAGGTATGCCTATGGTGGGTAAAACCACTATATTTGAGTTGCTGACAGAAGGCGCTTCAAAGGCTCATGCAGGAGGCGGCAAAGCTAATACAGCCATGGCGCGCATTCCTGATGAACGCATTGATTATCTATCTAAAATGTATAAACCTAAAAAGACTACTTATGCCCAGATGGAAGTAGTGGACATTCCCGGCCTATCCCCCGGAGCTGAACGCAGTTCATCAGTATTTCTGGATAACGTACGCCGGGCTGATGCTTTGCTTATGGTAATAAGGGTATTTGATAATCCCAGCGTGCCCATATTTGGTGACAGTATCAACCCTATTAAAAGTATTGAAACGATAAACTATGAATTATTATTATCCGATTTGGATTTGATTGAAAGAAGAATTGAAAGGATTAACGGAAATAAAAAGAAAAATCAGATGCAGGAAGAATTGGAGGTTCTGGAAAGACTGCAGGCAGCCCTGGAAGATGAAAAACCCTTATCCAGTGTTGAGCTGAATGATAAACAAAAAGAACTGCTGCTCAGTTATCAATTCCTAACCATAAAGCCTGTTTTGGTGTGCCTCAATATGTCTGAGGAACACATGCACAGTCACGATTTTCCGCAAAGAGATGAAGTCTTATCATATTGTAAACAACGCAATCTTCCGGTGATTGAAATGTCTGCGGCTATCGAAAGAGAGATTGCTGAATTAGATGAAGAAGAAAAACAACTGTTCCTTGAGGATATGAACATAGACGAAGCAGGGATAATAAAAATCAGCCGGTCCATGTATGAACGCTTAGGATTGATTTCCTTCTTTACCGTAGGTGAAGATGAGGTAAAAGCCTGGACGGTTGAGAAAGGCGCCATTGCCCGCCGGGCTGCTGGCAAGATACATTCAGACATAGAAAGAGGTTTTATAAGAGCTGAAGTGGTTGAATACAAGGATCTTAAAGAATTGGGTTCTATGACTGCAGTTAAGGAAAAGGGCCTGTTTAGACTTGAAGGTAAGGAATATACAGTAAAAGACGGGGATATCGTTCACTTTAGATTCAATGTTTAATTAGTAAGCAGCTACAGGCGAAGCAGTGGGACGTTCTTTTTGGTTTCTGCTATGCGGGAAGAGAAAAGAACGTCCCACTGTTGCTTTTTATTTTTACTGACACGTGCTAATACATTTACTCATATTATGGCATTAAATAAGGTTCAAAAGGAGTCTGCAAATGCCATATAATGATCCCGCTATTGAAGAAGTGCCTTCACCTCCAAAGCTTTCCTTTCCCCAGGTGGGAATAATGACCACCGGTAAACATATCAACCACGGTATACCAAGCGGCAAAAAAGCCGGATATTCAGAGAACTTACATCCCATGCTCATGCTAAAGGAATTCTACTATTTTTCTTTTATCCCGAAGATGTAGATTTGAAAAAGCGGCGCATTACAGGGTTCACGCCCACGGGAACGCGCAGTTGGGTTCGCAGCATTTATCCTTTCCCCGATATCGTTTACAACCGGGTAATGTACCGGGGAATAGAAAAACAGCAATTGGTATCGCATATATTGCAGCAGTTTATCAATGACAATAGAGTTAAATTATTTAACACCCGCTACCTGGATAAATGGGAAGTATATCAAGCTCTAAGTAAGAGTGAAAATCATCCTATAAACATGCCGGAAAGCGCTTTATTTACTAAAGAAAGCCTGCGTAAGTTCATAAATAAGTATGATGAAGTTTTTTTGAAACCACGATCAGGCAGTAAAGGCGTAGGTATAGTTAAGGTAGTAAAAAGCCATAGTGGATTCCTTTATGCACGTGCGGAAGGCAAAAACCGGACCTGGAGATACGTAAAATCATCTGAAGCTTTGTTTCCGCATTTAATGGCTTTGAAAGTCAGACCGGGCCATTATCTGATTCAAGAGGGTATAGATATGGCCAGGGATGATGATCGGGTTTTTGATATCCGCTGCCAGGTACAAAAAATGGGCAGGGTGAATGGGTTTTCACCGGAGCGGCATAAGAATAGCGGCTCGCAACCATTTCGTAACTCATATACCTAATGGAGGCCAGGCAGCCTCATATAAAGACACTATGTACAAGGTATTTAGATGGAATAAAGAAGAGTTTACTATGTTTGATAACTATTTAAAAACAACATTAATTTATGCAGCTCAAACCCTGGAGAAAGAGCTGAATTTGCAGCTTGGAATACTTTCTTTGGATGTTGCTGTTAATAAAGCTGGACAGATAGCAATACTGGAGATTAACTCCAAACCCGCTAGTTTTGACGAAGATGAAATTCGCAGCCAACATTTTCAATATCTAACCGATTATTTTCTGTATATGAGCATTAATAAC
>NZ_BBCE01000010.1 GCF_001311885.1 Syntrophomonas palmitatica JCM 14374 | reverse complement strand
TTCAGGGATTGAAAAATGTTTTTAAAACAAAAAACCTTCGCTTACCGAAGGGCATAGGGGTAGTAACACAAAAAAGTCTAATTTTTTGTAAACCACCCCTGATATTTAATTATTTGTTTATTAAAAATTATAATCTTTTTGCTTACAAAAAACAATACTATACTGGCACATATGTTACATATTCTGATGTTTGTGTTTTTCTGGGCCTTTTAGTTTGTTCTGGGGTTTGTACGTTTCTTTTTTCCCAATCGTTGAGTACGGCATTAATATATTCTATACCACCTGTTTTAGAGTTTTTTGCAGCCAATTCACCTGCCTTAAAAACCATTTCTTTAGAAAATTTTGCTCTCCATGTTTTATAGGCGTCCTGTCTTACTTTACCGCTTAGGTTGATTCCGGTGTATTTTTCAAATTCTAATATTTCCGTTGTGTACTCAGAATCCTCTATCCCAGTTGGGTAAAATGAACCCGATAATATTCTAGATATAACTGAATGGGGGTTTTTTAGCAATACTCCAATGGGAGTTGAAATACGACCTTGTCTCTTTTTCTCAATTAAAGTATCAACCACTGTATGTATTTCGCTAAGAGTATACTGCCCAAGTGGTTCTGCCAAACTGTCAGGCATCTCTTGATTAAGTTTTTCTAAAAAGATTTTTTGGATTTCGTCTAAGACGACGACATTATTATTATTTATAGTATTACTATATATAGTATTAGTAGTTGACGGGTTTCCGTTAACGGTTTCCCGTTGACGGCTTCCCGTTGACGGCTTCCCGTTCACGGGTGAAATGCCGGTTTGGTGCGGGTTCTGGGGTTTGTTATTATTTTCTATATTATTTATCTGTATGTCTCCAAAATCAAAAGGAACATCAGTGAATATATATTCGTTATTTGTGAACTGCCCTTTTTCGTTTTTGCGTTTTATAACTAATAAATATCCTTTGGCTTCCAGGCGATTAAAAATACCTCCAACGCTTTCCCGGCCATTCCCGTGATTATTAATTAATTCGTTCTTGTAAAAAACCCAATCATCGGGTTTGCTCATAACATAAGCCAATAAACCAATATCTTCATACTTCAGATCGGGGTCATTTATGGGTTCATTATCAATCTGAGTAAAGCTTCTTCTTTTAATTCTTCTACAAATATCAGCCACGGTAATTCCTCCCTAACAAATAATCAGGATTTTGCCCATAAAAAAACCCCAAAATCTTTAAAAAAATTTTGGGGGTTAGATGTTTTAATTTTTAATTTTCACTTCCTTAATTTTCCGCCCGAAGATAAAATTAAAACTTCATTTTCAATACAACGTGCCGCATAGGTTGCCAGCCTGACCCCGCGTTCTTCGTCATACGTTTTTATAGCTTTTATGAGACCAATTGTTCCGATGGAAATGAGGTCTTCTATATCTTCACCGCTGCTTTCATATTTTCTGACCACATGCGCTACCAGGCGTAAATTATGTTCGATGAGTACGTTTCGAGCTTCTTCACTGCCTCCTTTTAATTCCCTTAAATATTTGCCTTCTTCGGCTTCTTCCAGGGGATGAGGGAAAACCTGATTATGGATGTAGCCAAACAGTATTAAAGTACCCTTGACAATAGCTGAAACGGCCAATACCCAGCCCAGGATGGTCAAGATACCACCTCCATCAAAATTGAGCGCTTTATACTATATGCCGAAAAAGATAAAAATGTGTTTTTTATGTTATGAATTTGTTTCTATTAGTTCTATTAATTTACATTAGGATTATATATTTTGTTGTTGACACCAGCTTCAAGCATAAGACAGAATATTGGTAAAGATAGATAAAATTTTCATAATGTTATGACATTTATTTTTGGGGGGGCTAATCATGAACAAAAACCTCTTGGAGTTGTTCGATGAGCAGGTACATACTATACCCGGCGCACTATATAATACCCAGACCAATTACGGCAACCGGCCGGCCAATATCCTAAAAGAAGAAGGAAAATGGCGTATTGTTACCTATAATGAGATGATAAGCCGGGTGGAAAAACTGGCAATTGGTCTAATTAGACTTGGCCTCTCTCCTGAAGACCGGGTAGGTATCAAAGGCAATACCAGCGCGCGCTGGACGTGGGCAGATCTGGGAACCCTTTTTGCGGGCGCCGCCACCGTATCCCTTTACCCAAATCTCAACCGGGCTGAAACCACCGCGGTGGTCAAACACAGCAATGTTAAATTGTTGTTCGTTGACAACCAGCAAAGGCTGGACGAGATAAATTCCTACCGCTCCGATATGCCTTCTTTGCAGTACCTGGTTTGTTTGCAAAAAGGCTTTCGCGGTAACGGTCAAGATGTATTCAGCCTGGGTGAACTAATCCGATTGGGCAGCACTGATTATACAGCAGGTTTAGTCCTGTTGAAAAACCGCCTAAAATCTCTGCGGGCTGACAGTCCCGCAGCTGTTGTATATACGTCAGGCACGGTAGGAGCCTGAAGGCTGGCTTGTTCAGCCATAAGGACATCCTTAATTCATGCACCCGGGTTTTTAAACATCTGGCAGCACATGGGCAGCCACTGGATTATAACCTGGTCAGTCTGGTGCTCTTACCGGTTTCACACATTATGGAAAAGATTCATGGCTACTTCAGTCCCCTGCTCCTGGGGGGAACGCTGGGTTTTGCGAGTTCCTATGAAAACCTGCTTATGGATATAGCAACAATAAGACCCACCTGGCTTACCTGGGTTCCACGCCTGGCTGCGGTGCTGTTTCTAAGTTTTCAAAAAGGTTTTATGAGCACCAAGGATGGAAGAATAGCGTGGGAAAAAGCTATGGATGTGGCAGTCCGCGCCACTAAAGCGCTTGAAGACCATAACGGATATATTAACCTGACTATCCCTATACCTGACCAGCTTGAAGAGCCCCTGCGCCAGGAATGGATAGAATCATATAACAGTGTATACTGGCGTTTTCACCATGTTTTGGGCGGTCAGTTAAAAAACTTTATCATTGGGGCGGCTTATCTGGATATAGATCTGCAGCGCAAACTAGTGGGGATGGGCCTGCCCATCATTCTGGGTTATGGCCTCACTGAGAGCGCCGCCGGGATTGCTCTTTCCTGCCCGGACAAATATAAAATCGGCTGGATTTCTCCCCCCACTCCCGGAGTAGAATTCAGACAAAATGAAGATGGCGAATTGCTGATTAAGGGGCTTGGGGTTATTGACAGCTATTACAACAACATAGAAGCTACCCGGGAGAGTGTAACCAGCGATGGTTGGTTTAAAACCGGCGATATCGCAGAAATGGATGATAATGGCTATATTAGAATAGTAGACCGCAAGAAACTCTTGATCGTGCTTGATAACGGCAAGAAGATTTCCCAGGCTCGTTTAGAAGCCTTGTGCGGCACCTCACCCCTGATAGATCAGGTGGCGATAGTCGGCCAGGATCGCGAATATATAAGTGCTCTGATTGTTCCCAACTACGATTTTATCCTGCGGGTTTTGCGCAGTCACGGCATACCTTTTGATGAAAGCCAGGTCGTATATCAAGATATTAACGATATAAGCACCTGTGTAGAAGTTGGTATGGATATAATGCAAAACGACCTGGTGCGCCTGGCTATGCAGGATCAGATCGATATGATCAACAGCAAGCTCAGAGAATACGAGACTATTAAAACCTTCCGTTTGATGCGGCATCGTTTTTGCGAGGAAGACGGGGAATTAAGCCATGCCAATAAACTTAAAATGAAGACCATTCTGGAAAAATACCAGGATGTAATTGAGGATATGTACAGGATGCAGGCGAATTAATTAATTGAGGGAGGCTTCGGCCTCCCTCAGTCGCATTACGCTTTTTCAATTTCCAGAGCATCCCCGACAGCTCTTAAAACCACCTCGTCACCAGACTGAATTTCACCTTTTACCATTTTTCGAGAAAGGATAGTTTCTACCTCCTGCTGAATCAGCCTTTTTAGAGGACGCGCCCCGTAAGCCGGGTCATATCCTTTGTGTGCCAGGTAGGTTAAAGCGTTTGGTTCCCAGGCCAGGTTTCCCCGGGTATTTTGACGCAACCTTAAAGATAATCGTTTCAGCAATAACTCAGCGATTTTTTCGATTTCCTCTTCCTGCAGCGCATGGAAAACTATGATTTCGTCTATACGGTTTAAAAACTCGGGCCGGAAATTATAACGTAAAAGTCCTAAAACCCTTTGTTTCATTTCAGCATAATCCCCGCCGCTCTGCTGGTAATCCAGAATTTCCTGGCTGCCGATATTGGAAGTCATGATTATAATGGCATTGCGAAAATCCACCAGGCGTCCTTTGCCGTCGGTCAAACGGCCGTCATCCAGTATCTGCAGCAGTACATTGAAAACATCATTATGCGCTTTTTCAATTTCGTCAAACAAAATTACTGAATAAGGCGGCGCCTGATAGCTTCGGTAAGCTGACCGCCTTCCTCATATCCGACATAGCCGGGAGGCGCGCCTATCAATCGGGCCACGCTGTGCTTTTCCATATATTCAGACATATCCAGGCGGATAATGTTCTTTTCATCATCAAAAAGCGCCTCGGCCAGGGCTTTTGATAATTCAGTCTTACCCACTCCGGTAGGACCGAGGAAAATAAAGCTGCCTACCGGGCGGTTAGGGTCTTTTAATCCGCTGCGGGAGCGAATCACCGCATCAGCAACAGCCACCACGGCTTCTTCCTGTCCTATAACCCTCTGGTGCAGAATCTCCTCCAGGTGGCTCAGTTTTTCCCTTTCACCCTCCATAAGACGACTCACTTGAATACCGGTCCAGCGGCTTACCACACGGGCAATATCTTCAGCATCAACTTCTTCTTTTAAAAGCATATTATGTTTCTGTTTGCCTGCCAGCTGTTCTTCTTCAGTTTTTAGCTTGCGTTCCAGTTCGTTTAATTTACCGTATTTTAATTCGGCAATACGATTCAAGTCATATTCCCGTTCGGCCCTCTCCATTTCCATGCGGGTGTCCTCTATCGCGCGTTTTATCTGGCGCAGCCGGGATATGGCCTCTTTTTCTGCCTGCCACTGGGTCTGCATCAGGTCTGCCTCACCTTTCAGATCCTGTAAATCCTTCAATATCTCTTCCAGGCGTTCGTGTGAAGCGCTGTCTTTTTCTTTTTCCAGAGCTGCCGCCTCTATTTCCAGCTGCATTATGCGGCGGGTAATCTCATCCAGCTCGGTTGGCATGCTGTCAATCTCAGTACGCAGGCGGGCGGCGGCTTCATCCATCAGATCAATAGCTTTATCGGGCAGAAAGCGGTCAGAAATGTACCTGTCTGATAACACTGCTGCAGCTACCAGGGCCGCATCCTGGATGCGCACCCCGTGGTGCACCTCATAGCGTTCTTTCAATCCCCGCAGTATGGAAATCGTATCCTCCACCGAGGGAGGATTTACAATTACCGGCTGAAAACGCCTTTCCAAAGCGGCGTCTTTTTCGATATGTTTACGGTATTCGGCAATGGTGGTAGCCCCTATTGCCCGCAGCTCACCCCGGGCCAGCATTGGTTTTAATAAATTGCTGGCGTCCATAGCTCCTTCGGCCGCACCCGCTCCCACTACGGTATGCAGTTCATCAATAAACAGAATTATCTGTCCGTGAGATTCCTCGATTTCCTTAAGTACCGCCTTGAGTCTTTCTTCAAATTCACCCCGATATTTGGCCCCGGCTACCAGTGATCCCATATCCAATGCTACCAATTGTTTATTTTTTAGACCCTCGGGAACATCTCCAGCGACTATACGGCGGGAAAGCCCTTCAACTATAGCCGTTTTCCCCACTCCCGGTTCACCGATTAAAACCGGGTTGTTCTTGGTGCGCCGCGATAATATTTCCATGACCCGGCGTATCTCATCATCCCGGCCTATAACTGGGTCAAGCCTGCCTTCCCGGGCCAGCTGGGTCAGATCACGCCCGTAGCGCTGCAGAGCTTCGTAGCTTTCTTCCGGATTATCCGAACTAACCCGCTGTGAACCTCTGACCCGGCGCAGAGAACCTAGTATTAGGTCTCTATTAATGCCCATCCGGGTAAGCAGCTGGCGCAGATCATTTTCCGCTTCCTGTGTCAAACCAAGTAAGAGATGCTCCACGCTTATATAGTCATCTTTTAGGCCTGCGGCTTCCTTTTCCGCCTGGCTTAAGACTCGCGCCAGGGCGCCGCTTAAAACTACCGCGCCTTCATAACCGTAAACCGCAGGCGCCTTATCCAGTAAATTATCTATATGCCCGGCCAGCATTCTGGTATCAATACCGGCTTGTTCAAAAATCCTGCCGCTTAGGCCCTCCTCCTGCTGCAGCAAAGCCAGCAGCAGGTGCTTACCGCTTACTTCCTGATGATGTTTTTCGGCAGCCAACTGCTGTGCCTCACCCAGAGCCTGCCGGGATTTTTGCGTAAAACGTTCAATGTTCACAAAATCACCTCCACCAATCTTTTGGTTTAATAAAGTCAAAATTAAGTCAAATAACACCTATTTTTCTGTCGCAATGATGATTGCCTTTAGTATTATTATATTAACCAATTATTTTTTAGTCAATATTAGTCAAATTGGTATGGGCAGCGGTAATATTAACGGACGACAAAGAAGGCCTGAGTAAGGTATGAATTGGTATTATTCACTTGCGGCAGTTGAAAACAGGTTCAACATACCCTGACTTATTTCTTTGAATACCGGCGCCGCGTCTTCGGCTCCGGATTTGCCTTGTTCAACCAGCACGACTATTGCCCAGCGGGGATTATTAGCCGGGAAATATCCTGCAAACCAGGTATCAAGTATTTCTTCTCCATCAATACTGATGCGCCCGCTTTGACTGGTACCGGTTTTGCCTGCAACAGGCATTTCCAACATGGCGGCGTTTTTCCCGGTTCCTTCATTTATAACCGATTCCATTAAAATCCGCATGTTTTTAGATGTTTCCCGACTGAACAAGCGTTGTTTGGGTTCAGGGGTAATCACAGTACGTTTGCCTTTTCCATCAACAAAGTATTTAACCAGCTGAGGACTGCGCCAGCAACCATCATCGGCAATACTGGCTACCAATGAACATATTTGCAGGGGACTTAACATGACGCCCTTTTGGCCTATAGCAGCATTACCCATAGCCGGATCGCCCGCATCAATCTTCACATAGGAATCCGATTTAACCGAATAACCACCTAGTGTATCATCAGTCAGGTGCAGCCGTTCAACCATATCCAAAAGGTTTTTGCGCCCCAGCTTGAGCGCAGCTTGTATAAAGACTGAGTTGCAGGAAGATGCGAAAGCCTTTTTAAAAGTAATATTGCCATGCCCCCCCTCTTTCCAACAGGATATAGCCACTTCGTCATTAAACCTGTACTCGCCGTCACATTGAAAATAATCATCAAGGCTGACCATTTTCTTCTCCAATAAAGATGTGGCCACTGCCATTTTAAAAAGCGAGCCCGGGTGATACGCCATAAGGGCTCGGTTATTCAGACTGCCTTGATTGTCGTTGATATAATCTTCTACCCGGTAAGGATTAAAAGCGGGCCGGCTGGCCATAGCCAATATTTCCCGGCTTTTCACATCCATTACCACAACCGCGCCTTTGTTAACCCTTTTATTCATTGATTCCTCAACGATGGTCTGAATACGTTTATCCAGGGTTAAACCAAGGGCGCTTTGATTATCCTGCTCCTGCCTGACCTTGAACATCAGGCCCTGAATGGCCAGGCCGCGGGCATCAAATACCGAAGTTAATGCCTGGTTTTTGCTGCTCCGGGCAAAAATCTGATCATACGCCTTTTCCAGCCCCGCCTGACCTCTTGGGGGATTCCCCCCTCCGACATAACCGAGGAGATGTACACAAAAACCGTTGTCCTGGTAGCGTTTAAGTTCTGGAGCCACTATAACACCGGTAAGCTGAGAATTATTCAAGCTATGTTGCTCCTGCGGGTTTAAGTCAGAGGCCAGACGCACAAAACCATGACCCGAATGCCGCGCCTGAGAAATTGTCATTTCAATATCTTTTTTATCTTTATCCAATATTTGAGCTAACTTGCTGCTTAGTTCCTGGTTCTTAGGTGAAGCGTACATAGGAGAATTGAAGTCTTGATTATTATCTTTAAGCAGTCCGGGAAGACAATATAAAGCGGTGGTTGTCTTAAGATCGGTAAGAGGCAGTGAGTTGCGATCCAGTATTTCACCCCGGTCATATTCCTTTAATACAATAGCGCGGCTGCGCATGGCTACCGCCTCACGGCTCAATTTTTCACCACGCACCAGTTGAAACCAGGCTATTCTCCCCGCCAACCCCATATAGGCTAATAGAAACAAAACCAACATTAACAAGCCGCGCTGCCTGTTCAAAATAATATTCCCCCTGTATCAAGCTTTATAATTAGCTTTGCCTGTACAGGGGGAGTTATACTGTTTATTGGGGCAAGTCCACTTCTATTTTTACTGGGAACGGCAGTGTGGGCAGGATTCCATATATTTCCGGGATAGTGTCTTTTGTACCCCTGATCATTACCAGGCCTTCTTCACGATTCAAGGTAGATACAACCCCCAGGTGATCAAAGGCTTCGATTATCCTCGTGAGCATATCTATATGTTCAGGCTTGACTTGAAGGAAGATCTTGTCACTCATCTCTGTTTTCCAACCTTCTTAATATGGAGCAAACCGGAATGCTTTCTTCACATGGAATATAAACAACCTGTTGAGCATGACGGGCACGATCCACCAGATTACCTTCCGCGTCATACAACGATTCCAAGTCTACCGGCTTAATTCTATTGCCAGGCAGCAGAAATTCCAGCCGGTCACCAGGACCAAAATTCCCGCGCTGTTCAACCTCTGCCCGCAAGTTCTCCTGATCCCAACCCTTAACTATCCCGCAAAAAGCAGCCCTTTCCGGGGGCTTATCTTTATAAATATCCTGCAAATCAGGATGATCGCCGGCAACAAAACCATTAGCAAAAGGACGGGTGGCGGTTTTTGCCAGTTCCTTTATCCAATTCTCCTTTTCTGATTCCGCAAAGGGTTTCAAGCTGTGAACAAATTTATCTATAGCCTGCCGGTAAACCCCGGCTACACTGGCAACATACAGGGGGCTTTTCATGCGTCCTTCCACCTTGAAAGCATCTATGCCTATTTCAATTAACTCCGGCAGGTATTCAATCAAACACAGGTCACAGGAATTCAAAATATAGCTGCCGCGTTCGTCCTCTTCAATAGGGAAATACTGCCCCGGCCTTTTTTCCTCCATCAAGGTATATTTATAGCGGCAGGGGTGGGCACATTCTCCGCGGTTGCCGCTGCGCCCCGTCATATAGTGGGACAATAGACAACGCCCGGAATAAGATACGCACATAGCGCCATGAATGAATACTTCGATTTCGGCAGCAACACGCTCTTTAATATCGGCTATTTCTTCCAGGCTTAATTCACGGGCCAGCACCAGCCTCGTGGCGCCAAGGTCGCGGTAAAAGGCGGCTGCTTCATAGTTGCTTATATTGGCCTGGGTACTGATGGTTAAGGGTATATCCGGGGCATATTGTTTTGCCAGACGCAGGACTCCCAGGTCTGATACGATGATCCCGTCAACCCCAATGTCAGCCAAAGCTTCCAAATAGGATGGCATATCCTTTAAATCACGATTACGGGCCAGGATATTGACGGTAATATAAACCTTCTGTCCTCTGGTCCTGGCAAACGCTAGTCCCTGGCGTATTTCGTCCAGGTCAAGATTACCGGCAAAGGCTCGCAGGCTATAATCTTTGCCTCCCACATAAACACTGTCAGCACCAAATACCAAAGCGGTTTTCAATTTTTCCAGGCTGCCCGCGGGCATTACAAGCTCCGGAGCTTTCATTGCATATCCTCCTGTTTTTGGGAGATAAAGAGAACGATTAAACACGGCCAATAACTTTTTCTTACTTGCTGTATTTTCTCTGCGCGGCGAGGTGCTCAGAATAGGTCTTGGAAAAGTAATGGCTGCCATCGCCTTTGGAAACATAATAATAGTAATTATGTTTTTCCGGATTAAGAGCGGCAGAAATCGAGGCGGCGCCGGGGCAGGATATAGGTCCGGGCGGCAGACCAGGGTATTTGTAGGTATTATAGAGAGAATCAACCTGAAGATCCTCGTAGCTCACATTATCTTTATTTTCCTGCCCCAGGCAATATAAGACGGTAGGACAAAGCTGCAGCATCATACCTTGCTGCAGGCGGTTATGGATTACACCCGAAATCCTGCATCGTTCATCAGCCTGTTTAGCCTCTTTCTCAATAATCGAAGCTATAATTATGGTTTCCTTGACACTCATTCCTCGCCGCCTGGCTCGAAGGGATACTTCCCTGCTCCAGTGCTGCCGGAAATTGTTCAACATCTGTTTAATTATCTGTTCAGACGTGGTTGATTCTGAAATAGAGTACGTATCCGGAAAAAGATATCCTTCAAGCGGGGTTAAATTATAGGGTGAGACGTCTTTGAGAAAATCATAATTGTAGTGTTGATTAACAGCTTTGTTCCAATCCTCATGCGTACAGATTTTTTTATTAACCAGCAAATCGCCGATCTGTTTTACCGTAAAGCCTTCCGGTATGGTGAAATTTATACCTGCTACCTTGCCCTGGGTAATAACTTCAGCAATCTCCTGCAGCGACTGGCCGCGGCTTAACCTGTAATGTCCTGCTAACAGCCGGTTATCTAATTGATTACGGCGTATATATATTAGAAACGCCTTTTCATTCCGGATCAGACCCTTTTCATACAATATAGCTCCTATTTGGTGAGCATTGCTCTGGGGGGGAATCACTACATCTACCTGTTTGGTATCACCGGGGGACATTGGGGCATACTGGCTTTTTATAAATTTAGCCGTTCCCAAGGCTATAAGTAAAATCATTGCCAGAATTACTAATAGTAATTTAAGAGGACTTCTTTTTTTAGTTCTTCTCACCAAACTTGTCTCACTCATTTCATACCCCTGAAATACAATCATTTACTCAACATTAACTGTTGATTGTGAAAGTCATCTATAACTGCGGTTCGGTTGAAACCTCGTTCATTGTGCTTGTCTCCCCTTCTGGCGGGGCCTGTCCTTCATCTGAGGGTGGTTCTACGGTTTCTTCAATCTTATTATCTGGTATGTCATTGGCAGAGTTCTGAACTTTGGGCCCGGTATATATCAATTTGTTAAGCGGTCTGTAGTAATCGCGCCCTATTTGCTCCTGCCTGACAAGTTTGCCCTGGCTGTCATAAAAACTACGGTATGACCTGACCGAATAGCCAGGAATACCAGCATGATCCACCCTGGTTTTGCCTGGCGGCAAATCTTTGCTCACCTCGTATACTTCCTTAAAATCTATTACCTGGTCAACTGTCGAGCTTAACCCTATTTTTTGTTTAAAAAACGTGTTTCCATATACCTGCATTATCAACTTGCCTCCCAGGGTATAAGCCCTTAAATAAACCGGTGAGGCGGTGTTGTTTTTAAACTTAAAGTCCTGGGCCCCGTAATATACAGTGGCATCTCTTCCCAGAGGGACATACGAAACGGCCAGGTTATGATTGTGCCGTTCAACAATCTCCAAACCAGCTAAAAGGCAGGCATTGTAAAGAGTGGTTGAAACCTGGCATACTCCTCCTCCAGCCCCCAATTCGAATTTGTCTCCTACGATTACCATAGCATCACTAAAGCCATTCTCGTATGTTCGCGGGCCAACTTTGGAATTGAACGAAAACACCTCTCCTGGCTCAATCATACTGCCATTAATACCGGCCGCCGCCAAACGCAGGTTATGTGAGCGGTTCTCTTCACTGGTATTAAACCAGGTGCTAAAGCTGGACAGTTCCCCCATCCCCTGCAGATCCTGAGCTTTAACCCGGGGCTGCTTTTCATTCATAATTATAGGTATCCGTAATTCGTCCATTTCACCCCAGTAACGGGGCAGCTCAGCCATTGTCTCAGAAAGATTAACCTTTGTGCCTGGGCTGTCAGGAACCACTATCAACCCTCGTTCCGGGTCCATTTCCAGACGGGCGTCAACCGCTTGTTTTCCCAGTTTAGCATCCCACTCATGTCCCATCCGGGTAATCACTTCTGATTTATAAACAATTTTGGCCGGATAAGCAATTATATGAGCGCCATCCATATTGAACAGTTTAGAACTGAAACTACGTTCCCTTTCTTTAAGCCATACCTCATCAACCAGATGACGCTGTCCAACTTTACCGCCAGATCAGAAAACTTCACTTCGTATATGTAATTATCATGAAAAAAATCGCCCGGCATTGAGCCGCGCCCGCCGCCGCATTATCCAGCACATTTAGCGCTTCCTGGCGGCTTAAGCCGCTGACTGGTATCGAAGCGATTTCCACTCCGGGCAGAAAACGTTCCGTTAGATAAAAAACCTGATAAAAATAGAGTACTATAGCTGAACAACTACCGAACAGGATCACCAGGCTTACGACCAGGGCCGTTTTCCATTTACCGCCGGACAAATTTTGGCGCCCCCCTAATATAACGTTATAATAATATATGACATAAAATCTCTGACTTATACATTTTACTCCATTACCGGACTTTTGCCTAACATAAAAAAGAGGCCTTTCGGCCTCTGCAGCATTGCTGAATACATTTCTCTATTATAGTTCTTCAGACTCCACCAGTTCCTGCCAGGCGTCAGCACCATTTCCCATTCTTCATCATCATCAATATCGGCTAATAACTCATTACCATCTTCATCATAAACAACCTTCAGAATAACTATTTCCACTTCGGCATCCTCGTCCTCTTCCTCATCTTCATCAATAGGAACAAGCACGCGATACTTGTCATCTTCTATTTCCAGTTCAGCCAGTAATTCAAATTGATGTTCGACACCTTCATCATCAACCAGAACCAGTATAGAAAAATCATCATCCTCTAAGTATTCTTCATTGCTCATTTCTCCACCTCTTTCAAAAAACTAAGGCTATTCTAATATCTCCCTGAACCTTTGTCAAATCATACCTTTATGGTCCTTATGACTATCCAGGTAAACCTGCAGGATATAAGCCGCCGCCATCTTGTCAATCACCTGCCGCCGTTTCTTACGGGAAACATCGGCTTGCAATAGTACCCTTTCCGCGGTTTTCGTTGTCAACCTTTCATCCTGCAATTCCACCTTCAGGCCTGTACATTCGGTCAGCTGCCTGGCAAAATCCTCAGCCTCCGCTGCCTTGGGTCCGGCCGTACCGTTCATATTCAGCGGCCATCCTAATACTATTCCCTCCACATCGTATTCTGCGCATAAGTCGGCAATAACCCGGCAGGAGTTATTGCCTCGCTGCAGCACGGAATGAGCCTGGGCTGTCCATCCCATAGGATCACTCAATGCCACCCCGATCCTTTTTTCCCCCAAATCGAGTCCCATTATGCGCAAAACGGCAAACCTCCTGAGTAGAATAAAAAAACCCATAATAATTGGGTTCCAGAGCGTCAAATAGTTTTATCGTTTCTAACTCTGGATTACCGCGTCCCTTCGCTCTCGCAATGACCCAATATAGCTTGGTTGTCATTGCGAGCCGAAAGCGTGGCAATCCTTGCTCTATAATTTCAAATAGTTTTTCAGCAAAATTTCCATGATTACATCCCGGTCTACCTTGCAGATAAGGCTGCGGGCATCTTTATGGCTGGTTATGTACGCCGGGTCGCCGGATATCATATATCCTACCAACTGATTAACCGGATTATAGCCCTTTTCTTCCAGGGATTGATAAACCGCTTTCAGTATAGCATCCACCCGGCTCTCATCTTCCCGATCCCGCTGGAAACTTACCGTATTGCCGGTATGAGGCATAAACAACACCCCCTCCGGTTATAAATTTCTATACCAGCTTCTGTTTCTCCTTTGTTTAAATCAGGGTTTTTTCTACCAATTCACGAGCCTTGTCCAGAGCTTCACCTAGTTTTGCGGTATCCTTGCCTCCGGCCTGGGCCATATCGGGACGTCCGCCCCCGCCGCCGCCGGCTATCCGAGCTGCTTCACCTACCAGTTTGCCGGCATGAAGTCCCCGCAAAACCAGGTCTTTGCTGACAAAGGCAACCAGCGCTACTTTTTCTTCGACAACCGCACCCAATAAGACAACGGCACTGCCTAACTTATCCCGTAATGTCTCAGCCTGCTGCCGTAAAGTGTTAATGTCCTGCCCGCTTACAGCCGCAATTAAAACATTGGCTCCCTTTATTTCCCTGACCTGATTAACCAGGTCCTGGCTGGACGCGCTGGATAACTTGGTTTTTAAAGCTTCAATTTCCTTATCTTTATCTTTTAGGCTGCGATTTAGAACTTCGATACGATGGCCTAAATCTTCCGGACTGGTACGCGCCGCCTGAGCTGCGGCCTTCAGCCTCGCTTCGGCTTCATTTAAATATTCCAGCGCATATTCTCCGCTGACCGCTTCGATTCTTCTCAAACCGGAACCGATACTGCCTTCGCTGGTTATCTTAAATATACCTATCTGTCCAGTGTTTTTGACGTGGGTTCCGCCGCAAAGTTCCAGGCTAAATTCTCCCACCTTTACCACCCTGACTTCATCCCCGTACTTTTCTCCGAACAAGGCCATGGCTCCCATTTCACGGGCCGTTTTAACATCGCTTACAACCGTATTAACTTCATACAGCTGCCATAAGGCCTGGTTCACCTTTTTTTCAATCGTTTGCAATTCAAAGACCGACAAAGAAGCCAGATGAGAAAAATCAAAACGTAATCGTTCCGGTTCCACCATCGAACCTTTTTGCTGGGCGTGATCACCCAGGACTTCTCGCAAAACCTTGTGCAAAAGGTGGGTAGCGGTATGATTCCTGGCGGTATTAAGACGGCGCTTTTCGTCCACTTCCAGTGACACCATTTCGCCTTTCTGCATGCTGCCCTGCAATTTGCCGTAATGGGCAATCCATCCCGCTACCTTCTGTACATCATCAACTGCAATACTGCCGTTTTTACCCCGGATAACGCCCGCATCAGCGACCTGCCCCCCGCTCTCCGCGTAAAAAGGCGTTTCTGCGACAAGGATTATTACCTCCTGGTCTTCAGCCTTATCCCTTAGCTGACCGTCCGCTACTAAGACCAGAACTTCAGAAGTTTGGCGCAAACTATCATAACCCACAAATTTTGTGGCGGCCTGGCCCGTAAAAAGCTCCGACAGAAGCATTTCTCTGGCAAAGGCGTTTTCACCCTTGCCAGCTTGGCGCGCCCGTTTTCTTTGTTCTTCCATACAATTGGCAAACCCGTCTTTATCCACCGTCAGACCATTTTCTTCCGCTAGGTCTTCCAGTGAATCCAGGGGGAAACCGTAGGTATCGTACATCATAAAAGCGTCCTGCCCGCTTATTATCTGCAAGTTCTCTTTGCGGAGGTTTTTAATTATTTCCTCCACTTTCTTTAAACCTTCGGATAAAGTCAGCAGGAAGCGTTCCTCTTCCAGTTTTATTACGTCTTTTATGAAGTCCTTCTTTTCATTTAGTTCAGGATAAGCTTCCTGCATCAATTTACATACCACATCAACACTCTTATACAGGAAAGCTTCCTCTATCCCCAGGGAACGGCCAAAACGAACCGCCCGGCGCAAAATCCTGCGCAATACATATCCCCGGCCTTCATTGCCGGGCAGAACGCCATCAGCTATTAAAAACGTACAGGCCCGGCTGTGGTCGGCGATAACGCGGAAAGCGAAACCTCCTTCACCACGGTCGTACTTTTTACCGGTTAGTTCTTCGACAAACTTAATAATAGGTGTAAAAAGGTCGGTATCAAAATTGCTGTCTACACCCTGCAGTACCGAGGTAAGCCGTTCAAGTCCCATGCCGGTGTCTATGCTGGGCCGGGGCAGGGAACTTAATCTGCCTTCCTCATCCCGGTTAAACTGCATAAATACCAGGTTCCATATTTCCAGCCAGCGGTCACAATCACAGACCCCCAGGGCACACTCAGGAGAGCAGGCATATTCCGGCCCGCGGTCGTAATGTATTTCGCTGCAGGGACCACATGGCCCGGTATCTCCCATAGCCCAAAAATTATCCTTTTCCCCCAGGCGCAGAATCCGTTCCGGTCTGACATCGGTTACTTCCCGCCAGAGGGCATCAGCCTCATCATCATCCTGGTAAATGGTAACCCACAGGCGTTCTTTGGGCAGTTCCATCACCCCGGTCAGAAATTCCCAGGCGTAATTAATGGCGTCTCGTTTAAAATAATCGCCGAAAGAAAAGTTGCCCAGCATTTCGAAAAAGGTATGGTGACGGGCGGTGCGGCCTACCGTATCCAGGTCGTTATGTTTTCCTCCCGCACGCACACATTTTTGTGAAGTGGTGGCGCGCACATAATTACGCTGGTCGATCCCCAGGAAAACGTCTTTAAACTGGTTCATCCCGGCATTGCTGAAAAGCAGGGTAGGGTCGTTCACCGGCACCAGTGACGAACTCTCTACAACGGTATGTCCTTTATCCTGAAAATAATTGAGAAAAGTTGCTCTGATATCCTTACTGCTCCACAAGGGCCTGTCCTCCTCCGTCCCGAAAAGTCTACGCATTTATTTTCACGGATATGTTTCCTGCTGTCAACTTCTCGGCCTCAATAATCTATTAGCCACAGGTAAGCCCGGTTTAAAATTACTTTCAATACCGCCGCCAGCGGAACCGCAAACAGCATACCCCATATTCCCAGAAGCTTGCCCCCGCATAGCAAGGCAAAAACTATTACCAGAGGATGCAAACCCAGCCTGTCACTCATTATTCGGGGAGTAATCAAGTTGCTCTCTGCCTGCTGAATAATCACCATAGCGATAGTGATATAGATAGCCAGCCGCAACGACTGGGATAAGGCCAGGGCCACCGCCGGGACAGCCCCCAGGAATGGACCGAAATACGGTATAAGATCGCAAATCCCTACTACCACACCGATCAAAAGCGGAAACCTTACCCCCAGAATCCATGCTGCCAGGCCTACTGCCAGGCCGACCATGCTGGCTATCATCAGATGCCCTTTAAGGAATTCAATCAAGACATTATCAATTTGGTTGCCCATCAAACTGGCTTCCCGGCGGGCGGACGGCGTGAATAACCCCAGAAAGACATCGCGGATTTTTTCCCAATCATTTAACATGTAGAAAGCCAGAATGGGTGAAAATACCAGAGCCAATACTTTACCCATAAAAATATATATCCCGCTGAGGAACCCATTTAAAGCGGCGTAAATTCCTTTCTCTATCTTTCCCAGGTTTTGACGGCATAGTTCGTTAAGCTGGCCGGGCATATTCATGTCATCAATCCTGCCCAGCATATCCTGAACCTGTTTTGCATATTCAGGATACAACCTGGCCAATGTGGTTAATTCTTTAACCATACCGGGTATGATCAGATACAAAGCAGTTGCCAGCAATACCCCTGCTAAAAGATACAGGATTAAAATTGCCCATACTCGTTTAATGCCCTTTTTCTCAATCCAATTAACAGGGCGGTAAAGAAGGTAGGCTAGAAAGGCGCCTAAAAAGAAAACCAGCACCACCTCGCGAACCAGATAAAAAAAAGAAAAAACGGCGGCCAGCACCGCCATAAATATTATATAACGCAAAATTTTGCGGCCGTTAACCTGCAGCAAGCGCCCATCACCTCTATAACAATTCCGGCGAACGATCCATAGCGATTAAACTGCCGTCTTCGGCCACCTCATACAGATTAATGCGGCCCTTATTGTAATTAAATTCCATAAAACAGTTCCAGCAGTAATACTGTTCACTGCCCACTTTTCCTACCTGCGACCCCCCGCATATGGGACATCTAATTATCATTTAATTCGCTCCCTTCCAACCTGGCTACTGCCGTAAGCGGGCTTTTCCAGGAAATACTATTCAGTTCCACTTCGCTGCGCCCGTTCAGCATATCTTTTATGGCGCCGCGCGATAATTCCACCCCGCGTATCTGATAAACATCAGGCGCCAGGACAAAATCACTGACAATACCCAGTTCTCTGCCGGTGTGATCATACACCGTATCTCCGATTTTGCGGTTATATATGGATAATTCTTCCCTGTTGTTGTAGGGTTTAATACTTCTTATGTTTTTAATGCATACCGCATCGTTGCTCAACTGCAGATCCTGTCTGCGCAGTATCCCGTAACCCTGCGGACTCTCAATAACCAGATAGGATAACCTAAAATCATCGCCTATTACTGCTTTAATCACCCTGCCAACAATCTGAGCTGTGTGTTCATCAAAAACCGGCAGGTTTATTAATCGGCGCAGTTTCACATTAATCTCCCCTCTCTCTATATTTTTCTTTCTTAGTCTTTACTGCAGAAAATAAAAAATGCGGTTAACAACCGCTTATAGTAATCTTAATTATCAATTTTTGTTCAATTATTTATTTTAGATGTATATAATAGTAAAAGAGGTGATTACATGAAAAAACCTGATAAAGATAATATATTAATGATTGTTGGTGCTTTATATTTAATGCTTTGCCCTTTGTTGGGTGCCAAATTTATGATATGGTTCACCCCGTTTTTGTTCATTGTTTCATTGCTCTGGTACAGCTATACACCCAAATCTAAACAAGACTGATTACACAATTATTCCCCCGCCTACAACATAATCCCCTTGGTAATAAACTACCGACTGCCCCGGGGTTATAGCCCGTTGGGGATCGGTAAATTCAACCCGCACATTTCCATCTTCCAGCGGATAAATGACCGCTTCGGCTGCTCTGGCGGCATAGCGTATTTTGGCGTTAACCCTCATAGGAGCTTGTAATTCATCAAACATAACATAATTGTTATGCCTGCTGATCAGTTCAGACTTATAAAGCGTTTCCTCCTGGTCTAAAATCAGCCTATTCTGTGCATATTCCATTGCACAAACATAAACAGGACTCCCGGCAGCAATTCCTAATCCCCTGCGCTGGCCGACAGTGTAAAAAGGCAATCCCTGATGACGCCCCAGAACCTGCCCCCGCCTGTCAACTATCTCGCCTTCCTGGTAATAAATCCTGTCACGAATAAAATCACGGTAATCATTTTCGATAAAACATATCTCCTGGCTTTCTCGGCTGTCCGCGGCGGGCAATCCCTTTTCCCGTGCCAGTCTTTTTACGCCTTCTTTACGCATCTCCCCCAGGGGAAAAATAATATGACTTAGCTGGTCCTGGTTCAGAGCCCAGAGAAAATAACTCTGGTCCTTGGATACATCCAACCCTTTCCTTAATAAATAGCGTTCCCGCTGATCATCATACTCTACCCGGGCATAATGCCCTGTGGCTACCTTGTCGCAGCCAATTCTAAGCGCAGCATCCAGCAGTGCGCCAAACTTTATGTGACGGTTGCACTCCACGCATGGATTGGGGGTATCCCCTTTTTCATATGCTTTACAGAAATAATCGATCACCTTTTGTTGAAAAAGGACGCGCAGGTCGGCCACATAATGTTGAATTCCCAGTAATTCTGCAGCTTCCCTGCCCTTTTCGGCTACTTCTTCATGCCAATTTATCATGGTAAGGCCAATGATCTCATGACCTTGCTCTTGAAGCAATAACGCCGCCAGCGAGCTGTCCACCCCGCCGCTCATTAAAACCGCTGTCTTCACTTGTTTTCTCCCCACAAATTAATTTAGCAGACAATCTGCTAATACAAATTTCGCAGTTGACACAAATCCCGTGTCTTCTGCGTCCATTTCTTAGTAT
This sequence comes from Syntrophomonas palmitatica JCM 14374, assembly GCF_001311885.1. Lineage (GTDB taxonomy): Bacteria > Bacillota > Syntrophomonadia > Syntrophomonadales > Syntrophomonadaceae > Syntrophomonas_A > Syntrophomonas_A palmitatica. Next base: position 94,501 of record NZ_BBCE01000010.1, on the reverse strand, counting down.
TACCATCAAAAACCGAGTAAATCAAGTCACTGTAACCTGGTGCAAACATTTATTCTGTTTTATAATATTTTCAACAGACTGATTTGGAGGCTTAAATGGATCTCTTTGATACCAACCGGGATAAAATAGTGAACAATAATGCCCCTCTGGCTTACCGCATGCGTCCCCGCAATCTGGACGAGGTGGTTGGACAAAAGGCAGTAGCCCGCGGTTCCGTACTCCGCCGTGCGATTGAAAAAGACCAGCTGCATTCTTTCGTACTGTATGGTCCTCCCGGAACAGGCAAAACCAGTATAGCGCGGGTAATTGCTTCAGCCACCAATTCCTATTTTGATTTTCTGCCCGCGGTTACCAGCGGAGTCAGTGATATCAAACGCACTGCCGCTGAAGCTTCCGATCGTTTAAAATACCACCTGCAGCGAACCATTCTGTTTGTTGATGAAATCCACCGCTTTAACAAAAGCCAGCAGGATGTGCTGCTGCCGTTTGTAGAAGACGGAACCCTCCTGCTTATAGGCGCCACCACTGAGAATCCCCTGTATGAATTAAACAACGCTTTGTTATCCAGAATGAAAATATATATCCTGGAACCCCTTGACGAAACGGCGATAACTCAAGTGGTAAAACATGCCCTTGCAGATAAAGAAAGAGGCCTGGGTGAATACAATATAGCGATTGAGCAGGAAAGTTTGGACTGGCTGGCTGCTGCTTGTAAAGGCGATGGCCGCATGGCCCTGAATATTGTTGAAACAGCCGTGAACTCATTTCTGGACGTGGATAGAGCGAAGAGCATGACTATAACCGCGGACATGCTGCAGATGATTATGTCTCGTCCCATGCTTAATTATGACCGCAGCGGAGACTATCATTATGACACCATATCCGCTTATATTAAAAGCATCCGGGGTTCAGATCCTGACGCCGCTCTTTTTTGGCTGGCGGTAATGCTGGAAGGCGGAGAAGATCCCAAATTCATAGCCCGCCGCATTATTGTTCATGCCGCTGAAGATATCGGGTTAGCTGACCCTTATGCCTTATCGATAGCTGCTGCCGCTGCGCAGGCAGTCGATTTCGTGGGTTTACCCGAAGCACGGATTCCATTAGCCGAAGCCACTATATACCTGGCCACAGCCCCTAAGAGCAACAGCAGTAAAACCGCCATTGACCAGGCCATGAACTTCGTACGCCAGAGCAAAAAAATTCAGGTCCCCAAACACCTGGCTGATGCTTCGCATTCTAAAGCCGGTTCTTTGCTGGGCCATGGTCAGGGATACAGATATCCCCACGATTATGGCGGCTACATAGCCCAGGAATATATGCCCGAAGAAGCCCGGGGAAGTACTTTTTATCAACCTGGCAGAAACGGTTATGAAATAAAAATCGCTGAGTTCTTAAAAAGAATTGAAACAAAAAAATAAGCCCGGCTTGTGATAGAATCAAGCCGAGCTTTTCGTCTCTCTATTTAATTACGTCATCAATTGCCTGCTGCAGCTGGCTTTTTCCCTGAGCGCCCACGATGCGTTTAACTTCAGATCCTCCTTTGAAAAAGGCCAGGGTGGGAACGCCGCGTACGCCAAATTGAACCGCCAAGGCTTTATTTTCGTCCACATTTACTTTGACTACATTAATCTTACCAGCATTCTCACCTGCCAGGGTATCTATGGTCGGCCCCAACATTTTACAAGGTCCGCACCAGGGAGCCCAAAAGTCCACCATCACCGGAAGTTCAGATTGTACCACTTCTTTTTCCCAGGTGTCTTGATTCACGCTTGCAACCTCAGACATCGTATTACCTCCTTCTTCTTTTATCTGAGCAGCCTGCCCATCATAGTGAAAATTTCTTTGAATTCTTCATCGGAGGGACTTTGACTTACATTACGCAGGATGCAGTCTTTAGCATGGTTTTCAAATATTAAGATACCTACCCGGTTTACCGCTGCTTTAACAGCGGCAATCTGGTTAAGAATTTCGCCACAATCACTGCCGTCTTCAATCATGCGCTGCACACCACGTACCTGCCCCTCAATACGTCTAAGACGCATCAATAAAACCTTTTGGGTATTATTTTCCGCTTCCGGCATTGTGTAATACCCCCCATGGGTATTTATATATTTAGTATAAATATGGTATCCAATATTGTCAATAAAAATAAGGGCAGTATTAATGCCACCCTTATCTTTTACCGCTTGATTCAAATTTATGACATCGAGAAGAGCCTTAACGCCTACCAAATAACATAGTGGACGCCTATTCCAGCTCCCATAGCTATAGCAATCCACAGCAGGGTGCGCAGCATTTCCCCGATAACCTGTTTTTTTAACTCCTCCATGCGTTTTCCTCCTTGTTTATGTTCCAATTATTATAACATATGCACGTTGCAGTTGTTTACTTTTTGATTGTTCCCGGTCCTACCAGGATAATAGTGTCAACAGCCGGTGTGGTTTGCTCGGATAAGAGGGTCTTTTCAATTACTTTGCCATGCAGTTTAACCACTCGATATTGTCTGTCCACCAAGCCAGGGGTTCCTTCCCGTTTTATAACGCGCTGGTTGGGGCTAATATGCCGGTCGGTTTTGAATTGTACCCCCGGTTCTATCTTTTCTTTTTCTTTAATATATTTTATTTCTTTCCCTTCCTCAGTCTGACAACCGTAAATCTTAATGATAAGGCTGTTCTTATCGAGCGAAGCTGCCAGCAATATGGGATCTTCCAGGGTATTGGTATAATAGCCCGGAGTTCCTTCCACCTTCAGTCCAGCCTCTGTGCATGCTTCCGTTATAGTTTTATCGACCAGCTGGCATAACTGCTGGTTCGATGCCCATCCATCCTGCAGAAATGAAGCCAGGGTAAAGCTTTCATCCGGCATGAATATTACTCCATTTATGCTGGTCTGAAGGGCTTTATACTGTTCAGCTGTTCCCGGCAGCTTCATTAAGCTGATTCCCAAAACATCTTTTACTTCTTTGATGTCATCCAATCTTACGCGTGGATATACGGGTTCTATTTCCAATTCTATCGGGTCCAAAGACCCTTGGCACAGAGAATCCATTATCTTTGCCAGGCTTTTATTAATGTTTATGGAATAACCATCACGATGAGAAATATATTCCAGGTAATCATTGGCATACATAACACGCGCATCAAGTGCGGGTTTATCATATTGCAATTTAATACTATTCAACTGATCAGTCAGTGAAGATTTATCAAAATTAAATACTGGATTAATATTCTGTTTTGCCCCCCTGATGGTGGCATGATGCAATAACCCGGAAAGTCCTTCATTAGCGGTTACCGCCTCTTCTGCCCTTTCCAGGCTGGCTGAGTAATCATAATTAACCCCCATTTTCTCCAGGGCATATTCAAGTTTTTTATCGGGAAGTTTTAAGGATAGTTTTTCCCCCAGGTGTTCTGCAGCTGGTTGGTAATTACGTTAAGGGCTTCCTCTCTGGTCAGGTTGCCTATGTATACCCCTCCCAGCCATATATTGGAGGGATAAGTATCAGCATCACGCCTGGCCAGCGCAAATGAAACAAAAACCAGGCTTAATATAACTGATGTTATAACCAGTGACATAACCCGGGCGACTATTTTAGTTGAGTCCGTCATATGAAAACTCCCTAATTATTTAACGCACTGGGTCAGCTCCACATATTTGTTATTATTCTCAGCGATTATAATGATTTCTTCCGAAACCACGGTTCCCTCAGCTATCAACACATTGCCGGAACCATCACGGATATCCTGGGTGACTTTCTTGCCTAATAAAAACTGCCTTTGTCTCTGTTTGAAAAATGCTGCCCCTTCGGTTTCAGCAGCCCCGCCGGCTTCGGTCGGCGCAGGGGTAAATGACAGAGGCCCTAGCCCTTCCTGAGGTTCTTTAACCACGATTACATCAGAACCATACGTTAAAACCTGGGTGGCATCAATTATTTCAATACTAGATTCATCATAGGCGCTTCTATATTCCAGACGGGTAATTTTTCCGCTCAATTCATCCACTTCATATTCGGTAATAACGCCGATAAGATTACCTTTATTAGTTAGAACCCGGTTGCCTTTGATTTCTATATTCCTCTGCAAAAGACTGTTGGCGCTGGATGTTTCATTGATGCTGGTCAAAAGATTTTCACTCTCGGTAGTAACCGCATGCTGCCCTATGCCCATAACCGCTTTATAGGGTAATACCCGCGCTCCCACATACCAGCTGCCGTTGCTTACCAGAATAAAGTCAAGTTTGCCCTCCTCTGGATTGAGGACCAGATCTTTAACCTGACCAATTTTTTTCCCGTCAACAATAGAAAAAACAGGCAGGCCAATAATCTCCTGGCTTTTTTTCATTATTTCTTCTCCCTTCCTAAGTGACTTATATGCTTAACACGTGTTCCACTTCCAGGCGAATCCATCGCGGCACCTTGGAATATGGCAGTCCGTTCATGCCCAGGCGATTCAACTCCGCAGCCAGTAATCTTATATATTCCAACTGATAATGTATTTCGTTTATTATATCAGATTTAATTTCTCCCGATTCAATGAATAAACCCATAGTCATTTCGGCCTGCGAATAATTTCCGGTTTCCTTATAGAGATCAAGCAGTTCCAGGGTCAGCAGGTACTTTAACTCCAAGTTGTGCGTAGTCAGCCACGCCTCATTAAATGCATCTATGGCCCGCAGTTCTTGTCCGTTACTCTTGTACCTGAACCCTTGATCAATCAAACTATTTATGTCACTGCTCTGATTTATAACAGGTTGCGGGTCAATAAAAGGTTCCTCATTAATATTCACTTGATTAATATCCGTTTGTAAATCTGCAGGTTCAGGCAGAATTTCTAAAGGTTGCGGCGCAGCCGTCTCAGGTAATAATTCTATAATTTCTTCAGCCTTTTCTACAAGGGGTTCTGTCTGTTCTTCAACCGGGCTGCTTGGTTGATCTGCAGATTCTATCGTTTCTGCTTCCTCTGCGATAACTTCTTCGTTAATAGTTTTTATTTCCTCTGCGGCAAATTCTTCGTCAATTCCTTCTGCCGCAGCTTCATCTGCGACTGCTTCTGAAATATGTTCATTCATGGTTGCGAAAGTCTCTGCTATTGTATCTACCTTGTCCGGCAATATATCACCAGCAAGTTCATATTTTATTGCCGGTTCAGTTATGAGTTGTTCCGGTTCTTCAAGCATATCTGCGTTTTCTGCCTTCGTTTCCTGATGTTCTTCAGCAGGTAAATCTGTAACCATATCCGTTTCAAGATCAACAGCGCTTTCTTCTGGTTGTTCTTCAGGAAGGGCTGCTGCTTCGGAATTTGATTGGTCATCAGTTTCAAGTTCTTTTTTTAAATCAGGTTCTTCATCTTTACCTTCATCTTTAACTTCATCAACGACTGCAATGATTGTTTCTGGTTCATTAACCGGCAAATCATTATCCGCATTACCAGCCGCATCTTGTGCAGGGGATTCGATTTCGCCTGTTTCAGGAACAGCTTCAACGCTTAATACTTGTTCTGCAGAATCAAATGCAGCAGATTCTGTTTCCATTTTCAAATCGTTTTCATTCTGTCCGGGCTGTGCGGGCTTTTCCACAACCTGTTTGTTTTCAGCCTGTTCCATAACTGCCAGCAGCTGATTAACGGTTATCTGTGATACTTCGGAATCAACTGCCAAATCCGCTTGCTGCCGCCATGCGCGCAGGTAAGATGCCAGGGTTTCGAAGTATTTGGCCCGCTGTTTGTGGAGCAGGTATAGGGCCAAAGCCCCTAATACTATAATATACAACGCCATAGAGAATAAACTGCCTAGTCTTTCAACGCTGATAGGGAAAGTTGCAATTACCAGCAGGCAGATACATACTATAGCGGCTATATCCTTGGGTGACAGGCCATCTCTTTTTAAATAATAAGCCAGGGCTAAACCAATAGGAATATATATTAAAATGACATACAGCAAATATTCAAGCATATTAAGCTCCTTCAGAAATTCACCATAATATTTTCGACAGCTAAGGGTGCATTTCCTTTAATTCCTTTAAAAAACACGTTTGATGGCATATGTCCTAGAAAAATAGTCCCGGGTTAACCTATCAGAGATATTATTTGACAAAATTATTCAATTTCCTTTTTTATAGATAACATCTTTTAATGTATCTAAATCAAATGGCAATCGTTGAATTATTTGAATATTGTAACTTTTATTTTTGTATACCGTTTAGAAGGAATATTTACATCAGTTGTAGAATAAAATCAGCGTGAGTGGTTTGTCCCTGTAGCAACGGACAACGTAGAGAAATATTTTAAAAACATTTAAGGGGGATTAGCTGAATGAAAGACGTATTTGTAGTGGAAGCTGCGCGTACCCCGGTGGCCCGCGCCGGCAAACAATCCTGGTTTACCAATGTCCGTGTTGATGAACTGTCCGCTATTGTCTTCAAAGAACTGAGAAAGAGAATCGGACTCGAAGACAAAGCCAAGCAGGGTATCATTGATGACGTAGTTTGGGCAGCAACTGCCAATGCCTTTATGGAACAGGGTCTGAACATCGGCCGCCTGGCCTGGATCCTCTCCGATGGTTCCTATGATGTTCCCGGATGTACAGTAGACCGCTTCTGCGCTTCCGGTGTAAACTCAATTCAGTTCGCCATTGCCACCATGATGAATGGCTGGGGCGGCGATGTAGAAATCGCCGGCGGCTGCCAGCACATGAGCCATATTCCGATGGGCGCTGGCGCTGACATCCATCCTGACCTCGGCAAATATATGGACCTGGGCGCTATCAACATGGGCTACACCGCTGAAATCGTAGCCCGCCGTTACAACATTACCCGCGAACAGCAGGATCAATTCGCGATGGAATCCCATCTGAAATGTGCTGCCGCTCAGGCTGCCAATAAGACCAAAGATACCATTATCCCGATTCAGTGTAAAGTTCCGGCCAAAGCCGCCAAGAATACCAATCCGCATAACATGGCCGCCGCTATGTAGCCACCGATCATCTGGCCAAAGCCGCCGCCGAGAAAGGCGAAGAACTGGCAGAGGTAATCTGCGCACGTGACCAGGGTGTTCGTCCCGAGACCACCATGGAAAGCCTGGCTGCTATGGCTCCGGTATTTATGCAGGATGAAAAAGCATCCGTTACCGCCGGTAATGCCTCTCAGATCAATGACGCCGCGGCCGGTGTAGTTCTGGCCACTGAAGAAGGCTGCAAAGCCCTGGGCCTGAAGCCCAAGATGAAGATGATATCCTGGGCTGTTGTAGGTCTGGAACCCGAAATCATGGGTATCGGACCCGCTCTGGCCATTCCCAAGGTTCTGAAGAGAGCGGGCATGACCAAGGATCAGATTGGTCTGTGGGAAGTCAATGAAGCCTTCGCTTCTCAGTCCGTATACTGCCGCGACACCCTGGGCCTGCCGAAAGACAGAGTCAATGTATGGGGTTCCGGTATCTCCATCGGCCATCCTCTGGCCTGCACCGGCGCTCGCATCGCCTGCGACATAACCGCCCTGTTTGCCGATCCCGACTTCTCCGATGTAGAATACATCGTTGAATCCATGTGCATCGGCCATGGTCATGGCGCTGCCGCCATCTGGCAGAGGGTTAAATAATTAATCTGTAAGTAAATAAAAGGAGGGGCTTATTGCCCCTCCTTTTATTTTACGCCGACAGGTGCTGTTAAGACCCCTGCTTTGCTTATTGCTGATTCTGCGGCAGCTGCGCCAGAATGTTCTCCATGATTTGATCCGCACGGGAAGACAGGTAAAATTCCACTCGTCCTGTATCCAGATGTTCATTTAGATTTTGGTCCCAGGGAAGGCTTCCCAAAAAGGAAATATTCATTTCCGCAGCCACTTTTTCACCCTGACCCGGCCCGAAAATCTTTAGGGTCTCACCGCAATGAGAACAGACCACTTCACTCATATTCTCCACCAGGCCAAGGATCGGCACTTTCATTTTAGCCGCCATTTTTATAGCCTTTTTCACCACCATTAAGGCTAAATCCTGGGGAGAAGAAACGATAACCAAACCATCTACAGGTATACTCTGCAGTACAGTTAATGGCACATCTCCGGTCCCCGGGGGCAGGTCCACCACCAGGTAGTCCAGGTCCTGCCAGTCCACCTCTTCCCAGAACTGCTTTACGGCTCCGGCCAGCAATGGTCCCCGCCATATCACCGGATCATCCTCATTGGGCAGTAAGAAATTAATGGATATCATTTTTATGCCCGAACGGGTTATTACCGGTTCCAAACCAAACTCCGTAGAATGTAATCCGTCCGGTTTTAAACCGAAAACCCGCGCCTGGCTGGGACCGGTTATATCCGCATCCAGTATGCCCACTTTATAACCGGAACGCGCCAGTGATGCAGCGATAAGAGCTGTAAAGGTCGATTTGCCAACGCCTCCTTTACCGCTCATCACCGCTATAACTTTGTCTATCTGGTTTAGAGAACCAATCAAGGCTTTATTATCATTTTCTGCTATGACGTCTTTGTCTATTTTCATCATTTTTCATCGTCACCTCCTTCCATTGATTTAATTAGAAAATGGCCACAGATTAACACTGATGTTCAATTGCCGGGTTTTCAATCTGGTCTTATGTCCATATTTCAGTATAGTGAGGTTATGAACATACGTCAATAAATTATTATAGTCTAACTTTTTAGTTATTTATTGATACTAATGTAACCTTGACCAGTATAAAATATCGCTGTAAACTAAATGCAACTACTTGCATTTAAATCAGAGGGGGGTTGATCAGAATGTTTACCAACCCAAAAAGGCTTTTGAAGTCCCGGGTTCTATCTGCTCTGCTCTGTTCTGTACTGTTGCTAGCATCGGGATGCAGCAGCGCAAAACAAAAAACAGCAGAACCTGTTGGCACTCAACCAGCCAGGCTTTGCGTGGCCGTCTCAATAGTTCCTGAAGCCAGCTACATAAAAGCAATCGGTGAAGATTTGGTGGAGGTTGAAACCATGGTTCCGCCTGGCGCCAGTCCGGAAAATTATGCTCCCTCACCACAAATTATGGAGCGATTAAGCCTGGCCAAAATCTATTTCGCTGTTGGTGTGCCTGCCGAAACCAGCGGTATCTTGCCCAGACTTAGGCAGGTCAACCGGCAGATGAAGGTTGTGGATCTGGCTGCCAAAGTAGACCAGGTCTATCCCGCACGCGAAATCTCTCCTGGGGAAAAAGACCCGCATCGCTGGATGTCTCCGCGGCGGGCGCAGGAAATGGTTAGAATAATAGCCCAGGAGTTGGCTTTAGCAGACCCCTCCAATGCTGAGATTTACCAGAAAAACGCTCGTATTTATCAAGCCCAACTGGCTGACCTGGACCAGGAGATTCGCAATTCACTTGCTAAAGTAAAAGGCAGGTCTTTTATTGTTTACCATCCGGCGATGGGCTATTTTGCCGATGATTATGGCCTCAAGATGATTGCCCTTGAAGAAGAAGGCAAAGAAGCGAACGCACATGACCTGCAAGCGGTAATCGACAAGGCTAAAAAGGAGAATATCAGGGTAGTATTCTATCAGGCGGAAATGGACAGTAAACAGGCTAAAACCCTGGCCCGGGAACTTAACGGGCAGGCTGAGCTTATTGCTCCTTTGGCTCCCGATTATATAGAAAACCTGCGCAAAACCGCTCAGGTTCGCCCGAAATTTATAAATTTTGAAAAAGAATAATAGATGAAAGTCTGGTGTCACGGATGAACAACGCTGTCTGCCTGCAGGATGTCAATGCAGGTTATGGCAATATATCGGCCCTGGAAAATATCAACCTTAACATTGCTGCAGGCAGCTTTACTGGTATAATCGGCCCCAATGGCGGAGGAAAAACCACCCTGCTCAAAATTATGCTGGGGCTTATTGAACCTTGGAGCGGAAAGGTTGAGGTGTTGGGATTAAATCCCAGGGACAGCCGTCGTATGATTGGTTATGTTCCCCAGGCCGCATCAATAAACCGTCAGTTTCCCATCTCTGTGCGCCAGGTGGTGTCGTTGGGCAGGCTGGACGGCAAACGGCCCGCCTTTCATCGTTTCAATAATATGGACCGGGAGGCAATAGACATTTGTTTGCAGCGGCTTGACCTGCAGGACCTGTCTGAACGTCAAATAGGGCAGCTTTCCAGCGGCCAGTTCCAGCGGGTATTGATCGCCCGCGCCCTGGCGGTGGAACCGGTTTTGCTGCTTCTGGACGAACCCACCAGCGGTCTGGACGCCAAATCCAGCAGCCAGGTGTATGATTTGCTGCAGGAATTTAACCGGGAGATGACGATTATTATGGTCACCCATGACACCCTGGCTATAAGTTCATGTGTTGACACCATTGCCTGTATTAATCATCAACTGCACTATCATGGTGAGCCTGATCTCACTCCTGACATTGTTATGAAACTATATGGATGCCCGGTGGACTTGATCGCTCATGGCGTCCCCCACCGGGTCCTGGAAGAACATGGAGGCAGTCATGATTTCCACCATCATTAATTACACTTTTATGCAGAACGCTGTTATGGCAGCCTTACTGGCCAGTGTAGCCTGCGGCATCATCGGCACTATGATTATAGAGAAGCAGCTGGTGATGATGAGCGGCGGGATTGCTCATACCGCTTTTGGCGGGATTGGGCTGGGCTATTATCTGCAGGTAGAACCCATATTTACCGCTCTTGGTTTTTCCCTTATATCTGCTCTGGCTGTTGCCCGCATTCAACGCAGCTCAACGGTTATATCGGATGTTCTAATAGGTATGTTCTGGCCTCTGGGCATGGCCCTGGGCATTGTTTTTATTTCCTTAACCCCCGGCTACCCACCCAGCATGAGCAGCTACCTTTTTGGTGATATTTTAACCGTTTCCCGGTCGGATTTATGGTTAATGCTGGTTCTGGATATCCTGCTGTTATCGGTTACTGTTAGCTTCTATCATCTTTTACAGGCCTACCTTTTTGATGAGGAATTCAGCACCGCTCTGGGGCTGCCGGTGATTTTGGCCGAATCTCTGGTTTACGCCATGATCGCCATAACGGTTGTGGTCTTAATTCGAGTGGTCGGCATAATACTGATACTCGCCCTGCTTTGCGTTCCCACCAGCCTGGCGCGATTATTTACCTATGATCTTGCAGCGATTATGCGTCTGGCCACCTTGCTGGGAGCTGTATTCTGCCTGGCCGGGCTGGCTGTTTCATATCAATACAATATCGCTTCGGGCGCCGCAATCGTCATCCTGTCTGTAAGCGTATATATGGCTGTATACTTGATATATACACCCGGCAAAAGAACTCCTCATCGTTCTGCTTAAGCCTGGGTTATAATAACCAAGAGGAATATTGTTATGGAAAAATCACAATTAGAAAATGAATTAACCCGGAGAGGTTTGAAGCTTACCAAGCCCCGTCAGGCCATACTGAACGCTCTGGCCAGCGAAACGGGCTGGATAACCGCCAGCGATTTGTATGATCGGTTATTGATAGACCATCCCCGCATGGATTTTTCCACGGTGTGCCGCAATCTTGACACCTTGAGCGGTTTGGGTCTGTTATGCCGGGTTGACCGTGATAATAAAGGCGCTTTCGCCTACTGCCTGCCGGAAATGCACGCGCACCACCACCATCTCATCTGCCGCATCTGTGGGAAAGTGAATCCCCTCGATTTTTGCCCCCTGCAGCAGTTAAGCAATTCTCAGACCGGAGAGTTCAAAGATTTGGAATGCCGGTTTGAGGTCTATGGAATCTGCAAGGATTGCCAGGCCAAAAACGAATAGTTTTAAAAATTCATTATTTAAACCTTGCTTTATATTATTTCGGCTATATCCCCTTGATGAATTGTACCGCCGCTGACTACCCTGCAGAACAAACCCTCATGCGGCAAAAGGCTCACTCCAAAGGTGCGGGTTACCACACTGGGTGATCCTCCTTTCCTATCTGGCTGACCTCCAATACTGCATCAGAACCGATTTTAATTTTCTCCCCCACCCCGATTTTTGAAAAATCCAGGCCTTCAATCAATATATTTTCCGCCATCTGTCCCGGGCCAATGTTCATATTCTTCTCTTTATTTATCTTTTGTACGCTCTCCCAGGCCAGGCAGGTTACCTGCCTGCCCCACTCCCCAGCGTGTCCGTCGCCTTCTATGCCAAAACCGGAGATTAATTGAGCCTGCTTCACCTCAGATTTCAGTGTTCCCCTCGCTGCGGAAATACAAATTGAATGTATGCGACCTTTTGTCACTGTTCTCGCCTCCTGTTTCTAACAACCTCATTTCATCATCATTGTCTGAAAGGTTGTGCCTAAAGTTATTATACTATTCATTTCTATCCGTAACAGGCTAATTCAAAACGGTTAGACAGCCTGACGCAACCATCAGTTCATTAAAATGTTTACTGGGCAAGAAACATTATTAGACATTGCTGAAACAAAACATTAGAATAGTTAACGAACCTACGTAAACATTGGTTTATTATCATAGAGAAAGGGCTGACAAAATTGTTAAACTTCGATATGCACATACCAACCCGTATCCATTTTGGGCGGGGAAAAATAGAAGAATTGGGCAGTGAAATGCGGAATTGGGGCAGGAAGGTCTTGCTGGTTTACGGCGGCGGCAGCATCAAGCGCAGCGGGCTATACGATCAATTGATACAGATTTTTCAGGACAATGGTATAACCCATGTCGAACTTGCCGGAGTACAGCCCAACCCACGCATCAGCAGCGTCCGCCAGGGGGTTGATCTGTGTCGCCAGCATGAAATAGAGCTGGTGCTGGCGGTAGGCGGCGGCAGCTCTATTGATTGCGCTAAGGCCATTGCGGCCGGAGCCTGTTACAACGGTGACGCCTGGGACTTTTTTATCCGTCAGGCGCGAATTACTCATGCCCTGCCGGTAGGAACGGTGCTGACCCTGGCCGCCACAGGCTCGGAAATGAACCCCTATGCGGTAATCAGCAACGATGAAACCAAACAGAAGCTGGGTACGGGCAGTTCAGCCCTCTTCCCCCGCTTTTCCATTCTGGACCCCGAGTATAGTTTTTCTGTTCCGCCTGAACAGACCGCAGCAGGAACCGCCGATATCATGAGTCATGTATTCGAGCAGTATTTTAGCCCTACTGAGGGAAGCTATGTTCAAGACCGTCTGGCCGAAGCCATGCTCAGAACATGCATCCATTATGGACCCATTGCACTTGAACAACCGAATAATTACGAAGCCCGCGCCAACCTGATGTGGACAGGCAGCCTGGCCCTAAATGGATTGCTCGGCTCCGGCAAACTGACCGATTGGGCTACCCATGATATCGAGCATCAAATCAGCGCCCTTTACGATGTAACCCACGGCCTGGGTCTGGCTATCCTTACTCCCCATTGGATGAATTATGTCCTGGATGAAAAAACCGCTCCGCGTTTGGCCGAATATGCCCGCAACGTATGGGCTATATCTGAAAGTGATGATATTAAAGCAGCTCGGGCGGGCATAGCCAGAACGGCAGAGTTCTTTAAATCATTGCGTATGGCTTCCAGTCTAAAAGAAATTGGGCTAGAAGAAAAGAGCCTGGAAACGATAGCCCGGCAGGTCACCAACGGAGAAACCCTGGGTGCTTTTAAAAAACTGGACTGTAAGGATGTTTTAAATATACTGCTGGCTGCTTATGAGGGTTAATGCAACCTTTTTTCTTGACGCAAATTCATATCTTGCTAAGGGATTGGCCGGAACGGATTTTGTAATTGGCCGAAGGCTTATTCCAAATAATCGACATGGCGGCAGATTTCCTCTACCACCTCATCCCTTTTCACATTGAATAGCTTTTTATTGTTCTCAAAAAGATTGTTGCCTTGGGTATCAATAGATACGATCAGGGGGCCAAATCCCTTGACCCTCATCACCCACATGGCCTCTGGCATGCCTAAATCAAGCCACTCCACCCGTTCCACCTCTTCCACGCAGTTGGCGGCCAGAACCGCACAGCCGCCGGGAAACACAGTATGCACCGCTTTATATTCCCGGCATCCATCAGCCGTATCAGGCCCATGCCCCCTTTGCCGACCATAAGTTTTAAACCGGTTTGGGCAATAAATTCCTTTTCATATTTTTCCATGCGCATGCTGGTAGTGGGTCCAATGGAAATTACCCGGTACTTTCCCGGCTGTCCTTCGATTTCCTGCATAATCGGCCCGGCATGAAATATCGCCAGGCCTGCTAAATTCACTGGTAAGCTCTTATGTTGTTTTATTAAGCGTTGATGCACATCATCCCGGCTGGTCACCAGATACCCGTTCAGATATACAATATCTCCGATCGTCAATGATTCCAGTTCTTCATCTTGGATGGGAGTGGTAAGTATTTTACGCTTCATAATACTGCTCCTTTATGTGAAATGACTTCATAATCTATATGGGGATTGAATCTTATCGCTGCTCTCCGGTGCGCCCAACAGCCAGTGGACAAGCCCACCGCTATGGTGGCGGGATGACGCGCGGCTTCTTCAATATGCACCCCCATGACGGAATTCTCTCCGCCCAGGCCGCCCGGACCTATCTTAATGGCATTAAGTCCCGCTTCGATCCTTTCCTCCAATTCAGCCCCGCGGGGATTGCTGTTTTTCGTACCCAGCGGACGCAGCAATGCCTTTTTGGACAATTTGGCCGCGACCTCTACGGACCCGGCGATACCGATCCCCACCAGCAGAGGCGGGCAGGCGTTGATACCGTAGGAGGTGATCTGGTCAAAAACGAATTTTACTACTCCTTCATACCCTTCCAAGGGCATCAGCACCCTGGCGGTTCCGGGCAGGCTGCAGCCGCCGCCGGCCATATACACATAAATCTTGGCTTCATCGCTATTAGGTACAATCTCCCAGTCAATCCAGGGTATTCTCTTGCCCACATTGTTGCCGGTGTTTTTCTCATCGAAAACCTCCACCGCGTTATGGCGCAAGGGTCCGATAATAGTGGCTTTCTTCACCGCTTCCCGCAAACATTCCTCTATATCATCGATCAGCGGGAACCGGGTGCCGACCTGCACAAAATACTGGATAACTCCGGTATCCTGACAGAGGGGCCGGTCGAGTTCGTCCGCCAATTTTAGATCCTCAAACATAGCGTCATATACAACCCTGGCCAGAGCAGTATTTTCCTGCACTCTCAGTTCCTTCAGCCTGGCATGAACGTCATCGGGAAGATATTTGCCCGTATAGGCGGTAAATTTGGCCATAATATCAATAAATTTTTGGCGTTGTTCTTCTCTGTCCATGTTTATAGCACCTTCCATAATCACCTTTTACATAATGAATTATAGGTTATGCCCCGCGTGCTGGCAAGTAAAGCTGGAGTCTCTTGATTAAGATACATATAATAGACTTATCACCTGTAATTCTTAAGGAACAGTTTTTTGGGGGTTGATGTATGACGCTCCAGCAACTGCGATACATCATAAAAATAGTCGAATGCGGCTCTATTTCCGAGGCCGCCAAGCAGCTTTTTATATCGCAGCCCAGCCTTTCCAACGCGGTCAAGGAGCTGGAAAACGAACTGGGCATCGAGATCTTCTACCGCACCAGCAAAGGCATATCGTTATCGGCTGACGGTACGGAGTTTTTGTCCTACGCGCGCCAGGTTATCGAACAGACCGAACTGCTGGAACAGCGTTACCTGAATAAGAAGCCCTCCAAACAGCTTTGTTCAGTTTCTACCCAGCACTACGCCTTCGCGGTCAACGCCTTTGTCAACCTGCTGAAATCAATGGACGTGGACGAATATGAGTTTACGCTGCGGGAAACCAGGACCTATGAAATCATTGAAGATGTGAAAAACCTGCGCAGCGAACTGGGTATTATCTACCTCAGCGACTTCAACGAGAAAGTGATAAACAAGATTCTAAAAGAAAACCACCTGGTTTTTAACCTGCTTTTCGAGGCCCAACCGCATGTTTTTATCAGCAGGGACCACCCCCTGGCCAAAAAAGAAAGGGTTTGTCTGGAAGATCTGGACGATTTCCCGTTTCTGGCCTTTGAACAGGGAGAGTATAACTCGTTTTATTTTTCAGAGGAGATTCTGAGCACCGTCCCCCACAAAAAGACTATCCACGTCAGCGATCGCGCCACGCTTTTCAACCTGCTCATCGGGCTGAACGGGTATACTGTCTGCAGCGGGGTTTTAAGCCGTGATCTGAACGGCGATAATATCGTATCCGTGCGTCTTGAGACCAGCGAGAGGATGCGAATAGGCTGGATAATCAACGAGCAAGCCCGTCTCAGTGCCGTTGCCGCGAACTATATAGCCGAACTAAAGCGTGTGATTGCCGAATACGGCTATACTGTGGTGTAAAAAGACCCCCGGCTGATAAAGCGGGGGTCTGCAGCCCTCTTGTTCAGGCGGCCAGCAAGCTGCTGATGGCGGCATATATCTTATGGGCAATATAGGGGTTGTTCATGGTGTAAAGGTGGATTCCGTCCACGCCCTGCGCCAGAAGGTCTACGATTTGATCGACAGCATAGGCGATCCCCGCGTCCCGCATGGCTATGGGGTTGTTTTCGTATCTTTCCATCATAGCGGTAAATTTCCGGGACAGCTTTACCCCGCACAGCGATACCATACGTTCGATCTGCTTCTTGTTTACCACCGGCATAATTCCCGCTTGAATCGGCACGTTTATTCCGGCTATGGCGGCCCGCTCCCGGAAGGAATAGAAATAGCTGTTATCAAAAAACAGCTGGGTAATAAGCTGGTTTACACCGGCATCCACCTTCGTTTTGAGGTTGCGGATGTCTTCTGTCAGGCTCCCGCATTCTCTGTGCCCTTCCGGGTAGCAGGCCCCGATTATATTGAAGTCCCCGTTGGCGCGGATAAATGAAATCAGGTCGCTGGCATACCGGAAATCCTGGCAGGGCTCTAGTTCAGGATTAATGTCGCCGCGCAGGGCCAGAATGTTTTCGATACCCTCTCGTCTGAACCCGTCAAGCATGGCCAGCACGTCTTCCCTGGTCAGATAGAGCCCGGAAGGTGCGCCACGCTCTCAATATCATACAGGTTTTTGACGGCCGAAGCGATCTCCAGGGTGGCGGTGTTGTTCTCGCTCCCGCCGGCACCGTAGGTTACGCTGATAAAGTCCGGTTTCAACCCCTTCAGTTCATCGAGGGTATGGTAGATTACATCGATCGGCGCGGTGCGCCGGGGAGGAAAGACCTCCAGCGACAAAACGGTCTTGTTTTTAAAAATTTCCGATGTCCTCATCTCAAAGCCTCCCTCACTTCCCGGGCGGCGGCAACCAGGTTTTCCAGGCTGGGGACCGTTTCCGCATTCCCTCTGGTTTTAAGGCCGCAATCGGGATTTACCCAGAGCTTTTCCCGGGGGATATTCTGCAATATCTTGTATAGTTCTGCCTTGATCTCATCAACGGTCGGAATTCTTGGTGAATGGATGTCATAAACCCCCGGGCCGACCTCAGTCTTGAACCCGCAGTCTTTTAGCGCGCTTATTATGGCCAGGTCGGAGCGGGAAGCCTCGAAGGTGATAACATCCGCGTCCATCTCGTCAATTTCCCGGATAATATCGCCGAATTCGCTGTAGCACATATGGGTATGGATCTGCGTCTGGGGCTTAACCCCGCTGTGCACCAGCCTAAAGGCTGGTATCGCCCAGTCCAGGTATTCACTGTACCAGTCGCTTTTCCTGAGCGGGAGTTTTTCACGCAGGGCGGCTTCATCGATCTGGATAATCCTAATGCCGTTCGCTTCCAGGTCCAGCACCTCGGCCCTAATGGCCAATGCAATCTGGAAAGCGCACTCTCTCAATGAAATATCCTCACGGGGAAACGACCAGTTTAAAATAGTAACGGGGCCGGTAAGCATCCCTTTCACACATTTGCCGGTCAGCGATTGCGCGTATACGATATAATCAACCGTAATGGGCCGGGGCCGGGAAATATCGCCCCAAATAATAGGCGGTTTTACGCACCTGGCGCCATAAGACTGCACCCAGGCTTTTTCGGTAAAAAGGAAACCCTCCAGGTTTTCGCCAAAGTATTCCACCATGTCATTGCGTTCAAATTCGCCGTGGACCAGGACGTCCAGGCCGATTTTTTCCTGCAGCGCCACACATTCCGCGATCTTCTCTTTATTGAACCGGGTGTATTCTTCCAGTGTTATCCGGCCGTTTTTATAATTAGAGCGGTTGGTCTTTACCTCGGCCGTCTGCGGGAACGAACCGATGGTGGTGGTCGGCAGCAGCGGCAGATTGAATTCTGCCTTTTGTAGTTTTTCCCGCTCCTCAAACGCGGGGCGTCTTATAAAATCCTCCCTGGACAGAGCGGCCACCGCGGCCCGGACAGACTCGTTTGGGCTCAACCTGCAGGATTGGAACAACCGGGTGTTCTGGGAAAATTCTAGGATGCCAGCCGGGTTATCACAGGCTGTGATCATCTTTAGCTCAGCCAGCTCCGCCAGCTTTTCCTCTGCAAAGGCAAAATGCTTCTTAAAACCATCAGACAGGGCAGCTTCATTCTTCAGCGTATACGGGACATACAAGAGTGAACAGGAGGTGTTTAAAACGATGGCGGCGCCGGTTTTTTTCAGTTCATTAATGATATCCAGGGTTAACCTGTAGTTGTTGCGCCAGATATTCTTACCGTTGACCACCCCGGCGAAAAGGGTTTTATCGGCGGGGAAACCGCTGCGTTTTACCAGTTCAAGGCTTTTTTTACCCTCGATAAAATCGAGCCCTATGCCGTCAAAGGGCAGAGAAACGGCCTCCTGGTAGCAGTCGCGTATATCGCCGAAATAGGTCTGTAAGAGTACCCGTATATTGCTTTTGGCCGCCAGGATTTCGCTATAGATTTTATTAAAGAAACCAATATCATCCGCGGTTAAGTCCATCACCAGCGCGGGTTCGTCAAACTGTACCCATTCCGCGCCCAGGAGGTTAAAATTATTTAGAATCTTTGCATATGTTTTGATAATATCGGCGGCAAAATCATCTAACGGTTTATTTCCTGCAGTCCTAGCCAGTTTTAAAAAGGTAAAGGCCCCGATGATAACCGGTTTGGTATCTATCCCCAGGTTCTTAGCTTCGATGAATTCATCGAACGGTTTGGTCCCGACCAGCGATATTTCGGTATCGTCTTCGATCTCCGGCACAATATAATGGTAATTGGTATTGAACCATTTCTTCAGGGCCAGGGCCTTCACATCGCCTCTGGCGCCCTGGTACCCTCTGGCCATAGCAAAATATTCGTCCAGGCTATCAAGCCCCAATTCGCGGTATCTTTGCGGAACAATATTAAACAAAACCGCCGTATCCAGCATATTGTCATAAAATGAAAAATCGTTGGATGGTATGAAGTCGATACCGTTTTCTTTTTGGGTTTGCCAGTGGGTTTTCCGGAGCCGGGCAGCGGCCTCTTGCAGTTCGGCTCTGGTTATAACGCCCTCAAAATACTTCTCGGTAGCAAACTTCAATTCGCGCAGGGTTCCCACCCTCGGGTAACCGATAACGGCTGTTTTCATGGCAGTCCTCACCTTCCTGTATGATGGTAAGAGGAATATACCATGAGAATTCAGCCATAGCATAATATTTGATTTATATGTCTTTTCATAGGTTATATCTATATCCATGCAGATTTCATAAAGATTTTAAACCGGAGCGGCCAGCATTTTACACAAATGGTCATGACGTATAAATGAGGTCATTTCAAAACAAGGTTACCCGATATCTCCTAGTGGCAGGTGGCTGGAGCAGCTTCCATCACCAATTCGCCTACAATCAGCTGACATGGCTCTCCTTCAGGGAGTTTACGGTAATCCTCATAGCTATACCTCTTTTAGGGGTCAGTATTTTTGAATAAAACCTGGTTCATGCATAACGCCTTAAATCCGTAGTATTCACACGCATAAACCCGCCTCCTCTTAGCTAAGAGTTTATAATTATTTTAGCCATTATCCAAGCTTATTTTAACTATTTTATATTATCAGTATTGCCCATAATGCCACAGACAAAACCGCTTCATACACTACCAGGCGTATTCAAGGCTGCGCCACTGTTAATTTCCCTTGCTTTTGCTGGATTGTGCTTTGTATTATAATCATAGACCAGATATTAAATGGCAATATTTAATTAGCCTTCAATTTCTTTGGTTTCATCGGGGAGGAATTATGTGCACAGTTCTTTTTGCTTGTAATTGTCATCCTAAATATAAATTGGTGGTAGCGGCCAATCGTGATGAATACTATGATCGTCCGGCTTTAGCCGCAGGGTTTTGGCTTGATTATCCTGATATCCTCGCGGGAAAAGACTTGCGTGAAGGCGGCGCCTGGATGGGAATTACCACCGCCGGACGGTTTGCGGTTTTAACGAATTACAGAGATCCTGCCACCTACAAACCAAACCGGCCCTCCCGTGGGCATCTGGTTCAAAACTACCTCTGTGGCCATCTTGACCCTGAATCTTACATAGAACAGCTAGAAAAGGATGGAGCAGATTATAATGGTTTCAACCTTTTGTTCGGAACCTGTGACTCTTTATATTATTATTCCAACCGGGAAAAAAGGCTGCGCAAGATAAACAGTGGAATCCATGGACTAAGCAACAGCCTGCTTGACGTACCCTGGCCCAAAGTAACCAAAGGCAAAAAAGTACTGGCAGAAGGTCTGCAAAAGGAGGATATAACGACGGAATTCTTGTTTGCTATGATGGCAGACCGGGAACAGCCGGAGGACCATGATCTGCCCCAGACCGGCGTGAGTCTGGAATGGGAAAGAATGTTGGCGCCAACCTTTGTTATGAGTCCTAAGTATGGCACCAAAACCACCACTGTTATGTTGGTTGACCATGATAATCAGGTTCAATATTGGGAACGCAGTTTCAAACCCGCGGAATTAAATATAGCCAATGAGGTTTATTATGCGTTTAAGGTTTTAAACCATAACGTAACCCTGGCAGATGAGATTAAACAGGCGGAGTAAATTTAAATTATAAATGCAGACAAAGAAAACCTGACCATTAAAGATCAGGTTAAATCAGGAGAATTAGCAAACAACCTATTTGTTTACAGGGGAATGAAAGCGATTTTAGTCATGGCACGAGCCGCCGCATTCATGCTGGTGCTCATGATGGCTGCAGGTCTCCCCGGTGCTTTGCAGGGTTCCCTTTAGAAAAGATTCCACAACATTAGGCACCAATCCATGGGCTCCAACCACTACTTGAATTCCATATTGCCGCATAAGTTCCTGGGCTCTGGCCCCCATACCACCTGCAATAACGACATCAGCTTTTAAGTCATGCAAATATTTCGGGAGCGATCCGGGTTGATGTCCGGGGTTGTCTGTAATGCTCCACTTGCCTGTACTGCTGTCAAAAAGGGCAAATGATTGGCAGTGACCGAAGTGCTCGCTTACACTGCTTCCTTCCTGGGCGACTGCGATAATCATATTTATCAACTCCTCAAACTTATTATTTATCCGGTTCATCAGGTATTGCGGGCTCACCAGCCTTATTTACAGACCTGTAGGGACAGTCAGCAGCAGACCCCGCATGACGTTCCTTTCGCCTGCAGGGACCGTCTCTGAGGCAGTAATCTCCGCCTTCTATTTGCAGTTCTTTTCCATTTATGAGAGCATCGGCAATCTTTTTGCGTGCCTCAACCAGAATACGCTGAAAGGTAGGGCGCGATACCTGCATATTTTGCGCGCATTCTTCCTGCTCCATGCCCAGGTAATCTTTTAGACGTATAGCCTCTAGTTCTTCTATACGAATACTCACACTTTCAATACAAAAACGCGGTACTCCCGCCGGTTTGAATATTTTAATCTCGGGATAGAATTCCACTCTGCGGCACTTTGGTATTCTAGCATGAATCAAATCCTCTTATCTATTAATATTTAATTTGAATTTTAGAGCTTTTTTGGACATATGTCAATTATCATCGATATGGTATTATATGAATTAAATGCAGCAATTATAAAGCGAGGCGTAACTAACATGAAGAAAATCGCTTTCATTTCACCTGGTCCGGGAACAGGCAAAACCACCGCAATGATAAACATTGGCGCCGGCCTGCATTTGCAGGGAAAACGCGTTTTACTTTCACCCCATATGGACGATGCGCTTTTTGATAGCTGGTTGTTTGATTCCGCTTCTAATTATGAATCTACGGTTTATTACCATGATAAAATAGGGGTTTCCGTAATGGGAGACTATAGGTTGGGCATACCTAACCAGGAGAAAGACTACGATTATCATTTAACAGAGTTCGGAAATAACGAAGTGGAATTGGCGGAAATCAGTACTTTCACTATAATTGTATGCTGTGTCAAAGCCGGAAATATAAATAGAGACAATCTGATAGTAATGGAACAAAACCTTCGTAAGCTGAGTGTTGGGCAAAGGGGGATTGACCTCATCATACCGGGTATGGCCCATGCGGGGGAATGGGAAAATAACAGCCGTCAATTATTCAGGCTGGCGGATATGTTTGGTGAAGATAGAATTGCTGATTTTATTCCCTATTGTGAAGCTATCCATGACCTGCCGCTTTTAAAACAGCACGTTTGGATGCTGCCTGATCATTACCGCAACCGCAAGGAAGCTTTTAAGCGTTTGCTGGACAGGATTGTCTCAATATAACCAAAAAATTAAAACCCCTCCAGTTTTATCAGGAGGGGTTTTAATTTTTGACCTAGTTTTTGAAGAAACCCTTTACCAATATTACCGGGGTGCCGGCATCGGCTGAACCGCTGATCAGATCCGCCAGACTGGCCAGAAGGTCTTCGGCTTTGCGGGGAGTGGTCCCCTCCGCCTCAAAAGAGTTGCGTTCAAAACCCTCCGCTTTCTTCTGCTGCAAATTGGTTTCGATGCCGCTGGTATCCATACCCTCATCCAGCATCTTGTCCACCAGGTATTTGTATTTCAAACCCTCGCGGTATCTGCCGCGCAGACCGTTGGTTATTCCGAAGGCCGGTTGGGGATCAGCCAGTTCGTAGATGTCAGTGGAAGGATCATGATAAGCCCCGTCACCATATACAACTACTTCAATATTAGTACCCAAACCTTGTTTCACCCGCGTTTGAACCTGATCGGCCACAATATCAGCTTCGCGCGGCGCAAGCTTTAATTTATCCCCTGATGACAGGTTGCTGCCTAATAGTCCCCATTCTGACCAGGATTCTCCCTCGTTGCATATATCCTGCAATGTGATACAGTTATATCCCTTCTGCGTCAGTTTCTTACGGACGCGCTCGCGGCTGTGAACATTGGCCACAATTATTCCATCCAGTCCATATTCGCCGATCTTTACAGGATCGTTGTTTAAAAAGATCGTACACCGCGGTCCCTGTTCTTCAATAATGGTTTTATACAATTCTATATAATCAACCTGGGTAATCGGATGTAGGAAGCGTTTGCTTCCCAGTTCTTCAAGCTCAATGGTGTCTCCGTCCTTCTTGCCCATATTCTCGGCAAAATCATAAGGCAAGAGCTGATTGCCCACTTCGTCTGCCGGATAAGAAAGCTGCACTACCACTTCACCTTCAGGCACGGCAGCGGCTATGGCCTTCATAATTAAAGAAAAACGGTTGCGGCTCAGTATGGGAAATAAAACTCCAATCCGGCTCCGCGGTGTAATACCCAGCTTCTTGCGAACCTGTATTGCAATATCCTCAATGGTGACATAGTTGTTCTGAGACCGGGCTACTACTGATTCAGTAATACAAACGGTATCCCCGTCCTCCAGAAAACCGTCAGCGTGGCAGAGTGCCAGAGCGTCATACACCATGCCCACCAAATCGCATCCGGGTACAATAACCCCCATCTTTACCCCAAAGGCTGTAACTCCAAAGTAATCCGGCAATTTACCCATATGTAACATCCCCTACATTTATTGAAGAATAAATTCCCCGCTAAAATATAACCCAAAATAATGCTGTAATCAATATACATTATGTTGTATACAAGGATTTATCTCAGTTTTGATATGCTTGGAAATGAATCTAACCTGAGGTTTTAAGGTAATTCTATAATACGGGGTATTATTTCATGGGAAGAAATATCGATCAGCCCGTAACTGGGTTGGCAGCCCTGACGGGGACGTGAGGGACTGCAGGATTCAAAAACCATATCTTGTTAATCTTTTCGCAAAAAGGCACATGGGTATGGCCAAACAGCACTACATCCGCCTGCTTTTCCTCTCCGCGATAATATAATGATTGCAGTCCGTTTTTTACGCCGTACTGGTGACCGTGTATTATGTAGAAATGATAGCTTTCGATATCCAGATATTGTTCTTCATCTCCGGCTGGAGTTGAATCACAATTACCTTTGACCCCCCGAAATTTAATACCCAGGTGGTGTGAAAGCCTCACGGCATCGGCGTAAAAATCGCCGGTAAAAATCATCAAATCGGGTTTTACGCGCTGCAATTCCGCTTTTATTTTTTCAATTCGGGCATGGGTATCACCCACTACTGCAATACGCATGCTAATACCTCTGCCATTAAGATAACATTAAGATAAAATAGCCAAAGATTAACACACATTCTCACGGTTTTTTAATGCGCTGAACTGACTTTGCCACTGTGGATAAGACATTTTCTTCAGCGATTAAATAACTCTTGCAACAAGGGTTTAGCTTTGGCCAGAGCCTGACCGCGATGGCTGATGCTGTTCTTTACTTCAGCGCCAAGTTCAGCAAAACTTTGTTTATAGCCCTGGGGAATAAAGAGGGGATCATATCCAAAGCCCTGGCTGCCGTGAGGAGCAAAGCCGATAGTTCCCGGGCAGGCGCCTTCCGCCACGGAAAGATTGCCCTGCGGATCAGCAATGGCAATAACGCAGACAAAGCGGGCCCGGCGTTTTTCTTCAGGGACATCCCGCAGCATGTGCAGGAGCAAAGCATTATTTTTCTCATCATCGGCATCAGGTCCGGCAAATCGGGCCGAGAAAACCCCGGGGCGGCCGTTTAGAGCGTCTACTTCCAGCCCTGAATCATCTGCCAGGCACAGCATTCCGCTGGCGGCGGCAATGACCCGCGCTTTTTTAGCGGCGTTTTCCGTGAAAGTCGCCCCATCTTCTTCTACTTCCGGGAGATCAGGAATATTATCCAGGTTTATGACCTGAATACCCGTGCCGGCCAGCATATCCTGCAATTCCCTTTGTTTATGACGGTTGCGCGTTGCCAGCAAAAGTGTTTTATTCATAAAAGGTTTCGTCTCCGGTAATGGATTTTTGCAGGGCCAGCAATTCTTCGATGCCTTTTTGTGCCAGAGCCAGCATTCCATCTAATTCCTCTCTGGTAAAATAGCTTTCCTCGCCGGTTCCTTGAATCTCCACAAAATTGCCCCGGCCGGTCATTACCACATTCATATCGACCTCAGCTTGGGAATCCTCCACATATTCAAGATCCAGCAAGAGTTCTCCGTCTACTTTGCCCACGCTCACAGCGGCCACATAATCTTTAAGCGGTATCGTCTCCAGCTTGCCCTCGGCAACAAGTCTCTTTAAGGCCAGGTAAAGGGCCACGAAACTCCCGGTTATAGAGGCGGTCCTCGTTCCCCCGTCCGCTTGAATAACATCACAGTCTATCCAAATGGTTCTCTCCCCCAAAGACTGCAGATCAACCACAGCCCGCAATGAACGCCCGATTAGCCGCTGTATCTCAGAGGTACGACCGCTGATTTTACCGCGGGCGGCTTCTCTCTGGGTACGGCTGGAGGTTGAGGAGGGCAAAAGTGAGTATTCGGACGTAATCCAACCTTGCCCACTGCCTTTAAGAAACGGGGGTACCTTTTCTTCCAGCATGGCAGTGCAGATTACCCTGGTATCTCCGCATTCAATCAGAACCGAACCATCGGCAAATTTAGTAAAGTCGGGAACCAGCCGTACCGGCCGCAATTGATCATTTTGCCTGTCATGAGGTCTATTCATTGTGATATACACTCCTTTTTATTTAAATACCAGGACCGATTCAGATAGGCGTCTATGTTCATATGTGGCTTAAGCCCCACACGCAGCAGCCTACAGCCCCGTTCAGCTGAGGTTCGGGAAGGGATAATACCGGCGCCCCTGTTTCCCGGGCAATAATGCGCTGCAAACCTGTGTTCAAGGCGCATCCTCCTGAGAGGATTATGGTTTCGCTGGCCATTTGTTTAAGCATGGCCGCAAAGCGCCGGTACAAGCTGTAATTGACCCCGGCAGCCAGACTCTGGAGGGAATGCCCTTCAACAATCCTGGCTATAATTTCAGTTTCCCCAAAAATTGCGCAGGTAGTATTTAACTCAACCGGTTCTTCACTGCAGGCTGATAATTCTTCCAGGCCTAGCCCCAAAACAGCGGCCATATTTTCTAAATAGCGTCCCGAACTAGCCGCGCAGCGGTCATTGGTCATGAAATCCACGGCCCGCCCTTCTCTGACTTTAATCACTTTTGTATCCTGACCACCGATATCAAGCAGGGTAAAGTCATTTATCCCGCTTTGAAAAACCGCCCCATTAACGTGAGCCTGTATTTCGGGAATAGTGTCGGCCCCGGCCACCTGCAGCGTAACTTTTCCATAACCGGTGGCTACAACACGCTGTTCAACGAAACCAAGCCTGGTTAAATCCAGGCTTAGAACGCCTTTTTCCGCACTGGCATAACGTCTGTAAAAACCAATCGTATCATATAGTTCGCAGCGCGTTATGGTCTTATAATCCATCTGCACTATTTTAACACTTCTTGAACCTAAATCTATGCCAATCATAGCATCACCCTATGTTTTTAACATGCTTATAAACGATTCCAGCCGCATGCGGCTGCGGCTATCCAATTTGCCAGGCTTGTCTCCCTCCAGGGTTAATAAAGGAAGCTTGATCTTATCTCGATATATTATGTCTTCTATCTGCCGGAAACAAAAAGTCTGGGTATAATGGATCACTCCATCAACATCTCGCAGGGCCAGTTCATGGGTAATATCAGGCAAACGGGCAAACGCCCCGTAGGGATATGTATAAAGCAGATACTGCTCCACCGGGTCGGCTGCTTCATAGGGCATAGAAAACTGCCGCTGAATTTCATTAAAGACCACCCTGGCTCCCATTGATTCCACAACCTCATAAAAATCGGTAAATATCGGAGGTACTCCTATATAAGCCAATCTCACTTGATCCTTAAAAGGTTTGCGGGTTCTGGCTTCATTTAGAAATGTCTCAAGTTTGTCTGCATATTCCGCGGGGTCGCCGTTGAAATCGCTGGAAGAAACCAGGCAGCGATGGTTTTCCCAACCGCTAATCAAGTTGTCACGCCAGGTCATGAGATCCAATTCACGGCATAACTGGCGGACATGCTTCAAATTGCGCCACACAGCCAGCAGTTCATCCTGGTTGACATTAAAGAAAGCCATCAGTTTATTGAATTGTTCCTCCAGGGCTTTACGCTCTCTATCGAATGGATAGGCAAAAGGCATGATTTTATAACCTTTTAAAACCAGAGTCTCCATCAAAGCCTGGGTATTGCTGCAATCGCCCTGCATAACAGCGATAAGGGACTCAAAGTCATGTGTGGCAGCCACCGCATACAATCCCTTAACCCACCCGCAGGTATTGCGGGGATAACCCGCTTCCTCCGCCTGGGTAATCAGCTGCTGGGCCTGGGGGTGCTCTATAAATATATTATTCAGATCAACCGGAATCTTACCGGCCGCCAGTATTATTTCCACCGGTATACTGGTGGTAAAACCGATTCGATTCATATACTTCCTCAATCCAGATTGATTTTTTGCACCTGGTCAATGATATCGCCAATCAGCAAGCGGCCGACATTATAAAACGAATCATCCTGACCACTGACATAGAACTCCCTGGTTGGATTTCCCGTCTCTTGGTTAAACATGTCTTGGGCAGCCAGAATCGCTTTTAATTCCTCTATAGTCTCACAGGAAGGGTCCACCAGGGCAACCCCTTCACCCACATAATTCTTGATCTGCGGAGCGAGAAAGGGATAGTGAGTACAACCCAGAACCAGGCTGTCTATTTGCCGGTCCAGCAGCGGCTGTATATATTCCTTTATTGCCTGCAGGCTGTCATCACTATCGATTTGCCCCGATTCAACCAGGGGCACAAACCGCGGACAGGCCTGTTCAAATACCTGTAAATCTTTATTCAATTGCAGTATTTCGCTCGTATAGGCCTGGCTCTTGACGGTTGCGCTGGTGGCCACAACCCCAATTTTGCCGTTGTGAGTAGTTCGAACCACGCTGCGAGCTCCAGCCTTTAAGACCCCCAGGATCGGGATTGGGTAATCATTTTTTAAATGCGGGACAGTTACTGCCGAGTGTGTGCCGCAGGCTACCACTATGGCTTTAACCTTTTTACTGATCAAAAACGCTATTATATCCCGGGCATAAGCAAAAAGCTGGTGCTGTTCCTTGCTGCCATAAGGAACATGAGCTGTATCGCCGAAATAAATAAAGTGTTCTCCAGGGAGCTGATCAAGCAAACTCCTGACTACGGTTAACCCGCCCACTCCGGAATCAAATATGCCGATGGGATAATTATTCCCCAAATATAACACCTCTTTTGGTTTTTAGACAATAAAAATTAACGCCAGGATATACCCCGCGTTAAAAGTTTATGCAACTACTTTACTAATTTATCATTTTTACACTGTATATTCTACTTTTTGCTTGGTTATAAAGCAGTTTAATAAAAATGAACCGTAATCAGAACGTAATATTATAATCAGGTTTAACCGGCTGGGATAAATCCATAAAACCCGCTAATTTATCGGTTTTTTGCCCATCAACCATGAAGCTGATCTCTTTTACCGTGGGAAACTGTCCCAGGGTATTGGCCATCGCATATACCATTATCTTCTCATCCCTGACATTATCTACCCGGGTTGCCTCACTGCTTAAATCAATGATACAAGAACCATCAGGCTTTATATTTATATCCCGCAGGCTGGTTTGAGCAGGGAAAACCGGTTTAAGTCCTGCAGTACGCGGTCCTTTTATAAGCTCTGCCAGGGTTTTTCGGCCTATGGCTTCGGTTTTGCTTATATTCCTTGTTTCTACCGCCAGCGCATGATTATTAAGGTCCCCAAAATATAACTTAATCGTAGTTTTTTCGGCAGTATCAGTGTTGACTTCCTGCAAATTCGTTTTAGCCTTTGGTTCATCCCGGTTTGTCCTGGTTTGATCTACCTCTGTCGCTTTTTTCAGCAGGTCTTTCCAAGATTCCAGGCGCTGTTTTTCTTCCGCCGGAGTTTTGCAGCCGCCACTCAAAATACAAATAACCAGTACCAGCACCGCCAATGCTATTACGGCTTTTTTACCCATTTGCTTTAGCCTCCTTCAGCGTATCTTCATAAAAAGATACGAAAAGAGTTAGCAAAATATTCCGGGCGGAATAAATTCGCCCTCCGGGCAATCAGCGTCATTGTTTTAGATTGCCGCGTCGCTGCGCTCCTCGCAACGTCAGTAAGGTTATTCCCGAAGGTAATCCTTTATTGTGTCATTACGGGCACAGCGAAGCAATCTTTTCCCGGTTTCGCAGCAATGACAGGGAAGCGGCGGCGGTACTGCCGTCCGCGATGATACCTATGATTGGCCTGTGAGGCCCAAAGGCAATCGTTTCGGATCATACTTTTCTAATACAATAAAAAAGTGAGCACCCGAGGGTGCTCATCATGAAGGAGGAGTTATTAAAGCAAAGCTGCTTCCAGCCTGGCTATAATCGCATTCACTAATCTGTGTCCATCTGTGGTTAGTTCTCCCTTTACGCCATATGTTTTTTGCTTTCCATCATATTCTTTTTCTCTTGGCGCACGATGTTGATAAGGTTATCCTTGTTCAAATCGTCAACCAGATATAATACCCCATTGCCCCGGTTGGCTACCTTCTCCAAATAGTAGCGGTTGGATTCAACCCCTATACAAATAAAACGCACCTTATTTTCGGCAATACGGCCGGCAGCTTCGATCCCATCAGCCAGAGCATCCATGGTCCAAAGCGGAATGTTGGGGATGCCATCTGTTATCAGGACCATTAAGGGATTGCGCACCCGGTTGTCTTTAATCAGGTTAACCGCAGTCACAATTCCATCTGCCAGGGGGGTCAACCCGGCCGGGGCTATAGTTGATAAACCCTTACTCAGTATTTTCTGGTTCCGGGTAAAGGGAACCACCACATTGCTGCTGCGTTCCTGGAAAGTAACTACCGCCACCTTTTCCTTACCGGAAAGCAGCAGGTGTTCAGCCAGGAAACAGGCGGCCTGTCTCTTATCTCCCGCCATACTGCCGCTGGCGTCTATTAACAAACACACATCGACCGGAACATAGCTCTTCTTTTCATAGTAGTGCAAATCCTCTTTTTGGATGGTAAAATGATCGTCACCGCGCAGAAAAGAATTTTTTTTGGCTTGAATAACCGTTTCCGGCACAGCCAAATCGCCTGACCAGCTGCCGTCCTGATCATTGATGGTCTTATTGCGATTAGTGTACTGCACCTGTGAGGTCTTTTGATCAACCTTGCCCAGCTTTTTAAAGCGCCCTCCGCCTCCCGGCATTTTGCGGGTATTGCGCCTTATTTCCGTTTCAAGTTCACATTTATGATTAATAACATACTCTTTAAGCTGAAAACCCTGTTTTGTTAAAATCTTGCCGAAGGGAGTATCTTTTAACAGCCCCAGTTGTTCAAGCTGCTCCACATCATGTTCGACATCGCCCCATTTTTTCTTCTGCTGTTCAATTCCCTTGCGTTTAAAAATATTGGTAGAGTAACTCTCCATGAATTCTTCTATTTCATCTACCCCGCCAAACTTTTCCGCCAGTTTCAAGATCAACTGGTTAACATTTTCTTTATCGGGAAGCTGTCGGGCATGCTGTCCTTTAAAATTTTTCCAGGGCAATTTGATATAACCGGCATAGCTTTCACGTTCTTCCTTCTGGTTGCCGTGAGTAATATTTCTCACTTTGGCAAGCTTGATTTCAGATGCCAGAACCATCTCTTCCACAACTTCGGCAATTACATAAACGATAAAATATTCCTCTCGATTAAGACGGGCCAGTATATGAACATGGTCCCACCCCTCATCGCCTTCCTGGTAAGGTTTAACCACGTCCTGAAAAAGGTCATAGAGCAGTCCCTTGCCGCGATTGGTCGTAATATATATACGGTTGGCATAATCGCTGACCGTTTTAAAGCGTTCGTCTTCTGCATACTGCAGCTGCGGATCCTTCTGTAGAAAATGTTCGTCAAGTCCCCAAAAAATGACCCTGGCCACATCACGCGGATCGATTTCTCCGGGGCGGTGATATACGTCAATATGCACTATCTGGTCTACATCGACGTAATCAAGATAGGTTTTACCAGCATCCTTATTGGTGAGGATCTTAATCTGACCCTTTACCCTTTTCTCGGGCATACGGGCATGGGCCCTGCGGCTGACCACAGTACTCTCGCCCAGTCTTATTCCCTGGTTCTGTCCGAAATATAGATTTAAATAATTGCCTACCGAGGCCGCCTTATCTACATTGGTTCCCTCTCCCAGCATAAGACAGCACCCCCTTTAGTATTCGTTCGGGGTCAAAGATTTCTCGGTATTAACCAGCTCACCTCGGTGCATGTCTTTTAATGCCCGGGCATTTTGCTGGAAGTACTCGGTATCCTCCTCTTTACTCTTGTTCTTACGTCCTCTGAAATTCAAGATTCCTTCTTTGCCGCTGCGGCTGTCCACATCGTTAATCATCTTGATCAGGGTATCGTTATCCACACGGTGCTTCAGAACGAGCGGAATCATATAGGTTACATCACTTACCTGTACTTTGTCACGATTGCGAATAACGCTGTGTAAAACCGCTCCCTGCTGCATAGCTTCTATAGCGCGTATACTCTCCAGGTTATGTTTAATGTAGAGACGGGCAATAAAATTCCTTAAAAAGTCAGGCAGTTCTGTCCTTTCATACATTTCGGCCCATTTCATTATGTTGTTGCGGAAAACATCGTTTTTACTCAGATCGTTTTCCTCATTTTTGCGCTGCTGGCCTTTCTGAACCCGATGAATATGGGAGTTTTCTTCCAGCATATGTGATAAAACATCCAATGAATCCGGACGCCCCATATAACATACCATATCAAAGCGGTCGGAGAGCTGGCGGCGTATTTCTTCCAGAGGTCCTGGATCTTCGTCAGGGTTGGAAGCAGCCCAAATGGATACGCTTACGGGTATATCCACCACCGGCAGTCCCGCCTCCTCAATCTGCAGATGGCCAGGTTTATTACCCATAACATCAAGCAATATATCGGTTATTTCCGGAGAGGTATCTGCCAGACGGTTGATTTCATCAATGAATATTATCCCCCGGTGTGCCTGGGGAATAATGCCGGGAAGCAACTGCGCTTCCGGTGTAGTATGATCGGTCAGCTTGCTGAGGTCAATGCTGCCGGCCACAGTACCGACTTTGGTGGAATGTGATATCTCCAAAAAAGGCATAGGTATATACTCTACTCCCAGGCTCTCGATTTCCCCGGGGTCGAGGTCGCGGTGATGCGGGCAATGCGGATCATCCGGATCGCAATTATATATACATCCTTTTATTCTCTTTATGCGGGGCAATATTTGCCGTGCTGCCCGCATAATAGTAGTTTTACCCGTTCCTCTTAATCCCTCTGCGTGCAGATGTAATGGTTCGCCAACGTATGACGATACTATTGACATTGTAACCAGATCAAACAGGGCTTCATTACCCTCATAACGTTCCAGTTTATAGAACGGTATCATGAGCATCACTCCAATCTTAAAGGCCGGACAACATCCCGCTTATCATGGACGACTACTATGCTCTAAAACCGAGGAAACTTTTATCTATCCTTGCTGATTCACTTGCCGTCCCGGAATCAGCTTGACCTTGTAAACTGTATTCCCTCCTTTTCTTAAAATTTTTCGTTCTTCTCTTCTATAATTAATATAAATCATTTTGTGATTTTTTTCTCTATATATGAAACACTTGGTTGAAATAGCCGGATACTTGGTAGAACAATCCTGCTGGACAACATTATCCGTATTTTAGGCCCGCCGGGCTCCAATCATTCATCCCATCATATGCCAGAAGGCTTGGGGCTTGGTTTCTCATATACACCTAATTACATGATAATATTATATATTCGTTAAATAACAGGCGTAATTTGTAGGTTTTTAGGTATGGTTTGATTGTTTTTCGGTATATTTCGTTTATTGTATACCCATTTTCTCTTTAAGCAGCTTGGCGCGCGAACGACTGAGAATAATATTTTTGTTGGTATGGGTAAGATGCAGGACATATGAACCTTCCGTAAAACTCACTATCTCTTTAACATAATTTAAATTAACTATGAAGGCCTGATGGGCCCTGAAAAAGGTCATGGTGTTTAAGCGGTTTTCCAATTCGTTAAGGGTAAATGTGGTCATAAACCCACCGTTATTTGTACATATGAAAACTTTTTTTCCCTGGCTCTCACAGAACACAATATCATCCTGGTTAAGTAAACTGATCTTGCCCTTTTCACGAACCGGCAACCGATTGGAATAAACCTCAAAGCTTTTATAGCTTTCCAGCATGAAGTCAATACGCTCTTTAAGCTTGTTTTTAACCATCTCTTCGATAATATCCTGATGAGCTATACGGTTTTTGGTTCTTTCAATTGTGCGTTCAATGCGGGCTTGTTCAATAGGTTTAACTATGTAATCAAGTGCTCCCAGTTCAAATGCTTCTACCGCCATATCTTTCTTCTGAGTTATAAAAGCAAACAGCGGAGGTTCTTTTAATTGTTTTAACTTATATGCAGTCTCCATACCGCCCATTTCCGGCATGCTGATATCCAGGAAAACCAGATTGACCTTTTTTTCCTGGCATAACAAAAGCGCTTCCAGACCATGGATAGCTTCGCCCACAATATCTATATCTTTTATCTGTTCCAATACATACCGGAGCACAATTCTTTCCCGTTCATCATCATCTACGATCAATACCCGGACTGGCATATTATCATACTCCATTTAATGGTTATAACTAGCCCATTTTATTAATTTACTATTTTTATAATATAGACAAATCCAATGAAAAACAACCTCTTTTTGAGTATAAACCCATGATTTATTGCCCTAATAGTCACTTTTATTTATTTTGTTTTTCTGGTAATCTGGAAACAATTATTTGGAAACTATCATAGGAGAATAAATAATGCGTTATGAAGGTACTGTTTATCGCCCCCCCAGCGAAGCCCAGAGTCTGCTGATTCAAGCAACCATTGGCTGCCCCCATAACAAATGCACATTTTGTCCCATGTATAAGGGCACAAAATTTCGACTCCGCGACGTAGCTGAGATTATTGAAGATCTTAATTCCGCGCGGGCATATTATGGAGAATACATTTATTCTCTATTTTTCCCTGATGGCAACACTATTATAATGAAAACCGATCAGCTCTTGGAGATATTCAGTCATGCCCGCAGCCTTTTCCCGCACTTGCAGCGAATCACCGTTTATGGGTCGGCGCGCTATATTAATAAGAAAAGTGAAAAGGACCTGCTAAGGCTTAAGGAAGCGGGTTTGTCCAGGGTCCACACCGGTATGGAGAGCGGGGATGATGTGGTTCTGGCCCGCATTCAAAAAGGCACCTCTTCAGAAGAGATCATATCCGCAGGCAAAAAACTCAAAGAGGCGGGGATAGAAACCAGCGAATATTATCTGACTGGAATCGGGGGCAGGGACAGAACTCAAGAGCATGCTATAAACAGCGCCCGAGTTTTAAGTGCTTTCAGTCCGGATTTCATACGCATCCGCACCTATGTGCCAATACCCGGCACACCTCTGTATGATGATTATAAAAATGGGCTTTTTCAACTGCTCACTCCTCATGAAGCATTGCAGGAAATCCGCCTGTTAGTTGAGAACCTCGTTTGTGAAAATACGATGGTTTTAAGCGATCATGTTGCTAATTATTGGAATATAAGCGGTTTATTGCCGCGAGATCGTGAGGCCATGCTGGAGTCGGTAGATCAGGCCCTGCAAATAGATGAATCACGTTTTCGTCCCGCCCATATAAGTCACCTTTAAACAGATAAGCATAGATTTTATTTATAATTTGTACTCAAGCTGTTTTCATTTATGGTTATATCCTCCCGGCACGGGGTCCGCTGATCATCCATCCCGCCGGTTGGCCAAGAAAGAATTCGCCCTCCGAGCAACCAGCGTTATCATTTTATATTTTCCTATACAAAAATAAAAACGTCTCATATTTGAGAATCGATTCTCCTTTTTGAGACGTTTTCTGTCTTTATTTTGATACGGGTCATGCTCGCAGGCAAAGACCAGGCAATCACAACCATGAATATAACCCCTATCAGCACTTATGTTAAAATAGGCATGATCTTTGCATATATTCTATAATTCAGGGGGGATATACACAAAGGTGTATAACCATATTGCGCGGGGCTTCAACTTTAAGCCCCCTTTTTTTATCCCCAGTATTCGATCAAGCAGGTTTTTGGACTTAAATAATGGTCACTTATTGATTTCCGGGGGGACGATATAGATTTCCTCTCCTCTGAAATCAAAGAACTGGCTTAGCTTCCAGTACACTCCCCGGCTGAGACGGGTATCAGCTTCCCAGCGGAAGGAAACATAAGGCACTTCTCCTTTTAAAATCAACCTTTTTTCCTCGTTTAAAGGCATCTCCTGCAGATCATGGAAAACCAGTTTTATTCCGGTTTCCTCTTCAAGATAACCC
Organism: Syntrophomonas palmitatica JCM 14374; assembly: GCF_001311885.1. Lineage (GTDB taxonomy): Bacteria > Bacillota > Syntrophomonadia > Syntrophomonadales > Syntrophomonadaceae > Syntrophomonas_A > Syntrophomonas_A palmitatica. The sequence continues at coordinate 58,812 of NZ_BBCE01000010.1, read as the reverse complement.
GTAGCTAAAAAAGGAACATCCTCAACTGTAATAGGATTCATATCATCGCCCAATTTAATACAATAACTGCCGTCATCATTTTTTTCAATATGCGCTGCAAGTATATTCAGGATATTACGCCTAAACATTTCGGCCTGGCCATAATACCATTTGCCATTCTTACGTATAGTAATATCTTGCAAATCCATTATGTTATTTTCCCACCTTACACAGTTTTTGATCTTATTTTAAATAAGCCTATTTAATTCTAGACATTTTGTCTTATTTTTAGCAAGGGTATGCGTTTTTTGCTGCAGAGAACGCTGGTAAATTGCTTCAATTTCTTCATCGCTAATTTCCTGGCCGCCCATGCGCAAACCTGCTAAACCAAAGCCATGCTTATCAGCCAGGTATCTGAAATACTCCATCGTCTCCATGGACAATTTACTCCCAATACTGTGATCATTATAATCGCCTTCAAGTGCCAGCAGAACTGTTTCTGACAAACAAGCCAGGTTTACCCCGTTACGGTATCCAAGGTTAGGACCAAATGTTATTTCATCAGGATATTGAACCAGCCCCCCCTCTAAAACCAGTACATCAAGTCTGTTCTGTAAGACTTCGGGTGAAACGTCTGCGGGGCGGGCTACATCGCAGATTACAGCTCCCGGCTTCATGTGCTGAGGGTAAATCAAGTACTCTGGAGAATTGCTGGCCGCAACTATAAGATCGCACTCAGGCAAGCAATCATCAATATCAATGCTGATATTGACCGGACAGGCTATCCTCAGATAATCTGATGCTTTTTCCAGAATGGCCAAGCCTGGTTGTTCCTCAAAATAGTCAAGTAACTCCTTAGCCTCAGGATTTAGGTCAGCCAAAAGCATTTCTTTTATTTGCAGAATCCAGGAGCTTAAACCACCGTACTTTTCTTCCTGCAGCCGGCGCAGCGCCAGCTGCACCATTTCATCTGCCAATGTCTCCAACCTTTTGTTGCTGGATGGTTTCTCCGGATTGCCTAAAAGGGTTATATAAGCGGCTTTTTCCGCCAGCAACAAAGCGCAGGCCCGTCCGATAGAACCTGCTGCCCCGACTACCGCCGCCCTGGCTGCAGAGGCTTCTATACGCATTTTATCGGCCCCTAAGAATAACGCTTCCATGGCCATCAAGGTAGTAAAACTATTGCCGCTGGTTATGCCTACCCCACGCCCCTGCACAGCACGGCCGCCAGCGGTCACTACGGATGTCAAAGCTCCCAAACCTACGATTCCTGCGCCAAGATCACGTCCCATATCTACGGCTTTGGTAATAACTTCTACACAATGTTCCCGCGGCAGACGCATGATTTCTCGTCCGCCGAGAGGGACCCCTATCAGCCAACCATGAGCGATTTTACCGTTTTTAGATTTAATCGCGGGCATATAACAGGCCACACCTGGATTACTCATAGTGCTCTGCCAACTCAAAAAATTTAGCAGTTCCTGGCGGTTGAAACTATTAAACGAGGGATTGTTAATACTTACATCCTCAGGGGCAGGATAATGAATGACAAAAGCAAAACATTCCTGGGGGTTTTCGTTCTCCTCCAAACGTGAGGCTTGAACTTTACGGCAAAAACCGCGATAATCCACAGGTTTGCTTATGCGGCGGCAATCACCGATAAGATAGCGATACAGAGACTGGTAATCATGGTAATGCAGTATTTGACAAAGGTCCCCCAGGGCGTCACAAACCCGGTCGATCTCTGCATAGGTTATGGTTAGCGGCGGTTCTAACCTTAGCGTCATAGAATCATTTAAAAACGGCGCCAGGCGAATCTGGTAAACATTCAACAGGAAACCGGCCAATAAAGCCGTAAATCCGCCCTGGTCCATAATAAAGCTTATATCATATGAGCCGTTATTGCTTAAATCATGAATCTCCACCCCTACCATCAGGCCGCGTCCCCGGACTTCCTTAATCACATCCGGGTAGTCCATGGCCAGCTGTCTGACCCTGTCCAGTAAGTAATCACCCTTATGGGCTGCCTGTTCAATTATCTCTTTTTCGTTTTCCAGCAGCTTTTCCAATACGGCGATACCGACTGCACAGGTAATATTATTATTGGCAAATGTTGAACTATGCAGCATGCCGAAGTCGTCATTCCATACCCGCGGAGAACTTATACAAACCCCCAGGGGAAACATACCTCCGCCTAATGCTTTGGCCAGAAGCATGATATCCGGTTCAATATCTGCATACTGGCAGGCGAAAAGTCTTCCGGTTCTTCCTAGCCCAGTCTGAATCTCATCCATAATCAGAAGCACTCCATACTCGGTACACAGGCGGCGCACCCCTCGGAGATAATCGTCAGCGGCTACGATAATGCCGCCTTCGCCTTGAATAGGTTCCAGAATAACCGCCGCAATCTCATCAGCTCGAGCCTCAAATAATTCCCTGAGAGAATCCAGGTTGTTATAGGGTACCCTAATGAAGCCTGGCGCCGGAGCAAAAAATGGTTCCTGATAAGAATCCTTGCCTGTTGCTGATAGTGCTCCCAAGGTTTTGCCATGAAAACTGTTGCTGGCGGAAACTATATATAATTTGCCTGTGGCGGAACGGGCTAGTTTTATGGATGCTTCCACCGCTTCGGCGCCGCTCTGGCAGAAAGTGCAGCAGCATAAATCACCCGGTGTAATTTGGGCCAGCATGTTGGCAAGTTTCAAAGCTTCGCCCGGCAGCGAAGGCTGCACCAGGCTTGGTAACAGCCGGCGATGAACCTCGTCCAGCTTTTGCCAAATAAATTCCGGATTATAACCAAAAGGCACAGCCCCGTATTGAGATATAAAATCGAGGTAGCTTGTGCCTTCTTCATCCTGTAAATAGCTGCCCTGACCGCTTATATAATTTTTATCCAAACGGAATGATTTCAATATTTTTTGCAGGCTGGGATTAAGCAAATCTCTGCGTATCTGATTCATATATGAGCCTCCTTATGTAGTGTGCACATTATTGTGCAAACTTTTCCATAATTATAAAGACCATTGTATTTAATATTGGAGGCTTGTCAAATCCTAATTAGGAAAATTTTTCTGCATAAATCGATTAAGTGCGGGCAATAGTAATTACAGGTATAAAAACATAGATTAAAATCAAAAGGAGGCTATTTAACAGTGGACGAACATGAAAACAATGAAGTAAAAACAAAAGACTACGATCTGGGCACCTTTGAATTTCTAAGGGCTGGATGGTGGGTTTGGCATGTAGTCGCCATCGGTTTATTATTTTATTTGGGCTACCTTTACGGAGTCCGGGTCTAAGACAAAGTGTAAGTGGCTCTGGCAGGAACCCGCTGCAAGCTGTATAAGCTGGCGGCGGGTTTTGTTTTATGTATAAGTAGCTTTTCATAAAAGGCTGCGGATAAGAGCCTGGGGGGCGTGGGCAGCGATATCTATAGTGTTATGCAGGCACAGCGAGGCAATCTTGTTCTTTTATCGGCCAGGTTCATTACTTGAGCATGTGCGTTTGGCTTGATAAAATAATGAAAGCACGTTTAAGAAAGGAAGATGTTTTTATGCAGGTTCATCCGGTGCTAAAAGCCATCATGGACATGGCTGGCGAAAAATTCATAATTATCCGCGATGATACTGAAATTGAAGAGATAGATGGGATGCGCAATAAGGATCAATATAGTGAACGTCGTTACATAGCGGTTTATCCTCATATTGACCTTCGCGAAGGCGATTGGCTGCGGGCAGTAACCTCTGGAGATGAATTTTATATTGAGAATAAAGAGATTGAAATATGCGATAGTGAGACATTTCAGGGACGAGCATACTATCTCACTAAAGAGGAATGGGAAAAAAGCCCTCAAAAGATTTCCGGGGAAACAAGTGAAAAAACCGAGCATGATCTCTCATCAGACCATATTCGAGCAAGCAACTCCCGGCGATGATCATATGAATTACCTGCAGGCACTGGTGAGGGTTAAAGCACCCGGCCAGGTCCAGGAATTTCAACCCCTTCTGGATGAGATGTATGATCTTTTGGGAAGATCGAACCTTGAAGCCGGTACCCTGAATAAATATGAGTCCCTGTTAAACAGCCATCGTTGGCTTAAAAAAGCGGTGGCTGAAGCATTGATTGCCTGGTTTATTTAATGTGAAAGTTGAGTTATTTACCTTGACTATTGATATTTTATATATAAACATTAAAAGAAAGGAATATAGATGGGGGTTATACTAAATGGAAGCTAAAAAGATATCTGTCGAGAAAGACGGTTATGTTCTATTAATTGGCTTGGATCGTGCCGATAAACGTAATGCTCTGGACCTGGATATGTACTGGCAACTGGCAGCCGCTTATGGTGAATTACATAATAACCCTGATCTGCGCTGCGGGCTGCTCTTTGCGCACGGCGATCATTTCACCGCGGGTTTGGACCTGGTGCAATGGGCTCCCGTTTTTGCTGAAGGCAAGTCTCCTGATATCCCTGAAGGCATGATTGACCCCTTTGGCCTGGATGAGGACCGCAGGCTCAGCAAGCCGCTGGTTATGGCCGCCCAAGGAATATGCTACACCATCGGTTTTGAGATGCTTTTAACCACTGACGTAAGAGTGGCCGCTTCCAACCTGCGCCTGGCACAAATTGAAGTTAAACGCGGCATCTACCCGGTAGGAGGCGCAACCGTGCGTATGTTCCAGGAAATCGGCTGGGCTAATGCCATGCGTTATCTTTTGACCGGCGATGAGATTACCGCCCAGGAAGCCTATCGTTTAGGGCTGGTGCAGGAAGTAACTGAACCGGGCCAGGAATTCGAGCGGGCTTTAGAATTGGCCACCAAAATCTCCAAGCAGGCCCCCCTTGGAGTTCAGGCAGCTCTGCGTTCAGCCCGGCTGGCCAGAGTGGACGGAACCAGGAAAGCCCTGGAACGGCTTTTACCCGACATCATACCTATAATGAAAAGTGAAGATTCAGCCGAAGGGGTTAAGGCCTTTATCGAACGCCGCGAAGCCAACTTCAAAGGCCGGTAAATTTATTTATCACAAAGAAATTATAAACCTCCCGTTGCAATATTTTCAGCGGGAGTTTTTATTGACCACCGTCTCAAATTTTACTTTCATGCTGCCGGGGAGGGTATAATTTTGTGTCAAGTGTTACCAAAATAGAGGATTTAATATCACTGGCAATATTCGGGGTGTCTTTAAGCCTGACTATTATTTCGATTATTCGCATGTTTACACGCTACTGGCTAATAGAAAACAAACGCCAATTCGCCCTCTTTATCCTGCTGTCCCTTTCTACATCCCTCTGCTCTGGCGACAAATCTGACCCGCAAAGGCACAATGAATAATAATTTGGAATGGTTAAGTCTATTCTTTATGGGTTGGAGTTTCAGTGTATATTTTCTCAGCCTGAGAAAGCGAATCGAACCATCTTACAGCCTTTATCCAAACCTCATGGTTATTCTGACCACGCTGGGCCTTGCGTTTATCGGCATAAAATTAGCTGGATATCACAATCATAACTGGATTATCGTAAGCTCCGTATGTATATTCCTGGTTTTAAGTTATAACGCTGTAGTTGCTTACCAGATATCCCGGCTGGAAATGAATACCTTCTATAAATTTCTCAGCATTTTGATGGCAGGGTTTACTCTCCTCAACGGCCTGGATAATCTTTCCGGTCTCCTCTGGCAGATTAATACCCATTTAATTTTCCTGGGAGGGGGGCTGTTTTTCATCATGTCTCTGGGGGTATACGTGATGGACCAGGCTTACCACAACGCCACCAGCGATCTGACCCGCAGAATTGCGGCTGTCGAAGAAGAATATGCCGCCGCCGTGGAAAATACGGAAAATGTGGTTATATCATTGGCGCGTACCCTTGAAGCGAAGGATCGCTATACGGAAGGTCATAGTGAACGGGTGAGCCAATATGCAGTCATGCTGGGCAAAAAACTCGGTCTGGCAAATGATTTGCTGGAGGAATTACGTATCGGAGGATTGGTTCATGATATCGGCAAAATAGGCATAGACCAGCAGATTCTCAATAAGCCGGGGCGGCTTGATGATGAAGAAAGAAAGATTATTGAAAGCCATCCGGTGACCGGAGAAAACATCTGCTCTCCCTTAAAGAGTTTTGCTAGTGTAATGCCATTAATAAGGAATCATCACGAAAAAATTGATGGATCGGGATATCCCGATGGTCTGGTCGAAAACGATTTAAGTCTGCAAATTAAAATCATTACCGTGGCTGATATTTATGATGCCTTAACTACCGACCGTCCTTACCGGCCTGCTATGAACCAGGAACACGCCTTTAACATCTTAAAGCAGGAAGCCAGAGATGGCAAACTCGATGCCAAAATAGTCGACGCTCTTATAGAAGCGATTCTTAATGACCTAAGCTCGCAAGGTAGCTACAATCCGCAGCGGGTTTAATAATAGATCCAGGGCATCCTCAATATTGCTGACCACAATATCGGATCGCTTCAGTGCCAGAGTAGAACATCCCTCTCTGCCAAGCACAGCTATTCCCAAAGCGGCTTCACCCAGCATCATATGATCATTATAGCCGTTACCTATAGCTGCCGTCTTAGCTGGTTCCAAGGTCTGCACAAAATCCCTCTTGTCCTCTCCCCCTTGTTCCGGACTGACCCTGAACAATTCTATCTCCAATTCTTCCGCAATCTTGGCTGCTGATCCGAACGTATCGGCTGTCAGCAAGTATATTTTAAGTTTTTCACTTAAAGCTTTAACCCGCTGGCTGACCCCGGGCAATAATACCCCGTCACAGGTAATAGTTCCGTTTTGATCCAGCAGCAGATTTTCCAATTCGAGGGTCTGCCCTCTGCCCGGTAAAGAAATCTTCAGCATATTTACATCCTCTCCCTTATTATTTATTCAGATTGCCCCTCATTGAACTTTATTCATACCTGGGCGCCATGGCATAGCGAAGATTGTGCCACAAAGGCTTCTGTTTCTCCAGGGGATTTTTATTGTTATCTTTGACCTTGTTTTTTTCATTCATTAGAATTAGTTCCGGCAGAGTTACAAAACGATAACCTTGACCCGAAAGCTCCTGCAATATCAAACGTGTAGCTTCAATATCCTTTATACGTCCCGGAAAACGCCCGTCATGAAGCAGTACGACTTCGCCGGGATGGACGTGTTTTACAACCCGCGCCGCCATCATTTCCGGTGTCGGGGCATCATGATGGTCAGCAGATATTCCCCATAAGACAATTTGATAATTTTTATTATTTATCACTTTTATCAGACGTTCATTCAATATTCCTCGCGGAGGCCGAAACAGATAGAAACTTTGTCCGGTAAGACTCAATATTACGCTTTCGGTCTTATCAAGTTCATTTTCCATCTGTTTGTTGTTCAATTTCTTTAAATCATCGGGATGGTTATAGGTGTGATTGGCAATTACATGCCCTCTATTTGCAACCTGCTTAACCATTTCCGGGTATTGTTCCATGCGTTCACCGATCATAAAGAAAGTGGCCCTGGCATGATACTGATCCAATACATCCAGTATTTGCGGAGTAACCTGCGGATAAGGACCATCATCAAAGGTCAACGCCACTACTTTCTCGCTAACCTGAATATCACGATCTATGCCACTGTATGAAAGCCCGATTTCAGGCATAAGTACCGGTGATATAAAAATTAAAAGAACCACGATAACTAGGATTTTAATTATAAAGCTCTTAATTTTATTAGTCATAAATATAAGTTTCCTAATATTTTTGATTCTTTTTTAGTTTGTTCCTACTGGCAAAGATTTTAGCATGGTATTTAAAAAACTGTTAGGCATAATTTTCCAGTATACTAAATTATGTTCGGGCAATAATATGCTTAGAGTCAGCGAGACGAGCCAAAACCAGGTCTCTCAAACGAGAATAAATCCTGGTTAGTCTACGGAAATTGACCGTCGTATATAATACGGCAACGATAATACTTCCGTAACAAGCCGCTTCGCTGGCTTTTTTTTGGGGATTGAACCCGACTTACCTCCCTGGTTTGGACAAAGCGTCAGCAGCATTTTGCCGCATACAATATATCAAGTGCTGAAGTTTAATTACTGTCCAATAAAACGCGCTCAGCAAAAATGGCATGCTCAGAAGCAAATAATAATATAGAGGCAGGCTGGCAAAAGAATAATTTGTAAGGACTGTTAATAAAGGTAAGAGCGGAGTATAAAAGAACTCCAAAATGAAAAAGGCGTAATTTGCCTGTCCCCATCCCCCCACAGCAGCCACACTAGCTATACTGGATATAATTCCCGGCAGCTGCCATAATATAATTGCTTTAACCTTTGCGGCAAATTTTAGTTTTGTTAAAACCTCTCTGACGGTAATTATCACATATACCAGGCTTAGGACTATATCAAAACCTGCAAAATACATACTCAAGGCAATGGCAAGGCCTGCAAACAGATGAATGAAATACAAGCGAATAATTAATCTTTTTGCCTTCATATTTCCCCCTCACCAATAACACTCGCATACGGGCTGCGTTTAAAATCATCCGGACTTATCCATAACTTTGCATCAGGCGCAAGGTCGATGCCCTGCTGCATATAAGCCAGCCACATAATTTTAGTGCAGTTAAATATGCGATCACCGGGTTTAAAGGCCAGAGGATAAAAGAGAGCTCCCTCATATTTTTGGGCGGATTCTACGGCTTGATTTTTGATTTTTTTATCTGCTTTTATATGCAGCAGGCATATTTTCTGGTATTGACGGTAATGCTCAATGTCTTGAATATTTACCCCTAAATCCACAAAGCCTTCCAAGACTTTTCCATTGCCCAGGTACAGGCCAGCATGAGAATATTCCCCGTAAGCACAATCCGGATATGATCCCAGTATCAGATCTCCCGGCTCAAGACCGCTGAAGTTAATCGGGTTGCCGTAATAACCTGCACATCCGTACCCGATTTTGCCCTGTATTGCATTTTGCATATATAGTCTTCCCGCACTGCCTTCACAGAATGATTGCGGATTAGACCAGATAATTCCCACAGTTAACAAGAGGCTTAAAACCGGGAAAATCCATATGCATATAATATCCTGATTTTTTTCCTTCATTAACAAGATCCCCTGCTTAAGCGATTAGCAAAAATCACAGGGATATCTATGTTCCCTGTGATTCCCAATTCCTATTATACGGAATATAAATCAGTTTTTATGCGCAAAGGTCTCTATAAATAATTTTAAAATATCAATTTCGCTAATAATTCCCACCAGTTCCCCGTTATCCAACACCGGCAGACCGCTGATTTTATGCGTTATCAATAGTTCGGCAGCTCTAATTATGTCGTCTTCAGGCGCGACAGCCACAGGCCTCTTGCTCATAATCCACTCCACTGGCGTTTCAGGAATAATACCCGGACGATGCATGGCTTTTTCTATATCATGCTGCACTATCATTCCCACCAGGCGGTTTCCTTCCATAACCGGCAGCCTGCGAATGTTCATATCGTTCATAATAGCCAAAGCATCAGCAATGGATTTACGATTATTTACAGTAATAACTCTGGTAATCATAATATCCTTGACCTGCAAGCCTCTCTCCCCCCTTTTAAGTAATTTTAACATATCTGCCATGGCTGTATCATAAAGGCTTTAATTTATATATGTGTAACCTGAACAGCCAAAAATCTATATACTATGTCAAGAGGTGAAACAGTCATGTTGTCAACTCACGTTTCTTCCTGGCTAAAGGATGATTTCCATATGCTGAAGAACTACCTCGAAGGTAAAACCGTAAAACGCATTTTAAGTTGTACAGAAAACAGCATCAGCATTTTATTAGAAGATGGTGTTATCGTTGATTTTGTTCATCTGGAAGATGAAATAATTTTTGATATTAAAACACCTGACGGTTCTTAATCCTGGCTTCTTAGAGCCCGGTTTTTGAGTTACAATATAGTAAAAACAGTGGTGGGATCGAGATGCGCTCGATTTTAAAGAAACTCGACCGACATGAAGAACTAAATGAGCACCAATACCAGCAATTGATGTCATATATTGATAAACTGCGTATGGAATCATTTGAATCCTATGTTATTTTCCAGCAGCGTTATGCGCAGACTATTTGGGAAGAGTACAGCACTTATTTGCCTCGTTTTTTATACGGCTGGGACGAGCTGATCAATCTGCTGCTTGCTCAGCCCGACTTAATACCGGTTTTAATGCAAAAGCCTTTTGCTGTAGAGAGGTTTCCGGCCCCCTATCATCCATATTTATTTTATTTAAGCCAGGACCCTCGGGAATTTTCGCTGTGGAAAAACCTCCTGTCATCATTGCCTTTTGGGGCGGACCAGACCGCCGCCTTACCTCAAGCCCGGCAAAACCCACCGGTTTATATATTCGAGGACGGGAATCCCTATAAGGAAATCGGTTTAAAAGCCCATTTTGACCGCCTGGCACGTTACGAATTTGTTACCCGCCTGCAAACTTTCCGTTACCTGGCTCGAGGCAAGGCCAAAGCCGATAGAATAGAATATTCGGCCCCCGATCGTTTGCAGGGCATTTTCTCTAATAAAGAAAAATCTATTTATTACTATATATATCTCAGTGAATCGAATTCAGACCGGGCACATAATGCCTGCCGTTTGTTAAACCTGGCGTTTTACGATATTATTAGTTAGTGCCACAAATTAACACACATTATCACAGGTTTTCAGGTTGTTTTTGCAGTTGCTTTCTTTTTGCAAATGGTGGTCGCTTATGGCCTGGGGGGTTACACAGGAATAATTAATTATTTGAAAGATTAATCATCGAAGGTTGGGACAATCGTGCAGGAGATTCTTGAGCAGGTTAAGGCATTAGAAAAACAGGATGATCTTTTCCTGATGTGGAAACAGGAACTCGACCTGCGCCATTCTATGAGAGAATGGCCAGCAGCATCATTATCCCTTAACGGCGATGACGATATAAACTTTCTTTTTCGTTCCTATTTCTGGACCCAGAAAAATGATTTTTTCACCCTGTTGTTCAATCACCTTCATCTCTCCCCGGTTCTAAACTGGCTCAGCCAGGCCCCGGCATGGGTAAATCGTGAATTCCTGGCCTTTTTGCTTGGCATATTGATAGGGTAGAGGCCGCCCCCAGACAATTGCAGTATTTGATTGCCCTGTACCGCGAAGAATTTTATGAAGATTTCTCCCATATAGTAAATATACTTAAGATAGATAGCTGCGAATATCTACTGCCCAAAACCGCTAACCCTGCCTTAAGAAAACTGCTTAAATCGCGGCAGCAAAACCTCCAATCATTACAAGCCAGCAAACGCTACGGTGACTTTGGTCAGTCCAGGAGTCTGGCCGACAGCGGTATTTTTGGCGATAAAGCATTGTTATTGCGGCAGGCTATAGTATTACTGGAAAAGAGTTCCGCCATTAACTTTCACGATGCGTATAATGCCCGCCGTTTTGAACTTTTGCTGGGAACAGCCGAAATAACCTTCAGAGCGGGGTTGATAGAAGACTGTCTGGCATTTCTTCTGGATAGTTATGAAGACTACCGGGAAAAAACCCGCCTGGCAGATATTATGGAAGATATTAAGATATATAAGCATTTTCAGCGTATTCTGCGTGCTGCCATTCCCCTTTACGCTTTATTGTATTACCCCTGGGAAGCCGCCGCCAGAGCCAGGGATATTTACCTGCGCGATTTTGATCGTTTGAGTCCTGATGTTGCCTCACTAGGTTATCTGGACTTATATGCCAGTACTGCGTTATGTCAGAACCATCCCACTGACAAAGCCGCCTATGAACTATCCGCAAAAAGCCAGCGTATCAATAAATATCGCCCGGCTGAACCACTGCTGCTGACCGCTGCGGAAGCCAGCCAGGGATTAAATCAAGACCGGTTAAAGGAGTTAAGCGATTTATATCACCAGAAGATCAGCTCCCTGCCGCACGAAGCCTTTGTAATTATGGAAACCATCCGGTCGCTCAATCTGCTCCGACTCACACCATTAAATTCGGAAACCGCAAAAGAACTCCTGGCCGGATATCTGCAGCTGTGGAAATGGATACCATCGCCGCTTTTCATTAATGAAGGTATTGTTAAACAACTTGGCCCTATGGCAGATGACGCCTGCCGCCAGGAAGCCCATCGAATTATAGAGATGATGCAGGTCTATTCTGAAGACAAGCTGCAGGATGAATTAGCTAAACGACCTGAATTATTCCGTAAAAAGGGAGAAGAAATCAGGCGCAGCCTTGTTAAGGCCAAATATATGGGGGTTTAGTTATGAAAGCGGAAATCAACCTGGAAAAAATAAATGAACAACTTGAGGCAATGCTAGAACATCTTTACCTGGAAATAAGCAGCATAAGTCAAAAACAGCATAGCAATAGTGAGTCTATCGCAGACCTGGATCATTACTTGCTGGAAATCAACAGTTATTATTACCGCAGCTTTCACCAAAAATTCTTTCCCCAATACAAAACGGAAATCCAAGATATTTTTACACGATTAATGAAAATAAGTCATCAGGAAGAAATACTTTACCGTGATATACTGGCCAGTTTAAAGCGTTACACTCAGTTATATAACCAGGTAAAGAATATCACCAGCCATTTGCAGCAAAGCCGCGAAGACACCAATAAAGAACTTTTGGCGGTTATGCGTGACCAGGATCATTACGCGACAGAACTCCTGTATACTTTGAAGAGAATGCGGGACAGCCTGAGTTCGCTCTATGCTATAACTCAATATCTGAGTGAACTGGAGCGGGATGACAAACTGCGCAGCCTGTTATCAGGCCCGGAACCAATCGATCCGGCGGTAATTAATTTTATAACCAGTATCAATCTTGAAGACCCGGAAATAGCTTCCGCATGCAACCGGCTGCTTTTGAATCTGGAATACCAGCGCAGGCTTCTAACCCGCATGGAAACCAAGGAACAGGATTTTGCCGCTCTGGCTGAAAGCAACCTGGCGGAAATACAGGAAAAACAGAAACAGGTGTTTACTGACCGCAGCCTGCGTTCGGTTATTGACAACTATGAACGGAATATTCATCGCAGTATATCTTTGTACACCCAATTACTGGCCCTGCAAATCAAAAATGGTCAATATGACGAGGCGGAAAAAGGCGCCCGTGAATTTTCCATATGGCTGGAGCACAGCCTGAGCTTAATCGATCGCATTCTCCTCTATGTCCCCGGGCAGCAAGGCTGCATATTCTTCTATGTTTCCATGCTGCCAAAAATCAAGGCGGGAGAATTGAATAACCTCCACCAACAGGTAAAAGAACGTGTTGAGATTATGGATAAGACATTATTACAGCTTTCTGAAGCCAGCGAGCCTGATTTTGCTTACTTCAGCACTACAACCCAGTCTTTGCTGGATAAAGCCCTGCCTGTAATTTCCGCGGCCATAGCCAACCCTTCCCTGGAGTCCATATCCCCCCTGGCATCACGTTTGCAAAGGGTTGAGCTGGAATTGCTCTTTGCCCAGGATCAGCTTCGCCTCCTCAACGAGAAGGACCGGCATGCCAAACGGGTGCGGGAAAAATTGCTGCAGCTTATCAATATGCTGGACAACTATCTGGGCTTATTGGGAACAATCAGATCAGATTTGGAGCGGCTCCTGGCTCCGCGTAACCTTGCGCGGGCCTACAAGGATATCCATATTGAGGTTGACCGCATCCCCCTGCAAGTGGGGCAGGAATTCCCCCCCGAACATCTGCAGCTGCTGGATCGTTACCGCATCGAGACCCGCATCGCGCCTAATATCAAGAAAAACCACATGATATTGCAGGAAGAAGGCGACCTGTTCATAATCCGGGTAGAAGATCAGGTTATAGAAGAAATGCCTTTCCTGGTAATCGCAGAGAAAGGTTGAAGCATATGCGACTGGGTATTGATTTCGGCACTTCTTTTACCAAAATAGGTTTTTTGCAGGACCGCGAATTGATAAACCCGGCTGGTAAGAACACGCGCATCCCCAGCGTGGTCAGCTATCTCCCCAGCAATAATAGACTGTATTTCGGAAACCTCGCCCTGCGGATCAATGAACCCGGCGCAATCACCCTGCCATTTTTCAAACTGCAGCTCAAAAGAAACCCCCGTCTGAATCTAGGTCCATATTCCTTGCAGGATATTATGACACACTTTTTCACATATATAAGACGTGAATATCTGGAACCTAAAGGATGGCATCCTGCGGAATTAGCCTTATCAGTTCCGAACTATTTCGGCCTTACAGCCCGCAGGATTCTGCAGGAGGCGGCCCAAAGCGGCCTGGGGGCAGAAAAGGTTTATCTGATACCCGAACCGGTGGCGGCTTTGCTCGGTTATAATCATATGCATTTCCACAGCCCTTTGTCGGGCGACCTGCTCAGTATCGACATCGGGGGAGGAACTACCGACTTTAGTTTTATAAGTCTGTCCCAGGATGGACAGCAACTGCTTTTGGAGACTCAATTTCAGGTGGGCAGCGATGCCTTTTCCGGTTCAGAAATTGACAGGGCGGTTTTGCACTATATTCTGTTTCCAGCTCTGCAAATTCAGAGCGGACAAATAATAGCCCCTTCGTATTACACCGAAAATAACCTAGAGGCCAGAGAAAGATTTCATCTTAATCACCTTTTGCAGATATCAGAGCAAATAAAAATAGAAGTCAGCCAAAAGGGGTTTTCTTACCAGAATATAGCAGATTTCTATAATGGTCATTCCCTGGCTCTGGAAATCGATCACGAGGTTTTTGAACGCCAGCTGCAAAATATTTACCACAGGCTGGAACATTATTTTAAGCAATCTGTCACAGCACGGGCTGAATCGCTGGGCCTTTTTGATGAACATGGCTGGAAACTGGATAATGTCTTCTTGCTGGGCGGTGCTTCGCAGACGCATGGTGTAAAAGAAATGGTATCCAACTTGTGTCCCGGGGTCAAGGTAATTACCCCCTGGGAAGGCGGCGAATTCCATGTGGTACAAGGTCTTTGTGCGTGGATGGAACTGGATAAGGCTGAAAAGCCTCTTATAAAAACCATATACCCGTTCGATTTCTACATTGAAAACTATTCTCCGGATACGGGCAGCACGTTATTCAAAATTCCTTTCGACCTGGCTAACCTGGAACTTGACACCGGGGGCAAATACCGGATATTTTCGTTTCCGGTCAATTCCTCCTTTAACCTGGCAGTCGATAATCAGGGTTTTTATTGCCGCGTTTATGAAATAGCTGAGGAAGAACCGCTCGTCACCATTGAGAAATTCATGGGACAGGAAATCGTTCTAAGCACAGGGTCTGAAGCTATTGGATATGGAGAAGTGGTGAATATTGTTCTGGATTTGGCTCATGCAGGCCTGGAACTGGAAACCGGGCCTGCCGACTTTTCCTTGCCCGAAGAACAACTTGCCTGGTGGCGCACCCTGCAAGCCAGGCAAATATCGGCTGCAAACTCCTGCAGGAATACCCTTTTATAAACCGCCAACTAAAAGAGGACTTCACTCTTCATCTGGAGAATAAACGTGAAACCAGATTCTATAAAGGCTACGCAGATACGCTTTTTTATAAAATACTCTGCCTGCTGCAATTCTTGAGCGGAAAATAAGCCGGAGACATTCCGCGGGCCGGCAGGTCCATTACCCGAATCAATGAAGGAGATGTTTGTATGATTGCTACCTTTCCCCTGCACCCCTCGGCGGCAAAATTCATTATCGCCAAAGGTACAGCCATGCTGCCCCAAGTTCAGCATGCCTTAAAAAACAACAAGATCATTATCGGCGCCGGCACGACTAATATTGCGGTAGTCCAGCAATTACTCGGCATACAAACACCAAAACCTGATACCCGGGTTGCCGGGCTCATTTGCCAAAACGTTGCTTGCGGGACCGCACCGGAAGGCAGGCTGGGGGCCTGGTGTATAGATAAGGGAAAAATGGTTGATGTAAACTGGCTGGAATTTCTGCATGCCTTTGCACCCGGTGATATATTTATAAAGGGCGCCAATGCCCTTGATCCTTCCGGTATGGTAGGCATACTGGTCGGAGATCCCATGGGCGGAACTATTGGCCAGGCAATCGGCATCCTGAAAGCCAGAGGCAATGAAATTATCTGTCCGGTAGGATTAGAAAAAATGATTCCTTCCTGTCAGGCGGCTGAACGGCTTTTAGGAGTACACCGCGTTCAGCACAGCATGGGGTATAAAACCGGTTATATTGTGGTAGCCAACGTTACTCTGATAACGGAAACAGAAGCCCTCAGACTGCTCTTCGGCGTAAAAGCGTACGCCATAGCCGCCGGAGGCGTGGGAGGCATGGAAGGTTCTACCATGCTGGCGGTTGAATATGAAAATGAAGAACAAATTCAAGCAATAATGGCTTTGGTGCGTGAAGCCAACCGCATCCCCCCGCTTAAAATCAATAAACGCAAATGCAAAGGCTGCCTCACCCCCTGCGATTTTGCGGGTCTTTAAAGGCCAACATGATTTAATTCAATTGTTCTCCCGTTCCCCCGTATACGCTCACTTGCCCCGCAGGCGGGAGAACCAGGATTTGCGGCCGTCCTGCTGTTCATTGCGCCACAACTCCAGGAATTCGTCGATCTTTTTTTCCCGTTCCAGGTTACGGCTTTCCACCTTTTTCTCCAACCGCTGCATTCTCTCTTCCAGGCGGCGGTTTTGCTCCAGGAGTTCTTCATTTTGTTCTACTATCTTGCGAGCTACCGAAATGACTTCTATAAGTTCTGCGCCGCTTGATTTGGCGGCCGGAGCCAGATCGTTTCCATTCACTTCTTCACTGTTTTCCAGCGCCAGGCGGATAGCTGTGGTGTTAAGCCCCTTATCCTTCAATTTGAGAACCAGTTTTAAGGTATCCAAATCCGATTCACTGTAAAGCCTATCTCCACGATCATTGCGCTTGATTCTTAACTTAAGACTGTTTTCGAGGTACCGTAATGTATGCTGTTCCAGGTTTAATATTTCTGCCGCTTCACTAATTTTATAAAATCTTTCCTCAACCATGCACATTTACACCCCTGACTTCATAAATTGTTATCAGGCAAGTCAATAAAGTCAAATCCCGGCAAAATCTCTATCTTCAACTTCACAAAAATGTGGTAAGTGTTCCGGCAGAGCTCGATTTAATCAAGTTAATAGCAAAGCTCTCAGTGAACTTTATTGTCAGCCTCTACTTTCCCTTCCCAAAACCCTGTTGCTCATAAACAGCCTCTTTCGAAATATATATGAGCAAAGCCGTCCACATAGGACGGCTCCTTTTTTATTTTCCAAGAAATAGTTACAGATTATCACAGATTTTCAACTGTAGGGTAAGACAAAATGCGGAAGGATAAAACTATATTTCATACATCTATAGCATCTCAACAAACATTTTAATAAGTGGCTGCGGCTTTGCAGCCATAGGAGGGATAATATGAAAAAACCTCCGCCCCGAAGGGCGGAGGTTTTTAACAAGTCTTAAGAAGTTTTTAGTATTCGAAAGCTTCGACAGGAATATCCAGTGCGGAACTGTCGGCTTCCTTAACAATACCGGCAATAGCCATAACATTCGGTACTACGTTCTTCAGGTAGTAGCGAGCAGCCTGTACTTTACCAAAATAGAAGGGATAATCAAAGTGATCCGGTCCAACTTCCTTGGCTTTCTTGTCAGCCAGCAGAGCCTGGTCAAGGATCAGGCGGCCGCAATAAAGCTGAGAAGTAGCAGTCAGGATGCGGCGGGAATACAGCGGCAGGAAGCCGTATTTCTTCTGGCCAAAGAAACCGCCGATCGCCATCTGGATCTGGGTATAGGCATCCAGGGCCTGACCCAGGATTTCGAATTCTCTTTCGAAGCCTTCTGTAGCTTTGTTGGCTTCATAGAAATCTCTCATCTCCTGTAAGAAAGCAGCAAAAGCAGCGCCTTTCTTCAGCATCCACTTACGTCCAACCAGGTCCATAGACTGGATGAAGTTGGTGCCTTCCCAGATGGAATAAATCTTCACATCGCGGGCAATCTGAGCCACCGGATATTCTTCGCAGTAGCCGTAGCCGCCATAGCACTGGATAGCTTCACCGATCAGCCACCAGGCTTCATCGGAAGGATACGCTTTGCAGAGCGGGGTAGTAATTTCAATCAGATCATTGGCTTTAGCCCTGACTTCCGGATCGGGATCATGATGACGCTGATCAAAAGCGAAATAGGTCTTGTACATCATGGCGCGCATGGCTTCAACATGAGCCTTGCCGCAAAGCAGTGCCCGCTTGATATCTTCATGGTTGATGATAGTTACGCGGTCGCCTTTAGGATTGGTGATCGGGCGGCCCTGGACTCTGTCTTTACAGTAATCACGAGCATTGTAGTAAGCATTGGCGATACAGGATAAGGCAGCATGTCCAGTTTCCATACGAGCGCCGTTCATCATCTGGAACATCTGAGCCATTCCTTCGCCTATGCCATCGTTCTCTCTGGGGTCTTTGCCCAGGAGCCAGCCGCGGCAGTTGTTCTCTTCGCCGAAGGTAAGCGCAGCTGTAAAGGAACCATGCTGACCCAGTTTGTGTTCACAGCCGGCGGTTGCGGCATCATTGAATTCGCCCAGGCTGCCGTCTTCGTTGACCCAGTACTTGGGAACTACGAAGAGTGAAATCCCTTTGGTGCCAGGCTGTGCGCCCTCGATGCGGGCCAGGTAGAGGTGGATGATATTTTCGGTGAAGTCATTGTCGCCACCGGTAATGAATATCTTGCTGCCCTTGATTTTGAAAATGCGCGGGTCATCGGTCGGATAAGCCTTGGACAGGATGTCGCCTACGTCAGAACCGGCAGTAGGCTCAGTCAGGCACATAGTTCCGGACCAGGTGCCGTCCATCATCTTGGGCAGGAACATCTGTTTCAGTTTTTCATCGCCGAAGCTCTGAATAAGACCGGCAGCTCCGCTGGTGAGTATAATATAGGGTCCGAAGGTGGGGTTGGCGGCAGCTATCATTTCCCATACCATTGAGTGCAGGATATGCGGCAATACCATGGCGCCTTCGGATTCATCGATATTGCTGGTGCCCCAGCCCTCTTCCTGCAGCTGATGGAACAGAGGACCAAAAGAGGCGGCAGAGTAGCTTTGCCATCGGCAAACTTAACCGGGTTCTTATCCCCGTCTTCGTTGGTGGGTTCAATTACTTCTTTGGACATTTTTAATATGGGCTGCAGAACGGACTTAATCTCTTCTTTGGAATAATAGTCAGAAAAAGCCGGATAGTTAAAAAATCTGCTCGGTGGGCAGCCATTCCTGGAGTATAAATTCAAAATCTCTGATGTTTTTATATGCAAAATTTGCTGACATTTTTTCTATTCTCCCTTCGTTTTCCGGGAGACCCCCCAAATGTTTTAATTATATCTCTCTTTATAATTCGAGGAAGCTCCCCCTTAATCTCAATTAATCTTTCTAACTTCCCCTTAGGATTTTAATAAAAATTTTTCAGGGTCCCGATATACTTAATATATTGTTGAAACCACCTCCTTAGACAGATAAGTTCCCCGGCAAAAAATCCATTCAACAGAAGTAAGATTCCATTTTTTCTTTGCTGGCAGAACCATAAATTTTACGACCAGAAATAATCTTTTAATTTAACAGTAAATATTCTCATATGACAAGGCTAATTCCTTTTTTGCTGAAGAAGTTTAAATATTCGCATTAATCGGGACTGAACTGCGGTTTTTTAAAACCAGAATATTTGTCCGCTAAACCTGGCCAATTGGGAGGAAACATGGTTTCCTCCCAATTAATTGCTTAGATTTTAAAAGCAGCCTCTTCGATTTCTAATACTGAAGTATCTCCTTCTTTTATAACTTCCAGGGTACGGAATATATTAGGCACAATATTGTGAATAAAATATTTGGCTGCCATTACCTTGCCTTGATAAAAAGCGTAATCATAATGATCGCTTCCCAACTCAGCCATCCTTCTTGCTGCCAGCAGGGCCTGGTCCAGAATCAACTGTCCGCAGGCTAATTCGGCTGTGGCATGTAATATGCGAGTAGCATAAAGGGGGAGCATAGGGACCTTCCCCCCCATAACATAACCGGCTATGGTTGTTTGAATTTCCTTATAAGCATCAACGGCTCTTTTGAGGATAGCCATTTCCTTCTCAAAGCCCTCAGCCGCAGCGTTTTCTACGGCAAAAGATTCAATTTCCGCCAGCCAATCTGCAAAAACCTTGCCTTTACCCATCATCCACTTTCTTCCTACCAGGTCCATGGATTGAATAAAGTTGGTTCCTTCCCAGATAGAATATATTTTTACATCCCGGCACAGCTCAGCAATGGGATATTCTTCTGAATAACCGTTGCCGCCAAAGCATTGCATAGCCTCGGCACACAGTTCCCAGGCCTTGTCGGAACAATAAGCCTTGACTAAAGGTGTGTTGACCTCAATCCGGGATTTGACTCTCTTCAATTCGTCAGGATCGGCCGTATGGTGAGAAACATCAAAATACCAGTAGGTCTTGAAAATAAGCGCGCGCATCGCTTCCGTGTAAGCCTTCAGATCCAGCAGCATCCTGCGTACATCTTCATGTTTAATAATAGGCACCCTTTCCGAGCGGGGATTAGTAATGGGACGCCCCTGGATTCTTTCCATGGCATAGGCAACAGCGTTATGATAAGCTACTGCAGTCTCTCCCAAAGCGGCATGTCCCGTTTCCATACGCGCGCCGTTCATCATCTGGAACATCTGCGCCATGCCTTCGCCGTTACCCTCGGCATCAGGCGGGCTTCCCAGAATGTATCCCAGACAATCGTTGTTCTCCCCAAATGATAATACACAGGTAGCTGAACCCTTTATGCCCATTTTATGCTCGATCCCTATACAGGCTACATCATTACCCCCGATAATATTGCCCGCATCATCCACTCTCATTTTCGGCACTACAAATAATGATATGCCTTTGGTTCCCGGTTTAGCCCCTTCCACTCGGGCTAATACCAGATGTACGATATTCTCAGTGATATCCTGTTCACCGCCGGTAATAAAGCACTTAGTACCCTTGATCCGGTATATTCCCGGTTGTTCCGTAGGATAAGCCCGCGTCAGCAGATCACCAACATCTGAACCGGCATTAGGTTCAGTCAAGCACATGGTTCCTGCCCATTGACCGCTGAACATCTTTTCCTTGAAAATACCTCTTACCCGTTCATCGCCAAAACTGGCTACTAATCCTGCCGCTCCGCCGGTCGCCATAATATAGGGTACAAATGAAGCATTAGCGCCAATAATGTACTCAAGACAAGCACGGAACAGGATTTGCGGCATGTGTCCTTCCAATTCTTCATCATCATTGCTGGCTCCCCAGCCGTTTTCATTCAAAAACCAGTAGAGATTCTTGTAGGAGGGGGGAACGGTTACCTTGCCTTCGTTGAATTGCGCCTGAATTTTCTCGCTGTCATCGCGGGTGGGCGCAGCCACTTCCCTGGCAACCTTTAAGGCCTGGTCGAGGATATTATCTATATCCTCCAGGCTGAAATAATCTTTGTAAGCATCGAAGGAGAGAACTTTTGAGGTGTCTAACCATTCATTAAGAATAAACTTATGATCCCGGTTTGAATACAGAAAATTTGCTGCCAAAACAATATACCCCCTTAATATTCTGTAGAAACCAAAAGACAAAAACCTGGTCCCTTAATCTATCTCTTTAAAAAGGAACCATTCCGTTTATATTTCACCTCCTGTCATTGTCAGAATCTTTAACCATTTTATTTCGTTTACTGATATTACATTGATAAATTTATTATATGTGATTAAATCTGATATTTAAAGAGTTGAATCTTTCCTCACAAATTGATAGAAATTAAGAAAAAAATCACAAGGATAAAGGATTTTCTTAAATCGTGTTGAATATAAATTGCGTACTAGAAATATAACTCAGGCAACAGGGAAGGAGGAGATACCACACCTACTTGTTCTCCCAAAAATACTTATTATAGGAGGGTATTATGGCAAAAGCAAGTGAAGCAAGTGCAAACGAAATGAAAGTAACGGGACATGTACAAGCGGTGGTAGCTAATCCGTCGCCTATCGGTCTGCTGGGTCTGGCAATTATTACCCTGGTGGCCTCAACCAATAAACTGGGTATCACTGGCGCAGATGTTAGCTACGTTATTCCCTGGGCTATATTCCTCGGCGCAGCGGCTCAGCTGCTGGCGGGAATTTACGACTTCAAGCACAACAATACTTTTGGCGCTACTGCATTTTGCGGATATGGCTTCTTCTGGTTTGGTGTAGCTATGACCTGGGCGGTTAAGGTCGGCATGATCGAAATCGCCAACCTGCAGGCTGTAGATGTTCGCCAGTTGGGATTTGCTTTCCTGGGTTATTTTATATTCACAATGTATATGACCCTTGGCTCCATGGGTGCTAATAAAGTTCTTTTCATTATTTTCTTCTTGATTGACCTGCTTTTCCTGGGCTTATTCATGAACACCCTGGGATGGGGCGGAGAAGCATGGCATGAACTGGCTGGGTGGTCTGAAATGGCTATTTCCATCATGGCTTTTTATGGTTCCGCCGCAACAGTACTAAATACTCATTACGGCAAAACGGTTCTTCCTGTGGGAGCTCCTTTTGGCCCCTGGGTAGACTAACAAAACCGTCATAAAATAAAGAAAGCAGGTTTTGCAAATCCTGCTTTCTTTTATTTAGTACTAAATTTAATCAGTCATACAAAACGAGCAGACTCTGTGTCTGCTCGTTTTGTAAAATATACCGTTTCTGCTGATTACATCCCGGGCATCTTGGTAAATACCCTGCGCGGATCAACCTCTTCACGCAGTACAGTCAAAACTTCATCACTGGGAGCTGGAATACTCTCTATCTGTTCCGGCACCAGTAATTCAAATCCCGCACACATCTGCGCAATCTCTACAGTCATACCCGGGTTTAACCCCTTTATACGCATCCTCTTGCTAACGGGATCAAAATCGAATACCCCCACTTGAGTCACAACCGCGATCGGACCCCCTATTAGTCCTGCTTTTTGGCGGGAATCGCCACCTTCTAAATAACCCGGAGTAGTTATAAAATCTACCTTTTCTGGAAAACGGTCCGGGGTCATCAGTCCAACTAAAACTGATTTTTCCGTTAAGGAACCAATATCATTTCCTCCGCCGCTGCCTGGTAATATGGCCTTTAAGCTTCCCCATAAGCCCCGATAACTGAAGTATTAACATTGCCGTACATGTCAATTTGCGCCCCGCCTTGAAAAGCGATATCTACATAACCTAGGGCACACTGACCAAACGATACCGCCATTTCCATGCTCATGGGTGACTTGCGGAAAGTAAACGGACAGCCGACTGACCAGGGCATATCTCCTTCCAGCGGGTCCTGCCCTCCGCTTTCATATACCATAGTAATATCAGGCGCATGTGTTTTTTTAGCCAGTAACGCTCCCACCATCGGCAGCCCGGTTCCGACATATACTATTTGGTCATTATTGATCAGCAAGGATATATTATAGGCCAACATTTCCAGAGGATTGGCCGGTGCTACGCTGCTCATACTATCCCTCCTTTTAATCCCGTTTGGGAATTACTTCCTGATAAGCAAAGCTTACCAGCGAATCGTCGATAGTTGCCTGGGCAGCCTCCATCAGCCTGCGGGCTTCATCCATAAAGCGAATACCGCCCAACTTCTCTATAAAGTCATACTGGTCTTTAGTATCATTTACCCAATATTCAAAAAAGCCTTTAGTTCCTTCTGCTGTGGGCGTACATATGCGCACCAGCCATTCCCACCATTCGCGGGCCCAGTAATAATGACCGGGACAGCATCCGGGCAAAGCGCCGTAAGGCATGTCAACTACCGCGTCAACATACCAGAAAGGAATAGCGGCGTCACTCGCATCGCGGATTGTCATTTCCGGTACGATACGTTCGGCGGTTATGATGACTTTCCGGCTGGCAGCCGCCAGAGCTATATCATTGACAGCCGGTCCTTCAATTACCGCGTTCCCATAACGATCCGCTTTTTGAACATGAACGATACAAACGTCAGGGAAAAGGGCGGGAATCAGGCAAACCGGTTCACTGTTTGCTCCTACCGGACTGTCGATAACCTTAACATATGGATTCTGTTTGAGCATGTCAGATCCCAGCAGTTGTTTTGAAGCTATGAAGGGCGCTCCCAATTGAGCAGCCTTAAAACCGAGGGCCATTGCTCCATGGCTCCAAATGGATACTATTTCCGCCTGCCCGGTTTTTATTACCCGAGCGAAGTTCTTGTCATTGCCGCGCATCTCCACTCCGATATAGGAGAGATGGATGGCTTTAACCAAACCAAGAGCCATCAAATATGAGGTGTTTGACATGGGAGAACCTATACTAACCAGGTTTTTCTTACCCTGGCGTATCATTTCAAAATAGGCTTGCAGGGGGGCTCGCACATAGGAGAAACCAGTTTCGGCAAAAATATCACCGTCCTGAACAAATTGCCCTACAGCCTCAGTTAAGGACATCCTTTTATCACGCTTGGCCCGGTCTTTATGCAGGTGAAATTCGCGGGCGCCTTGGAAGTCTACGAGCCGCTTAAATTGCTCGTCCGTTATATATTGATATCCCATTTAACCTGGCCTCCTTATTATATAGTGCGTCTACAATTAAATTAGGGCAATAACGGACCACCACCCCCCAAAAACCATTTAATATCACCACATATTATCTCTAATTTCTATATCCTGACGAACTCATAATCCGAACAGGTGTGGCAATATTATTTGCTTGTAGATAATATATCTATGAAATAAATATATTATATTAGGAATATGTATGCAATAAGCAGCCTTTGGATTGTATGTATTTACACATCTTTCCAAAGGCTGCTAATAAACTTGGTTTGATTTTTCTAACCAAAATTATGGCCCATAAAGAAAAAACCATAATAATAGCCGTTTTAAATTCTATATTGACGAAAATATCAAGCTATCTTATATGTCATCGCCAGTGCAGCAAAGCAATATATTTTATAAATCCAAAGCTTTTGCATAGTAATCGTTTAAAATACTATGACCGTATGTCTTTCCGGCCTTGAACGCTTCTGCAAAACCTCCCGGGAATTCAGTTTTGCTATAGCCAGGAACTGCCCATTTACCTCCCAAATCGACCCATCGCGGGGCACAACCGCGGGCCGGTTTAATGAAACGAGGATCGAGCAGGTCCTGCCTGCAGGCAGCGGGTCTTTACATGCATAGGCATAAAGATGTTGAATATGCGCTTCCACTCCTGTTGCCGGAGTATCAAATACAGCGCCATGTACATCTTTTTCATACTTTACCCGGCCGGGATCAGCACCGTTTAAATCCTCTTCTCCGGTTGCTGCCGCCCCTGTAGCCGATAGTCCGCAGAAATTATTCTGATAAGGTTTTACCAGTCCTCCGAACTTCCACCATCCTGTTTCTTTGGCCGCCTGACAAAAAGCAATATCTCCCCTGATACCATATTGTTTTCCTATTTCCAGATATAAATCGACCAGTTCAGGATCTGCCAGGGGATTATTCTGCCGCAGCAATTTCTTTAAGGATTCAGCATTTACCTTGGATTCACCTAATATCATTGTTTCCGGATCAACCAAGGCCAGCGGAGTTGATTCGTTGACGACCGTCGATGGATAATCGGATACGGGGTTTTGCGCCGGAGTCGTGTCAACTGGAAGCGCCTTTTTTTCGTTGATAGTTACCAAACGCTGCTGTTCGTCCCAATTGACATCCATGCCGAACTCTGCGCTGATTATTGCCAGCGGCACCATAGTGCGGTTATTTTTTATATAGGGATGCGGTTCAGATTCCACCAACCGGCCATCCACAAGCAGAGCTATGTATGTAAACGGCTCTGGTCTGACAGGTATTATGTTCGAAGCCGCCGGGTCAGAATTGATTATTACCGTTTGCGTTTTTACATCCCAGTCGACTCGTTTTTCCAGGTACTCGGCAACAACCCTGACCGGCACCATAGTTCTTTCCTTTACTATTATAGGTTCAACATCTGACGCAACCCTGGCGCCATTAATAATTATCTGTACAGGTGCGGCAGCCGCACCCGATTGCACAGGCACTAATATCATCCACATAATCAAGCTTGCCGTTACGGTAAAAAACCACGTGCGTTTCATAAACGAACCTCCTCATCTCCTGTGACTGCACAGTAAATCCTTTGAATCCCTCAATGCAGCAATCCCCATTAACTGAAAGCATTTTATTATTCGAACCCTCAATACCTATAGGCCGCAGCTGCTTATGAAAATGTTCTGAGTATTTTTAGATGCAGGATATCTGGTTATAAGCTTGAAAATTGTATCCTGCCCCAGATTTAATAATCCGTATAAATCCGCAGCCATTTCAATATTAAATATTCCCTGTCTTACCGGGCAATTCCTCTATTATATGACTATATTTTGCGAAAAGTTCTTACCAACCCATGATATTCCAACATTTAAAAAAAATAAACCCATGAATAACGGTTATTTCGGCAGTATAATTCAAAATTTTTTTGGCAGCCGCAAACAGAAGCAGACAAAGTTTTTATATGCAATGGTGTATCCTGTTGTTACCTGGTTATTAGTCAATTTATGGTTGATTTTAGGGGGGAGTGAGAAATGAAGGAGAAAAGTATAACCAACCAAACAGGCAGGTCATCACGGTTCGGCAAATTAAACAAACATGATTCCCAGAACCACAAACTCTACATAGAACCTGAGTTGCTGGATGATATTCAAGAAAGCATAATTATGCTGGATTCTGAATTCAAACTGGTTTTGGCCAATAAACAAGCTGAACCCCTTCTCCCCATAAATACCCTTCCGGGCGCAGTAATTCCTTTATTCAAAGAATGGCTCCCTTTGGAAAAAAACAAGTATTCTGAAGCGATTAACCACATTCGATCCGGGCAGATTTGGCAGGGAGACCTGCCGATACAAGTCGATGGACAGCAGCGTTATTTCCGGCATCGTATATATCCTCGCCAGGATGGCGAAACATTTAATTTGTTTTTGATAATATCCGATGATATAACCGAATTATTAAATGCCCAGGAAAAAGCCGAGATTGCAATATGGCCAAAAATCAATTCCTGGCCAATATGAGCATGAATTAAGAACCCCCATGATCGGAATACTTGGAGCGGTGGAACTCTTGGAACAGAGTCGTCTGGAACTCGAACAGAGTCAAAAAATAAATATTATTAAGGATTGTGCTGAACAGTTATTGAAAATAATCAATGAAATACTTGATGTGTCAAAAATCGAATTGGGTATGATATCACTAAACCCTGAACCCTGCAATATACCGGAATTAATTTGTCACACCCTTAACATAATCGAACCCCTGGCAAAAATTAAGGGCCTGGAATTGAAATTAAACATTACAGGCTGTGTCCCTAATCGATTGCTGCTGGATTCCATTCGCATGCGTCAAGTTCTGCTCAATCTGCTGCATAATGCCATTAAATTTACACGCTATGGAAAAATACAGGTGTTGGTTGATTTCGACAACGATACAACCTCCCCTTGCTTACAAGTATCAGTCAGCGATACGGGCATGGGAATTCCTCCGGATCAAATTGAAAGGATCTTTGAACCCTTTAATCAGGTTGATAATACTTTTTCCCGCAAATTCGGGGGGACAGGCCTGGGTTTATATCTATGCAAAAAACTGGTGGAATCTATGGGCGGCCGAATATGGCATAATAGCAATGAGCAAAAAGAAGGGGCGGTTTTCAGTTTTTATATTCCGGTCGGGCTAGATTCAAATAAGCAAGAATGCAGAGACGAAGTTTCACAGAATTCAAGTAAAAACTATAGCAACAATGTTATTGATTTCAAACCCGTACAGATATTAATTGTTGAAGATAATGAACTTAACCAAAAAATTGTAGCGCAAATTCTTGAGAACTTCGGATTTGAAGTCCAAGCCTGCGCCAACGGTCTGGAATGTTTGCGGATACTGCAAGATTATCACTTTGATTTGGTTTTAATGGATATGCAGATGCCGATCATGGATGGATATGAAACCACCGCACTTATTCGCCAGGATCCGGAACTGAAAAATATTCCCGTAATAGCGATGACCGCGCACGCCATGTCCGGCGATCGCGAAAAATGCCTGGCCTGCGGTTGTACCTCATATTTAGCCAAGCCATTTAAAGCTGATGAACTAGTAGAAGAAATCAGAAAACATCTTGAAACGTCCTCATCATTATCCAAACCATCACAGTCTTCTCAACAGCTTATCAGCCAATTGCTTCCGGAGTTGAAGTCTAATCTGTTAGAATTGATAAGTGATTTGGCAGCAGCTGTTGAATTCCGCAACTTTGAAAGAATAAAGAGTATTAGTCATGACCTTAAGGGCAGCGCAGGTATTTATGGTTTTATGGAACTTTCCAAAACCGCATCTTTGATAGAAGAACTCGCTAGATCCGAAGCATATACTGACCTGCCAGCACTTATTGAGAGATTAATAAAAGACTTCGATGATGCTGAGATAGCATTATAATCCGTTTATATCTCCTTAACCAAGCCATTTTACAAGAGCGGACCTTTTCAGTATAATTATTTTATATATAGATAATACGTTATTTAGTAAATGGGGGTAATAGTTGATGGATTTTGCAAACATTCTCTATGAGGAAAAAGAAAACGGAGTAGCACCATAACTTTGAACCGTCCGAACTCATTCAATTCTTTTAACGACCCTCACATCAGCGATGTACTGGCCGCTCTAGATTTAGCCGCCCGTAATGACCAGGTCAAAGCTCTGGTTTTAACCGGAGCAGGCAAAGCTTTTTCGGCTGGTGGTGACGCAGCTATGCTGGCTGGAATGCAAACCAGTTTTGACGCCCGCTACATTTTTGAACGTTCCGCGCTGCTTCTAAAAACAATGTATGAATTCCCCAAACCATCCATAGCTGCTGTTAACGGGGTAGCTGCAGGGGCCGCTACCGGATTGGCTCTGGGCTGCGATATACTGATAGCCTCGGAAAAAGCCAAACTGGCGGCTAATTTTGTAAATATCGCTTTTGTTCCCGATGGGGGAAGTTCCTGGTTCCTGTTCAAAAAGCTAGGGCCGCATTATGCCGCAGAAATCCTCTACACCGGCAAAATACTCAGTGCGGCCGAATGCTTGCAGGCAGGTGTTTTCAACCGGGTGGTACCGCATGATGCCTTGTACGAAGAAGTCTACGCGCTGGCGGCGCAGATAGCTGCTGGTCCCCCAATCACCCTGAAATATATGAAACAGATATTGAGGGCCTGTACTGATAATGGCCTGGATACTATCGCAGCGATGGAATCCGGAGCCAGGTTATGTGCTGGAATTCTCAGGATTTCCGGGAGGGAATAAGCGCTTTCATAGAAAAACGGACGCCGGTTTTCCAGGGCAAATAGGATAAAACAATCAATGCCCCTTGGCTGCCATTGATTGTTTTAACGCAGATAAACGCCATATAAACTGTGATTTATCCACACACATTTATAGAAATTATTATTTGCCCCATGAAGATTATTTTCTATCGGCGGTTGTGGTCTGTGGTCTATTGGGGATTCTGACCCGGTCCATTCTGATGGGGGATCCATGTCCGGGATATAGGAGTTTTATATTGCGTTCCCGCAGAGTACGTACGCTTTGCAGGAACGCTTCTTGATTGTGTAAAAAAGCCACCCTTTCCGCCGGTCCCCTAAATAAATAGCGTCTTATTATTAAATCACCGGTTATGGCCGTGTCATTTATCAAACACAACGATGATGAACCCATGGTGTGACCTGGGGTATGAATAATTTCACCGGCAACCCCAAAAGATTCTAAATTTAGTCTTTCATTAATAACCACATCTGCTTTTAAACCATAGCGTTTTCTGACCTTCATGTCCTGCCCCACCGCTTTTAAAAAAGCTGCCGCCCGGTTAAGCGGAAAAAGCGGAGCCTGGGTTCCGCTTTCCAGATATGTTTGATCTATCGCCTGGATGGCCACCGGAGCATCTATATGACGTTTGAGTTCAAATACGCTTCCATAATGATCGATATGACCGTGGGTAATAAATATCAGGCTTATTTGGGATTTTCTAATTCCGTTTTTGCGCATGGCTTTTAGTATATCGCGGCTGAAGCCAGGATCACCCGCATCTACAATTACTGTTTTTTCTCCTTGAACCAAATAGCTGTTAGCCAAACGCAAAGGAACCCTTATTACTTTTACTGCCTGCATCTTTGCACTTCCCCTTCAAAGAAGATTCTCAGCTTCAGCGATTATACCTTAAGCATAACGCTTTATTTAAGCCGGTGTACAGGCCGATTGACACCCCCCTTATGCCCTGATAAAATAACTTTAATTTTCAAAATATTTTGAAATACAAGGGAGTCTGGCCATGGCCCGTTTGCTTATAACAGATAGTACTTCCTATTTAACCCAGGATATTATTAATCAATATAATATAAAAGTAGTTCCTTTAAATGTACACCTCGAAAATAACACATATAGAGAAGGTCTGGATATTTCGAATGATGATTACTACCGTATTTTTCAGAACTGCCAGCAGTTTCCCCGCACTTCACAACCCTCCAGCGGAGAATTCTATCAGGTGCTCTCTGAAATGAGCAGCCAGGATGAAGCCTTTGTTATATTGATATCTTCGGACCTTTCAGGAACGGTGCAATCAGCATCCGCGGCCCGGATTATGCTTCCCCCGCCGGTGCAGGAAAAGGTCCATATTATAGATTCCAGGTTCTCTGCGGCCGCTTTGGCATTTCAGGTAATTAGGGCCGCAGAAATGATTAATGATGCTCGCTCAAGCCCGGAAATAATTGCCGAACTGCAAAATATGCAGAACCGGCAGGCGATTCATTTTATTGTCGATGATTTGGAGTATCTGGTTAAAGGCGGGCGTTTAAGCAAGACAAGCGGTTTACTGGGCAATCTCTTGCAAGTTAAGCCCATTCTGCATGTAAAGGAAGGAAAAGTTGAACTGTATACCAAGGTCAGAAGTTCGCATAAGGCCTTACGGCTGATGATTGATGAAGTAGAAAAAAATAGAAACCGGATAGATAAGCTGGGGGTGATTCATGTCCAGGCTCTTGATTCAGCCCAGGCTTTTAAAGCAGAATTGGAGGCACGTTTTGATTTCCCCATCATTATGAGTGAAGCCGGACCGGTAATCGGCTCCCATGTCGGCCCGGGCACAATCGGCCTGGCTATTTCCTAGAAATTAACCAAACACAGATTAACCCAGATGCAATTATTAACCCGGACACAATTTCAAAAATCTATTTCCCCTTAATAAAGGACGGTCCCTTTTGCTGTCTGGCAGACTGATACAAGGGCCGTCCGTTTATTGAGTACAAACTTAAACTAAATTATATCGCTGTAAATCTGTAGACTTCCTGTCAAAAATGACTCCCCGTGCCAGGCGCCCTTACCTTCTCTCTTTTTGGTATTCTTCATATAATAGAATAAGCTCTTTGTCAAAAAGCGACCTTTTCAAATCAATTGAAGCCTGACGCACCCGGGCCAGCATATCCCTGGCTTCATCCTCGGTCAGCTCAATCAGGTACTCACTAAACTTAGCTTTCACCGCAGCCGAGCCCGAATGCTTTCCCAGCACGATCTGACGCTGCAAGCCCACCTCTTCAGGCGAGAAAACCTCATAGGTCAAGGGATTCTTTAACACCCCGTCACCATGGATACCAGATTCATGTGCAAATATATTAGTACCTACAATGGGCTTGCTGACCGGAACAGGACGACCCGAAGCCTCAGCCACGTATTCCGCCACCTCACGGAACAGGGTGGTATTATAGGGTACGTTTATTTTCATCAGATATTTCAAACCCATAATAACTTCCTGCAAACATGAATTTCCAGCCCTTTCCCCCAAAGCATTTACCGTTACCCCTACATGATTGGCCCCGGCATAAACACCCGCCAGGAATTAGCGGTAGCCATGCCAAAATCATTGTGGGTGTGCATTTCTATATCAATTCCTACCGCATCGGTAAGCGTGCGGATATAGCGGAAAGTGGTTAATGGATCCAGAGTGCCTACGGTATCACAGAAACGCAAACGGTCAGCTCCGGCATGTTTGGCCACCAACGCAAACTCGGTCAGGTACTCAATATCGGTTCGCGATGCGTCTTCGGCATTTACCGACACGTAAAGGCTGTTGTCCTTGGCGAATTTAACCGCGTCCGACATGCGTTTCAGAACATCTTCGCGTGTAGTCTGCAGCTTGTGTTCAATATGAATATCCGAAGTGGATATGGATATAGCTACCGCGTCTACGCCGCATTCCAAAGATTCTTTGATGTCAGCTATAACTGCCCGGTTCCAGGCCATAATACTGGCTTTTAATCCCAGATTTACAATGCTTTTAATACAATCCTTCTCAAAACCGCCCATTACGGGTATCCCGGCTTCAATTTGGTCCACCCCTATTTGATCCAGATAACGAGCAATCTGTATCTTTTCTTCATTGGTAAAAACCACCCCGGCGGTTTGTTCACCATCCCGCAAAGTGGTATCAACAATATAGATACGGGCATCATCTTCCAAAAACCAGTCTTTATTAGCTCTTCCTGTTATCCTCATAAAAATCTCCTCACTCTCTGCTTAAACGTTCTTTCAACAAGCGGTTGACTATGGCTGGATTAGCCTGGCCTTTACTGGCTTCATGATTTGCCCGATAAAGAAACCAAAAGCTTTTTCTTTGCCATTCTTATAATCTTCCACGACTTTGGGATTGTTTCGCACGGCTTCATCGATCATTTTTACCAGAGCGCCTTCATCTGATATCTGGGTCATTCCTTTTTCTTTGATGATGTCACCCGGCTTTTTACCAGTATTAAACATCTCCTCAAATATGCTCTTGGCCATTTTGCCGCTGATCGTGCCGTCATCTATGAGTTTCAGCATCTGGCCAATTCCTCCGGGCCAAATCTGCATTCACCTATTTCCATATTATTAAGGTTCAGCAAGCGGCTCAGTTCACTCATCATCCAGTTGGATACTGTTTTAGGCTGTGCGTACAACGATACGCAACTGTCAAAAAACCGCAGACTCTCAGGAGTTAATGTCAGCAAAGCGGCATCATAAGCAGGCAGGCCGTAAAGATCCTGCAACCGTTTTTGCGCCTCATCAGGCAGTTCGGGCAAAGCTTACGCATCTCTTCCACATACTCCCGGCTGATACGTAAAGGCGGCAAATCAGGCTCTGGAAAATAGCGATAATCATGAGCTTCTTCCTTGGAACGCATAGAACGCGTAACCTGTTTCTCTTCATCCCAGGTGCGGGTTTCCTGAATGATTTCCTCGCCATCTTCCAGAGCCTCCATTTGTCGTCGGGCCTCATATTCTATGGCCCGCTCCAGAGCGCGGAAGGAATTCAGGTTCTTAATTTCCGCACGCGTGCCCAGTTCCTGTTGACCCCAGGGACGTATGGAAACATTGGCATCACAGCGCAGCGATCCTTCCTGCATCTTGCAATCAGATACACCGGCAAAAAGCAGAATAGACCGCAATTTTTCCATATAAGCCCTGGCTTCGCCGGCACTGCGCATATCGGGCTCCGAAACTATTTCCAGCAAGGGCACCCCGGAACGATTGAGATCAACCAGGGAAAAAGGAGTACTGGTGATGCTGCCCTGGTGCACCAGTTTACCTGCATCCTCCTCCATATGCGCGCGGGTAATGCCGATACGTTTTTTCTCTCCGTTTATATCTATGTCTAAATAACCCCTCTTACAAATGGGCAGATCAAATTGTGAAATCTGATAGGCTTTGGGCAAATCGGGATAAAAGTAGTTTTTACGGTCAAATTTGCAATAATCAGCAATCTCGCAATTCAGGGCCAGCCCAGTTTTTACCGCCAGTTCTACTACCTTGCGGTTTAAGACCGGCAGCATGCCGGGAAACCCTGAGCATACCGGACAAACATTGGTATTCGGCTCTGCTCCGAAGGTATTGGAACAGGAACAGAATATTTTGCTGTCTGTTTTTAATTCAGCGTGAACTTCGAGGCCAATAATAACTTCATATTCCTGGCTCATCTATCTCACCCCCGCTGGTTTCATGCAATGATATCCACTGTTTTGTTCATAAACGTGAGCGGCCCGCAGCATGGTCCCTTCGTCAAAGGGACGGCCTATAATCTGCATACCCACGGGCAGGCCATCTGCCAGCCCGCAGGGAACGGAAATACCAGGCAAACCAGCCATGTTAACAGGCACAGTCAATATATCATTCATATACAGAGTTAAAGGATCACCGCTTTGCTCCCCTATTTTAAAGGCGGTGGTCGGAGTGATGGGACATACTATAATATCATAATTTTCAAATACCTTTTGGAAATCGTTGTTTATCAAGCGTCTGACCTTTAAAGCCTTCAGGTAGTAAGCATCATAATAACCGGAACTTAAAGCGTAAGTACCCAGCATAATGCGGCGTTTTACTTCAGAGCCAAATCCCCTGGCCCTTGAAAGGGAAAACATATCCACCACATTATCAGCTTCAAAATCGCGCAAACCGTATCTTACCCCGTCAAAGCGGGCCAGGTTGGCACTGGCTTCAGCGGTGGCCACCAGATAATAGGCCGGCAGGGCGTATTCGCTGTGGGGCAGGGATACCTCCTCAACTACGGCTCCCAATTCTTCGAATTTTTTCAGGGCGGTTTTAACCCTTTCAGTAATTTGCGGGTCCACACCTTTCCCGAAATACTCCCGAGGGTAGGCTATTTTCATGCCTTTGATATCCTGGTTTAAAAAGGATGTATAATCAGGCACTTCAATATTAACACTGGTCGAATCCAGCGGGTCATACCCGGCTATCTGGTTCATCACCAGAGCGCAGTCTTCCACATCTTTGCTTAAAACCCCCACCTGATCCAGGGACGAAGCGTAGGCTATTACACCCCAGCGGGAAACCCGCCCGTAAGTCGGTCTTAAGCCCACTACTCCGCAAAAAGAGGCCGGCTGCCTGATGGAACCGCCGGTGTCGGTTCCCAGGGCAAAAGGAGCTTCACCAGCCGCCACTGCCGCCGCCGAACCGCCGGATGATCCGCCCGGCACCCGTTCCAAATCCCAGGGATTGCGGGTAGGGAAAAATGCTGAATGTTCAGTTGATGAACCCATCGCAAATTCGTCCATATTCAGTTTGCCGATAAGTATGCCCCCGGCATCATTCAGCCGCCGGGTTACGGTAGCATCATAAACCGGGACAAAATTCTCCAGTATTTTTGAAGCGCAAGTGGTCCTGGTCCCCCGCGTGCAGATGATATCCTTTAAAGCAAAGGGGATGCCATCCAGGCTTTTGCTATAAGTTTTGAAATTGTCCGCCTTTTTTCTGGCCTCATCAAGGTTCAAAGTGATATACGCCTTTACCCGGTCCTCTACCGCTTCGATACGGCCCAGAACTGATGCCATAATCTCTGCCGGTGAAGTCTCACCGCTGGCTAACAAGTCCTGCAGCTCATGCAGGGTCAGTTCGTATAACTCCATACCCTGCCCGCCTTTCTATATAATTTTCGGTACTTTATACTGGCCATCTTCAACCAGCGGACCGTTGGCAAGAATTTCATCCCGAGGAGTGCCGGTCTTGGCCTCATCATCGCGAAAAACGTTGTATACGGGCAGAATATGATCAAGCGGCTCCACCTCGCTGGTATCAAGCTGGTTTAATATCTGCGCATACTCCAGAATGGAACTCAACTGCCCGGCAAAGAGCTGCTTTTCCTCTTCATTAAGGCTCAACCTAGCAAGATGGCCACATGTTCCACCTCTTTTATACTAAGAGCCATTTATATGCCTCCCTCCGGTTTTCCTGAACACTATCTTAGTATTATAACAAAAAAAAAGGCCTTATCGCCAATTTTATTTAACTGTCAACGGCAAAGCTGTGTTGCTGATTAAACTTGAGGCAAGCATGACGCTTTGTCCAAGCCAGGAAGGTAAGGCGGGCTCAACCCGTAATGTTATTAATACGCTGCAATTTGGTTTTAATATTGTTATGGTCTCATGGTTTGCTTGAGACCGGCTGACGGCGGGATAAAGCGTTATGATTGCCTTTATATAGCATCACTTTACCGCGTATACTATATTTTGTTACTGATTTATTATCTGTAAAAAGGATGCTTCATCTAGTATTTCAATGCCCAGCTGCACAGCTCTGCCGTATTTGCTGCCCGGGTCCTCACCCACCACCACATAGCTGGTTTTTTTACTGACACTGGAACTGACCTTGCCCCCCCGGGCTATGATCATCTCCGACGCTTCGTCACGCGTAAGGTTAGGCAGAGTTCCGGTAAGCACAAATGTTTTCCCGCTCAGAGTTGGCGGAATTGTGTTCAAGTCTTCATCGCGAGTGTTGACACCAGCAGCTTTAAGCCTTTCAATCGTCTCCTGGTTGCGCGGTTCGGCAAAGAAACGCACAATGCTTTCCGCCATGCGCAAACCCACATCCGGTACTCGCAGCAAGTCTTCCCGCTGCAAATTGAGAAAGTCATCTATATCATGATAATATTGGGTCAGGCTTCGGGCGGTTTTACTGCCGATATAGCGAATTCCGAGTGCAGTAATGAGACGGTATAAAGGTTGTTTTTTGCTTCTTTCTATGCTCTCTATAAGATTTGCCGCTGATTTAGCCCCCATACGTTCCAAGGTTTGCAATTGTTCAACGGAAAGCGTATACAAGTCATCAATTTCATGAACCAGGCCCCGTTCTACCAGCTGCTCAATTACCGCGGGTCCCATCCCGTCTATGTCCATAGCTTCACGCGAAGCAAAAAATATCAGGCTTTCCTTTAAACGCGCCGGGCAATTGATGTTCTCGCAGCGGTAGGCAACTTCGGAATCAAGGCGCACCGCTTCGCTGCCGCAAGCAGGACAATTTTGCGGGGGATTGATTATCTCTTCCTCACCAGTGCGCTTCTCTGCAATAGGCTTTATAATTTCCGGAATTATATCGCCGGCCTTGTGCAGCAAAACCAGGTCGCCTTTACGTATGTCCTTTTCTCTAACCAGATCAAAGTTATGCAGGCTGGCGCGGCTGACCGTGGTCCCAGCCAGAAAAACCGGTTCCATAATAGCTGTAGGCGCTATAATTCCAGTACGTCCTACGTTTATTTCCACATCCAATAGTCTCGTTTCTTTTTCTTCGGGCGGAAATTTATACGCGACAGCCCAGCGGGGACTTTTGGCGGTTTGACCCAGTTGTGCACGAGGAGCTATCGGATTAAGCTTAACCACCACTCCATCTATCTCGTAAGGAAGTTCATGTCGTTTTTTCACATACTCATCACAATAATCTATTATCTGTTCTATATCATTACAAAAACGCGCTTCGTTGTTTACCGGCAAGCCCGTTTCCCGTAAAAACTCCAGCATCTCTTGCTGGCTTGAAATCTCTTCCCCTTCAATGTAAGTAATATCATAAATAAATGCAGCGAGAGCCCTGCTGGCGGTTATACCGGGGTCGAGCTGACGCAGGGAACCGGCGGCGGCATTGCGGGGATTGGCAAAGATCTTCTCCCCTCTCTCCTCC
This sequence comes from Syntrophomonas palmitatica JCM 14374, assembly GCF_001311885.1. GTDB lineage: Bacteria > Bacillota > Syntrophomonadia > Syntrophomonadales > Syntrophomonadaceae > Syntrophomonas_A > Syntrophomonas_A palmitatica. Next base: position 21,329 of record NZ_BBCE01000010.1, on the reverse strand, counting down.
TTTTCCTGATTCAGGCGCAGGAACTCAGACTTGGGCATATATATTTCACCGCGCACCTCCAGGCGGGGCAGATTTCTCTGCAGTTTTAAAGGCACGTTCTTAACTGTCTTTATATTGGCGGTTACATCTTCGCCTACCAGCCCATCGCCGCGGGTGGCAGCAGTTCGCAGCAGACCGTTCTCATATACGATAGCGATAGACACGCCATCAATTTTCATCTCCGCAACATAGGAAGGCTGGCTGACAACCCTTGACACACGGCGGTCAAAATCCAGCAAGTCTCCGGGTGAAAAGGCGTTATCCAGGCTTAACAGGGGGTAACGGTGGACAATTGCGCCAAACCTCTCCGATGCTTTGCCGCCTACCCTCTGGGTTGGGGAATCAGGGGTAATGAACTCGGGATGTTCATTCTCCAGCTTAATCAATTCCTGCATTAAAACGTCATATTCGGCATCACTGATAAGAGGTTCATCAAGTACGTAATATTGATACTCGTGTTTTCTGATCAACTCTCTCAATTCGTTTATACGTTCCAAAACCATATCGGCGCCCTCCAATGAAAACCGCACAGTACATTTTGCTGCCAGGCAAATTTGTGACCAATACCAAAAGCGGCTATTTCAATCACCCGATTTTCTCCAGCGGAGCCAGGTCAGTGCGCAGCATGCGGGTACCTGCCTGGTCAAAATCAATTACCGCTACCTGTTCTTCTTCGATTAGCCGCACTACCGTTCCCGGTCCGAATTTACGATGACGTACCCGGTCCCCCGGCTGCACATCATTTCCCGCATGGGTTTCCTGTCCGGGCATTATTATCAGTTCCCGGGGAATTTCCTGCAGAAAACGCGAGGGCGGGTTGCTGCGCTCATAACCATTGATTATCCGTAAAACCGCGTGACTCAGATAAAGGCTTTCCATAGCCCGGGTTATGCCAACATAGCAAAGGCGTCTCTCTTCTTCCATCTGCTCCGCGGTTTCACAACGGTAAGACGGGAAAACTCCCTCTTCCAGGCCGGTCATAAATACTACCGGATATTCCAGGCCTTTGGCTCCATGAAACGTCATAAGAGTTACAGCGTCAGCATCTTCAGTCTCATCATTTTCCTGCACCAGAGCTAATTGAGCCAGGAACTCATCTGCTCCCTGGCCTCCGTTCTTCTCAAATTCCACAGCCAGGGATTTTAATTCTTCCAGGTTTTCCAGGCGAGCCTCAAAACTGGCCGGGTCTGATTCCTTTATTTCCGGCAGGTAAGCGGCAACATTAATTATCTCCTCCAATATATCTGCCAGAGACAATCCCCCATCATCCAAAGAACTAAAATACTGCAGCATGCCATAGAACTCCTGCAAAGACTGAGCAGTTTTCTTATTTACCCCTTCTACGGCCGCAGGATCAGCCAGGACCTCTAATACCGGCATCCCTTTCTCCCTGGCCTTTGCTTCTATTTTCTCCAGGGTTTTTTCTCCGATACCCCGTTTGGGAATATTAATAATACGGCGAAAGCTTAAATAATCACTGGGGTTGCGCGACAATCTTAGGTAGGCCAGAATATCTTTAATTTCCTTGCGTTCAAAAAAGCGCCTGGCGCCGATAATACGATAGGGAATATACTTTTCCAATAATGCTTCCTCCAGGGCTCTGGATTGAGCATGGGTGCGGTAAAACACCGCAAAGTCGCTGTAGCGTTTGCCTTCCCGGCGAACCAGTTCAGAAATCTGTTCAGCCACAAAGCGTCCTTCCTGCCAGCCGTTCAAGGCGCAGAATACCACAATCTTTTTGCCTTCCCTGCGCTGGGAATAGAGCCTCTTGTCCTGACGTTCTAAATTATTATTTATAAGCGCGTTGGCCGCATCAAGTATCGGTTGAGAAGAACGGTAATTCTGTTCCAGTTTAACTATTTTGGCCTGCGGGTAATCTTTTAGGAAACGCGTGATATTATAAGGTTCAGCCCCGCGCCAGCTATATATCGACTGGTCAGGATCGCCCACCACAAATATATTGTTATGACCCGAAGCCAAGAGGCGTGCCCAGATATACTGGGCATAATTAGTGTCCTGGTATTCATCAATAGATATGTAGCGAAACCATTGCTGATACTTGTCGAGAACCTCGGGACAGGAACGGAAAAGTTTAATGCACAACACAATCAGATCTTCAAAATCCAATGCGTTGAATTCCTTCATACGGGCGTTGTACAATTTATATACCCGCAGGGCCTTTTCCTTTGACTCATAAGACCCGGCCTGGCTGGAAAAGTATTTTTCCGGATCCTGCAGGCTGTTTTTAGCCTGTTTAATGCCATACAATACCGCTTCGGGCTTGCTATGGTAATCGCGTTCTTCTTTAAGAATAGATTTTAATAAGGCCCGGGAATCACCATCATCCATAATGGTAAAATTCGTGGGATAATCAAGTTTTTCTATATCCATACGCAATATGCGGTAACACGCGGCATGGAAGGTCTGAATCCAGTATCCGCTGCAGGCGGGTATAAGATTTTGCACCCTTTCCCGCATTTCCCCGGCTGCTTTATTGGTGAAGGTAATAGCCAGAATCTGGTGGGGAGCAACTCCGCCTTGAATAAGTTGTCCGATCCGACCCGTTAATACCCTGGTTTTTCCGCTGCCTGCACCGGCCAGAACCAGGCATGGCCCGTCCCGATGCAAAACGGCTTCTCTTTGTTGTTCATTTAGCCCCTCTATAATATCCATATATACCTGCCTTTGTTATTACATCTTTTTATAACTGCAAAACCAAATGCCTTGCAATTATACTCCTCATAATATCATAACGTTGCAGCACAATAATGATAAGTATGATACAAATAAAAATACCGCAGAATCTCTGCGGCAGAAATGAAACGTCAGAAGTGAATCGTGACAGGTGTTATTAACCGTTGACCCCGTCCTAACTTCCCGGCTTAGACAAATCCGCGTCTATTTGATTAATAAATTTTTCTACCAGGACGGGATCGAACTGGGTGCCGGCACAGCGCTTCAGTTCTTGCAGGGCATGCGTCCGCGAACAAGGCCTGCGATAAGGGCGCTCACTGGTCATGGCGTCATAAGCGGCGGCAATATTCAGCATCCTGCATTCCAAAGGAATCTCCTCTCCCTTGATCCCCAGCGGGTATCCCTGACCATTCCACCACTCATGATGTTTTAGGATCCAATCAGCTATTACTACCAGTTCAGGGGCGGAAAAAGCGATGCGATTGCCTATTTCACAATGCCGCTGCATATAAGCGCGTTCTTGTTCATTAAGCGGCCCGTTTTTAAACAGTACCGAATCAGCCACCCCCACCTTGCCAATATCATGGAACTGCGCGAACAGCTCTAACTCATGCCGCATTGCCTGGGGATAACCCACAGCGTCAGCCATTTTGAGCATATAATCACGCATGCGATCCCCATGGCCTTCAGTGATAAAATCCCGTGTTTCCAATGCTTTCATAAGATTTTGTATTATGGAACTGCGGGTATTGAGCTTTCGGTTTAATTTATCGCGGTACATATTATTGTCAGCTTCTTCAAACGCACTGCCTATACTGGTATTTCCGTCATATTTTACGGCATATCCCATGGATACGCTCAGCAGCATCTCGGGATTATCCTGGTTGTATTTTTGTATCTTGTTTTTAATGCGCTGGACGGCTTGATCTACATATTCCCGGCTGGATGAAGGCATTAATATGGAAAATTCATCCCCTCCCACGCGGGCGACTATGTCGCTTCCCCGGAATGAATCTGCCAGTACTTCTGCGACGGCTTTGAGATATTGGTCTCCCTTTTCGTGTCCCAGGGTATCGTTGACAATTTTCAGGCCATCCAGGTCGCACATTATTAAACCTACCGGATCATATGAACCGGTTTCCATCAACTGCATCTGTTCTTCAAAATACAGGCGGTTATATAACCCGGTCAAAGCGTCATGAATGCTCAGGTAACGCAGCTTTTCCTCTGCGGCGCGGCGGGCGGTTACATCACGACCCACCGACTGATAATCCAGCAAAACCCCCTGGTCATTGAAAACAGCCCGGTGCGTCCATTGCTGCCAGCGCACCACCCCCCCGGGAGCATTAACCCGAGTCTCTATGGTAATCACAGGATTGGCTATATTAAGTTCCATCACCTGCTGCTTAATCGATTCCCGGTCTTCAGCGTAAAAGGCAAAGGTAAAATCCTTCCCTAATAATTCCCCGCGTTTTTTGCTAAAGTAACGAGCATAGGTTTCATTAACAAATGTTAAGGTTCCGTCCGGTTTAAAGCGGCAGATCAATTCGGTTTGATCTTCCACTATAGCACGATAACGGGCTTCACTTATTTGCAGCGCTTCCTCGGCCTTTTTGCGGTCGGTTATATCGATCAGGGAAGTAACGCTCTGATTGGTTTCGGGTATCATGGCTATGGTCAACCATATATCGCGTTTTGTCCCATCCCTGGCCAGCAGTTCAAATTCATAATTGCGCGGAGCTGGGTTTGATCTTTTCTTCTAAGCTGGTGATAGCTTCGCATCATATCCCGGTGCTCCGGCGCCACTATTTCAGTCCATTTCAGCTTTCCTTCAAAATCTTCTTTAGAAATGCCTGTAATATTAGTCATTTCATGATTAACCAGCGACATAGTCATATCTTCTTCAAGTATAGCCATAGCTGTACCGGTAGTTTCAAATATCGTTCTATACAGGTTCTCGGATTTGCGCAGCGCTTCCTCAGCAGCCTGGCGTTCACTGATGTCATGTACTATGCCTCTGAAACCAATAACCGCATCTCCTTCTTTGATTGGCAATATAGTAGTCTCTACAAACAGCGTCCGCCCGTCTTTGCGTATAACCTGCCAAGCGAATTCCTTAACTGATTGACCGGTTTTATATACATGGTTAAAGGCCTCGTATACTTTGGCAATATTTTCCTCATCCATAACAGCCCGGTAGCTGTGGCCCAGCAAGTCTTTCTCATCATAGCCGATAACCTTATATAGCCACGGATTCACAAAGGTAAAATTGCCCGCATAATCCACTTCAAAATAACCGTCTTCTATGCTTTCGATAATATTGCGATATTTTTCTTCACTGTCAATCAAGGCCTGCTGAGCTCTGCGATTCTCAGTAATGTCCCGCAGCGATTCTATCGCCCCTAACAAGCGGCCGTTGTTGTCGTAGAGCGGTGAGCTTTTGCCGGAAAGGTAGATTTCATTATTAAGCGGGTGCTTTTGGTTTTGACCGGGTTCTACCCGGCTGTGGGAAAAAACGATTACCTCCTCTTCATCGGGTTCTCTCCCCCCCAAAGACTGGTCTATAGACATAGGACGGCGGTATCCGTAAAAAACCCTTGAATATTCACGGTTGCCCCGGCCTAATATTTCCCGCGCCCGTACCCCGGTTAATTCTTCAATAGCCTGGTTCCACATGGTGACACGCCCTTCAGCATCCAGCACAAAGGTAGGATCAGGAAGGAAATTGAAAATGGCTTCAATTTGTTGATGGGCTTCTGCCAAAGCCAATTTATTGTTTTCGGCCTCATCCAATTGCTGGCGCAGTTCCTCCTCCACAGCCTGCAACTGCTGGTTGGAAGCCATCAGTTCATCTTTAATTATTCGCAATTCCCGATTATATTCTTTCAGAGCCTTTTCACTGTAGTGCAGGTCGGTTACATCTTCAGCCAGGCCCATTTGCCCGTACACAACCCCTTCCGTTATGAGCGGAGAGATATTCAAACGTAATATCTTCCGGGTACCGTCCCTGTGCACGGCCGCAACCCGGAAAGTTTCACGTTTACCGTTTAGCAGCTGATCCATTACAGCGTTTTTAGTGTTTTCACGGGTTTTTTCCGGAACCAGATCCCATAAATAATGCCCTATGACCTCTTCAGGTTTATATCCCATCATATCCAGAGACTTTTGATTGACATAGGTTAAACGTCCTGTTGTATCAATGGTATAAAACATTTCGTTCATATTATTCAGCAGCTCATTCATATTGGCAAACGGCGAAAAATCATGACTACCGATTCCGCTATTATCCGGCACTTATCCACCTGCTTTCCCCAACAGTAACTAATGGTATGCAATACATTTTAAGGTGATATTCTCTTAATCTGTTCTTTATTCCTGCTTTATTACAATAAAATATGACATATGGTCCATATTATAGTCCTATGTTTTTCGGGTCTTGGTTGTGACTATTTAGTTGATAATGTTACTATAAATATATGGTAAAGTATGATTTAATATCAGGTTTAAATGTGAGGATTGCCCTAAAGTGAAAACTGAAATAATTGAACTGCACGGATTAAATGTACAAGAAGCTCTGCATAAAACCTACAGCAATTTACAATGGGCCATAGAACATGGAGTAGATCTGGTAGTCATTAATCACGGTAAAGGTCATCATAGTGAACGAAATTTTTCCGTACTGAAAACAGAAGTCAGGAAAATGTTGAAACAGGAATCAGCATGGCTGCGTGAACACGGTTACCGGGTTATTTATGGAGAATCAGATTTACCCGTGGCCTTGACCTATAACGGCGGGCAAACATTGGTGCTGATTCGGGGAATAGAATCCGATTATATTGGTGACAGCAAACAAAAAAGTCAAAAACCAGGCGATATATTCAGATGAAGCACGTAAACAAAGGAAAACCCAAAAGGCTGCTTATGCACACAAAAACAAGCGTTATAAAATCTAGTACAAAAATAGATACGGATAAGCTGAATTATTTGTGATTACACGCGGTTAAGTTAAACCCCTTACGGCTGCATTAACTCCCTTAATCGTGAGATTATTCTTTAAGACCTTTAAATCCCCATATAAATCCTCCTAAAATAACTGCTCCTATAAGGTATCCAGCAATAACATCACTGGCATAGTGAACATTAAGGTATACTCTGCTGATTCCCACCAGCAATACCAGTATACCAATCATAAACGCCATCATCCGTCCTCGGATATTATTCCATGATTTTAAGAGCAAATAGGCTGTAAATCCGTAAAAAGCCATTGAAACCAGAGCATGTCCACTGGGGAAACTGTAACCTGCAGCTACTGTCAGGGCAGGTCCTATCGGGCGGGGACGGACAAATATCAGCTTTAACAGGTTCATTACTCCCCAGCTGGTAAGCAGGCAAGCGGTTATAAAAATGGCTTCTATTTGTTTCTTCCGCCATAACAAAACCAAAACCGCTAACGGTGCGATAATATAAAAAGCCATAGGATCAGCCAGACTGGTTACAAATTGGAAAAATTTATCCAACCAGGGAGTATGCCATCCCTTAATCAGATTATTAATAGCGTTATCCATGGGCGTTAACAATTGAAAAGAAAATCCTGTCGCAACTAACATTTCAATACCTCGTTTATATTTACACAAAACTAACACCTGGTAAACCAGGTGTCTTCTGTTTATTAATATTAACTTATGAAACTAATTTATTAAAGATTCTTCTGTTCCGGAATATATACACTTGAGACTGGAGATTGTCTGACCCCGCTATTTAAAAGCAAATTTAATCAAATATGCCCGAGGATACATCCACGGGGCACAAGCAACCACGGGCAAAAACACCGGCGGATTAGGTACAGCAAATAACGAGTCTGTTATAATCTGTGGCTATTCCCGTATCAAATAACTCAGCACATTGTCCACTAATTGCATTCCTATATCATTGCGCGCGGTCATTATTGATTCCGGGTGGAACTGTACTGCAGCCACCGGCAATTCACAATGTTCGACAGCCATTACCACTTTATCCTCGGAAACCGCTGTGCTGCGGAGGCAGTCCGGAAGTTTTTGCGCGAATAAGGAATGATACCTTCCTACCGCGAATTGCTGCGGCAGATACCGCCAAACCGGATTATCATTACAGACATTAACCAAGCTTGATTTGCCATGCCAGGGATAATCAAGCTGGCCCAGTTCACCGCCAAAGTATTCTACAATACCCTGTAAACCCAGGCACACCCCGAAAAGCGGCAGGCCTCTGGACAAAGCCAGATCAATCGTAGCATTTAAAGCGAATTCAGACGGTGAACCCGGACCCGGTGAGAGCACCACCAGGTCATAATTGGAGCCCTCACGCAGTATTTCACGCGCGAACGGCGCTCGCAAAACTTCTACTGATGCTCCGGTTTGTCTGATATAATTGGCCAGGGTATGCACAAAAGAATCTTCATGATCCACTAACAGCACCTTTTTGCCTTTGCCAGACTGGCGGTTTATGCTTTCAACCCCTTTGTCCGCCTGGTTTCGCGGGTTCAGGGATTTTAACAGGGCGGCCGCTTTAACCAGGGTTTCTTCTTCCTCATGCTCAGGTACCGAATCATATAAGAGGGTAGCGCCAACCCGCACCCTGGCGATTCCGTTTTTGATATGGATAGTCCGCAGAGTTAAGCCGGTATTAAGATCTCCGTTGAAGCTGAGAAAACCTACTGCTCCGCCGTACCAGCCCCGCGGTGAATCTTCGTGATTTTCAAGCCATTGTATAGCCGCCCGCTTGGGTGCGCCGGTTACGGTAACCGCCCACATATGACTCAGGAAGGCATCCAGGGAATCAAATTCCTCCCTTAATACCCCTTCCACATGGTCAACGGTATGAATCAGGTGGGAATAGAGTTCTATCTGACGCCGACCGATAACCTTTACCGACCCTGGTTCACAAATGCGGGATTTGTCATTACGATCACATCGGTGCACATGGTAAGCTCAGCTTCATCTTTATATGAATTAAGCAGGGTCCTTATCTGGCTGGCGTCTTCCACCGCATCCCGGCCTCGTTTAATGGTCCCGGAAATCGGACAAGTCTCTACCCTTTTCCCTTCTACTCTTACGTACATTTCCGGTGATGCTCCTACCAGAAAATCATGGCCCAGATTGATGACAAACCCGTAAGGACTGGGATTAATAGCACGCAATCGGTTAAATAACCCTGACGGCGCCAATTCGCATTTATTATAAAGGGTTTGTGAAGGCACCACTTCAAAAAGGTCCCCGCGCCGGAAGTAATCCAGCGCCTCTTTCACGATCCCGGCATATCGCCCCTCCTGGTATGCGGGCAATGGCGCGTTTTCCTCTCCGGCCGCACCAGTTTGAGGGGCGGGTGCGGCAAAAATAAATTCTCTGCCATCCTGTCCATTTCCGGCAAAACTGTAGTTGAAATGGTAAGCCTTGGCCATGCGGTGATCAACCACCACAAAATCATCAGGCAGGTACAAAACCAGGTCTTCCTGCCAGGGGTCTCGTTGCAGCTGCAGTTTAATGGGTTCAAACTGAAAAACCAGGTCATAGCCAAATGCCCCGTATAATCCGAGAAAACGATCATCAGGCCAAGCCAGTATATCTTTTATGGCTCTTATAACCGTAAAAATAGTAGGCTGCCTGCTGCGCTGCTCTTCCGGGAAAAAACCAGCCGGCAGCATTATGTTACCGTTAATACCTGATTGGACAATCTGCATACTATTAATTTCAGCCAGTTCCTGAAGCTTGGTCAGTATAGGAGGCAAGAGCCTGGCGCCATTAGCATTCAGGGCTTTGATACTAAAATCCCGCCCTGCAGCTCTTAGTTCCAGACAGGGATCTACAAAACCGATGTCCCACTGGGTATAACGCCCGGGATATTCGTAGCTGCTGGAAAACAGAGCGCCTTTACGGTAGTCGATATCCTGCAATATCTTGTCAACCGCACCGTTTATACTGATGTCTTCCACTTTGCGTTGTATTTCAATACCACCCAGGCTGCAATAATTGCAGCAGGAAAAATGATCAACCGCGTTAATATCTGCACTCATGTATTCATCTCCTGTTATACGCATTGTTTACCCTGAAAAGAGGCCAGCATATCTATATCCCGTTTCAAAGCCGCAAAGCCTGCCGGGGTGAGAGACTGGGGCCCGTCTGACAAAGCTTTGTCAGGTTCCTGGTGCACCTCAATCATAAGGCCGTCAGCTCCTGCCGCTATGGCTGCCCTTGCTACCGGGGCAACCAGCGAACGGCGCCCCGTAGCATGGCTGGGATCTACCAGAACCGGCAAATGCGACAGTTCTTTAACCAGGCTACCGCCCCGATGTCCACAGTATTACGGGTCATATCTTCAAAAGTACGGATGCCGCGTTCACATAGTATTACCTGTTCATTACCGGCATCCAGAATATATTCCGCAGCCAGGAGCCATTCCTGAATGGTTGCTGCCAGACCGCGTTTAAGAATAACTGGCTTATCAGCATGCCCGGCTTCTTTTAGCAAGGAAAAATTCTGCATATTGCGGCTGCCAATCTGCAATATGTCGCAGTAATCGGCGACCTTTTCCACATCGCGGGTATCAAGAACCTCTGTGACAACCGGCAATCCTGTTATTTTACGGGCTTGGGCCAATATACCGAGGCCCTCTGCGCCCAATCCGGTAAAAGAATAAGGGGACGTACGGGGTTTATAAGCCCCTCCCCGCAAAATATGCACGCCCATATCTTTAAGCATCAAGGCAATCTCCAGATAAGCATCCCGGGATTCTATAGCACAGGGTCCCGCAATAATAGTGCAGCAGCCTTCTCCGATGGAGAGCGTCCCTGTGGCCATGGGGATTTTTACTACCGTGTCTATATGATCTTCCGAACGAGCGGCCAGTCTATAACCCGGCATTTTATCACTCCTTAACCGCGGCCTTTTTTAATTCAGCCATGGCTTTTTCCATTACTCCAGGCAGCAGTTGGGGTTTGGATTCGTATTCCTCCAGCAAACGGGCCAGGTAGCTTCCGGTTACAATTCCATCAGCATAACCGTGGAAAGTTCTGACCTGTTCGGGGCTGGATATGCCAAAACCCAGAGCCAGCGGAGTCTGGGCGCAGCTTTTAACCTTGGTTAAATAATCCTTAATTTCCTGTTCCGGCAAAACTCGCACCCCGGTGACTCCACGCACTGACACGCAGTAAATGAAGCTGGGCTCGTATTCTCCGGCTTTTTTCATTCGTTCCGGAGTGCTGCTGGGCGCCACCATAGGAATAACGTCCAGACGGCTTTCACGTAAAACAGCCATCTCATCCAGCGGCACATCGGGTACAATTAAGCCCTGAACCCCAGCCTCCCTTGCCTGTTGCCCGAAAACATCCAACCCCATATGGTAAATGGGATTAAAATAACAAAAGAGCACCAGGTTCATAGCAGTAATGTTGGCAGCCCGGGCCGCGAATTCCAAACCCCGCTGAAGATTTAATCCCCGCGCTACCCCGCGGTGATGAAAACGCTCGATTATTTCACCATCCGCCAGGGGATCGGTAAAGGGCACTCCCAGTTCCAATATATCGCATCCTCTGTTCCAAAGCCTTAATGCAATCCAAGCATAAATCCTCGTCCGGCAAAGCTGCCATAATAAAAGCGATCAAGGCCATTTCATCTCTGTCCTTAAGAGTCCTGAATTTATCTCGTAAATCCCGCATTATGAAACCTCCTTATCCGTGCCTGTTGCTTTTTTGCATATACCGCGCCACCTGTTGGACATCCTTATCCCCGCGCCCGGATAGATTGACCACCACGGTTTTGTCCCGCGACATTTCCGGGGCTATTTTCAGGCATAGGCCACAGCGTGTGCACTTTCCAGGGCAGGAATTATTCCTTCATATTCACACAACTTGAAAAACGCCTGTAACGCTTCTTCGTCACTGACATGTACATAGTTCACCCGTTGGTTTTCACGCAGATAAGCATGTTCAGGCCCCACACCCGGATAATCCAAACCTGCCGAAATGGAATGGGTATCCTCTATCTGCCCGTGTTCATCCTGGAGCAAACGGCTGAAGGCGCCGTGCAGGATGCCGTCGCTGCCCTCTGACAGGGTGGCGCAGTGTCTACCGGGCCTTATCTCAATTCCTCCCGCTTCTACACCTATTAATTCAACTTCGTCATTGAGCAGGGGATAGAATATCCCCATGGAGTTGCTGCCCCCGCCCACACAAGCCACCACTATATCAGGCAGCCTGCCTTCCTGGCTTAAAAACTGTTCTCTTAATTCCCGGCCTATGACAGATTGGAAATCCCTGACGATCATGGGATAGGGGTGCGGTCCTACCACAGAACCAATAAGCATATGCGAATATTCAAAACTGGCGATAAAATCACGGAAAGCCTCATTGGTCGCATCCTTAAGGGTTTCACTGCCTTTCTTAACTTCCCGAACCTCAGCTCCCAGCATCTGCATGCGAAAGACATTAAGACTCTGCCTTTCCACATCTTTGGCCCCCATGTAGACCGTGCATTCCATTCCCAAAACCGCAGCCGCCGTGGCTGTAGCTACTCCATGCTGTCCGGCACCGGTTTCAGCGATAAGCCGTCTTTTTCCCATATAGCGGGCCAGCAGGGCCTGGCCTATGGTGTTATTGATTTTATGCGAACCGGTATGGTTTAAATCTTCACGTTTAAGGTATATCCGGGCGCCGCCTATTTTATTGCTTAGGCCTCGGCAATAATAAAGGGGAGATTCCCGCCCCACATAGTTTTTCAGGTAATTGTCCAGTTCCCTATTAAAAGCCGGATCGGCCTGCATTTCCCTATAGGCTTTTTCTATACTGTCCAGGGCGGGTATGAGGGTCTCAGGCACAAACCTGCCTCCATACCTGCCGTAGTAACCTTTATTATCTGGATACATTACTATCTGCCTCCCTTACCTTCTGCATAAACCGCGCCATTTTATTAAAATCTTTTCCTCCGCCGGCCATCTCCACTCCGCTGGAAACATCTACTGCGAAGGGCCTGAGTTTTTCCACTGGTATTCCCACATTATCCGGATTCAGTCCCCCGGCTACAATAAAACGGGCCTGATCTCGCAAAGGCTCCAGCCAGGTCCAATCAAACACCTGACCGCTGCCGCCCCGCAAACTGGGATGATAAGCATCAAAGAGATAAGCCCAGGGTCGCCATCGTTTTGCCTCCTCTAGGTCAAACGGCGAACGCATTGATATGCTTTTAATGGCCGGAACCGGCAATTCAGCCAGATATTCCGGGCTTTCCTCCCCGTGCAGCTGCACCATATCAAGCTGACAGGCTGCAATGATATCACAAAGGGCTGCAAATTTTTCGTTCACGAATACCCCTACTTTCTTGACGGTTCCTTTTAACTGCCGGTTAATCCTGGCGGCGTTATCCGGTTCCAGGCGGCGAGATGATGGAGCAAACACCTCGCCGATGGCCCAGGCCTGCAGGCGCTCGGCGCAGCGCGCCTCCTCCAGAGTTTTTATGCCACAGAATTTTACCCTTGTCATTTCATTCATCTCCGTAATAGCAAACCAGTTCCCGAAGTTTTTTACCCGGATGAGGAGCGGTAACCAGGGACTCTCCCACCAGGCTCCCTGAAACCCAGCTTTTTCTAACAGCTTCATATCATCAGGCGTTTTTATGCCGCTCTCGCTGATTTTAATAAATCTGTCCGGGATTAAATCAGCCAATTTCAGACTGGCAGCCAAATCAACCTCAAAGGTTTTCAGGCGGCGATTGTTAATACCAATCAGCTGCACAGGCAGGTCAAGAGCGGCTTCCAGATCCTCTTTTCCGTGAACCTCCAATAAGGGACAAAGCTTAAGCTCCTGAGCTTTTTCACTGAGTTTTAAAAGTTCCTGGTAATTAAGCATAGCGGCTATCAACAAAACAAAATCGGCGTTTATATCCAGGCTTTCATAAAGCTGAATTTCATCAAGTATAAAATCTTTGCGTAATACCGGTACATCTACTGTCTGCTTCACTTCCCGCAGATATTCTTTGCTGCCCTGGAAAAAAGGCTGATCAGTAATTACAGATATGGCCGCCGCCCCGTTATCCTTATAGACGCGGGCCATCCCCGCAACATCCAGCTCGGAAATAAACAGGCCTTTGAGCGGAGAAGCCTTTTTTACTTCGGCAATTACCTGCACTCGCCCCTGAGATGTCTTTAATGCCCGTCCGGGTTCAACCGGTACTTCCTTGGGTTTAACTGAACTGGTATCATAAGTCATTTTCAATATTCGTATTTCCTCGCGTTTAGCCCTGGCTATCTTTTCTAGCATACTGCCACCCTGTCCCGGCTGAAGCTGATCATGCTTTCAGGGTCCTCATGGACTTTCCCGAATCTACAGCCTCGGCAGCCAGCTGCATCCCTTCTTTATAATCAGCCGCGCGCCCCGCAACCATTAAAGCCGCCGCGGCATTAAGCAAGACTGTTTGGCGATGCGGACCCGGTTTCCCTCCCACAACCTCGTACACAATGCGGGCATTGGTTTCCCGGTCAGCGCCTCTGATACTATCCAGAGGAACGTGTTCCATACCCAAATCCACCGGGTCTAAATCATAGAAATGCCCCTGTCCGTTATCCACCTGATAAACCAGAGTCTTGCCGGCAGGGTTAATCTCATCCATGCCGTTTTCGCCATGAACCACCAGAGCACGTTTGCGGCCTCTCCTGGCCAGGGTGTCGCCAATCGCCTCCTGCAGGCTCACATCATATATGCCTACCACTTGATAAGTCAGTGTGCATGGATTCAACATAGGTCCAAGGAAATTAAAAATGGTGGCTACTCCTAATGAACGGCGCAGAGGGCCGACCTGTTTTAAAATAGGATGATAATGGGGCGCAAATAAAAAGGTAATTCCCACTTCATCCAGCATTTTGCGGGCTTCATCCGGATTGAGTTCAATATTAACCCCCAGAGCTTCCAGAACATCAGCGCTGCCTACATTACTGGTCATAGCCCGATTGCCATGTTTGGCTACCCGCACCCCGCAGCTGGCGACAACCAGAGCAGCAGCCGTGGAAATATTGAAGGTGCTCAGCCCATCGCCGCCGGTGCCGCAGGTATCGATCAATTCATAATCGCTGTCAATTTTCACAGCTTCCTCATATAAAGCCTGCACGAACCCTTCCAATTCACCAGCTCGTTCCTTACGAGTCCTCATAGCACTCAGAAATGCCGCGGCTTTGACCTCGGGGATATTATCATGCAGAAGCATCCTGGCTGTGAGATACGCCTCCTCGGGGTTCAGAGATTCACCGCCTACAACACATTTTAAATAGCGGTCAAACATTATAATCTCTCCTCTCAGAATTACAAATTGGCATAGACTTCACAGATTTTAAATTTGACAAAATTACCCACAGATTAGCCCAGATTCTCATAGATTCTTCTGTTTAATTCTTTATGGCGATTTTCACGTTTGGTCCGGCGGTTAGTATGGAATGGCAGATTACAGATAACAGCTATTGGAAGCGCCATCGTCTGAAATATTGGGGATGGTCGGTTAGATGAGGTGAAGCGCTGCGGAAAAAGATAATCATTATGTTATTATCACTAGCTGAAAGTGTAATACGATAAGCACACCGAACAGCAGCCACAAGCTCAGCCATAGCTGATGGAAGTTTTAAACCAGGATTATTAGAAAAACAAAAACCGGCACGTCTCAATGTGCGGCCGATCTGTACTCGCACCTGCTCATCTCGTCATGTTCTCCTCTACGCTCATCTAAACTCATCTCATCATATTAAGTTATATCCTTAAAATAAGCCTAAATGCTAACCACTATTTCTGTCAAGGCTTTTTTAATGATTCAAATTATAGATTAAAATAATCTGCAATAATCATCCTGGCTCAGCAAAACTGGAACCTGAAGGGCATTTCTCTTTTCAACTGTTCCTTTATCCCCTGAACCTTGAGAGCATGGTCATTAACCTGATGGGGACTGATTATCATACTGAAAGCCCAACATAAACCTAACCAGGGCATAATTTTGGTTAAATAGGGTTCACCGGCCGGATAGCGCATATGCACCATCGGGTGCAAACCTAGTTTGGTAAGTTCATAGGCCAGTTTTTTATCATCTATGCCCGTATAGGTCTGGTATTCAGCCAGGTCAAAATCCTGGCCGGCGGCAGTTTCTCCGTTATTTTTAAAAGCAAACCAGCTCTTCACCTTAGTTTTCTTTGTTTCCTTATCACTCAACATGAACTCAAAAAATTTATAGCGACGGGTTTTGGTGAGAGTGGTAGGGTCAGCAATAGTCACAATCAAGCCATTATCGTTCAGTCGTTTGGACGCGGCCTCTAACAAAGCCAACGGGTCTTTGAAATGATGCACCGCCGATGAGAATACAATTAAATCAAACTTTTCATCCCTGGCCAAAAAACTGAAGGCGTCATCCAGCACAACCTCCAGCCCCTGAATATTCTGTTTCCGAACCTTTTGCCGGGCAATATCCAGCATTTTGTCCGAACAGTCTACCAGGGTAACCTGGCAATCAGGATCGCAGCTCTTGATTACAAAAGCAGCTTTACCGGCTCCGCCGCACATATCCACAGCCTTTAACCTGGGCCTGAATCCTTGTAGATACCGCAATGCGGCCTTAAAAATGATCTCGTATTCAATATATGAGTAACGAGGCTCTTCAAAATCCTGATAGAAATTAATAATATGTTCCTGGTTATATTTGTCTATGTTGGCCTGGAGAATTTCATCCTCGGTAAATTCGGTCCAGTGCTTGCTGCTCGTAATAAGCCCCCCATTATTCTCATCTTCTTCCCCACAGGATGCAATTAGTTTAAATAATACGCCAGTGGAGTTTCAGTTTCCTTCTTATTCGTAAGAAAAAAGACGCGGATAACGAGGATTATTCAAACACAGAATATAAACATTATTTGCCTTTATAAATAGGCGCATCCTTTTTGAGGTACTGGTCGATGATCTTTTCGGCCAATCTTTTCTGCATAGCTGCCTGTGATACCAGAAACATGACCAGTAAAGCCCACTGCATCGATTCCTTTTCCTCATTATCCAGTTCGGACGTTTTCGCCTTGATTAATCCGGCCTGGTTTTCACAAATAGCCTTCAAATCATAAAGATCGTTGTTATTAATCTCTTGAGTCAGGTTATAGAAATCATTGATGATAGCATCGCGATCCCCATAATTTCGTTTTTTCTTCCGGGTTGGTACGCAAAAGGAAACTGCAAAGTATAGAAATATCGTTAATGGATAAAATTTGTTTTGAGTAGTAAACCAGGATCAATAAAGCAATATGCTGGCGGGAATACTTCTTTTTAAGCGGAGGCATCAATAAACCCGCTTGGTGTAATTATTGATCATAGTTTTTGTCAACAGCTTATCCTTATCATTCCTTTTAAGATGGGATAGTTTTTTATCAATAAAGGCATATACCTGATCCACGTAAAGCTCTATATCAGGTATATCATTCAATTTAACCTCATCAAACAAAGATATTTCGTCAATACAACGGGCAATTTCCTTTTCATTGAACATTCAAATACCTCCCCAAATCGTAGTAGTCTTTGAAGTCAGGGTCTATTTCGTTCTCTATTTTCTAATCAAAATTAAAACAAATATTATTAAGTATTGCAATTAAATAACTCATGTAATAGTATTTATTTTAATAATACATAGTTTTTAAAACTACATGTTTAGTTTGTTAATGAATTCCATGTAATTTAAGGGGGATTATCCGCATGAAGATCACTTTAATTGAACCCAAAGCTCCGGGAAAACATGTTTTTAGTACTGTAAAAATGCCTCGTTTGGGGCTTCCCATCCTGGAACCCTGTTAAAACAAAAAGGACATGAAGTAAATCTTATACTTGGTTCCCGCAGTGATATCAAACTATCGCATATAAGCAGCTCTGATCTGATCGCCATATCCACTACCACTTCAACCGTCATCGAAGCTTACCACCTGGCCGATTTTGCCCGCAGTCAGGGGAAAAAAGTGATCATGGGCGGAGCACATGTCAGTTTCATGGCCGAGGAAGCCCTGGAGCACTGCGATTATGTTTGCCGGGGTGAGGCTGACCTGACCTTTACTGATCTGGTTGCTTGCATTGAACGTGACGAATTACCTTGGGCAGTACCAGGAGTATCTTTTAAAACCGCCGAGGGGGTAGTACATAACCCCCGTCCTGATTGGGTAGATATTAATCAGGTGCCTTTTCCGGACTTTTCTTTGCTTTCCAGCCTGAAGATGTCAACCTACCCCGTTATGACATCACGCGGCTGCCCCTTTGATTGCACTTTCTGCAGTGTAACCTCAATGTTCGGGCGCAAATACCGTTACAGGGAAACAGAATCCATTCTCGAAGAACTGCAGCAGTATAAAGGCAAACAGGTATTTTTTATAGATGACAATTTTGCCGCTAACCCCCGCCATACTAAAGAATTGTTAAAAGAAATGATAGCCAGAAAAACCCTTCCCTCCTGGTGGTGCGCCCAGGTCAGGACTGATGCGGCCCGCGATGACGAATTACTGGCTCTAATGCGTGACAGCAATTGCGGCACGGTATTTGTGGGTATGGAATCTGTTAATCCCCAAACCCTCAAAACTTATAACAAGAAACAAGGGGTCGCAGATATCGAATACTGTATAAAACGCTTTCATGAATACGGTATTATGCTGCATGGAATGTTTGTATTCGGCTCGGATGACGACACCGCTGAAACTATTGATGATACCCTGGAATTCGCCCTGCGCAACCGCATTGACAGCGTTCAGTTCATGATTTTAACCCCCTTGCCCGGCAGCCGCACCTTCAAGGAATTGGAGGAACAGGGGCGCATCTTAACCAGGGATTGGAATCTGTATGATGCTCACCACGTAGTATTTCAGCCCCGCTTGATGTCAGCATATGAACTGCAGGTTAAGAGCATGGAGGCATTTAAAAAATTCTATTCCTTCCCGAACATATTCGGCAACCTTTTCCTGACCGGAATACGTTCAGCGGCCTTCCGGGCATTGGGTTTCTGGATGATTCGCAAATGGCTGAGGGATAACCGGTGGTTTTATATCTATCTGAATTCACTGTCTGCCCCGGTGCAGACGCTGGGATGGAAAAGCCGCATATCTAAAAGCATTGAAACCTTTCAGCTGCGAAAACTGAAATACTTTGCCACTGAAAAATTAATTCATATAGAAATATCCCAACAGGAAGAAACCTTTGTGCTTAATTTAAAGGGGTATCTAAATGATTTCTCTCTGGGCGAAACCTTTAAAACCCTGTATAACAATGTTCCGGGAATGTACCAAAATTTTCTGATTAACATTGAAGAAGTCAGCTTTGCTTCGGAAAAGGTACTCATACGCTTTATAGAAAAACTTAACAACCTGGCCCAACGCGCCCGGCAGGTTGAAATAAAGACCGCCTTATCCCGTGAATCTATCAGTGTCGTACTGAAAAAATATGACCTCAAGCTGCCGAGTTTCAATATTAATTAAGGACATATCCTTGTTGCCCTGTTACCACCTATTACCCCTTTCGCACCTGGGAATTTTGATTTGCTTTTATCTATTTGACTTGTTGATAATATAATTAACGATTTCTCCAGGGGGCATTTTAATGAGCAGCAAGGTAGCCCTGTTATACAACCCGGTAGCAGGACAAGGTCGTTTCAAATATAAGCTGGACACGGTTATACACAAACTGCAGAATCGCGGTTTACAGCTCGTTCCCATACGTCTTAACAGCAATGAAGAAATACCTAACTATCTGAGCAGACTTAATGCCCATGAATATCACAGTCTGATAGCTGCAGGCGGTGACGGTACTATTAACGGGGTAGCCGCCGCAATGATGCGCTGCGGGTTCAATGTGCCTTTATGCATTCTAGCCCAGGGTACCAGCAATGATGTGGCCAGCTACCTTAATCTTCCTGCCAAACTGGAAGAATCCTGTCGCGTAATCGCTGAAGGTCAGCTTACCCCCATAGATCTGGGAATGGTAAACGGTCAGGATTATTTCATTAATGTCGCTTCAGCCGGTTTCATCACCGAAACCGCTCATGATGTGGATTACCGGTTAAAAAATGCTCTGGGCCGCCTGGCTTATTACATTAAAGCCATGGAGAAACTGCCTAAAATCAAACCTCTGCAGCTTAAACTGGAAGTTGATGATGAAAAATATGAAGAAGAAATCCTGCTGTTCCTGATATTAAACGGCGGTACAGCCGGCGGTTTTCAGGGATTATTGCCCAGCGGGTGTATGAGCGATGGGATGCTCGATTTCATGGCCATTAAGCCAGGCCTTATGCCCGGTTTAACGCGTTTACTGATTAATTACCAGCGCGGAGGGCTCCTGGAAGATAAAAACGTCATTCACCGCCGGGGCAAGGTATTTAACCTCAGCCTGGAACCTCAGGCTAGGACCGATTTAGACGGAGAAAAAGGGCCCCCTCTTCCCTGGAAGGTAGAGGTATGCCCCGGGGTACTAAATATCAGAACTATGTAGAATCACTATATTTCCAGCGTCTATATCACGCAATTCTATTTGCTTCTCGTTTTCTTCACACAAATATAGCCAGGATATGCCAAGATCTATTTAATTCTAAAAGGTGGTTCGGTTATCCAGGGATAGAAATCGGGCATGCCTGTGCTTGGACTCATAGTGTAATTTGGCTGCCTTTTTTCCAGAAAAGCGGTAATACCTTCCTGAGCATCCGGCTGCTGACCGGCCCAGTGGAACCCTTTTGATTCTATGCGGTGGGCTGCCATAGGGTGATCGGCTCCTAACATAGTCCACAGCAGCTGCCGGGTAAGAGCCACCGACACAGGCGCGCTGTTTTGAGCAATCTCCAGGGCAATATCCCGCGCAGCCGGCAGTACTTCTTCCGGCGCCGCCACTTTAGTTAATAATCCTTTGGCAAATGCTTCCTGGGCGGAAAATACCCTGCCAGTCATAGCCCATTCGAGGGCCTGACTGATTCCCACTATCCGAGGCAGAATCCATGAACTGCAAGCATCCAACAGAACACCCCGGCGTACAAAAACGATACCCATCTTGGCATTATCAGCGGCGATACGTATATCCATTGGAAACGTCATGGTCAGCCCTATGCCAACTGCCGGTCCATTAATAGCCGCTATGATAGGCTTTTTTAGTTGATAGATGCGCAGGGCAAGCAGTCCTCCGCTATCCCGGTGTTCATCTTCAGTAACCGCGGAGTAATCAAAAGTTGCGCCGCCATCACCCAAATCCATTCCTGCGCAAAAAGCGCGCCCTGCTCCGGTGACGATTATGGCCCTAATATTATCATCAGCATCCGCATGATCTAAAGCATCAATCATTTCTGCCCGCAATATTTCTGTATAGGCATTCAATCTCTCAGGTCGGTTGAGCGTGATAGTTAATATCCGATCTTCAACCTCATATTTTATCTGTTGGTAATTCATAAAAGCCGCCCCCTTAAATAAATATTTCCCGAATCATATCCCAACTTCAGCCTCGTTGACTATCCCCCTTTTGTCCTTTTCTTATATCTTACCCCATATTGATTTGGCTTTTCTTTTTAATTTGGGAAAATTTATATTAAGGTTAAGGGACTGATCTGGGTATA
>NZ_BBCE01000009.1 GCF_001311885.1 Syntrophomonas palmitatica JCM 14374 | reverse complement strand
GTGACAGACCCCGGACCTGCAGTCCGGGGCTGACTGTTTTGAAATGTAATGTGTGGGCGCCGCCAGTCAGTACTTCGTACTTCTATTCTTAAATCGTGTTGATGCCGTAAACAAAAGCTTAGAAAAGAAGACCGCTCCCTGGACGCCAAGATATGCAGCTGATGTTTTCAAGGAAGCGGAAATATAGTTAAATTAAAACACCATTACGACTGCCAACTGCACTATATGCAGCAATTGATCGATATATAGAGCCGCGAAGTCTTTATTATCCAAAGCCCGTGTGGTTCCTCGCTCATTTGCTGGACGGTATAGCTCCCGGGCTTTAAATCCGTCTATCGCCATATGCCCGAATACCAGGAAAAACACCTTCCACCAGGCAAACAACTGAAAATATTGCAGCAGGATGGATAAACCCAGTCCCCATATGGCAGAATGAACAAATAAAATATAAATATTCTTGGATTTTAAACGGGCCATAAACTCATTCTGAAGAGGATAGTCAAACAATAAGTTAGCAAAATACAAGACCAATGCAGTAAAAGTCATAATGATCACCTGCACAAATTATTTGAACAATACATTAAAAACAAAATAAATATAACTCATTCTTGTCAGTTATATTCCACGTTAATAGCGGGAATCCTGTTTTAGGGCGATGAATCGGAACGAAAAATTGATAGATATTTTTAATAGGTAACAAAAATAGAAAAGGCAGCATAGGTTAGTATACCGGTGACCGGGAAATTATATAAGCAAAAGGGGTTAAATGACAAAACTAATGGAAACTAAAAAATTGCCTGAAAAATTTGGTATGCTTGTTCCTCGCTGCGCTATTTGCGAAAAGGTTCCCCAGGGCGGGATAAGAGAAGGCATTAAAATTAGGCGAGGGTTCATATGCACGAATTGCGAGAGAATGATAATAGGGGTCGATGCGGGCTCTAATGAATATAATCAGATATTGCTGAAACTGCGCACTTTAATCAAAAAGGCTTTTTAGTTCATAATATAAAACTGTATTCTTGATATCGAGGTATGCGGCTGACCAGCAGGCTGAAAATAGGCTTTTTACAGGCCTATTTTTTATGGGGGTTTAGGGCTACAATATTTATAATACAAGTATGGCAGTTGGATGCTAATTTACGGCTTACTAGCGTCTAATCGCAGTCAAATGACACCGCATGTCAGGTTAGATGCGAATCTTTAGTTA
Organism: Syntrophomonas palmitatica JCM 14374; assembly: GCF_001311885.1. GTDB lineage: Bacteria > Bacillota > Syntrophomonadia > Syntrophomonadales > Syntrophomonadaceae > Syntrophomonas_A > Syntrophomonas_A palmitatica. Next base: position 118,350 of record NZ_BBCE01000009.1, on the reverse strand, counting down.
ATATGTTCAGGAATGGAGCAGTCAATAATTGTCCGCTTATGATATGAATACGCCCCTATATTCCGCATTAAAAAAATATATCGATGAAAGAGGACTGCGGCTGCATATGCCGGGGCATATTGGAGGGCCAGGCTTTAATCAAAGCGCTTTAAAGGTTCTGGCAGAATTCGATGTTACAGAAATACCCGGCTTAGATGATTTGCATGCTCCCCAGGGGATTATAGAAGAAGCCCGCTTATTGCTGGCAAAAGCGTATGGCGCTCAGGAAAGCTTTTTCTTAGTCAATGGAGCCAGTTCGGGCATTCATGCCTTGTTTATGGCATTAAAAAGGCCTGACGCTAAAGTCCTGGTGCCGCGTAACTGCCACCGTTCATTTTTTGCAGGGATGGTTATGGCAGGGACAAATCCTGTGTATATTCCCTGCCAGGTCAATGGCGAACTGGGTGCAGCCCTCGCAGTTAGTCCCGCAGATGTTGAGGCCTTGTTGGGCATACATCATGATGCTGAGGCCGTTTTTATTACCAGTCCCAGCTATTATGGCTCCACCTGCAGGATTCAAGACATTGCGGCTTTATGCCAAAAATACCAAAAGCCATTATTCGTAGATGAAGCTCACGGGGGGCATTTTTGTTTTCACCCGGATTATCCGCGCCCAGCCTTGGAACAAGGAGCAAATGCGGCTGTAAACGGCTTGCATAAAACCTTGCCGGTGTATAATCAGGGAGCGGTTTTGCATGTTAAGGGTCATCCTGATACGAAACGGCTGCGATCCGCCTGCAGCCTGGTTACTACCACCAGCCCCTCTTATCCGATTTTAGCGTCTATTGACCTGGCTCGTAACCTAATGGAGGAAAGGGGCAGAGAATTATTAGAAGCTGCCCGCATAATGGCGGTTAGATTCAGAACGCGGATTAATATGACCAAGGGGTTAAAAGCATATGATGAAGATGAACTTAAAAAAACCCCGGGGGTTTTTAGCCTCGATCCCTTAAAAATCCTGATTGCCTTTCCCGGTTTGAGGCTGAATGGATTTGAAATATCAAGGATTTTGCGGATGAATATAGAATACAGGTAGAATGGGAAAATGAAAACTCAATTTTGGCCATGATGTCCATGTTTCACAGCGCTGAGGAATGGGAACGCTTTGCTCAGGCCCTGGAGAGCATTGCTGCCCAGTATTATTCGGATGATCATAAACAGTTCTTAACGGTGGAGGCCGCAGAGCTGCCTCAGATTATCTTAAGTCCTCGGGAAGCGTACTATGCCGTTAAAAAGCGGGTTAATATCGAGGATTGCCGGGGCAGGATCGCCGGGGAAATGGTAGTGCCTTATCCGCCGGGGATTCCCTGTGTTATGCCCGGTGAATTGATAAGTCCGCAGATTTACGATTATCTGTTGTTTTTGCAGCAAAGCCCGGTCCGTTTACAAGGCCCGGAAGACTTGCAACTAAACCATCTTAACATTATCGAGGTGTAGAGATTTTATTTTTTAATTAGTCACAAGAAAGATAACAGATTAACACTGATATACCCAGATAATTGTTAATGTTTTTGGGTTGAATGGCTTCCTCAGTATTAAAGGCGAAATGGAGATAGAAATTGTGCGAGGTCTGTTTATATCATTGGAGGGAATTGATGGGTCAGGAAAAACCAGCCTGCGGGAATGGTTATTATCCAATCTGATTGGATTTGATGTTATAACCGTAAGGGAACCTGGGGGAACGGTTATTTCTGAAAAAATAAGGGCCATCTTATTGGATGTTCGCAGCCAGGGCATGACCTCCTCCAGTGAGGCATTCTTATACGCAGCCGCTCGCAGCCAGTTGGTGGAGGAAGTTATTAAACCGGCTCTGAATGCGGGAAAGGTAGTTATAGCAGATAGATATCTGGATTCGACCATCGCTTATCAGGGCTATGGACGCGGTCTGGACTTGCGTTTTCTTAATACCTTAAATGAACTCTGTACCGGGGGTTTAAGACCAGATCTTACCTTGCTTTTAGATCTGGAACCGCTCGAAGGGCAGCAGCGCCGGGGAACAGCCGCGCCGGACCGTTTGGAAAAGGAAGGCCTGGAATTCCAGGATAAGGTCAGGAGAGGCTATCTGGAAATAGCGCGTCTGCAGCCGCAGCGCATAAAAGTGCTTGACGCCAGCAAGAATCTAAATGAGGTTGGGGAAAAGGCTTTGGAGTATATACGGGAAAAACTGCTGGAGGAAAGGTAAACCGTGGATTAATCAATACGTAGAAATGAAAAAATATAGGCAGAATGTATTGGATTACGAGAACTTTTAAAAGGATAGCAATAAATCGATAATTACCCAAAACGGATTCATCTGTTCTGCGGCAAATGAATCCAAGTCATCAGCGGCCAAAGGCTTCTCTATTTTCCTGATATCAAGAAACTGGTATCCTATATCTAGATACTGGAGGGGGGCAGAGGACCTCATGAAGATTGACCGCGACAGCAAAAACAGCATAAACTATGGTCCTTTGGGAAAAACCATTACCCCCGGAGTACGGAAGGTCGGAGAATCCCTTTTTGAGCAGGAGCTAACCGGGCGGCGTGAAGGTGAACACCAATTCCGGATGCAGGAACTGCTGAAGGAGCTGGACCGTCTTACCGACCGTTTAAAACATCACCTGACGGTAAATGATTTGATGTTATATAAAAAGCTCGTTAAAAAATTCTTGCAGGAAGCTACCTCCCGCGCCTACTTGCTGGAAAAGGAAAGGTCCCGCAACCGCCGGGGCCGTACGGTGTTAATTACCATCAAGACCATTGACCAGGAAATGGAAGAGTTAATCGATGACTTTATCCAACAAAAAAAAGAACCGCTCGAACTGCTTACCGCCCTGGACAAGATTCGCGGTATGCTGGTTGACTTGATGGCTTAAATTGCTCACCAGGGTTTTTGGAAGGAACTTGGCTAAATGGATTACTTTGCGGCGATCAAAGGCCAACAACGGGCCATTGATATGTTAAACAAGAGCATAGAAACAGGCAGCACCAGTCACGCCTATATTTTTGCCGGACCGGCCGGGGTGGGCAAATGTTAACCGCCCGTGCCTTGGCTTATACCTTAATTGCCTCTGCCGACCGCCAGGCGGAGATTTTTTTCAGGGAAAACATTCATCCCGACCTTATGGTTATAGAAAAAATTGAGGGTAAAACCACGATTCTTAAAGAGCAGATAAGCCGTGAAATGCAGCCCTGGCTGGAAATGAAGCCATCCCGGTCTCATAATAAGGTGGCTATTATCAGGGATGCCCATCTAATGAGACCCGAAGCTGCCAATGCTCTCCTGAAAACCCTGGAAGAACCGCCCCTGTATGCGATAATTATCCTGGTAACGGATGAAAATAACCTGCTGGAGACTATTGTATCCCGCTGTCAGCTGTTAACCTTTAAATCCCTAAAAGAAGCGGATATTCAGGAATTACTAATTAGCCAGGGGATTAACAGCCGGCTGGCAGAGCAGGCAGCCCGATTGAGCCAGGGCAGCCCGGCCTATGCCCTGCAGTTTGTGCAGTCGGGGGATATGGGATAATTACATGCAGACAGCCCGGGATATTATAAAAGAACTGTATGGCAGGGACAGACTGGCTGTTTTTCAGGCCGCTGAAAAAATAGAAACTCAGCCGGAGCTGATTTGCGGTATACTGGAGACCATGTTAAGAGATATCCTAATATACAGTTACTCTCATCAGGAAAAAGACCTGGCTCTGCCTGTATACCCGGATTTGCTGCAGGAAACTCGGGATAGGGCCGACCAGCTTCGTCTGAGCCGGGCTGTTCAAGAAGTCGATGAACTGCGGCGTTATTATAAACGCCACGTAAATTCACTGTTGGTAAGCACTAATATATCCTATAAAATATGGGAAGCGCTGAATTGAACTAGACACGGATAACACGGATTGTTTTAGATTAACACGTAAAATATATAAACTAATAAAACCATATTGTGTACCGATGGAACAGATAATTTAATAAACCCTTTGCATTAGAATTATTTATAATTATCTGTGTTAATCCATAAAAAATCTGTGTGAATATGTGTTAAATTGGGGCGTAACTTTTTGAAGGAGGTTCTTTATTTGGCATGGGTGGTAGGTGTTCGCTTCAAACCGGCGGGCAAGATATATTATTTTGATTGCGCAGGCCTGGATATTTCGGCAGGGGATGCGGTAATTGTAGAGACTATCCGCGGAGTGGAATATGGTACGGTGGTAGTTGGCCAAAGAGAAATACTGGAGGAACAGCTGCCTTCAGCCCTGAAAACCGTTATTCGCAAAGCTACGGAAAATGACTGCCGCATTTATGAAAACAACCGGAATAAGGAAGCTGAAGCCCTGGAAACCTGCCGTCAAAAAATCAAGGAACACAATCTGCCGATGCGGTTGATTGATGTTGAATATACCTTTGATATGGGCAAGATTATTTTCTATTTTACAGCCGAAGGAAGGGTTGATTTCCGGGAACTGGTAAAAGATCTGGCCTCCATTTTTAAAACCCGTATAGAACTCAGGCAAATAGGAGTCAGAGACGAAGCCAAGATGGTGGGAGGCATAGCACCTGCGGCCGGGTTCTATGCTGCAACTGCTTTTTGGGCGAATTTGAACCGGGTTCGATCCGCATGGCCAAAGAACAGAATTTATCACTTAATCCCACAAAGATATCAGGAATATGCGGGCGGCTCATGTGCTGTTTAAAATATGAATCAGAACTATATGAGGGCAGAACATGCGGAGAGGATAGAAATGGAGAAGAAACTCCGGGAAATGGCAAACATAATCAGGCAGCTGGTGATTGAGGTAGGCGATTTAAAAGCAAGGGTAAGCCTCCTGGAGGCTAATCTGCCGCACACCGATTCACCGGCTCAGCAGCGGGTACTCCCGCGCAATATGAAATTAGAGGGCGAAAGCTATGAGACCCTGGGGGGGTTGTATAAGGAAGGCTACCATATCTGTTCCATGGCCTTCGGTCAGCCCCGTGAAGAAGATTGTTTGTTCTGTATAGCATTTTTGGAAAAGGAGTAGGGTTTGACAACAGACCGCAGCCAATTGGTATACCCGGGCGAAAGCCTGGACGATTTAATCCTGGGGGGGATGAAGGTAATTCAAGCTCGCCAGGGTTATCGTTTTTCTCTGGATGCGGTTATTCTCGCGCATTTTGCCCGGCTGGATGGGGTGGCTAACGCTGTGGATCTGGGTACCGGCAGCGGGGTTATACCGCTGCTGCTGGCCTTAAGAGATGAAAATATCCACATAACCGGCATCGAAATACAGGACGAGGCGGCGGAGCGGGCCTGCCGCTCGGTAAGTTACAACGGGCTTTCAGAACGCATCCGCATCATTCAGGCGGATATGAAAGATATAAGCCAGTATCTTCCGGCTGGCCAGGCCCAATTAGTGCTCAGCAACCCGCCTTTTTGGAAAAAAGGGGAAGGGCATGTCAGCCAGGACCCGGCCGCGGCACTCTCCAGACATGAAATAGCCGTGGACTTGAAGGGAGTAGTTGAGGCAGCCAGTTATCTCCTATCTCCTCGGGGACACTTCTGTTTTATACACCGTACGGAACGCTTGCAGGAAATAATTGTAGCCTTATCAGCATCCCGCCTGAAACTTACCCGTATGCGTACGGTGCATTCTTTTCCCCATGAAGAATCCCGGCTCGTACTCCTGGAAGCACAGAAAAACGGGCGCAAATCCTTGCAAATTCTGCCCCCGTTGTTTATTTACGAGAGTCCCGGCAATTATGGCGTTGAAATTAGACAATGGTACGGGAGCTGATTGGCATGAGTGAAGCGCCTGGAAAACTATATGTATGCGCCACCCCAATAGGTAATCTGGAGGATGTCAGCATCCGTCTGTTAAAAACCTTGCGCAGGGCAGACCTGATCGCCTGCGAAGACACCCGCCACAGTTTGAAACTGCTCAATCATTATAAAATCAAAAAGCCGCTGATAAGCTATCACCAGCACAGCGGCAAGGTGCGGGAAGACAGAATTGTGAAAGAATTAATGGCGGGCAGGAATGTAGCCCTGGTATCTGACGCTGGTATGCCGGGCATATCCGATCCCGGGCAGGGTTTAGTACAAAAGGCAATTGCAGCGGGAATACAGGTGGAAGTAATTCCCGGGCCTTCCGCCTTAATCTGCGCTTTGAGCATTTCCGGCATGAATACCGATGCTTTCGTATTTGCCGGGTTTCTTTCCGCCAAGCGTACGCAGCGCAGAGAGCAACTGCAATCATTGGCGCAGGATAAACGCACGGTTGTAATATACGAAGCCCCGCATCGTTTGCCGCACACCCTGGAGGATATTGAAGAGATTATGGGCGCCCAACGCCCCATGGCCATGATGCGCGAATTGACCAAACTGCATGAAGAAGTTGTCCGCGGCGCTGTTGGGGAACTGCGCCAGCGTTATGCGCAAAATACGGTTCGCGGGGAAATATGTTTGGTTATAGCCGGTCTGCAGGATGAAAAAACCGCTGCAGCCAGTTTGGAGACGATTGCAGCCGAGACCAGAAAATTAATAGAAGACGGCATGGATAAAAAAGAGGCCTTCAAGCTGAAGGCCCGCGAATACAAAGTAGCCAAATCAATAATATATAAGTACTATGTCGAAAACTATGATCATTAATACTATGTATTAACCTACTTGTTTGCCAAGTTCGGTCAGACAGCTCTTACAGAGATTCTTGCCTTTATAGTTGACGACTTCTTCCGCATTTCCGCAGAAGATGCAAGCGGGTTCGTATTTCTTAAGGATAATCTTGTCGCTGTCGACATAGATCTCCAGTGCGTCCTTTTCTTCTATTCCCATAGTTCTTCTTAGTTCGATGGGAATTACGATACGACCCAGCTCGTCTACTTTTCTGACAACACCTGTGGATTTCATCATATTGGTTCACCCCTCCCTTTGCATCAATTTACCTCTGGGACAAACTATACCAGGCTTGGGATAAAAAGTCAAGCACCTTTCTACATATTTGGACTAAAAAATTATTATTTCAGGATAATGCTGTTATATATTCTACAATATAATCGTCATATAAGTATGAATATTTACATAATGCCTAATTATTGTCTTAACAGGAAGAGCGAGAAAAACAGAATATAAGCAAGGAAATAGTGAAAGAATAAGGAAAATGAGCGGCTGGATTAAACTGTTGGAATCCTTGCCCTTGAAGTGGTATTTGCTTATTATTAATGAAGAATAAATGGATTTTCAGGAGGGAATCAATTTGCAGGCTCGGGAAACATTTTACATTACCACCCCTATTTATTATCCCAGCGATAATCTACATATAGGTCATGCCTATACTACGGTAGCGGCAGATTGTATGGCTCGTTTCAAACGCATGCAGGGAAAAGACGTATATTATTTGACCGGCACTGATGAACATGGACAAAAGATTGAACGGGTTGCCCGGGAAAAAGGGCAGGAACCGGCCGAATACGTTGATGGAATTGTATCGAATATCCAAAAACTATGGCAGACCATGATGATAACCAATGATGATTTCATCCGTACTACGGAGAAACGTCATGAAGAAGTGGTGCAGGAGATATTTAATAAGGTATATGAAAAGGGTGATATATACTTATCCGAATACCAGGGATGGTATTGCACCCCCTGTGAAACCCTGTTTACGGAAAGGCAGCTTGAGGATGGCAAATGTCCGGACTGCGGCCGGGAAGTGGAATTAGTTAAAGAAGAAAGCTATTTCTTTAATATGGCCAAATACGCTCCCCGTTTGCTGGACTATATTGAAGGTAACCCCGACTTTATTCAGCCCGAGTCACGCCGCAACGAGGTAGTCAGCTTCATCAAAAGCGGGCTGGATGATCTCTGCGTGTCCCGTACTTCGTTCAAATGGGGGGTGCCGGTGCCTTTTAACCGGGATCATGTAGTGTATGTATGGTTTGATGCTTTGATAAACTATCTCTCAGCTATCGGCTACGGCAGCGACCAGGAAAAATTTGACCGCTTCTGGCCCGCTGATGTGCACCTGATGGCCAAAGATATCATACGTTTCCATGCCATTATCTGGCCCATAATGTTGATGGCTTTGGATCTTCCCCTGCCTAAAAAGGTCTGTGCCCACGGCTGGATTATGCTGGAAGGCGGAAAAATGTCGAAATCAAAGGGCAATGTTATCGACCCGCGTATACTGATCGAAAAATACGGCCTTGATGCGGTGCGTTATTACCTGGTGAAAGAATTGAATTTCGGACAGGATGGGACCTATTCGGAAGAGATGCTGGTAAACCGTATCAATTATGATCTGGCCAATGATCTGGGCAACCTTATCAGTCGTACTGCAGCTATGATTATTCGGTATTTTACCGGGCAGATACCTGCTCCGGCAGTCGAAGAGGCGGTAGATCTGGAATTGAAAGAAGCTGCCCGAACAGCCTTTAGAGAAGCCACGGAAAAACTTGATAAGCTTGATTTTTGTGCTTATATCATAGCCGCTATGCGACTGGTTTCACGGGCTAATAAATATATAGATGAGACTGCGCCTTGGCTTTTGGCCAAAGATGAAGCTAAAAAGCAACGATTGGCCACGGTGATGTATAACCTGGCTGAGTGCATCCGCATCGCTGTAATCCTGCTGGCTCCGACCATGCCTACCCTGGCGGAGAGAACCAACCAGCAGATAAACTTTTTTGCCGACCCCGGCCGATTAAAATGGGAAGAAGCCGGCATTTGGGGTTTGTGCCCCGCAGGAGCCTTGGTTACAAAAGGCGAACCGCTTTTCCCGCGCATTGACCTGAAAAGCCTCGAAAACTTGAATGGGGAGGATAAACCGGTGGAAGAAAAAACGGAAAAAGAACCCGCCCAGGCAAAAGCGGTTTCTGAACCAGAATATATCAGTATTGATGATTTCGCGCGCATGGATCTGCGGGTAGCGGAAATTATTGCCTGCGAGAAAATGGAGAAAGCCGACAAACTGCTTATCCTGAAAGTCAGACTGGGTGAGGAAGAAAGAACCGTGGTGTCAGGTATTGCCAAACACTATACCCCCGAGGAACTGGTGGGCAAAAAGGTGGTTCTGGTGGCCAATTTAAAACCCACCAAACTGAGAGGGGTAATGTCACAGGGTATGATTCTGGCCGCATCCGATGAGAATGATGTCGAGGTTTTAACGGTAGAACGCATATCCTCCGGCAACCGGGTGAAATAATAATACGCGCAGTACACATGCTGCTAACTCCATATTTCATCGTCTCGGTGTAGTAGCGTCTTGATTCGTGCCTCAGGGATACCGCGCCAAGTTCCCATCGTGGTCACGTGACGCGCTCGCGACATCCTGTCGCTCGACCCCTTTCGTTCACTCATCTTCGCCTGCTACACCGGACTCCTCATAACGTCGCTTCGCAGCAAATATACTGCGCGGTATAAATGGGAATAAAGGGGCTTATAAAATGTTAATTGACAGTCATGCGCATTTGCAGGATAAGGATTTTTCCGGCGAAATTGACGCGGTTATACAGAGGGCCGCAGAAGCCGGGGTCCAGAAAATAGTCTGTGTGGGATGGGACCTGGAATCATCCCGGCAGGCGGTTAATATAGCCCGCCGGCACAAAGGGATATACGCGGTGGCAGGCGTACACCCGCATGATGCCAGCAGCCTCACCTCGGAAGTGATCAGCAAAATATATGAACTGGCCAAAGATGATAAAGTGGTGGCCATTGGGGAAATAGGGCTGGACTATTACCGCAACCTTTCCCCGCAGGATGTGCAGAAGCAGGCTTTTATAGAACAAATACGCATAGCCCGGGAATTACATAAACCCATAGTGATACATGACCGTGATGCCCACCAGGAGGTTTACAACATAGTAAAGAAAGAAAAGGCGGGGAGCAACGGAGGGGTAATGCATTGTTTTTCCGGCCACCTGCCGTTAGCGATTGATTTAATGAAAGAAGGGTTCTATCTGTCCCTGGCCGGACCTGTTACATATAAAAACGCTAAAAAGACCCACGAAGTGGCGGCCCGCGTACCTATGGACCGCTTAATGATTGAAACCGATTGTCCTTATCTCACTCCCGAACCCCAGCGGGGAAAACGCAATGAACCAGCTCACGTTAAGCTTGTAGCTGAAAAGCTGGCTGAATTGCGTCATAAAACCCTGGAGGAAGTAGCCTACCTGACCAGTCTGAATACCCAAACCGTTTTCCGGATAAAAGATTAAACTGGCCGCAGACTAACACAGATTTAAAAGCCAATAATAATCTGTAAAAATCAGGGTTCATCAGTGGCAAAAGAATTTGATAACGACAGGATTAGGCCTGAAAGGGCCTTTTTTCTGTGATTATCCCTGTATTATCTATGGAAAAAACTAGTTTTTCAGCAAACTTTTTGCGAGTGCAGGAATAAAATAATAAGCAAAGGATAATAATTTATAAAAAGCAGCTCGCCTAACTGGAAAATAATAACAAAGTTATCCAGTATAAGGCAGTTTATTTGACTTGCACTGCTTATTTTGACTAGAATGTATTTACGTTCAAGCTGCCGTAGGGAAGCTTGAAAAGAAAGGGAGGAGAAAATGGGTATTGTACGGCCTTTAAAAGGCGCTTACCTGCTGACGGCGATGCTTATTGCGGTATTGCTGCCCCTGAGCCTGTTCTTTGCCCTGCAAAAACCAGTCAATATTATTGTGGATGGAAAAACCATTCATAGTCGGGTGTTTTTTGCCAGTAAAGTCGGGGATGTTTTGGAAAAAGAGGCTGTGAAAATCGGGGCCAGGGATATGGTGGAGCCTTCATTGAATGCAGCAGTTAAAAAGAATTGTCAGATAGTAGTGACCAGGGCTTTTAAAGTTACGGTTATAGCTGACGGCCAATCCCATGATATTATCAGCACCCCGGTCAGTATCAAAGAAGCCATAAAATTAGCCGGGGTATCGTTAGGTGAAAAAGATATCGTTAAGACGCTACCCGTAGAAAAAACTGTTGCCGGTCAGGAAATAGAAGTAGTCCGCGTTACTGAAAGCCAGGTAACCGAAAAAAGAACCATTCCCTGCGGAACTGACCGGACCACAGATGATACCCTGGAAAGAGGACTTACGCGTACTCTGGCCGCAGGCAAAGACGGTTTGGCTATGCAGACTATCCGCATTATTTACCATAATGGCCAGGAGGTAAAGCGCGAATTAGTTAAGTCCGAAACCCTGGTTGAACCAAAAAACCGGCTGGTAGCTATGGGTACTATTACCTCAGTTTCGCGCGGCAGCCATACCATTAATTTTAAAGAGGCCAGATATATGGAGGCTTCTGCTTATACCTATACCGGATATAGGACCGCTACCGGAAGAACGCCTGAAGTAGGTACTATTGCCGTTGACCCCAATGTGATTCCCCTGGGCAGCAAATTGTATATTGAAGGATACGGCTATGCACAAGCAGCCGATACTGGCGGGGCCATAAGAGGCGATCGCTTAGATCTGTTCATGGAAGATCGTTCTCAATGTTTGAACTGGGGACGACGTACCGTAAAGGTCTATATAATGAATTAAACTTTGAAAATTAAACAAGTAATAAGAAAGAAACTCCGGCTTAATAGGCCGGAGTTTTTTAATGCCAAATTTTCCCTCGGTTTAAATCTCTATAATTTCAAAAAATGATAACAGTTAAAAAGCAAAGGAGGTGAAAACCTGATGAAAAAAACGTCTCATGATGTTATTTATGTTTATTTTAATGATTGCTCTAGTTGTTGCAGGTTGTCAGGGAACCAGCAAAAAACCGATGACACCGGTGAAGAAACCCACTCAGCTGCAGACTGCGCCAAACAACCAAATGACCGACAGCGAAAGAAGGGTTTTGGCTGATAAATTGGCCCGTACTGCAGAATCCGTAACCGGGGTGCAAAAAGCTTCGGTTGTAGTAATGGATGTAAATATGAGCAATAACATGACCACTAACACCACCGGCACAAAAGGGGTTCAATCCAGTCCGGGAATCAAAACCGTAACTGGAACCAGGACTACAGCCAAAACTGCCATGAACAGAAACAATAATGGGGTTTTGGTAATGGTAGGAATAACTCTTGATGCCAGTACCAGCAGTAAACCTTCCATGATTGCAAACACAAAATCTATGGTGGCCAAGCGGATAAAAGCCAGCGATAAAAGGATCTCACAGGTCCTGGTAACAACCGATCCCAATCTGATTAAGCGTATAAACGACATAGCCGCTGGCATCATAGAAGGCAAGCCAGTACAAAACTATGAACAAGACGTACGCGATTTGAAAAACCGGCTAAAGCAGCAAAAACCAATTTATTAAAAAACCGGGGTGCTTTTACCCCGGTTTAATATATTATTAAGGAAAAGACATATATATTTTGATAATAATGAAATATTTAAGCGCATAATATACGCTATACTTTTGATGTATAATAAGGCCTAACAGACACAGGTTTAAAACACGGATTTATGAAATTATTTAAATCAGTGTTATGCGTGTCTTATACACCTAAGCAGGGATGTGTTTTGTTGGCTGGGGCTGTTTCCTTAAATGAAGTGCGTGAAATCCTTAATAACTACCAGATTGCTCCTCGTAAACGCTGGGGACAAAACTTCCTGGTGGATCGCAACATTTTGACCAGGATCGCAGATGTCAGTGAAATATCAGCTGAGGATTATGTGGTGGAAATAGGGCCCGGAGTGGGAAGCCTGACCGGGTATCTGGCCCCGAAATGCAAGGGCCTGCTGGCAATTGAAATCGACCATGGTTTAAAGCCGGTATTGGAGTCACTGCAAAATGAATTGCCCAATATGCGTATCCTGTTTGCGGACGTATTAAAGATAAGATTGGAAGAGAGCCTGCAGGAAGCTTTTGGATTGGAAAAACCGCCTTTTTTTAAAGTTTGTGCCAATATTCCTTACAATATAACCAGTCCGATTATTTTTAAGCTGTTAGAGGAATGTCCGCGTTTGCAGAAAGCGACCCTTATGATGCAGAAGGAAGTCGCCCTGAGGGCTGTGGCTGAACCAGGCAGCAATGATTATGGCCTGTTAAGCATCAGCTGCGCTTATTATGCCAGGCTGGACTACCAGATGACCGTTTCGCGGAACTGTTTTTATCCCCGGCCTGAAGTAGATTCCAGTGTAATTAATATAACGCCTCACCAGCATAAAATTTTATTGGCTGATGAAAATAAATTTAAGGAATTCATCCGTTTTGCTTTTCAGCATCGCCGTAAAACCATGCTGAACATATGCGCCTCGTTTTTTAAGACCGACAAAACAGAACTGCAAAATAGACTAACCAGTTTGGGAATTGGGCCGAAGCAAAGGCCTGAGAACTTGGGATTACAGGATTTTGCCCGGTTGGTAAATTATTTTGTACGGGAGGGGTAAAATGAGCTTTTACAGTCCCAGCAAAGGAAAAATGGAACTGGAGGAAGTAGTAATCGATATTCTTGATTATGTCAGCGAAGACCTGAACCGTACTTACAAACTCCTGGTAGGCAGCGATTCGCAGCCTGGTCCCTTGGGCGCCTGTTTTGTCAGCGCCATAATCATTCACCGTATAGGCAAAGGAGCGCGTTATTACTATACCCGCTGCACAGAACCCAAAGTGAAAAGCATTCGCCAGCGTATTTTTTATGAAGCCTCTCTCAGCCTGGATCTGGCCGATCGTTTATCAGAAATATTGAAACGGCATGGACACCCGGATATGAAAGTTGAGATCCACCTTGATGTTGGAACCCACGGAGATACCAAAGAACTGGTTAAAGAGGTCACCGGAATGATTGTAGCCAGCGGTTTTGATGCTCGAATCAAACCGGATGCCTGCGCCGCCAGCAAAGTTGCCGACAAATATACGAAATAGCCCCTTGCTCCTGCCAAATCCATTTCTTAAATAGCTGCTGACAAAATCAACTAGCGACTTAATTTCAGGCAATCATAACCCTTGGAAATTTTATAATAATCACCTTTGTTTTGAGGATTTAACGCAATTCTTTCCTCCTGTCAGGGTTGCATTTGCTTTGTCCATTAAGGAATTAAATAATAAATTTTTATTTAACCGGTTTATAGTTGACATACACAACCCCTTTATAATATACTAATACGTTCATGGTTGACATACATTTGGTTTTGATGTAAAATTATTTCGATTAATGTATTAAGAAGGTGGTAAATTGAATACACCCAGGGCGATTGCTGACATAAAAAAGGATCTGGAATCCTTTGTCGGCAGCAGGATCCGGCTAAAGGCCAATCGGGGCCGGAACCGCATTATTGAAAAAGAAGGGGTGTTGGAGTCTATTTACCCAAATATTTTCGTAGTAAAGTTGAGTGAGAGGAAGATCGAAAGAAGGGTCTCCTACAGCTACGCAGATGTTCTTACTGAGACCGTCGAGCTTTTTGTATCTGACGGCGACAACACCGAAATACGCATTGCTTCAGCCAACCAGTAATCTGACTGTATCAAAGCGCTGCATAATCGTTAAGATTATGCAGCTTTTGATTTTCTGAGAGATGGCTGATTTAATCGGAGCAAGAAGCGCATGTAACGGCAATTATCATAATTAGTCTTATTTGTATTAAATAACTGCTCGTCACCATATATATAAACAGGAAAAAACAGACAGCGAGGTGGGGAGATTGGAAAACGCGCTTGCCATCTGGTCGCCGGTAGTGGTAGCGGAACTGCAAAAAAACCGGTCAATGGCTGAAGACCGTATTTACCCACTGGATATATTGTGCCGCAGTGTGGAGGATCTGAAAATCCGGGTAAAGGAGAGCAGCGTGGTTTTGTTAGGATTATCAGTTGAAGCCAGATTGGTGGCGGATATCCTGTTTCTGCTGCGGGACAGCAGCGGAGAGGTGCAATTATTTAAACGCGAAGAGGTTTTTACAGAACGCGTTCCCCTGCTGGATTTTAATCCTGTGCCGCCCCGCAATGAAAAACTGGATTATCGTTTACGTCTCATCCGTATAAATTGGGAAGGAGAACTGAAGGGGCGTGAACTTAAAGTAGTATGTTTTATCGACTATTCGGTTATAGTTACCCGGGAACAGGTTGTCAGGCTGCGGGAAGAACAGAGCGGGGAAATGCCAGGCGAATCTTACATCGACACCTTGCGAAAGCTGGAGATACAGATTGCAAGTATCCAGGAGGAAAACCAGGAACTTCATCGTCAGATCTTTTACCATATCCGCAACATATCCAGCCTCAAAAGAGGCATCAAAAAGGCGGAAAGCCACAATGCTGTATTAAGCCGTGAAATAGGCCGTTACCAACAGTTAGTACAAGAACTGCAAGAAGCTTTGCAGACTAAAGAATCTTTGCGGGAGGGGACCTCTTATGCAGGGTCTGCCGGCTTGAACGAACCAAGCCTCGATCAGGCCCGTCTGGGCAGCAGAATAAAAAAACTGTTCTTAAATAACCAGTAAAGCGGTTCCAAAAGGTATCCAATCTGAATACATTAAACTAAAAGTATTCAAGGAGAAACCCGTGAAGGTTTTTTTCAGCAACACCGCGCCCATAGTTAAACACGGAATAGGACAGGCATTTGCCGCTATGGGGCACGAGGTTTGTTTTGCCAATGTATTGACAGATGATAACTGGCTGAATGTAATGGAGCGTTTCCAACCTGACTGTGTCTTTACTGACGGGGGCTGGGGAATAAAAGAAATACTGCTGCCGCATCTGAAGAAACACCATATACCGCATATATATTGGGCCATTGAAGACCCACCCTATTTTGAAAGCCTCTCTCTGGCGTTTGCCCGCGTTTCGGCCTGCGTTTTTACCACCTGCCAGGAGTGTATTCCCAGATATCACCAGGAAGGCATAGACGCAAAGCTGCTGCTTTTTGCCTGCAACCCGGACTACCATTGCCGGAGGGAAGCTGACCGCCGTTTTCAAGAGGAAATTGCTTTTGTGGGCAATAATTATTTCCAATACGCCGAGCGTTTAGGAGCGGTGGAACAGATCCTGCGGCCGCTCCTGGAATCTTCCTACAGATGCAAAATATACGGCAACGAGTGGTGGCTGGACCGTGAACGCCCCTTTTTCATTGACGAAGAACATTATGGGGGCTACCTGGCCAATGAAGACCTGCCTTCTTTATGTTCCAGTGTGCCGATAATTCTGGGCCTGCACTCCGTAACCGACTCCAAGACTATGATGAGTATGCGCACCTTTGAAGTCCTGGGGAGCGGGGGGTTCTATTTGACCCAATGGACGCCCGCAATTGAAAACCTGTTTAAAAACCATGTACATTTAGTCTGGACCCGTTCGGCTGAAGAGACTCTGGAACTGACCAGCTATTACCTCCAAAATCCTGCGGCCCGCGAACGCATTGCCCGCCAGGGACAAGAAGAAGTCTACAGCAAACACACCTATTATCACCGGCTGCAGGAAGCCTTGCCGGTAATCTCTGCCAGGGTGGGGCAGGCCAGGCCTGCTCTGCGCGGCGGTCCGGATTATCTTCATTTACGATATACCAGGCCCGCAGTAAAAATAGCTGTGTCGCCATAATGGTAACCTTTTGTATTAATTTCTCATAGTATACAGAGAACCGGATGTACCAAGAACAAGGAGGTGTTTACAATAGAAAGAGCAAAAGCGGCTGCAGAAACTAAAACAGCCGAAGTGCAGGTGAAAACCCGTAAATATCGTGCAGTAGCGTTAAAAAATATCAAGATTGAAGAAGGGCCGTGTCTATGTACGGCCAAGAAAACCAGTGTACCCATGAATGATTTCTGTTCAGAATGCGGGTCGGCGGAAAAACGCCAGCGGATAAAAAAATGCCCCCGATGCGGCGACGCGCTTTGTCCGGAGTGCTGGCAGGGTCACAAAGGATGTTTGTCAGATGATGATGAAGACTAAAGCGGTTATATAATGAACCAATGTGCCAGGTCGTTACACAAGGCCTGGCAATTTAATGCGCGCATTACCGGTGGTTGACGCAGCCGGGGCGGTTATAAATGGTGTCAGGGGAGATATAATGGCCAAAATAAACTGTATAATATACCCACCCACTCTGGATTTTCATTACCTGGTGCAAAGACCCCAACAACTAATTAAAAAATTTGCCGAACAAAATATTACCAGCTTGTTTCTGAATCTTCCCGGCATCTATGAACGGGGCTACCGGGGAATAGACCAAATAAATCCCTATCTATATGTTTTTCATTATACCGAACCTCATCCGTATCTCCAGGGAATCAGGCCGGTGGTATACTACAGCGCTCCGGCCCAGGTTAATCTGGTTCAGAGATACCACCCCTCCTTAACGGTTTTTGACAGTGTAGACGAACCCAGCGATGAGTTCGCAGCCTGGAAACCATATTATTATAGGGCTGTATCTTTGGCCGACCTGGTTATTTGTACTTCGCAGAAACTATATGAAACGGCCTTAAACTATAACCCTAACGTTTATCTCGTACCCAATGGCTGTGATTATGACCATTTTGCCCGCAGCGCCGGAAGCGCTCTGCCTCCTTACGATATGCGCAAACTGCAGGGTCCGGTAATAGGTTATATAGGAGCGATAGCTTCCTGGTGCGACCTGGAATTAATTGATCGCCTGGCCTGCATATACCCCAATTATAATTTCGTTATGATCGGTCCCCTATATAATGTGTCAACAGTACCGCAAAGGCCTAATCTTCACTGGCTGGGTTTCAAAAATTATGAAGAACTGCCCGATTATGCCCGGTGCTTTGATGTAGGGATAATACCATTTAAAAACTCCAGTATGATCGATGCGGTGAATCCTATAAAGATGTGGGAGTACCTGGCCGCTGGAATGCCGGTAGTAACCACGGCTGTTCCTGAAGCTAAAAAATATGAGGGGATTTTATTCTATTCCCAGGACGAAGAAGCGTTTTTGACCAACATTCAATTAGCCCTGCGGGATAATTCCTATTTGCGCCGGGAAGAGCGATTGGCTCTGGCACGCCAAAATTCCTGGGATGCCAGAGCAGAACGGATTATTGCTTTGATTGAATACCACCTGGATAAAAAATACCCGCAAATGATGTCATCACTGCTGCGAATACCCGATATTAAACCCTTTCGGGAACAGATGGTCAGAGCTGATGGAGCGTATGGCGCGAGCCCCTATCAGAGATTGCTCATCAAGCGCTTGTCCCGCTATGGACCTGACCGCTTTTTGCCCGCCGATAACTATTCACACACCCACGGTTACAATATGGGCAAAGCTAAGACCCTTCCTGCTAAAACCGGCTTTTCGCGCCGCCAGGGATTGTATATTGACGGGCGGGAGTTAAGAAGGGGGAGCAGGATAGAATGGATTATAGAGTATTAATCGGCTGCCCGGTTCGCAACCGGGCCTGGATCTTGCCGCGCTATCTGCAATGCCTGCAAAAACTGGATTATCCGCCGGATTTACTGGAGTATTGTTTTATTGTAAATGGCTGTGAGGACAACACCCCGGCGGTATTGGAAGATTTCGCCGCTGTCTGCAATGGAACAGCGCGTATAATATACGCTGATGTTCCTGCTTCTCATGGACACCGGCGCGGCCAGTACAACCTGCAGTATTTGGCCTATCTGAGAAACCTCCTGCTTTCAGCCTTCCTGCAAACCAAATGTCAGTATCTTTTTTCCCTGGACAGCGACATACTGGCGCCCCGCCAAGCATTAAAACAGCTTATAGCCGATGATTGCGATATAATATCCGCTCTGGTCTGTAACGGACACTTGCTTAAAGAGCAAAACCTGTTTAATGTTTTGCGAAAAGAAAACGGGAATTACGTTCATATGCGCAATGTTCCCCGCGACCGGGTTTTTACGGTAGATTGCACCGGGGCCGCCTATTTAATAAAGAGAAGGGTTATAGAAAAATTCGGCGTGCGCTATTCGGCCCAAAATGGGGCGGAGGACATCGGCTTTTGTGAAATGGCGCAGAGTATGGGTATAACAATCTGCTGTGACGGCCGGATAGAATGCGAACATATCATGCAAGAACCGGAGAAAGACGCTGAACCCGCAGAAACTTATGAAATACGCAGATGGTAACAAACGTCTTTAAAATACATCCTATTATCAATGAAACCGTACTAATCGTTTCCCGCAAGTTTATTTTTCGGTCAATTGTAACCCCAAGACCAGCGGAAGTCATAATTAGTCAGCGTTTTCCGCGTCTATTTTTTTATTAGCGTTAATCACACTTTATGTCTCGTTTTCATAGTATAAGCTAGAAATTGCTTAAACAAATTTCGCAAAAAAAGCCCCAGAGGCAAGAGAGAGAAAAAACAAAAGGGAGGGAAGAGTAAGATGGCTGCACTTAAGTGCGAATTTCCGGAAGGTTGTAAACTAGATCTGTTCGCCAAAGTTATAAAAGCAAAGTACATTGAAAAACAGGCCAAAGTATTGGACACGGTGTTCTGTGTTCCCGATGAGCAAGTGGGCGGCAAAATTACCTGCGTCGAAGACATTAAGGTGAAAGTCATTCAAAAGTACGAAGATCTCTTATGCTTCGCCAAGGTAAAACTGGTGGTGGACTACGAAGTAATACTGTTCGTTATCGTTGAAGGCGAGTATCAGATCATCACCGTAACCGATCGCTTTGAGAAGACTATTGAACTGGACGAATTTGATCCGCCGCTGACCATTGAAGAATTCCGCCAGGAGATCGACCAATCCGAGATTATCCTTAAAAATTGGACCTTTGACTTCGAAATCAAGGGGAACTGCGAAGATCCCGGCAATCCATGCCACTTGACCACACCAGTACGCGGAACCTGCTTAGGACTGAAAGTGTATGTAGACATCATTGACAAATTAGGCAAGATGCACGATGTCATTGTCTATGGCGAACTGGACCCTGAAGTAGATTTCTAAACGCCTGCTTAACTCTAACTTGCTCGGCCTTAGGGCCGGGCATTTATTTTTAAATGTTACAGGAAAGTATGGTTTGCTATTGCTGCAAAACCGGGGAAAGATTGCTTCGCTGTACTCGCAATGACACGCGAACAACCTTACTGTCGTTGCGAGGAGCGCAGCAACGCGGCAATCTAAAACGATAACGCTGACCGCCCGGAGGGCGAATTTGTTCTTAAATCAGCCGGGAGGGGTTAATATGGCGGAAGCAAGAATTGAGAGAGCCAAAAAAAATCAGATGCGCGCTCAGCTGGAGAAGATTCTGGAATCCTACCGCCAGCTGGGCGAGCAGATGAGTCTGTATGAAAATGAAACCGAAGTCGGAGAATACGTGAAATTCTGGCAGGAATTAAAAGCCGGCAACCGTCAGTCCATAGAGCGAATATCACGCTATATGGTAATGAAATGCAACCGTTGAATTTAGGCTGCAGAGCAGTTGCTCTCCGGGATAAACAAATGGGGGAATAACTAATGAAAAGACGGCTCGGCCTGGCCCTGGGCGGCGGAGGATTAAGGGGGCTTGCCCACATAGGAGTTCTGCAGGTTCTTCACCAGCAGCATATTCCTGTAACCTGGATATCCGGCACCAGTGCAGGCAGTATTATAGCCGCGCTCTATGCCAGCGGCATGGACCCGTACCAGATGGAAAAAGAGGCCCTGGCCTTAAAACCGGCTGACTACCTGGACTATAACCTGGGCGGTCTGCTTGGTTTTCTCTGGGGGAAGATCACCGGGGGTTCTCCCGAGCCTATAGAAGGCATTATAAAAGGCAACCGCCTGGAGAGAACCATTTACCGGCTTACCGGAGGCAAATATCTTAGAGACTGCAGAATGCCTTTGGCCATAATTTCCTGCAACATCGACAACGGTTATGAAGTTATTTTCACCAATCAACAGCTGCCAGAAACCGGCGACTATGTGGAACAGGTTCATGAAGCCCTGCTCAGTAAGGCCGCCCGGGCCAGCAGTTCTATACCTGCTACCTTTGTGCCCAGTGATTTTCAGGGCAGGCAGCTTGTAGACGGCGGAGTAAAAAGCATCGTTCCCATTCGAGCATTAAAACAGATGCAAGCTGACTATATTCTAGCCGTAAACCTGGGGCAGGAAACTTACCATACTCCGGTTCAAGGCATTCACGAAATAGTGTCCCGCACAATCAGCATCCTCACTTATGAAACCTCGGAAGCTGACCAGGAGTTGCTGGCCGACCTGGTGGTTTATCCCGGGGTTCAAGGGGTGAAATTGGACGATTTATCACAGGCGCGGGACATAATCCAAGCGGGAAGAAGAGCTATGCGTGAAAAACTTCCTGAACTGAAAAAAGGTTTGGCTTAAATACCGCTGTAACAGACCACAAGTTTCTTACATATAATATTCACAAAGCGGGTTCAGCCGGAACCAGGTAACGATGGCAGGGAGGAGGTTAAAATGGCAACCGATAAATTCGAGCACGCAACATTTTACCTGACCAAGAATCAGGTGAATGATATTAAAGAATTGGCCAGGAAAAATCAAATCTCCCGCAGCGCGCTGGTGCGCATGATTATCCGGGAATACCTGGCCCGGCAGGGTGATGATAAAGGGAAATAGGGGCTAACACATGAAGGAGAAACGAGCGAGGGGATGCCTTTGACTAATACAAGAGGCATCCCTTTAGCTATAGCATTCGCCATATTATTACCATACCAAAAAAGGAACATGATATTTGCTTTAGAAAAATATACTAGCAAAAAGGCAGGGAACTTATAGGCATGAAACGAATAGATATTTAAGGAAATATTAAATAAGGGAGGAACTAATATGACACAAACCGATGCCATGACGGCAATGATGGCTATGGGAGCAGGGATATTCATGGTAATTATAGTTATCGGCATAGTATTCTATATTTTAAAGTCTATAGCGCTTACTACCATGGCTGCCAACAGAGGCATAGAAAATCCCTGGCTGGGGTGGATCCCCGTAGGTGATTTGTATATTGCCGGGACGCTTTTAGGAGAAATGGAGCTCTTTGGTTATCGTTTAACCAACCTGGGCTTATGGGTGCCGGTGGCTTATGTGGGAGGAACCATCCTGGGAATGATACCCGTAATAGGAGCCTTATTCAGTATAGCTTTGCTGGTGTTCGCAGTTATCTTTACGTATAACTTGTTTAAAATTTATAGCACACAGGCGGTATTGTTTACGGTGCTTTCCATACTTTTATGCCTGTGGCCCGTATTTCTATTCGTAGTACGCAACAACCAGCCTATAGGACAACCGGTGAACATTCAGCCTCCATCCTCAGAACAATAAGGTTACTGGCGTAATATAGAAATTTATTTTTGATTACAAGAGGCCAACCGGCGCAAGGAGCGATCATACGTTTTTCCGTCTCGACAGGAAAAAGGCAGGCCGGGGCCTCTGCCCGCCGGCGGTGATAGCTTATGCACTGGCAGCACAAGCCTTTGCGCGAGCAGGGCTCATAGGTGCAAGTGCATTCGACTTTGTTGTCATTTTTCTTACAATCCACTCTCAAAGTTCCTCCTTGATTCATGTCTTTAATCGTTTTCTGCCATGGCTTTGAAACATCCGTATCTAATATTCTATACCACATCACTTCCTTAAAAAATATTTTCCGCCGGCCCTTGACATGAGAAGGGAAGGGTTATAACATTAGTGTACTAGCAAAATAGTACACTAATAAGGGGGTAGGGAGATGTGGATTTTGACAGTGCTCAGCCCATATATAGGCAAATCATAGATGAATTTAAGAAGAAAATGATACGGGGAGAATTAAGTGCCGGGGACCGGATTCCTTCTCAGCGGGAATATGCCGAGTATGCCCGGATTAATCCTAATACTGTGCAAAGGGCCTACCGGGAGATGGAGGCCCTGAAGATGGTGGAGACATTAAGGGGGCAGGGCACCTATGTCAGCATCAGTCCGGAAGATTTGGAACAAATGAGAGAGGAAATGGCCAGGTCTAGCATAGACAATTTCCTGGGGGATATGCGGGCCCTGGGTTATGATGGCGAAGAAATTATGAAAATGCTGCGGGAGCGGCAATTTGAACCAAAGGAGGATAAAGACCGATGATAGAACTTAAAAACGTATCCAAAAGGTTCGGGCGAACGGTGGCCCTGGATAATGTCAGTATAATTATTCCGAAGGGAAAGATTACCGGGCTGTTTGGCCCCAACGGGGCCGGGAAATCCACTACGTTAAAACTGCTCATGGGTTTGAACCGGCCCGATAATGGGGAGATAAGCATTACGGGCTTAAAACCGGCCGAGTGCAAAGAGCGTATGGCTTTTTTACCGGAGATTGATCATCTCTACGGCTGGATGACCATAGCGCGGGCAGCCGCTTTTATGCGGGCCTTTTATGCTGACTGGGATGATGCGAAATACATTGAATTGCTTAAGTTCCTGCGCCTGGAAGAGGATATGAAAATCGCGCGCATTTCCAAAGGGCAACGCACTAAAACAAAGCTGCTCCTGACCGCATCAAGGAGGGCCGATTATCTCTTCATGGATGAGCCTTTATCCGGTATTGATCTTTTAACCCGTGAAGAGATTATTCACACCCTGGTTAAGGATTACCGTGAGGGGGAACAGACTATTATTATTTCCACCCATGAAATTGCCGAAGTCGAGAGCCTGGTGGACGAAGTCATTTTCCTCGATCACGGGCAGGTCAAACTACAGGGCAATGCCGATGAATTAAGAGAACGGCAAGGCATGTCTCTGGTAGACATTATGAAGGAGGCGTTCAGGCATGCAAGTTAGCGCAGGCAGAAAGTTTTTTGCTCTCTATCGCAAAGAGATGCGGGATATTTTGCCCGAGATTATTGTGGTGGCGGCTATAGCCATAGTCCTAACCGCGGTGGTTTATATCAATAATCCGCAGATGCCCCAGCTGGTGATGCTGCCGCTGCTGATGGCTATGGGTTTGACCGTGTTTTTGCCTTTTGTATCTTCATTTAAATTATTGTGGCGGGAATGGAACAACAACACCATTTACCTGGTTATGTCCCTGCCGGTCAAAGGCGGCGCGGTCCTGGGCTCGAAACTCCTGGCCCTGCTCAGCCAGTACCTGGCAGGAAGTTTGGCGGTGGTAATAACCGGGTTAACGATTCTGCTTTTACAAGCGCCTGAACTGCAGCCGGCGTTGACATATCCAAAAGAATATGGGATATAATTTCTCTTGGCCTGCTGGCATTTCTCTTAAGTATAATCACCCTGGCTTATTTTATCAGCGCCAGTTTTTCAGCCAGTTAATCGGCAAAATGGTTTCCCGTTTTTCAGGGCTGCTGACCGCGGCGGTGTTTTTTATTACCCTGTCACTGGGCGGGACGTTAATGGATTGGGGACGAACACTTTTTGATTTTAATTTCCTGAATAATCAATTCCTGACGGGGATTTATTTTCCTGCCGGTATCAACAGCCTGCAGCAGGTTTGCCAGACGCTGGTTTTTGAGAACATAGTTATGTTAATTACCGCCTTGCTTGTCTTTGCCCTGGCTGTACTGGTGTACAACCGCAAACTGGAGCTATAGTAAAATTTGACAACGAGCCCTGAACCGGCTAAAATAAAATAACAATTTATATTAGTCGAGACGGTGACAAGATGTATATTGCGCGAAGTTTGGAAAAAACCGTACAGGACATTCAAGGCAGTTTCCCGGTCTTATTGATAACCGGTCCCAGGCAGGTGGGAAAAACAACTCTGTTAAAAAAAATGACCAAAGCCGAACGACGCTATTTGAGCCTCGATGATCCTATCTTGCGTGAACTTGCCGTAAGTGATCCGGCTTTATTTTTACAACGTTTTGAGCCGCCGCTGATAATCGATGAAATCCAATACGCGCCGCAGCTTCTGCCTCATATTAAAATTTATGTTGATGAACACAGGCAAAACGGGGCTTTTTGGCTAACAGGCTCGCAGACCTTTCATTTGATGAAAAACGCCAGCGAAT
The DNA here is from genome assembly GCF_001311885.1 of Syntrophomonas palmitatica JCM 14374. Lineage (GTDB taxonomy): Bacteria > Bacillota > Syntrophomonadia > Syntrophomonadales > Syntrophomonadaceae > Syntrophomonas_A > Syntrophomonas_A palmitatica. The sequence continues at coordinate 93,511 of NZ_BBCE01000009.1, read as the reverse complement.
CTCTGGCTGGACGGGTAGGGATTCTCAATTTGCCGGGCTTGTCTAACAACGAGTTAAAAGATAAGCCCTCCACCCCTTTTATACCCAAATCCAAAGCGCTTATTGAAAGAATTAAAGGGGCTGAACCGGAAAAACTAAATGATCTGTTTGCCAAGATTTTTAAAGGCAGTATGCCGGCGCTTTATGCAGGTAAAGTCAACAGCGATATATTTTTTTCCTCTTATGTGCAAACCTATTTACAAAGAGATGTGCGCGACCTGACCCAGGTAGGAGATGAGTTGTCCTTTTTGCGCTTTCTTACCTGTGCAGCCGCACGCACCGGGCAAATGGTCAATTATGCCGATATGGCTAAAGACACCGGGATCAGCCCCCCGACCGCCAAACAGTGGCTTTCCATCCTGGTATCCTCGGGCCTGGTGTACTTGCTGGAACCTTACTACAATAACGCTTTAAAACGTATAATCAAAGCTCCCAAGTTATATTTCCTGGATACAGGACTGGCCGCTTACCTTACCAAATGGACCACACCCGAGGCATTGGAAGCTGGGGCCATGTCCGGAGCGTTTTTTGAAACCTGGGTAATGGGCGAGATAATTAAAAGCTACTATAATGCCGGTAAACGGCCGCCATTATATTATTACCGTGATAAGGACCATAGGGAAATTGACCTGATTATCCATGAAAATGACACTGTTTATCCTATCGAAATTAAGAAAAGTTCAAATCCAGGTAAAGATGCCATCAGGCATTTCGGCGCCCTTGCTCGTATTGGGCTTAACATTGGTGAAGGCGGTGTAATCTGCCTGTGCGGCGAATTGCTGCCGATAGACAAACAAAACTGGTATATTCCTGCCTGGATGATTTAACGCTGCTGTGGAATTTGCGTGAGGGTTTTTGAAAAAGGCAGGTTGCGTGATTCTCTCCCGCCACGTACTGCACTTCCTTTTATAATCATATATTTGTGCCTTCCCGAGCATAACCTTTCGTTTTCCTGCCTGGTCTATTATTGAAGCCATATTCAGCCTCCGGTGGACCAGACTTTAACATTTAAATTCTATTCCTCTGTCTGGTTTAAAAATCTTTATCCTGGAAAGAATTTAAACAGAGAGGGGGAATAGAATTTGAAAAGGTATGTGCCGGTTGCGATTTTGATTTTAGTCTTATTGCTGGCTGGAACTTATTCGTTATATGAGTATGAAAAGAGCCAATCATTGGCAGACGGCGTATTACGCCTGCATGTGATAGCCAACAGCGATTCGCCCGGGGACCAGGCTTTGAAGCTGGCTATCAAGGACCGCATTGTTGAAGAAATGCGTCCGGATTTTTCAAAAGCTCATGATGCCGCTGAAGCCCGGCAAATGGCAATCCGGGAGAAAGACAGGATTCAAGCCGTTGCCGAAACCGTTATGCAGGCAGAGGGTTATGATTACCCGGTTAATGTATATATAGGTGAATTTAATTTCCCGGCCAAAAGCTACGGCAATTTGGTTTTGCCCCAGGGAAATTACCAGGCGGTACGGGTGGTCTTGGGCGAAGGTCAGGGCAAGAACTGGTGGTGCGTTCTTTTTCCGCCCCTGTGCATGGTTGCCTCGTCTGACCGCGGGCTTTCCCTGGCCAGCTCCCGGGAAGCACGGGTTAGCTTTAAATGCCTGGAACTTTTGCCGCGCGGCATGAAAGTAAAAATCTCAAGGCATTAATGATATACACATACATCCCCCTAACTGAACTCAGGGGAACAACCATGGGTTGTTCCCCTGAGCTTTTATTCCGGGGTTACCGCCTGTGTTATAATGTATAAAACGTGGGAGCGGAAAAAGATGAAAAGGTCGATAATTATTGAGGCTCCGGCCAAAATTAATCTTATCCTGGATATAAAAGGCAAGCGGCCCGACGGCTACCATGAGTTGGTGACGGTCATGCACCAGGTCAATCTCTGTGATCGCTTGTTCATGGAAGAATATGATGAGGGAATAGTCGTGGCCAGCGATAACGACTCCCTTCCCAGGCGGGAAGCAATCTTGCCTACCGGGCGGCTCAATTAATATTGGAAAAATTTGGGCAAAAAGCAGGAGTAAAAATATTTATAGAGAAGAATATACCAGTAGCGGCAGGGCTGGCTGGCGGAAGCACAGACGCGGCGGCGGTCTTGATGGGCATTAATGAACTGTATGCTTTGGCGGTTCCGCAGGAGGAGTTAATGCGCCTGGGCCTGACCCTGGGATCAGATATACCTTATTGTCTGGCCGGTTCACCCTTGCGGGAAAAAGATTCCAGGATAATGGCTCCCGCCGGGGTCACCTGTTTAGCCCGGGGCAGAGGTGAGATTTTAAGCCCGCTGCCATCGGTTTGCCTGCAGGAAATCCTGATAGTAAAACCTGATTTTCAGTTATCCACGGCTGAAGTATACGGAGGTTACCGAGATAATGAGGTTACCGACCGGCCTGATATAGAACTGTTTTTGCAGGCTTGGCGGCAGCATGACCTGCGCGCTGTCGCAGCCCGTTTAGGCAATGTCCTGGAGTCGGTCAGTATAAAAAAGCAGCCGCAAATAGAAATGATAAAGAATCAACTTGGAGATTTGGGGGCCATAAACGCCCTTATGTCAGGAAGCGGTCCCAGTGTATTCGGTTTGTTTGCCGATGGGGAGAAGGCCAGGCATGCCTTTAACATATTGAAACAGCGGTATAAAGAGACATATCTGGTTTCATCATATTAATAAAGAGGTGATTCTTAATGGAAGGGAAGAGACTGTTACCGGTAAATCTGGACTCCTATAAACCCTGCGGGAATTGGTGCTGGATGCTATTAGAGAGGCTATAATCAATGGTATTTTAAAACCGCGGGAAAGATTGATGGAGATACAACTGGCTGATGAACTGGGCGTTTCCCGGACCCCTATCAGAGAAGCCCTGCGCAAGCTGGAACTGGAAGGGTTCATTGTTATGGTTCCGCGCAAGGGTGCTTATGTAGCTGACATTTCCTTTAAAGACATCGCCGATATTTTTGAAATAAGGGCTGCCCTGGAGGGCCTGGCGGCAGGCCTGGCTGCGGAAAGAATTACTGATGAGGAACTGGAGGCAATGGAACGTCATCTGGTGGAAAAAGCCGATGCCATTCACAATCATGACATGGAAAGACTGGTAGAAGTAGACACCAAATTCCATGAATCAATTTACCGTGCCAGCCGTAATGAAAGGCTGCTGCCGATTATAAACAACCTGCGCGAACAGATTCAGCGTTTTCGGGCAACATCCCTGGCCTATCCGGGGAGAATGAAACAATCTCTGGAAGAACACCGGGCTTTAGTTGAGGCTATTCAAGCCCGCGATGTTGTGCTGGCCCGGCAGCTGGCCCATGAACATATTGAAAATGCGGAACAGAGCATGATCGAATCCATTAAAAAGGACGGGTTCATTCCCGACTGATTTATAAAATAAGACCGAATCCACACGGGTTCAGCGAAAATTAGCCATATGGGGTTATGCCGTGAAATCCGGTTTAATCCTGTTATCTGTGTCTATTTCGTACTTACGGAGGTACATCAATGCAATATGATGCTGTAATTTTGGCCGGAGGCCAGAGCAGCGGCGAACTCAGGAAAATTGCTCCATACGATAATGAGGCCCTGATTATAATCGGCAATTACCCCATGATCTATTATGTGTACAAGGCCCTGCGACGTTCACAATATGTTGACAAAGTAGTAATTAGCGGCCCGGTGGATTCTCTGCGCAGTATTTTTTCCCGGGAAGAGAACATATTTTTTGTCGGGGGCGGGGATAATGCGGTGGAAAGTTTTGTCAACGCTGTCGGTTTGCTGAAGGAAAAAGGCATGAGTGAAAAAATATTGATTATGCCTTCTGATATTCCGTTTATTACCACTGAAGCGATCGATGACTTTATCCGGGAAACCGAGAAAATTGAAGCGGATTTTTTCTATCCGGTTACCAGCAAAGAAGTTAATGAAAGACGATTCCCCGGAGTACGGCGCACCTATGCCCGGCTTAAGGACGGGATTTTTACCGGGGGAAATCTCTTTATCCTGCGCAGTGCGGTTATAGAACAGATAATGGATATGGCCCTAAAACTTGTAGAGAGAAGAAAGAATCTGCTGGCTATTTCCAGGCTTTTTGGACTGGGGCTAATGTGGAAATACATAACCGGCAGGCTCAGCATCGCCGCGGCCGAAAAACGCTTTCAGGAAATATTGGGTATCCGCGGCAAGGCCATCATATCTCCTTACGCTGAAGTAGGTGTCGATGTCGACAAACCCGCCGACCTGGAACTGGCTCATAAGCACCTGGCAGGAACCCAGCTGTAAAGACCTTGATCAGCCGCGGATCAGCACAGAACCAAGGGGGACACAAGTTAATGTTTGTGTCCCCTCCTTGTGTCTTACAAAAACTTAAAATCCGTGATAATCAACGGCTTTATCAAAAGTTTTTTCTGGATATAGACAGGAATAGAGGCTGACTTTGTAGAAAATAATAGAGATATTTCAGATATGCTGGCAGGATTTATTAGAAGCAAAAAAGGTTATTTTGTAATATATTAAAAATATAAATACCATTACCAGGCTCTGCATATGGCAAGAGTCATGGTATTCTTTTTCTTAACGCAAGAAGATTACTATAAGGTCTTTGAAAGGTGAGTTTAACAGGTGGAATATTCAGCAGTAATCCTGGCTGCAGGCAAAGGAGTCAGGATGAAGTCGGAGCTGCCCAAGGTTTTACATCAGGCCGCAGGCAAACCCCTGGTTAATTATGTTATTGATGCGGTCCGGGGGGCGGGGGTTTCAGACATTACTTTAGTGCTGGGTCATGGTCGGGCCGAAGTTGAAAAAATGCTGCAAGATACCGGTATCAAGTTTGCTTTGCAGGAACAACAACTGGGAACGGGACATGCCCTGATGCAGGCCCGGGATTTGGTTAAACCTGCTGATATTATGCTGGTCTTGGCCGGAGATACTCCGTTACTGCAGGCTGAAACCCTGAAAAACCTGCTTGAGTTTCACCGGCAAAAACAAGCCGCCGCTACCGTACTTAGCTGTGAATTTAATAACCCCCGGGGATATGGCCGTATAGTAAGGCAGGCTGATGGCAGCCTGGCGCGGATAGTCGAGGAAAAAGACGCCAGCCCCCAGGAGAAAGCGCTGCGGGAAATTAATTCAGGCATGTATTGTTTTCAGGCCGGAACAGCTTTTGAAGCCTTAACCCGCATTAAGGCCAACAATGCCCAGGGTGAGTACTACCTTACCGATATTCTGGAAATACTTATTAATGACGGGCAAAAAGTGGAAATAATGAGAATTGAGGATGAAACCGAAATCTATGGCATAAATAACCGGGTACAGCTGGCTTATGCTGAAAAGATACTGCGTCAGCGCAAAAACCGCGATTTGATGTTAAACGGTGTAACTATAATGGATCCTGAAACCACTTATATTGACCAGGACGTTATAATAGGTTCAGACACATTAATACTCCCCTCTACTATTATTGAAGGCAGGACGCGAATAGGTTCGGGCTGTGAAATAGGTCCTTTTACCCACATTAATGATTCCCAGTTAGGCAACAGGGTAACAGTTGAAAATTCACGCATCAAGGAAGCCAGGGTAGGGGACGGCTGTACTATAGGGCCTTTTGCCTACCTGCGGCCCCAGGCGGAACTGGCGGATGGGGTTAAAGTCGGAGATTTTGTGGAAATTAAAAAATCATATATAGGCGCGGGAAGCAAGATTCCGCATCTCAGTTATGTTGGTGACGCAACCCTGGGGAAGGGTGTAAATGTGGGTGCAGGTACCATAACCTGCAATTATGACGGAAAAAACAAGCATCAAACCATACTTGAAGACGGAGTCTTTATCGGCAGCAATACCAATCTGGTTGCGCCGGTTACTATAGGAGAAAACTCTGTAACCGGGGCCGGATCAACCATAAGCCGCAACGTTCCCGCCAATACCCTGGCAGTGGAACGCGCCGAACAAAAACATTTGAAAAAAAGAAAATGATTAACCGCAGATGAACACATGTTTAAACGTTAAGTTTAAAAAATCAGTGTTCATCTGTGTGAAATCTGCAGTTAAACATCATTAAAATATCAAGTGGCTACTAAAAAATTGGAGGTTGGATTTGATGAAGGCATCCAGGTGAGGATGAAACTGTTTACCGGTAATGCCAACCCGTGCCTGGCAGAAGAGATTGCCAAGTATTTAGGGATGCCGGTAGGAGATGCCAAGGTATCGCGTTTCTCGGATGGTGAAATCGGCTGCCGTATAGATGAGAGTGTGCGCGGAGTAGATGTGTTTGTGGTTCAGCCCACCTGTACGCCGGTAAATGAAAACCTCATGGAATTATTGGTTATGATTGACGCTTTCCGCAGAGCATCAGCTTCGCGTATTAACGCGGTAATTCCCTATTACGGCTATGCGCGTCAGGATCGCAAAAGCCGCGCGCGCGACCCCATTACCGCTAAACTGGTTGCCAACCTCATTGTGGAGGCCGGAGCGGAGCGGGTAGTGGCCGTAGATCTTCATGCCACCCAGATTCAGGGTTTCTTTGACATACCGGTGGATCATCTGCCTGGAGTACCGACTATAGCGGAATATTTTAGACCCGGGGGTTGGGGGAAAATTCGGTAGTGCTCTCGCCGGATGTAGGGGGAGTGACCCGTGCCCGTGATTTAGCGGCCAAACTGGGCGTGCCTCTGGCTATTGTGGACAAGCGCCGGCCCGAACCCAATGTGTCAGAAGTTATGAACGTCATTGGCGATGTGGAAGGCAAATCCGTTATTATTATAGATGATATTATTGATACCGCGGGAACGGTATGCCAGGCTGCCGAGGTAATGAAAGAAAAAGGCGCATTAAAGGTATATTGCTGCTGTACCCACCCTGTATTTTCAGGACCTGCCATAGATAGACTGTCTAAAGCCCCCCTCGAGGAAATTGTCATCACTAACACGATTCCCCTGGCTGAAGGCAAAAAACTGCCTAATATGACTATCCTGTCTATAGCCCCTCTAATAGGAGAGGCTATTTTGCGTATTCACGAGGACCTGTCAGTCAGCAAACTATTCGAAGGCTAAGGGAATAACCGCCGCAGATTCACACGGATGGGTCACAGACTAAAAACATTAAATCTGGGGTTAATTACTTTTTTGGAGTCAGCTATGAAGATGATAGTCGGCCTGGGCAATCCGGGCAGAAAGTACAATAATACCCGGCATAATGTGGGCTTTAAAGTGCTGGAGGAATTCGCCGGGCGCTTTTCGGTGGAAAAAGAAGAAAGCCGTTGTGAGGCTATCATTGGACATACCAGACCCGGAGGACAAAAAACCCTGCTGGTCAAACCTTTGACATATATGAATAACTCCGGCCAGGCGGTAGCTGCCCTGGTTAAATGGTATAAAATAGAACTGGAAAACTTGATTGTGGTCTATGACGATATGGATCTGGCTCCCGGCAGTCTGCGGTTGCGGGCAGAAGGAGGAAGCGGCGGACATAAAGGCGTGACATCGATAATAGACAGGCTGGGAAGCCGCCAGTTTTCCCGCTTAAGGCTTGGCATAGGACGTCCGGACCGGGAAGCTGTCGATTGGGTCCTGGGAGAATTTACCCCTGAGGAGACGGATGTGATGAACAAGGCTGTCCGGCGGGCGGCTGATGCCCTGGAATACTGGATTCGTCATGGCATAGTTCAGACTATGAATGAGTATAATTAAACGGATGCTGGTATAATTACCTGCCTTGAAAGGTAAAATATGCAAAAAGGCTTGAAGGAGCAGGTAAATAATGAAGGTTTACAACATTTGTGAATTCTGCCAGCAGGTATTTGATTATGCGGAAGTTGAGGGTCCGGAAGGGGTAGTCGGCTTGCAGGGCATCTGTGAAGACTGCGCTGCTGAGATGGGCTTTTCCGAACCCGCCCTGATCAACCGCCAGCACTACTATAGTTAAAAAGAGGCTGATATCAGCCACAGATGAACACAGATGAGTCACAGATTTTCACAGATGAGACTTTTTCAGCTAAGAGCCCCAAAATATAAATGAGCATTATATTGGCGTATTCGTAATATATTTGTGAAGCTGGATAAAAGATTATAGTCAAGGCGTTAGCTATCGTTTTGGGAGTTACCAATTAAACCATTAAAATATCTGTGTGAATCTGTGGTTTAAATCTGTGTCCATCTGTGGTTAATATCTCAGTATGTGGAGGCCGGTATATTTCGGTGTCCACCTTTTAAGCTTGGGGAGGATTGCGGTTTGAATCGTGATGTGTTCGATAGAATTTGTGTTCATTATCATAAAAAAGAAAATGTCATTTTAACCGGATTAGCGGGTACTGCCCGCGCCTATTGCCTGGCTGAAATTATGAATCAATTACATACTAAAATACTCTGTTTGGCGCCCAGCGAAGAAAAGGCCTATGATTTGGCCCGAGAACTGGAAGGGTTTGCCGAACGGGATAGGATCGCGCTTTTTCTTGGACGGGATCTGGTCTTCATGAAAGAGAACTGCTCCGCGGCTGAAATCAACCGCATCCTTTGTCTGCGGGAATGCCTGGAACATCCGTCTCGCAGCGGGTTTATCATCACTACCCCTGCGGGGTTAATGTATCTAATGGCCTCACCCGCGCAGCTTCAGGCGGCTTCCCTGCGCCTGCAGGCGGGGGAGGAAACACAACTGGAAAAGATACTGCGCCAGCTGGTTAATGGGGGTTATGTACGGGTGGATACGGTCAGCCGGCCGGGAGAATTTGCTCTGCGGGGGGGCATTTTGGATGTCTATGCCCTTAATGAACACCAGCCTTACCGCCTGGATTTTTTTGGAGACTATTTAGAGAGTATAAGGGGCTTTGACGCAGATACCCAGCGTTCCGGGAAAAAAGAAAATCAGGTTAAGATATTTCCCGCTGACGAGCTGGCCGGAGAAGGTTTGCAGGCCAGTTTGCTGGATTACTTATCACCTGACGCATTAGTCTTCTTTGATGAACCACATGAATTTTATCGCCTGCTGGAGCAAAACAGCAAACGCTACCATGAGATCCTCAGAGAATCGCGTAAAGAAGGTAGGGAACTGAAGGAGCTGCAGCTGCTCGATCGTGAAAAACTGGCAGGCGGCCTGAAAAAATTACCGGTCGTGTATCATGCCTATTTTTCCGGCAGCATCTCTCCGGCGGAGGCAGCTGTCCTGGAACACGTATCCCAACAGGAAATGGAACCGTTTTATAACAACTATTCCCTGCTGTTTACCCGTATAAAAGAATGGCAAAGCAAAAACTATCATATCTGCCTGGCTGTCAAAAGCAAAATGGCCCGTGACCAGATTAAAAAGGACCTGAGCGATCAACATATAAGCGGAGTTGAATTCACCAGCCAGGCCCTGGAAAAGGGTTTTGTCAGCCAAACCCTGCAACTGGCCATAGTATCGGAGAAAGATATCTGGGGGAGGGTCCCCGCCAAAACCAAACCCAGGAAGAACTCTGAAAACCGGGTTGTTCTGGAGGATTTGAAACTGGGTGATTATGTAGTTCATGAAAGCTATGGCATAGGTATTTTTCGCGGTGTCACCACCGTGGAAACAGATGGCGTTACCCGCGAATATGTTATGCTCCAGTATGCCGGAACCGATAAACTGTATCTGCCTCTCGAAAAATTAGACCAGCTCTACAAATACACTACTTCGGAAGATAAAGCCCCCCGCTTATCGAAACTGGGCGGTACGGAGTGGGAGCGCACCAAAAAAAGAGTCTCTGAGTCCATACAGGACCTGGCGGAAAAGCTGCTCCGTCTTTATGCCGGGCGTCAGGCCCTGGAGGGGTATGCCTTTTCTCCTGATACCCCCTGGCAAAGCCAGTTCGAGGAAGCATTCCCTTATGAAGAAACCCCGGACCAGCTCAAAGCTGTAAATGATGTAAAAAGAGACATGGAAAACCGGCGGCCTATGGATCGCCTGATATGCGGAGATGTAGGCTATGGTAAAACCGAGGTAGCTATGCGCGCCGTTTTCAAGGCGATAATGGATGGCAAACAGGCAGCGATTCTGGTTCCCACTACGGTCCTGGCGGAACAGCATTACCAGACCTTTAGGGAACGTTTTAAGGACTACCCCACCAATATTGAGGTCTTTAGCCGTTTTCGCACCGCGGCTGAACAAAAGCGGATTGCCGCCGAACTGAAAAAGGGTCTGGTGGATATAGTTATCGGCACTCATCGCCTCCTTTCCAGTGATGTACAGTTCAAGGATCTGGGGCTTCTGGTGGTTGACGAAGAACACCGTTTTGGGGTTAAACAAAAGGAAAAAATCAAGGCCTTGAAAGAACTGGTTGATGTAATCAGTCTTTCCGCCACCCCTATACCCCGCAGCCTGCACATGTCACTAACCGGTCTGCGTGATTTGAGCATAATTGAAACCCCTCCCCCGGAACGCTATCCCATAACCACTTATGTGCTGGAGTACAACGAGGAAATCATTGTACAGGCCATACAGAGCGAACTGGAACGGCAGGGCCAGGTTTTCTTTGTTCACAACCGCATTGAAGATATATATAAAGTGCGGGATCACCTGCAGGAACTTCTGCCCGGGGTTGAAATCGCGGTGGGACACGGGCGTATGCCTGAAGAAGAACTTTCCCGCACCATGATGGATTTTTTGCGGGGCAGATTCCAGGTGTTTCTCTGCACCACAATTATTGAATCGGGGCTTGATATGCCTAATGTAAATACCATCATAATCGATGAAGCAGATAAAATGGGATTGGCTCAGCTCTACCAGCTCAGAGGACGAGTCGGGCGTTCCAACCGCATCGCCTATGCTTACTTAACCTACCGGCGCGACCGGGCGATAGGCGAAACCGCTCAGAAACGACTTAATGCCATCCGTGAATTCAATGAATTGGGGTCAGGGATGAAAATAGCCTTGCGAGACCTGGAAATAAGAGGGGCCGGCAACATACTGGGGCCGGAACAGCATGGATTTATCCACGCGGTAGGTTTTGATTTATACTGCCGTTTATTAGAGCAGGAAACCGCTAAATTGAAGGGCGAAAGCCCCCGCGAGGAATTTTCCGCCCAGTTTGATATCGATGTCGATTATTACATACCTGATTCCTATATCCCTGACTCTGGAGCCAAGATCAGGATTTACCGCAAGCTTCTCCTGGCCACGGAGAAGGAGGACATCGAAGAGGTGCGGGCGGAGATGCTGGATCGTTTTGGGGCGCTGCCCCGGCCGGTGGAAAATTTCTTAAGCATATCCGACTTGAGATTAAAGGCGCGCGGTAAGGCGATAAAATCACTGCGCCGCAAGGGGCAAGAGTTGGAAATCGTATTTGCCCAAGACCTCCCGGCTGACATTAACCAACGGCTGCAGGGCTGCCGGATCAAAAGCCTGCATAAACGCAGCCTGATGCTTAATCTCCAAGGATCTGCGTCGCTGGAGGTTTTAGGGCAAATAATGGAGATGATATAAACCCGCAAGGAGTAAGGGCCATCTGGATGCAATAAAGCCTAAAATCCAGGCTAATTGCTGATTAAATCAGCGGCTGTGGTTTTGCTTGTCTTTTTTCGAATTACGGCTGCCAGCAGAAGAATAGCCGGATAGAACAGATTGGATAAAAAGGTGTACAGGGGAATATATTTGAAACCCATTAACCGGTAGTCAATATCGGAAGGAAACATATACAGGGTGAACACTACTACGCATAAACCGACGGGGATAATTAAGGATTTATAATCCTTTAGTGTGAATATATCCTGCAGGATGAAGTTAAAACCCTGGTAATACAGAAAAATCGCATACATCCCGGAAAAAAACCACAGGACCATGAAAAATACTTCCAGGCCTTTGAATTGGGCGAATCCGGAGGTCCGGTACACCTGAAAAAGAGGTATTTGATAAAGCTGAATCATTTCCGATCCTAATATGGCTACAACCTCGATAGTTGACAGTACCAGGACCAGGGCGGAGAGCAGGTACCATTTGTACAGCAGCCTGGTCTTATTTTTCAGGTCGCTGACCAGGGGGAGAAATAATCCTAGCATAACCATCTCGTCAAACGGCCAATCTGAAGCGTAAAGAACCCCGGCCGCCAGAGGCTTCCAGGTTGATAAAACCGGCGATAGCCTGGAAAAATACATATTAGGCAGGGAAATAGCGAATCCCAGGATGATGAAAATTATTGTCATAAACAATAACAACTCCCCCAGACGAAACAGAGGATTTATCCCCTTATACAGCAGTAAACACCTACCAGTATGAGCAGCGGATTAAATATAATGCGCGGGGTTCCGGGATAGATGGTTTGCATGAGTATAAAGAACTCATAAAAAAGACCAACAAAAAACTGAAAAACTCCCCAGGCAAACAGAATATTCAGCACTGTTCCGGGCCACTTTCCCAGTACAATAGTGCTGATGGCGCTTATTCTTTGGCCTGGATACATGGAGTTCAACTTCAAAACCGCGTAAAGAACAAATAATCCCGGAAACGCTCCCAGTACCGTGGTTATCCAGGCATCCTGACCGGCAGTGTTTCCAGGCACATAAACCAGGCGCTGCCGATTAAAAGCAAGAAAATCATAAAGGCAAGTTGTTGGGTCGAGATTTTATCTTTTTCCATAGTCGGCTTTCTCCTGCGTGTTTTTATCCCGCTATTTGAAAAAGGTTTCAAAGGCCTGGGAAAACGGTTTAAGCATAGTAATTAAAATATTGGGATTAGGCAGCGCATAACTCTGCCAGGCATAATCTGCTCCATAAACCAGGGCAAGAATTAAGATACCGGTTGATATGATTAACTCTTTCCAGGTCCGGTTTTTTATCATGGGTTTCATTTCCAGCCAGATAAAAAGCAAGCTGAATATCAGCAGGGAATAGACTATCATAACAGGCATCTTTTATACCCCACCCCTAATTATTTGTAGGAAAAGGCTTTCCCGGTCAGGTAAGACCTGGTTAAAAGGGTTTTGACCTTTATGTCGCTTGCAACGACGGGAAAGGTTGTATCCCAATCTGACGCGGTACTTTCCCAGGTTTGCGGCTGGTATTTTTGCAGCATCCTTCCCCAGCCCCAGATATCGCTTCCTAAAGCCTGGGATTTTTTGATGGCGGCGTCAATTTGATTTTTTATTTCCTGATTTGCCCGGGCTTCTACTAATGGCGCTGTTTCCGGGGTTAATAATTCGCCCTGCCCGTTGATATCATAAAACCCGAGCCGGGCATCGACTTCGATTTTCATTTTTATTATGCCGTTCTCGTCGATTTCAGGTTTGCTTTTGGAACTGAAGGCGATAACGGACAGAGTAACCGTATCTTTTTCATTTAAAGGAGAACGTATGTTTAATAAACCGCCTTTTCTTATTCTGGAATGCAGCCAGCGGTAACCGCGGCTTTCCTTTTCATTTAAAGAACCTACCATCTTATTAGCTTTGAATACCGCCATTCCATCCAGCCTGATTTCAGGTTGCGGTTTGCTTTTCGCTATTATTAGCTGCGGCAGGACCGGTTCTATGCCCGGGGTTAAAAGGTCTGATATAAAACTGCTCAGAGTTACGGGGACATAAGCGCCATACAGTTCCTCCTGCAAATCCAGCAATCTATCCAGATGCATGACCGAACTGCCGACAAAATTCTCCGGAACGTTCAATACGTCTTTGGCGGTGCAATTATGAGCCACCGCCACCAGGGATGTTTTGCGGACATTGCGGTTTCGTCCCAGGTGATCAGCAATTAGAGTCAAATCATACCGCGCCAGTTCTTCACCAATAATATATGCCCGGGAATCCGCCCACAGGGGCAGGCGGGAAAAGGTCAAAAACGACTGGCGGGCCGCGTAGCTGGGAGTGGGGCCGCTGCCGTATATATTAAGAACCTGCAGTTGCGAGCCTGAACCTGACTCATTTGATCCCTGAGTCTGAACCATTTGAAAGGCAGCGTCTATCAGGTTGTCTTCTGACAAGTCGACCCCTATGGCACTGCAAACCGAGGTATCGTTGACCTCGGTCAAATTCCAGCAGCCGGACAGGAAACACAGCGAACCGGCCAGCAATATCAGCAACAGGTGTTTGTACATATTGACACCCCGAGGCATTTTAACTCTCCATAATTTTTAAGATCCCCATAAACGGGTTGTACAAATGCCAGCCATAGAGCTGCGCCAGACCCAGAAACATGCTCAGGCCAAAAAACAAACCAAAAACCAACAGCTCTTTATACAGTTTTTGCTTCCATAAACCGGGAACCTCCAGCCCTATGACCAGCAATCCCAGTAAAATCAACAACCACAACACTGCCTTATCGCCCCTTATTGCCCGATAAACTGCCATGGCCGCAAGCTGCAGCCATGCGGTAATAGTTTTATTAGATGCAATAAAAACCTTAAATCAGTTTAAGCAGATGCTATTATCAAATAACTACTGAACCCTGAACGATTTTTGAAAGAGATAAGTACGGCGAATAGAGAAATCCACCTTGACCCTGCTTTCCACCGTGGGGAAAATATCTGACCAGTTTTTTTGCATAGTCCGCCAGCTTTCCGGGTAATGGTCATTAATCAGTTTTCCCCAGCCGAATATATCGCTCTGCGATTCCTGCGCCCGCGAGATAGCGGCCCGGATATCGGCGGCGATGACCTGATCGGCCATCTTTTCCATATCCTTGATGCCCTGAGACGTTAATAATTGATCGCTTGAGTTCTGTTCATAGAAATTGCCTTCGCCTGTAACATCAATTTTTATCAAGATGGAACCATCTTTTATTTCCGGTGTTACTTTGGCGTTCGACCGTAAAATCTCCAGAGCAACGTGTCTGTTGCGATGTCGCGGAGAAGGAATCATAAACATGCCGCCTTGGATATTGCCGGCTTTCATCCAGCGGTAGCCCCGGCTTTCTCTTTCGTTAAGCTCCCCGGCCATTTTTGCGCCTTTAAATATTGCTGTACCATTTAAAAGCGGCGCAGGCTGACCGTTATTCTCAGTTACTGTGACCTCGGGCAGAGCCACGTCGATTCCGGGGCTGGAAAGGCGGTACAGGAATTCCTGCAGGGTAACCGGCTGATAAACACCCAGAAGCCTTTCCTGAATGCGTATCATTTTGGGCAGAGCCGTACCGGAATAAGGTTCCATGGGAACGGAGGCATTAAGGATCTCTTCCGGGGTGCTGCCATTTGTAACCATAATAATAGCGCTTTCGCGTATATCCGGACTGCGCGACAGCACGTCCGCACATACGGAAAGATCATGGCGGGCGAGTTTTTCTCCCATCAAGTAGAGGCTGGCCTGGGACAGCAATCGGAAACGGGGATTATTTAGAGAAATCTGCCGACTGGCTTCCGTAGCTGTACGTCCGAGGCCGGACAGGACTATGAAGGGCTTCTGGCCTTGGGATGAACCGCCCTGCTGAGAGGGCTTGGGCTGTGCCAGCTGCATGCTAAGTTTTAATTGATTGTCATTTTCCAGCTCAAATCCCAGAGCCGTAGGGACTACCGTATCATTAACCTCTCTGGCCTGGCATCCTGCGCTGCCCAACAGACATAAAAACATAAATATCAGAAGGTGTTTCTTCATTTTTCTATGTCCTCGTTTGCCGGGCTGCCCAACCTGACCTGGTTTTCCATGCCTGGAAGGTAAGGACGGTTGCGGCTTAAAAACCAGGGCCGGCGTACCAATATATCCCCCATTTCCTGGAGGTTAAAAGGAGCCAGGGGTTCCAGGTAGGGCAGGCCAAACGATGAGAGTGACGCCATTCTGATCATCATTAAAATAAGGCCTATCATTATACCCAGGAATCCCAGCAGGGCTGAGGCGATCAGCAAGCCGAAACGCAGGATGCGTACGATTATAGCGGCATTATAAGAAGGCATGACAAAAGAAGCTATGCCGGTGGCGGCAACCAC
Organism: Syntrophomonas palmitatica JCM 14374; assembly: GCF_001311885.1. Classification (GTDB taxonomy): domain Bacteria; phylum Bacillota; class Syntrophomonadia; order Syntrophomonadales; family Syntrophomonadaceae; genus Syntrophomonas_A; species Syntrophomonas_A palmitatica. The sequence continues at coordinate 77,622 of NZ_BBCE01000009.1, read as the reverse complement.
CACCACCATAGGCGTTGAAACCAGTCCGGCGCGGACGGCGGCATCGCCTATTATCAGAGCGCCCACGATACTGACGGCGGGGCCTACGGCGCGGGGCAATCGCAGACCGGCCTCACGCAGCATTTCGAACATAAATTCCAGCAAAAGCGCTTCCACAAAAGCCGGAAAAGGAACGCCCTGCCGGGTCGCGGCTATAGTCAGATAAAGATCTGTAGGAATCATTTCGTGATGATAGCTAATGACCGCCACATAAAGGGAAGGCAGGAGCAGGGCGGTTAAAAAAGAAACAAAACGCAGCATCCGGAACAGGGAAGCCGGGATGAAATGCAGATAGTAATCTTCCGGAGATATCCAGTAGCGGGGGAAGGATACCGGAACCACCAGGGCCATGGGAGAACCGTCCACCATTATGCACACCCTGCCTTCCAGGAGGTGCCCGCAAATGCGGTCCGGTTTTTCGGTGTGTTCCACCTGGGAAAAAACGGTATATTTATTATCAACAATAAATTCCTTAATATAATTAGTGTCCAGAACCGCGTCAATATCGATTTTTTGCAGGCGGCTTTTGACCTCATCCACCAGAGCCGCCGGAGCAATGCTGTCTATATAACAAACAGCTATATCGGTTTTAGTTATTCGCCCCAGAACCATGCTCTCAATTTTAAAATTGGTTGATTTCAGGCGGCGGCGTATCAGAGCGGTATTGAACCGCAGCGTTTCAGTAAAACCTTCCTTGGGACCGAAAATGACTACTTCATTCTCGGGTGACTGGATGCCGCGGTTTTGCCAGGAGCGGGTGCCGGCGCTGACAGCCCGGGCAAAACCATCAATCATTAAGACCGTATCGCCGGAACTGATGTGGTGGCAGAGATCGCTGAAGGTTTCAATAACATGTACTTCAGCCAGCGTAAGTATTTTATCGTTTACAACCGCGAACAAGTCTCTTTCCTGGTTATCTATAACCGGCTGATTCTGCATATTTATCTCTGACATCAAGGGCTTGAGCAGGTTGTTTTCAACTTCTATGCGGTCAACCAGCCCGTCAAAATATACAATCATGGCCTGAATAGATTTATCAAGACCAAAAGAAAAGGTTTTCCGAACCACATCCGAACAACCGCGCAGAAGAATATCGAGGTAATGTTCGTTTTCCTGCAGATCGCTGGAAAGCGGCCGAGCAAAAATCTCGCCGGGGGTGCTTTCAGGCGGGTTATTTTTTTTTGTTTCTAAAAGTCGCATAATATCCTACCTTGGTTTATCTGGATGTATTGTGGTTAACGACCAATGGGCACACATGAATTTGAACGCCAATGGGTTTTATAGGGTGCTGGTATATTTTGAGCATATACAGGCAGGTTTATGCAGTTTCCTCACGGGGGGCATTTTTTTTAACATCAGGCTTAAACAGGCAGATTATAAAAAGGAAAAAGGGAATTAAGATCAAGAAAAACGCATATACAAACGGAAGCACTTTGGTCAGCAACAACTGCAGTTCGATAATGTTGGGAGCCAGCTGAATAGCGGCTACACCAATTATAAGGGCGCTGGGAGCGGCTAAAAACCGGTAGTCTTTTAGACGCAGGGCTTGCTGCAGCGAATAACAGAACATAAACCAGGAAATTGACATTGATCCGAATATGCCTAATATCCAAATACCGATAAAAACAATATCGATGTTCTTGATAAATTTGCCGATTGAAATTGATCTGACCAGGGAAAAGGTAGGAAAACTCAGGTAATTGCTCAAGGTGTCGCCAAAGACCATTATAACCGCCAGGCTGGGCAGGAGTATAAGCAGCAAGAAAAGGGCCAGGGCTTTAAAAATTATGGTTTCGATTTTAACGTTTTCTTCACAAAAATAGGCCAGGGTTAAAACCGGCATCAGTTTGCCTATGAATACCAGCACGTGAGCGGTTCCGATAACCAGGCCCAGGGGCTTTAGATTGACGATTGGCAGCAGATTGCTGAAATCCACGTTTTCCGTGAGACTAATCAACATTATTAGCAATGAAAAAATCACACCTATGGGAACTACTATTTCCAAACAGCGCATCAAGACCTGAAGACCAGATTTTATAACATAAAAACCGGTAAACAGCATAACGGCTATAAAGACGCTGATGGGCGTGCCAGGCAGCACATTGGTTTCAATAAAATCTGTAAATATCCGCACGATAAAACCGGCGGTGAGAAGAAAGAAAAGGCTGTAAACCACCGCGACTATTCGTCCCCATATGGACCCCAGGCAGTCTTCCAGCATGAGGGGAAAGGGACGCGGGTTTTTCCTGATTATGTAGATATACATGCTAATTATTAGTATAGAAGGAATAATAGCTGCCGCTATTGCCATCCAGGCATTATTAAAGAGGACCGAGGTCAGCATGCCAGGCGTTATCAGAAAAGCCAGCGGAGTGGTTAATATCAAGAGCACCGCGTAGAATTGCAGTTTGCTTATTTTAGGCATTAAAATCCTCCCAGGTGATTTTGCTAATATATTTTGACCCGATGTCTAGAAATATATGACAGGCTGGAGGAATAAAACATTGAAAGTAGGATAAATCTTAAAGTATAGGATGGGTTTCCAGGATTCTCATGTCTTTCGGGATGTGCAAATGAATATTATTGAAAGGATTAATTTTTTTCTGGCCTTATGGCAAAAAGTGAATAAAAGGGGATTTTGAGTTATATACTATCACTGAGAAAGAAAACCACATTTTCAAGATTTTCAAAAAGAAGGAGGGATAATTGTCAATTGAAAGCAACAGGAATCGTTAGACGCATAGACGACCTGGGAAGGGTTGTTATTCCCAAAGAGATACGCAGAACTTTACGCATTCGTGAGGGTGACCCTCTAGAAATCTTTGTTGATCGGGAAGGCGAAGTAATTTTAAAGAAATATTCTCCCATCGGGGAATTGGGGGATTTCGCTAAAGAATACGCAGACTCACTTAACGAAACCATAGGGCATATTTCCATGATTGCTGACCGGGATGTGGTTATTGCCGTTGCCGGCGCCAACAAACGGGAATTTCTCAGCAAGCCCATCGGCAAAGCGGTGGAGAGGTCCCTGGAAGAGAGAAATACCCTGGTCATGAACGAAATACAGGCCACGGATGATGAAAACCAGCATGTTATTCAGGTGGATGACCGGGAATATACCATCAAATCCCAGGTTATCGCTCCTATAGTCACCCAAGGCGATCCTATCGGCGCGGTAATAATAGTCAGCAAGGATCAAGGGGTAAAGCTGGGCGACCTGGAAATAAAGCTGGCTGAGACAGCCGCGGGCTTCCTGGCCAAGCAGATGGAACAGTAGAACAGGAAATAAGTAGGCGCAAGCGGTCTTATGCATATAAGATCGCTTTTTTATGTACGGGTGTCAAGGGGACGGTTCTCTTGACACCAGCCCTGTCATGACTGCAAAAACGGGGAAAGACTGCTTCGCTGTGAGCGCAATGACATGAAAGATTGCTTCGCTGTGAGCGAATGACACGAAAGATTGCTTCGCTGTGCTCGCAATGACACGAAAGACTGCTTCGCTGTGAGCGCAATGACACAATAAAGGATTACCTTCGGGAACAACCTTACTGTCGTTGCGAGGAGCGCAGCGACGCGGCAATCTAAAACCATAACGCTGATCGCCCGGAGGGCGAATTTGTTCTGTGGGAAGTGTTTTGCCTTAATCTGTGGTGAATTGTTTTTCCCGGTGATATAATAAGCTTCGTGGTAATGGGGGAGGATTGTGATGGAAAACAAAAAGCATTTCCTGTGGGGAGCTTTTATACTGGCGGTAGCGGGAGGCATCAGCAAGCTGATGGGCGCCATATACCGCATTCCCTTGGCGCGACTAATCGGACCCGAGGGGATGGCGCTCTATCAGATGGCCTACCCCATATATACGACGATTCTGTCCCTGGCTACAGCCGGGGTTCCAGTAGCCATATCCGTGCTGGTCTCGCGCCGGGAAACCGAGGGCTACAGCGGCGACAGCCGCAAAATATTCCGGGTCTCACTGCTCATTTTAGGCGTGTCCGGTTTGATCTTAACCCTGGCAGTTATGCAGGGAGCGCATTTCATCGCCGACCATATTTTAAACGAGCCCCGGGCTTACTGGCCCATAGTGGCAGTAGCCCCTGCCATATTCTTCGCGGGGTTGATGTCGGTTTACCGCGGGTATTTTCAGGGTTATCAAACCATGATGCCCACCGCGGTATCCCAGGTGATTGAACAGTTGTTCCGCGTAACCGCGGTGCTGATTTTTGCTTATCTCCTCTTTCCCCGGGGGTTGGAATTCGCCGCCGCGGGAGCGACCAGCGGAGCGGTGGTGGGAGGTATAGCCGGGATCGTGGTGCTTTTCATCTATTATTATCGTTTTCGTAAAAAACAGCGCCATGACCAGGTTGAATTAAACTATTCCGGAACCGGTTCATGGTCGCTGGGCAAAGAAATGGTGTATATGGCCATACCGGTTTCCTTTGGCGCTGTGGTGCTGCCTTTGCTGCAGATAGTGGATGCCATTATAGTGCCGGGGCGGCTGGAAGCGATTCATTATAGTCATTCCCAGGCGATGGCATTATATGGCCAGCTAGCGGGAATGGCCTCTGTTCTTATCAGTTTGCCAGCTATACTTACGATTTCCATAGGCACCAGTCTGGTCCCGGCTGTAGCCGAAGCCCTGGCCAGATCAGACCGGAGCATGCTTTACCAGCGGATTAATTACGCCCTGCGTGCTGGTATGATTGTGTCATTGCCGTGTACAGCAGGACTGTATATTCTGGCTTATCCCATATCAGATCTACTTTACAAATTGCCTCAAGTGGGCCGGGCCCTAGAACCGATGGCCTTTGCCTGCATAGTTTTAGCGGCTTTTCAAATATCCAGCGCCGGGTTGCAGGGCGCGGGCCGCCCGGAATTAGCTATGCGCAGCCTAATTATCACCGGGGTATTTAAAGTCATATTTAATTACACCTTAACCAGCGTACCCGCCCTGAATATCCGGGGGGCGGCTTTGGGTACGGTGCTGGCGTTTTTAATCGGTTCGTCAATAAATATCATATCCCTTAAAAAAATAACCGGAGTCATTTATGAAAAGGAACGGCTGATAAAAATCATGCTGGTTACAGTAGTCATGACCCTGGGAGTTAAAATCGTGTATCAGGCCCTGATAGGGGCGGACCTTAACTCGCATATTTCCACCCTCCTGGCTATTACGGCAGGGGTAGCGTTTACGGCCTGTTATTATTGCTAATTAGGGAACTGGATATAGATATGCTGAAAAAAATGATTAATAGATAATCTGAGAATGAGGTGTTGACGGATGTCTAGTCCCGGCCGGGCTATTGAGGAATTAATTGAGATTATGGAGCGTTTGCTGGCGCCTGACGGATGTCCCTGGGATCGCGAACAAACCCACCAATCCCTGCAGCGGTATCTAATTGAAGAATGTTATGAAGTCATTGACGCTATTCAGGAAAATAATATGGATAAACTCAGGGAAGAGCTGGGAGACGTGCTTTTGCAGGTAGTATTTCATGCTGCTCTGGCCAGCCGCGAGGGCAGTTTTGATTTTGCTGATGTGGCCGATACCGTAAAAGATAAGATGGTGGAAAGACACCCTCATGTTTTTGGTTCCCTGCAGCTTAAAACCAGCCATGATGTACTGGATCGTTGGGAAGGCTTCAAAAAAGAGAAAAAATATATCCTGGAGGGGATTCCCTCCATGCTGCCAGCCTTAATGAGAGCTGAAAAAGTACAGGAAAAGGCGGCACGGGTGGGTTTTGACTGGCCCGACATAACCGGCGCCCTGGAAAAGGTTAAGGAAGAAATGGACGAGCTTGCCCAGGCCAATAACCAGCAGGAAATCGAGGAGGAAATGGGAGACCTTCTTTTTGCGATGGTTAATGTGGCCCGGTTTAAAGGGGTCGAACCGGAGGCGGCCCTGCAGGCCTGCAATGACAAGTTTACACGCCGTTTCAATTATATAGAAGACCGCGTGCGGCTGCAGGGAAAGAAATTCAACCAGTTAAGCCTGGAAGAGCTGGATTTGCTTTGGGATGAAGCCAAAAGGCAGGGGCTGTAAACGGTAATCCAGCTGTTAATCATCCTGGCTCATACAAGTTTTTCCTTTCAAAAGAAGGATAATGCCAAAACATAGCGAATAGGCACAATAAATAAAAAATATAAGGAGGGATAAAAACTTGAACAAAACAGAATTAATTGCCGATATTGCAGCTAAAACCGATATGACTAAAAAGGATGCGGAAAAGGTGACCAATGCTTTTTTTGCTGTGGTTGAGCAAGCTTTGAAAGGCGGCGAAAAGGTCCAGCTCGTAGGTTTTGGCACTTTTGAAGTACGCGACCGGCAGGCGCGCAAGGGAAGAAACCCGCAGACCGGCGCGGAAATAAAAATACCCGCCAGCAGAGTACCAGCATTCAAAGCCGGAAAAGCTTTAAAAGACGCGGTAGACTAGAGATATGCGCCTGGACAAATACCTGAAGGTCTCGCGCATAATTAAGCGGCGCAGTGTTGCCAAAGATTTTGCGGAAAATGAAAGGGTTCTTGTCAATGGGAGAGTTGCCAAGCCATCCACAGAGGTTAAAAAAGGGGATATCCTAACTATACAGGTGGGGGAGCGGCAGACAGTTTTTGAGATTCTTGATATAAAGGAAAATGTAAAAGCCGCAGAGGCCAAGAATTTATACCGTGTACTTGAATAATATATCGCCCTGTTTTACAGGGCGATTTTAGTTTTGAGTGACAAGGGGACGGTTCTCCTGACACCCTCGAGAGGGTGTCAGGAGAACCGTCCCCTTGTCACTCCCCTTGTCACTCGTCCCCTTGTCACTCCCCCTGCTTTTGCATTTTTGTCATAAGCCGTTGTTTCTGGCATATCTTTATTACAACTGAAAAAAGCCGCGGGAGGGATAGGTATGTCTGAACACAGCCTGACAATGGTTAATCGCAGCAGTATCCAGATGGCAGGGATAAAGAATGTAGTCACCTTTGATGAACAGGAAGTAATATTGGAAACCGATCTGGGATATCTGGTTATTTCGGGACAGGATCTTCATGTGAGCACTTTGAATCTTGAGGAAGGCAAAGTAAGCATAACCGGGAAAGCGAATCATCTGGAATATAAGGAACAGGGCAGCGACCTGAAAACACGAGGAAAAAGCATCCTCAACCGCCTGTTAAAATAACTGCGGGGGAGGGCCTGACTTTGCCCGAAACATTGCAGCAAATCCAAGCTTTTGTATTAACCCTGGTACTGGGCCTGGCCAGCGGCCTGGTATTAAATTATTATCAGATAATTATACGCCATGCCAAATTAAAAGCAGCGGTGCTATATATTTTTGATCTGCTGTTATGGATCTTCATAATTCTGCTGGTTTTTGCCGCCATGTTATGGATAAACCAGGGAGAGATCAGATTCTATATACTCCTGGCCTTGTTAATCGGCATCATAATCTATTTTCGCAAACTGGCCCAATACCTGGATAGTTATTTGCTGGAAGCAGCATTAAAAACCATACGGGCAGGTGCGTTTATCTGGCATGGACTTGCGGCGGTTGTGAAGAAAATAAGCGCCGTTTGCGGCGGCTTGGGCAAAAAGAATAATGATCCTCCTTTAAATCCGGATGATTAGGGAGTTAAGTGTGTCGCGCGGAGACGGTCCCCACGCGACATATTAGCTTTGCGGCAAGAAAAACCTTGCCCTTTCAGGTTGTTGTAGCATATACTAAATTTGTCCACAATTTGTGGAAAACCTGTAGACAAGGTTAAGGAATGAAAATTGAAATTCGCGGAGCAGAAAAACTAAGCTTCAGAGAAAAGCAGGTAGTTGTACTTAAGGAAACCGGTAAAAGCAGTGAGGAGATTTGCCAGATACTTGACATAAGTCCCAGTACGGTGGCTACCTTGTATAACCGTGCCCGTGCCAAAGGCTATGAAGTGGTTATTGTGCTGCCCGGGGAAGTCCTGGGTTTGTTCAAGGGGGAGGAAGCTGGTGAAGACGACTAAAAGCAGATTTCGGACTTTTGCGGTTTTGGCGGCCCTGTGCCTGCTGATGGTTCCTGTAGTGCCCAAACTTAAAGTGATATGGGATTTGAGTGAACGCAGGGAAAGCCTGCAAAAAGAAAGTGAGCGGCTGCATGCGGTTCAATTAGATTTAAAAGCTCAGCTGAAGGAAGCCCGCTCTCCGGCTGCAATAGAAAAAATAGCACGGGAAAAGCTGCACATGGTTAAGAAGGGCGAAACTTACATAGTGGAAATCGAACCATCAGATGACAGCTTCTAGCGGTGGTCAGATGTTTATTCTAGTTGACTAGTGTTCGTCTCCTGGATACAATTAATCTAGAATTTGTTGAGGGGGACATCTGTTTTCATGCCAATTGAACAAAGCAATATCGTACCCGGAGATATTTTAGAAGGGACAGTCCAGGGTATTACGAAATTCGGAGCTTTTGTGGAACTACCCGGAGGAGCGGTGGGGCTGGTTCATATCTCTGAGATTGCCGATACCTATGTCCGCGATGTTAAGGATTTTATTAAAGAAGGCGACAAGGTTACGGTAAAAGTGCTTAATGTAGCCGGGAAAAAGGTTGGCCTTTCTATTAAGCAGGCGGCGCCAAAGCCTGCCCCGGTAAGCCGCAAACCTGAAAACAGTCACTATAATAGTCCCCGGGATAATTATTCCGGAGCCTCTAACAGCAAACCCAAAGATTTGGATGACATGATTACACGTTTTCTGAAGGAAAGCGATGAACGCATGCAGCCCCTCAAACAAAAAATGGAGCCGCGCCGGCGCAACCGCAACGCTTAACAACAGAATTCTATAAAGGCACTTCTTACGAGAAGTGCCTTTAATTTTTTTATTAAGATAATAAACCACAGATGATCACAGATTATACACTGATTTACACAGATAAAAGTCTCATGAGGGTTCATTATTTATAGTAAGCTATGCATATGAACATTTGTGAATAAAACTACTGCTGTACTCCTTTGCAATCAGTTGTCGGCATGTTCAACTATTATAAATATATTATAAATATATAAATAGAACCATTAAAACTATCTGTGTAAATCCGTGACCTATCAGTGTTCATCTGTGGCTAAATTTACTTCGAGGTGAGTTTATGCGTTATGCGGCTATCGATATCGGCACCAATTCCTGCCGGCTTTTAATTGCCGAATTGGGTGAGGACGGGCTGAAGATTTTGCATCGGGACATGCAGACCACCCGCATAGGGCAGGGCACAGCCGCCAGCAAAATGCTGTCGCCTGACGCCGTCCGACGAACCTGGATTGCCTGCGGGATTTTAAAACCATAATAGGCGGTTACCAGGTGGATCATACCGATATAGTGGCGACCAGTGCGGTACGGGAGGCCGGCAATCGGGATGAATTTGTCGAAGAAGCCTGGCGGGAGTGCAGGTTTAATGTCAGGGTTATTGATGGAAATGAAGAAGCCGCCTTAAGTTATTTGGGAGTTAAAAAGGGATTAAGCCTGATCGCTTCTCCGCTGGTAGTCGATCTTGGCGGAGGCAGCACCGAATTTATGCTGGAAAATGCAGGCGGTGTTTTTGCCCTTTCACTGCCCCTGGGGGCGGTGCGCGCAACCGAGACCCGCATGAATTCTGATGCTATAAGACGGGCATTGGCAGTATTAAATCAACATAAAGCTGAATGGGCAGATAATCCCCTGGTGTTTGTCGGGGGAACCGCCGCCACCCTGGCGGCGGTTAAACTCAAGCTGAGGGAATACAGGTCCGAACTGGTGCATGGTCAGATGCTTTCCTGCCAGGACGTCAATGAAATATACAATAAACTAAACAGTTTGACCCTGCCGGAACGGAGGCTCATACCCGGTTTACAGCCGGAAAGAGCTGACATCATCCTTCCGGCGCGTTAATAATTAAGATAATAATGGAAGAACTGAACCGTGATTATATAACCGTCAGCGAAAGCGATATTCTCGACGGTTTGATTTGGAAAAACCAGGGGCGTGAGCAGAACCATTATTTTAACTAATATATATTACAGGTGAATTTATTCTCAAAGCGAAATTTCCTTCTTGGACGTTAAATGTCAGGCATAGTGTCTTTGGCATGTAAAATGTTGTTATATAATTATCGGTTATACATCCCTGGCCAGGCAAGGTGATGCCGATTTGCTGTGGAATATATAATATAATGGAGTTTAAATGAGAAATGATAATTTTCTTGTAACATGGCAAGTCTCATTGCGTGTCAAGGAATGATCAAAACAAGAAGAGAAAGGAGGTGAAACTGTGCCCAGCTGCCTGGATATCATTTCCCCGTATCGGGACAAGCCCGGCGGACTTATTGAAGCCTACCACGCTATCCAACGTAAATATAATTACCTTCCTGAAGAAGCGGTTTCCGAAGCGGCAAAAGTATTTGGCATTTCCGAAGCCCAGGCTTATGGAGTGGCCACATTTTATTCCTATTTGTCAGTGAAAAAGCGCGGCAAATATATTATCCGCATGTGTGAAAGCGCGCCCTGTCACATTGCCGGCGCCGATGAAGTATTAAAGGCTCTGGAAAAAGAACTGAATATTAAGGTAGGGGAAACGACAGCCGATGGCAGGTTTACCCTGGAGTTGACCGAGTGTATTGGCCAGTGCCAGGCTACGCCTGTTCTAAGCGTTAACAGCGAACCGGTTTTTGATGTCACTCCCCAAAAGGTACCTGAAATACTGGCGAGGTATAAATAGAACCCGCGATATATAAATAAAGATGCGGGAGAGAAAGAAAGGGATTGTTATGAAGACAGCTATAGAAATGCGTGTCCTGCTGGAGCATGCAGATCGTATAGACCCCGCCAGTGCCGAAGATTATATCAAAGTTGGAGGCTATAAGGGTCTAGAAAAAGCTCGCGGGATGAGCAGAGAAGACCTCATCAAAGAGGTAAAATCATCGAATCTCAGGGGGCGCGGCGGCGCCGGTTTTAACGCCGGCATGAAATGGAGCTTCGTACCCCAGAATGTACCGGTAAAATATGTAGTATGCAATCTGGATGAAGGCGAACCGGGAACCTATAAAGACAGGATAATCTGTGAGAAGAACGCCCAGGCCTTGATTGAAGGCATGGCTATCTGCGGTCTGGCCATTAACTCCCAGCAGGGATACATCTACTGCCGGGGCGAATACCCCTTTGTGGCGGAACTCCTGCGCAAGGCCGTCGCCAGCGCCAAAGCCAGCGGCGCTCTGGGCGACTTCGACATAGAAGTGAGAATGGGCGCGGGGGCTTATGTTTGCGGTGAGGAGACCGCCCTGATCGAATCCATAGAGGGTCATCGCGGCGAGCCCCGCTTTAAGCCGCCTTTCCCCGGCGTGGAGGGCTTATGGAAAGCTCCGACCGTGGTGAACAATGTGGAAACCTTTGCCTGCCTGCCATATATACTGGTTAATGGCGCCCAATGGTTTGCGGGAATCGGCGCAGCCAGCTATCCCGGCACCAAGGTCCTTACCCTGACCGGTGATGTAGTCAATCGCACCTATTTTGAAGTACCTACCAGCACAACCCTGCGGGAAGTCATCTTTGAACTGGGCGGAGGCATCCCCGGCGGCAAGAAATTTAAAGCCGTACAGGTAGGCGGCACCTCCGGGGCGTTTATTCCGGAAGCCAACCTGGATACCCCCATAGACTTTGATTCCATGGGCAAAATCGGAGCGGCTCTGGGTTCAGGCGCGGTACTGGTACTGGACGAGACCAGAGACATTGTTGATGTAGTAACCAGAATATCTAAATTCTTTGAACATGAATCCTGCGGCAAGTGCAACCCGTGCCGTGAAGGAACCTTCCGCTGCCGGGAGATAATGGAACGTATCAATAACGGGCGCGGAAGGGAAGCGGACCTCGATCTTTTAACCCTTCTTTCCAAGGTAATGCAAAAGGCAGCCCTGTGCGGCCTGGGGCAAGCCGCCCCCATTCCTATCGACAGCACTATAAAACATTTCAAGCATGAATACCTGCGCAAAGTGCTGTAGTTTATAAGAAAGGAGGAAAAAGATGTTTAATATAACTATAGACGGAAAAGAAATGCAGGTGCCTAAAGGCACTATGCTGATTGATGCCTGCCGCCAAGCCGGAGCCGATATACCCACTTTTTGCTATGATCCCGACCTCAGACTGGCCGGTTCCTGCCGCATCTGTGTGGTAGAGGCCAAGGGACGCCGCAATCTGCTGGCTTCCTGTGTAACTCCGGTCGAGAACAACATGGTAATAGAGACCGAGAGTCCGGATGTTATTGAGGCCCGTAAGGTGGTCCTGGAGCTCTTGCTGGCCCGCCACAAACTGGAATGCCATGTCTGCGAAAAGGACGGGGACTGCCGCCTGCAGGACTACTGCTACCGCTACGGGGTAGGGGAGTCTCGTTTTGCGGGGGAAGGCCCGCACTTCTTTAAAAACGACCCCAATCCCTTTATTGAAAGGGATTATGATAAGTGCATCATGTGCACCCGCTGCGTTCGGGCCTGTGAAGAAATAACCGGAGCCCAGGCTATCAATGTTGAACACAGGGGTCATCATGCCCGAATCGCCACGGCTTTCAACGGCAACCTGGAGGATTCGCCGTGTGTATTCTGCGGCCAGTGCGTCATGGTTTGCCCGGTGGGAGCGCTGAACAGCAAGATTTCCATGGGCAAGGGCAAATCCTATCAGGTCGATAAAGTGGCAACTACCTGTACCTACTGCGGAACAGGCTGTACTTTCGAGCTTAATGTCAAAGACGACCAGATAGTGGGGGTAAGCTCCATGCGCGACGAAGGGTTCAGCCCGGTCAATAAGGGCGCTGTGTGTTAAGGGCCGTTTTGGCTGGGATTTTGTTAATTCTCCCCAGCGCCTTACCACCCCATTAATCAGAGAAAATGGTGAATTAAGGCCGGCCAGTTGGGATGAGGCCTTGGATTATGCCGCCGGAAAGATTAAGGAAATAAAAGCGAAAAACGGCCCTGATTCCCTGGCCATGTTCTCGTCAGCTCGAATGACTAATGAGGAGAATTATTTGGCGCAAAAGCTTATGAGGGCCGTAATAGGAAGCAATAACGTCGACCATTGCGCCCGTCTCTGACACTCCGTTACTGTCGCCGGTCTGGGGGCAGCATTTGGAAGCGGCGCAATGACCAACTCCATTAATGAGTTGCAGAATGACGCGCAGCTGGTATTTTTAATTGGAACCAATACCACCGAAAACCACCCGGTAATAGGCTACAAAATCAAGAGCAATGTACGTAAGAACGGCGCCAAATTGATTGTGGCCGACCCCCGCTCTATTGACCTTTCCAATATGGCGGATGTATTTATACAATTCAAGCCCGGTACTGATGTGGCATTAATCAATGGGATGATGAATGTTATTATCGAGGAAGGACTGGCGGATAAAGAGTTCATCGCCAACCGCACCGAGGGCTATGAAGAAATGGCTGCGGTTGTAGCCAAATATACGCCTGAAGCTGTGGAAAAGATAACTGGAGTTGCGGCTGAAGATATCAGGATGGCCGCTCGTCTTTATGCCAGTGCGGAAAGAGCGTCGATATGCTACGCCATGGGACTTACCCAGCATAGCACCGGTACTGATAATGTAAAATCCATCTGCAATCTGGCACTGCTTACTGGCAATCTGGGTAAACCCGGAACCGGGGTAAATCCCTTGCGCGGCCAGAATAATGTGCAGGGAGCCTGTGACATGGGAGCTCTGCCCGTGACTTATCCCGCCTACCAGAAGGTAGTTGACGACGCTGTGCGGGAGAAATTTGAAAAGGCATGGGGAGTTAAGCTTTCACCGAATAACGGATTAACTATAACCGCCGCTATTGCCAAAGCTCACCATGGAGAACTGAAAGGACTTATTGTAATCGGTGAAAACCCGATGATGAGCGACCCTGATATTCATCATGTGGAAGAGGCCTTGGACAACCTGGATTTCCTGATGGTCCAGGATATTTTCCTGACCGAAACCGCTCAAAAGGCGGATGTGGTATTTCCGGGAGTAAGTTTTGCTGAAAAGGACGGCACCTTCACCAATACCGAACGGCGGGTGCAAAGGGTGCGCAAGGCGGTCAATCCTCGCGGAGACGCCCGCCCCGATTGGCAGATTATCTGTGAATTGTCTAATCGCCTGGGCTATAGCATGAATTACAACTCAGTGGAAGAGATTTTCGAGGAAATCCGCACCGTAACTCCTTCCTATGCGGGTATGACCTACCAGCGCCTGGAAGGAAAGGGTTTGCAGTGGCCCTGCCCCAGTGAGGATCATGCCGGAACTCCGGTTCTGCACAAGGAAAAATTTAATCGCGGGCTGGGATTATTCCACGCGATTGAATTTAAAGAAGCGGCTGAATTGCCTGATGAAGAATACCCGCTCATTTTAACTACCGGACGCAGTCTCTATCATTACCATACCGGTACCATGACCCGACGGGCAATAGCGCTTGATGCTATACAACCTGAAAATGAAGTGCAGATTAGTCCGGTTACGGCTGCAAATCTGGGTATTAACGACGGCGACATGGTAAGAGTGATTACCCGCCGGGGAAAAATCGATGTGAAGGCCAGAATAACCGCAGCAGTAAGCGAAAATGTTATTTTCACTTATTTCCACTTTGCGGAAGCCGCAGCCAATGTACTCACTAACGCTTCACCGGAGTCCCTGGACCCGGTAGCGGGCATTCCCGAGTACAAGGTAGCTGCCGCGCGGGTAGAGAAAATTTAAAATTGACCATGACCAACACAGATGAATACAGATTATGATTAAACCCAAAACCTGATTTAATACCATCTTTTATATTTGTGTTCATGCTTAAGAATCTGTATGAATCTGTGTGGAATCGCAGCCCTATTATATTTATTGAAAGGATGAGTAATTGATGAATTGTTTTGGACCTGGTGAAGTAGCAGGCGTAGCTGCGGCATAAGTCAAAAGAAATCCACCCTTACCTTCGGCCAGTTATTAATACTGGGGATACTGGCCGGGGTCTACATTGGCTTCGGCGCCAACCTGGCCACCATGGTGGGCCAGGATATTGCCAAATACCTGGGTAACGGCTTTGGTCAGTTTATGTTCGGCGCAGTATTTAGCGTAGGCCTGATGCTCGTTGTTATCGGCGGCGCGGAACTGTTCACCGGCAACAACATGTTCATGATGATCGGCGCTCTGAACGGTTCCTGCTCCTGGGGAGCTCTGTTAAAGAACTGGGTTATTGTATGGATAGCCAACTTTATCGGTTCTCTTTTGCTGGTTTATATTATCGCCGGCGGCTTCTATGGTGTGGGTGCTGATGGCACCACTTCAGTAGGGCTTTTCAAAGGTGCCGTAGGTGCCAAATCCCTTTTGATCGCTAAAGGCAAACTCGAACTGACCTGGAGCGCAGCCTTCTGCCGGGCCATTCTCTGTAACTGGCTGGTTTGTATGGCTGTATGGCTTGCTTTGGCCAGCAAAGATGTGGTAGGCAAGGTGTTCGCGATCTTCTTCCCCATCATGGCCTTCGTTGCCAGCGGCTTCGAGCATAGCGTAGCCAACATGTTCTTTATTCCCATGGGTCTGGTTGTTTCTCACATTCCGGCTATCGTTGACGTTGCCGCCAAGAGCGTTCTGACCCCTGACCAGGCTGCTCTGCTGGCCGCGGGCGGAACCCTGCCTCCTGACGCTATTGCTGCTATGGCTGCTTTCAAAGCAGGCGTCGCTAAAGTATTTACCTGGAAGACCTTCCTGGTGAACAATCTGGTTCCGGTTACCCTGGGCAACATCGTAGGCGGATCAATCTTTGTGGGAAGCTTCTACTGGTATGCTTACCTCAAACCGTCTGCTCCGGCTGCTAATGCTGACAAGAGTGCCAAAGCCTAAATAAAATCAGTCGATTCTCAAAGGAGGTCTCGATTAAAGGGACCTCCTTTTTTAGTTTCATGTAAAATCAAGGCTGATTTTCGCTGCTATTTTATGATTTTACGAAAAAGTACCGCAATGCTGCCCCTAAGTAATTACAAAATTTACCATAAAGGCTTGTTATAATGGATGGACAGGACTATGGAATAGGGGGAGAGAGATGCTGGATAAGATTGAAATCTATCCTTATCAGCGTATTTCCGCGGTCAATGAAAGACCCAGAGGCGGACCTCATATTACAGCCTTACTGCAAAGAGTTAAGGTGCCGCCAGTGTTTAAAACGGCAGCGGTCCCGGCCGTAAAGCCGCTTCTGACCTGGAGCAGCCTGGGCCTTAGCCTGTGCGCTTTACTAATGGCCCGCGCCTTTGTATTGGGGGAATTGTTGCCGTTTGCGTTTGCCTGGTTGGCATCGTTTGGTTTTCGTAATAAAGCCCGGGCGGCTCTGATAGCGGTGGCCACAATCCTGGGCTTTTTAAGTGTGCAGCACGGCAGCGCCCTGGGAAGAAATATTATAGCCTGCGCGCTTTTATTAGGGGTGATAAGTTATGCCCCCCTGCCTCGGGAGAAGAACTGGTGGGGGCTGCCCTTGATAACCTTTGCCTGCGTGTTTGTCAGTAAAACCGTTTTCATGCTCCTTAGCGAACTTTCTTTTTACCAGGAGATGGTGACGGTTTTTGAAGCCATTATCGCAGGTATTCTTTGCTTTGTATTCCTGGTGGTCCGTGACAGCCTGCAATCACGCAAACCCCTGGTGGAATTCAGCTTTGAAGACCTGGCATCATTTCTGGTGGCAGGGATAGGGCTCATTATGGGCTTAACCGGCATTAAGTGTTTTGGCTTAAGCCTGGCTGGAGTGCTCTGCCGCCTGGGCATCCTGGTGGCTGCCCTTATCTGGGGGAGCGGCGGCGGCACCATGGTAGGGGTCATGGCAGGGATTATCCCCTCATTGAGTTCGAGCGTCTTTGCTCAGAGCCTGGGTTTGTACGCTATCTCTGGTCTTTTGGCCGGTATGTTCAGGAATTTTGGACGGTTAGGCATAATAATCGGGTTTATGCTGGGCAACCTGGCTTTGTCCATGTTTATATCCGAGACCCAGGCCACCATACTGGGAATGTGGGAAACCGGCGCGGCTGCACTTTTATTTATGCTTCTGCCGGAAAGTCTGAAGGAAAAACTGCCGGTTCAATCACTGGGTACAATTGACGAAATAAGGAATCGAGAACTAAAAATAATGGATGCGGGACTGCAGACTACAGCCCGCCAGCGTATAGCGCACCTGGCCGGGGTCTTTGACGAACTCTCCAGCAGCTTTGGGGAAGACGTTCCCGGAACAGGCCGGGTAAGCCGCAGCGGATACTTGAATTACCTCTACGAGGAGTTGGCGGATAAATTTTGCCATAACTGTTCGCGTTATGATTTATGCTGGGAGCGGGATTCCTACAGCACATCGCAGGAAATCCTGGATATTTTCGCTCTGGCTGAGAATGGCGGGGAAGTCAACCTGGAGCAATGTCCGCCGGGATTTCGCCGCCGTTGTGTAAATGGCCGCGAAATGGTGAACAGCATCAATCACCTTTTTGACAAGCTGCGTATTAATGAATACTGGTCAGGTAAATTGAATGAATCCCGGGAACTGGTTTCCCGTCAGCTTCAAGGGGTAAGTCAGGTAATCAAAAACCTCGCAGCGGAAATCGACATGGAACTGGACATCGATTATGAATTGCGCAAGAAACTGTTCCTGGAACTAAAGCAAAGAAGCATGAAGGTAAAAAACCTGACTCCGGTGCGCAGCGGAGCCCAACTCTACCTGGATGTTCAATGTGAGTCGTGCGGTGATCATCAATACTGCGAAACCGAGGTGGCATCAATGGTCTCCGGCATCATGGGGCAAAGGGTAGTAGTGTGCGATAAAAAGTGCCCGCGCTTCCCGACCCGCAGCAGCTGTTCCTTCACCCTCACCAGGGCGCTCAGTTACCGGGTCAGCAGCGGCGCCGCCCAGGTAGCGCGGGAAAAAGTGTGCGGAGACAGTTTTACTATCGCTACTTTGAAAGAAGGCAAAGAACTGGTGGCCTTAAGCGATGGCATGGGGATAGGAGAAAAAGCCGCCCAGCAAAGCCAGGCAGCAGTGCGTCTGCTGGAAAATCTTTTAAATTGCGGTTTTGATAGGGATTTGGCCCTGCAGACCATCAATTCTGTTTTGCTGCTGCGCTCCTGTGAGGAAAGCTTCGCCACCATAGATATGCTGGTAATAGATTTATATTCGGGAGAATTAGATGTGGTTAAGGTGGGGGCAGCCCCGTCTTTTCTAAAACGGGGCCGGAATGTGGCGGCTATCAGTGCCAGTTCGCCGCCGGTCGGCATACTGGAGGAGGTGGAAGCGGCCTGTGAAAAACGTTATCTCTGCCCCCGGGATATGCTGGTTATGGTCAGTGACGGAGTTCTGGAGATATCCCGCCAGGCTGGGGCGGACCGCTGGCTGCCCGATTTTCTGAGCAGTGTGGATGAGAACGACCCCCAGCGCCTGGCCGAGCTGCTCATGAACAAGGCCATGAGCCTATGTAAAGGCAAACCCGCTGACGACATGAGCATCATATGCATGTACATTGATGTGGCGTAAGAATTTAATAGCCACAGATTAACACAGATTTACACTGATTTTAGAATATGATTATTAGTGTAAACCTGTGTTTTGTTTTTTGATTGTATAGGAAAGTATGGTTTTTTATTTTCTGTAGATAAGTTTACGCGGGGTGTCGCGAAGTAATATCAATGCCTATTATCAGCGGCAGGGTCAAATTTTTCGGTTTGAATGCACAACCATTTAGATTATGCGTTTACTAACGGTTTAAACTTGGGTAGCATATCAATTAGATACATTCTGCGATATTCATAAATGGTCAGCGTTTTCAGCGTCAATATTAAGGAAAGTTTTATGCGTGATAAGGTTAAAAAATTCATTGTTGAGCAGGGGCTGATTACAGCCGGCGATGTTGTAATTGTCGGAGTTTCCGGGGGGCCGGATTCTATGGCTCTTTTGCACCTTTTACATGGCTTGATGCGTGAACTCGAAGGCAGAATCATCGCGGCCCATTTCAACCATCAATTGCGGGAAGAAGCCGGGGAGGAAGAAGAATTAGTCCGGGGCTATTGCCGCAAGCAGGGCATAGAGTTCTATTGCCGGAGTCAGGACATCAGAAATAAGGCGCGGCAGGAGAGAAAATCTTTGGAAGAAGCGGGGCGGGATGCGCGCTATCAGTTTTTCCGGGATCTCATGCAGGAAACCGGGGGAACAAAGATGGCTACGGCTCATCATCAGGACGACCGGGCCGAGGGCGTTCTGCTTAATCTCATCCGCGGCAGCGGCATTAAGGGTTTACGCAGCATTATGCCGGAAAACGGCAATCTGATTCGGCCCCTGCTCTGTGTACGCCGGGCGGAAATTATGGATTACCTGGCGGAAAATTCAGTCCCCTATTGTCTGGATCCCAGTAATAACGAAACCTATTATCTGCGCAATCGTATTCGCCGCCAATTGCTTCCCTGCCTGGAGAAAAATTTTAATCCTCGTATGGTTGAGAACCTAAACCGCCTGGCTGATATTGCCCGGGATGAAAATGAGGCCATGGAGCAGCAGAGCAGCATCCTGTGGCCGCAGGTTTTGATTCGGCAGGACCCGGGCAAGCTAATCCTTAATATACAGAAACTGCAGGGTTTTCATCCCGCTTATCAACGGCGTCTGCTGCTTCATGCGCTGGGCCTGCTGCAAGGCATGAGCGGGTGGAGCATAGCTGATGTCGAATATATACGCGAACTTTTGGCCAGGCCCGGCTCAGGACGGCAAATCAAGCTGCGTCAGGATCTGGTCGCGCAGGTGAATTATAAGGAACTGCATCTGGGTAAACCGGATGCAAAAGCGCCGGCTTATTGCTATCCCGTTAAGGTACCGGGTGAAGTATATATTAAGGAGATTGACTGTACCCTGGTTTTTACGATTATTGCGGCCGGGCAGGATATGCCGAAAACCAAAGCGGCTTGCCTGGACTACGATAAACTGGAAAAGGACCTGGTAATTCGCAGCCGCCAGCCGGGAGATTATTTTTATCCGACCGGGCTGAACGGCAAAAAGAAAATTAAGGACTTTTTTATTGATATCAAACTGCCCCGGGCTGAACGTGACTTTTATCCGCTGCTGGCAGCCGAAAAAGGCAATATATATGCCCTGCTCGGTTTAAGAATTGATCAAAGGGGCGCGGCAGGACCAGATTCCCGGAATATACTGGTGGTCCAGAAACGATGAGGAAAAGAGGTTTTCGGTCACGTTTGCGGCCATGATTGAAAAGGGTATCACGGTATGCTACAATATTACGGTATATCTCTATACACATGAAAAAAATGGTTACCCCTTCGTATAAGCATTAAAGGAGAGAATGGCTTTGAATAAAGCTCTGAAAAACATAGCCATATACGCGCTCATCGTCCTGTTGGCCCTGTTTGCCATTCAGTTTACTTCAAAGTCCGGGGAAGAGGCCAGCAAGTACACCTATCCCCAATTTTTGAGCAAACTGCAGCAGGGACAGGTAAAGAGCGTTAAGATTGAAGTAGATGACAACATTTATAATGTTCAGGGTAAGCTTAGAAATGACAAATTGTTTATCACTACCGCCCCCAAAGAGAGTGATCTCATCCAGGTATTGAACGAGCAAAAGGTTGATTATACCATAGACCGCGTACCTCCTACCCCCTGGTGGATGTCGCTTTTGACCACCCTTTTCCCGATTATCATTTTAATTGCTTTCCTGATATTTATCATGAATCAGACTCAGGGCGGAGGCAACCGGGTAATGCAGTTCGGGCGCAGCCGGGCGCGGATGATGTCTCCTGAAGATGTTAAGGTCACGTTTGCCGATGTGGCCGGAGCCGAAGAGGCCAAAGAGGAAATGCAGGAAGTGGTCGAGTTCCTCAAAAACCCGCAGAAATTCATTCGCATCGGGGCCAAGATTCCCAAAGGCGTACTATTATTCGGCGCCCCCGGCACAGGCAAAACCCTTATGGCCAAAGCCGTAGCCGGTGAGGCCGGGGTGCCCTTCTTCTCCATCAGCGGTTCCGATTTTGTGGAAATGTTCGTAGGTGTGGGCGCGGCCCGGGTCAGAGACCTCTTCGAACAGGCCAAGCGCAACTCCCCCTGTATAGTATTTATTGATGAGATCGATGCTGTGGGCCGCCAGCGAGGCGCCGGACTGGGCGGGGGCCATGATGAGAGGGAGCAGACCTTAAACCAGCTCCTGGTGGAGATGGACGGGTTCAGCACCAATGAAGGCATTATTGTTATGGCCGGCACCAACCGCCCGGATATTCTGGACCCGGCTTTGTTGAGGCCTGGACGTTTTGACCGTCATATATTAATAGACAAACCGGATGTCAAAGGGCGGGAAGCCATTTTGGAAGTCCATGTCAAAGGCAAGCCTCTGGCTCAGGATGTGAATTTATCGATTTTGGCCAAACGCACTCCCGGTTTTACCGGCGCCGATCTGGCCAACCTGGTCAATGAAGCCGCTCTGTTAGCCGCCCGCCGCAACAAAGAGACCGTAGGCATGGAGGAGATGGAAGAATCTATCGAAAGGGTCATAGCCGGACCGGAGAAGAAGACCCGGGTTATTTCAGACAAAGAGAAGCGCCTGGTGGCCTACCATGAAGCCGGACACGGCCTGGTCGGTTATATTCTGCCCCATACTGACAAGCTGCATAAGATATCGATTATTCCGCGCGGGAGAGCCGGGGGTTATACCCTTTTGCTGCCGGAAGAGGACCGTAATTATATCACCAAGTCCTATCTCTTAGACGAGGTCAGCACCCTGCTCGGCGGGCGCGTCGCCGAAGCGCTGGTATTAAACGATGTCAGCACCGGGGCGCAAAATGACCTGGAACGAGCCAGCAGTATCGTGCGCAAAATGATTACCGAATACGGGATGTCTGATGAACTGGGCCCGCTTACCTTTGGTCATAAGAGCGAGGAGGTTTTCCTGGGCCGGGACATTTCCCGCGACCGCAACTATTCTGATGCCATAGCCTATGCTATCGATAAAGAAGCCAGTTTATTCATTGACACCTGTTATCATAAAGCGGAAAAGATATTGCAGGAGCATATGGAAAAACTCCACCAGATAGCCGCTTATCTGATAGAACATGAAACCATGGAAGCGGACGAGTTCGAAAAAATTATGCAGGACCAGCCGGAATAAATATAATAGCCGCAGATTGACACTAACGTGCTGAACCCTTCCCAAGTCAACCATCAGAAAATACTGTGCGGTTCAATGATAAAATAAGAATAACCGGGGATATACCCGGTTATATTAATTTATACCATCGCATATGAAAAATATGGCAAGCGGTGAAACATTTTGCCATGAAAACGAATAAATTAATAGAGTTATGAAGGATTTTCCCGCTCTTCGTTTAATATAATAAAATACCAGTATACCTTTGTGAAAGGGTGAGGATATGAAAAGAATAGATTTATTGATTAACGATACGATGTATAAAGACTATATCCAGCGCAATATGGATGAAGAAATCAACGCCTATTGTCAGCACGATTTCAGGCACCACCTGGACGTAGCCCGCATAACCTACATACTGGTACTGGAAAACAACGATCTGAACTATTTCATAAAGGAATCTGGTTTGAGCGGAAAGCTGGCTGCTAAAGAGGTGATTTACGCCGCCGGGCTTTTGCACGATATCGGAAAATGGAAGGAATTCCAGACCGGAACAGACCATGCCTCATATGGCTCCCGGCTGGCCCGTGAGGTTTTGCCCCGGGCCTTGTTTAACGAACAGGAGATTGAAATTATCTGCCAGGGCATATTTGAACACCGTAATATAAGCATGGATATGAGCTTCCTGGGGGAGAGGCTGCACCGGGCCGACAACCTGTCGCACCTGTGTCTGGAATGCCCGGCCCAAAATGTATGCCCTAAAATGAAAAACCGCGATGCCAGCTTAAGCAGCCTGGAGTATTAACATGCCGGGGCATCATGTGGTGAAAATATATAATGAACAGGAAGCCAGGGGCTTGCTGGAAGCCGTGGGCGTTGACCCGGGCGCTTACCAGTATCTGCTGCCCAAGGCTTTTTTTCACTGCCTGAAATTAAAAAATATCTCCGCCCGCGCCGCCCTGATAATAAAACAAGAAATGCTCTCCAAGGGCGGAGAAGCCGCTATAGCTCGTCAGGCTCTGTCTGGTGAAGGCTGCGGCGATGTTTTGCTTTTAGGCACCACGAAACAATACCGTTTATTGCTGGACAAGCTCAAAATTCAGCCCTTTGGCCTCAAAGGTTTGGCGGCTGAGATCGAGTCCATCCTGGCGGCTGCAGAACCCAAAGAAAGGGTTCTGCGTTTGGCGGGAGGCCGGGAATTGCAGCTGGGCCAGCGTCCATTAATAATGGGAATATTAAATGTTACTCCCGATTCCTTCTCTGACGGGGGACGATACATCGACCCCGGGCGGGCTTTGGAACATGCGCGGCAGATGCTGGAAGAAGGCGCTGATATAATCGATGTCGGGGGGGCTTCATCGCGGCCCGGTTCGGAAATGGCGGATGAAGACCAGGAGTTGGGGCGGGTTTTGCCCGTAGTTGAAAAACTCCTGCAGGAAAATTGCCTGGTATCGGTTGATACCTTCCGCGGTAAGGTAGCCCGGGCCTGTTTGGAGCGAGGGGTTCATATAATAAACGACATTGGCCGGTTGCAGATGGATGATTCCTTGCTGCCGGTGTTGATCGAGCATCAAGCCCCGGTGGTTCTTATGCATAATCGCATGCAGCTTAAGCAAAATGAACCCTATGAGGATTTGATATCCGATATCCTGATTGAACTGGAGGAGTCTATTGACCAGGCCCTGCAGGGCGGATTGACCAGGGACCAAATTGTGGTTGACCCGGGTATCGGTTTTGGAAAAAATGCGGCTCAAAACCGGTTAATTATCAAGCATTTGGCCGAGTTCAGAAGTCTGGGTTACCCGGTTTTGCTGGGTGCATCCCGCAAAAGATTTATCGGCCAAACCCTTGATTTGGAAGTAGATGATCGGTTGGAAGGCAGCCTGGCGGTAGCGGCTGTGGCGGTAATGAACGGCGCGGATATTATACGTGTGCATGATGTTAAGGCCAGCCGGCGCATTGCTGATATGACCTGGGCGGTGATGCGGGAAAATGGATAAGATAATAGCCCGGGGTCTGCAGTTTAAGGGATGTCATGGGGTGCTGCCGCAGGAGAAGTTGCAGGCGCAGCCATTCAAGGTTGATTTAGAACTGTTTATGGATCTCGAAAAAGCCAGTCGGGAAGACGATATAGGATATACCGTGGATTATGCCCGGATTTATGAGCTGGTACGGGATATAGTGGAAAACAAAAGCTTTAACCTGATTGAAGCCCTGGCAGGCGATATCGCTGCCAATATTCTGGATAAGTTTCCGGTGCAAACCGTGGAAATAACCGTATATAAACCTGAAGCTCCGCTGGAGGGAGAATTCGAATACTTCGCCGTCCGCCTCCGCCGGGAGAGAGCTTGATTAACCACAGATACACACAGATTAACACAGATGATTTTAACTCATAGTTAATCTGCGGCTATTAAAATCCCCAAAATATTGCTTGCCCAATAGGCAGGGTATATGCTAATTTAGAGGGTGAAAATATCTATGAAATTTTAACTTACCTGGGGCTGGGATCGAACATTGAGCCGCGGGTATATTATATAAAACAGGCCGTAAACGAAATAGCGGGATTCCTCAGACCATAATAACAGGGGCTTCGTCTCTTTATAATACCGCCCCCTGGGGCATGACGGATCAAGGCGAATTTATCAACCAGGTGCTGCAGGTAAGAACCGATCTGCCAGCTCTGGATTTCTTACACCATTTACAGGATATTGAAATTAAAATGGGCCGCCAGCACGTTGAAAAATGGGGCCCTCGGATTATAGACCTGGATCTCCTTTTGTACGGCCGCGAGGTGATTGATGATGATGAAGTCAAAGTGCCTCATCCGTACATGCGTCAAAGGTTGTTTGTCCTGGTTCCCTTGGCCGAAATTGACGCGGAATTAGTATTTCCGGACGATGGAACCAAACTTAGGGAGGTGTTGAGTAGAGTCCAGACCGAGAAGGAAACGCAATCAATCAGAAAAATATAGGGGTCTCCCGCCGGTATTCCTGGAAGAGCAGATCGCCTGGATCATTTACGACCAGGACCTGGAGCTTTAAACAGGCGTGGATATCACTGACCCTGAAGGAGGGTTCGAGAGTGAGAAAACGAATCGGCATTATCGGGGCGGGAGTTGTAGGAACGGCAGTTGGGTGGTACTCAACCAGAAAGATTACGAGATTACGGGTGTGTATGATGTTAAATCCGAATCTACAAAACAGCTTGTGGAACGGATCGGATGTACCGCCTATTCTTCACCCCAGGAAGTTTCTCGCTCGGCAGACATCTTATTTATTACTACTTCTGACACGGCTATTCAGGACGTAGCGGGTAGCCTGGCGGAAGCAAAGGCCTTTCATGAGGGACAGGTTATAGTCCACATGAGCGGCGCTCAGTCATCGGAAATTCTTGACCGGGCCAGGGAATTCGGAGCCCTGGTTCTATCAGTTCACCCTTTGCAGTCTTTTGCTAATCCCGAACGGGCTATAGAAATACTGCCCGGTTCGATATTCAGTATCGAAGGGGATAAGGAAGCCTATGAATTCGCGGTTTGCATCGTAGAGACGCTGGGTGGAGAGTATTTCTTTATTGACCGCAAGGCCAAGCCTTTGTATCATGCCGGAGCTTGTGTAGTCTCCAATTACCTGGTGACTATAATAGATTTTGGGATCAAGCTGCTGGAATCCACAGGGATTCCTCGCCAGATGGCCACAAAGGCCTTGATGCCGCTGATTAGTGGGACCATAAAAAATATTGAAAATATCGGGATACCCAAGGCTTTGACCGGACCCATAGCTCGCGGTGACCTGGGGACTATAGCCAAACATCTGGATTGCCTGGATGAAATGGCGCCTGAGCTTTCGAAGCTCTACAGCTGGCTGGGATTTTTTACCGCTCCGGTGGCGGTGGAAAAAGGCACTATTGATTCCCAGCTGATGAAAGAGTTTCAGAAGGCCTTTATACGCCAGCTTTCCAGGGCTAATGTTAACAGCTGACCAGGCAATCATCTGACTGTGACCCTGCAGACGAAGAAACAGACGGGCTTAAGGGGGATTCAATAATGGCACGTATTACTACATCCGTATTAAGAGATAAAAAAGCCACAAAACAAAAAATCACAATGCTGACTTCCTATGATTATTCCCTGGCCGCCATGGTTGACAGCGCCGGAATCGATATGATCCTGGTCGGCGACTCATTGGGGAATGTCATATTGGGTTATGAGAATACCCTGGCTGTTACCATGGATGATATGATTCATCACACCCGGGCCGTCAGCCGGGCGGCTAAAAACGCCATGGTAGTAGGTGATATGCCTTTTCTTTCATATCATGTGTCGATTCCTGAAGCCGTCAGAAATGCCGGACGCTTCATTCAAGAAGGCGGCGCGCAGGCGGTAAAACTGGAAGGCGGACAGGAAAGGGTCGATACCATTAAAGCCATACTGGACGCTCAAATCCCGGTGGTAGGGCATATAGGCCTTACACCCCAGTCGGTGCACCAGTTTGGCGGTTTCAAAGTTCAAGGCAAAGACCTGGAAACGGCCCGTAAGCTGATTAAGGACGCTAAAGCGCTGGAAGAGGCCGGAGTATTCAGCATAGTACTGGAAGCGGTACCGACTGACCTGGCCAAGCGTATAACCGAGGAACTAACCGTCCCCACCATTGGTATTGGCGCTGGGCATTACTGCGACGGGCAGGTTTTGGTTATAAACGATATGCTGGGCATGTTCGGGGGGCATATACCCAAGTTTGTTAAAAAATATGCCGATCTTCAGCCCATAATAATGGAAGCACTGCAGGCCTACCGCCGCGAAGTCGAGGAAGGCAGCTTCCCGGGACCGGAACATGGTTACACCATCGCTGATGATGTGCTGGAAAAGCTGTATTGATATTTTGGGGAGTAATTTATGCAAGTGTTTAACACAGTTAATGAAATGCAAAACTGGTGCACAGACCAGAAAAACCAGGGCAAGACCATCGGTTTGGTGCCGACTATGGGATACCTGCACGAGGGCCATCTGTCCCTCGTGCGGGAAGCCCGGCGCCAGACAGATGTTGTGGTGGTAAGCATATTTGTCAACCCCATACAGTTTGGAGCGAATGAAGACCTGGACAAGTACCCGCGCGACCTCAGCAAAGACCTGGAAATGCTGGAGAAAGAGAAGGCCGATGCTGTTTTTGCCCCTGCGGCGGCAGAAATGTATCCTCCGGGGTACAACAGCTTTGTGGAAATTGAAGGGCAGGTTACAGCCAAGCTTTGCGGGGCGTCGCGTCCCGGCCATTTTAAAGGCGTGGCTACCGTGGTGGCAAAGCTCTTTAATATTTGTCAACCGAACCGGGCGTTTTTCGGGCAAAAGGATGCGCAGCAGGTACTCGTCATTGAAAAAATGGTACGAGAATTGAACTTTCCCTTACAGATTGTGAGCGCCCATAGTAAGAGAAAAAGACGGCCTGGCCATGAGTTCGCGTAATGTGTATCTTAATGCGGAGGAGCGCAGGCAGGCTCTGGTTTTAAGCCAGTCTCTGGCTGTGGCCCGGGAGATGATTGAGGCGGGGGAAAAAAGCCCGCAAAACATCCTAAACCGTATCAGAGATATAATAGAAACCGCACCATTGGCGCGAATCGATTATGTTGAACTTTACCGGGCCGATGACCTGGCGGAAATTGATATGATTGAGGGCAGGATTTTAATTGCCCTGGCGGTAAAATTCGGGAATACACGTTTGATTGATAATCTGTTGGTGGAGGTGTAACAAAGTGTTTCGTCACATGCTCAAGTCCAAGCTTCACCGCGCTGTGGTCACAGATGCCAACCTGAACTACGTGGGCAGTATCACCATTGATCGTAATTTAATGGATGCCGCCGACATCCTGGATAATGAAAAAGTGACTATAGTAAATAATAATAATGGTGAACGCTTTGATACCTACGTTATTGGGGGAGAGCGGGGTTCAGGAGTTATTTGCTTGAACGGAGCAGCGGCCCGGAAGGTGCAAAAGGATGATGTAGTGATTATCCTGACCTATACGGTGCTCAATGACGAGGAAGCCAGATCGCATAAACCCCGGCTGGTTTATGTGAATGAAAAGAACGAGATAGTAAAAGTATGCCAGGGGAGTTACGAATAAGAAGATAATTGACCACAGATGAACACAGATTGAATCCTGATGTACACTGATATATTTGTATGGTTATATTTAATAGCGGTTGATACGTAAAAACTAATATTTATGATTTTAAAATAATCTGTGTGTATCTGTAAAAATATGTGTATATCTGTGTTATATTTCGTACTTTAACCTCAAAGGAGCGGCTTATGTCTGCTGAACTGCTTGCGTATATAAGCAGGCGCAAAAACGAACTGGGCGCTGTGATAATGGCGCATTATTATCAACTGCCGGAAATTCAGGACGCAGCTGATTTTGTGGGAGATTCCCTGGAGTTAGCCCGCCAGGCTGCGGTAACAGACGCCAGGGTCATTGTGTTCTGCGGAGTTCGCTTTATGGCTGAAAGCGCGAAGATTTTAAATCCTGATAAAACGGTTATTTTGCCTGAACCACAGGCCGGTTGTCCTATGGCTGACATGGTTGATGCTGATGGCTTAAAACGCCTGAAAGAACTGCATCCCGGGGCGATGGTAGTCTGTTATGTTAATTCTTCCGCAGAGGTAAAAGCGGAAAGCGATATCTGCTGCACATCATCGAACGCAATTAGTGTGGTGCGGTCCATTCCCGCTGACCGGGAGATTATCTTTGTGCCGGATCGCAATCTCGGCAGTTATATCCAGCGTGAAACGGGCCGGGACATGATTCTATGGGCCGGGTGCTGTCCGGTTCACGACGCGCTCAGCCGCAGGGAAATAGAAGCACAGAAAACTTTGCATCCCGCGCGCCGGTGGTGGTTCATCCCGAATGCCGCCGGAGGTTACAGCGGTGCTGATGCGGTACTTTCAACGGCCGGAATTTTAAAACATGTGGAAAACAGTCCTGAAAATGAGTTCATTATCGGCACCGAAGAGGGACTGCTGCACCGCCTGCGGAAGAACAGTCCGCACAAGAAATTCTATATGGCCCGCAGCGGTTTTAGCTGTGCGGATATGAAGTTAATCAGGCTGGAAAAACTGGCAAACGCTATGGAGACGCTGTCGGAACAGGTAGATGTTGCTCATGATATCCGGCAAAAAGCCATGGTTTCACTGCAGCGCATGCTGCAAATCTAAAGCCGGAAGGTCTATATGAATATTACCAGGTATATAGCCAATGTTGATCGGGATACACCGGTATTAACCACTGATTTTCTCATTATCGGCGGGGGTATAGCCGGTTTATTTACGGCCCTTAAAGCCGCGTCATACGGTAAAGTGGTGGTTCTGGTCAAAAAGTCTATCGAAGAATCGAATACAGGTTTGGCTCAAGGGGGAATAGCCGCTGCGGTGCATGAAGAGGATTCCCCTTTTTTGCATCTGGAGGATACTTTGGAAGCCGGGGCCGGGCTCTGCCAGATAGAAGCCGTGGATATACTGGTCAGAGAAGGACCTGAACGGGTGCGGGAACTGATTTCTGCAGGCGCGCGTTTTGACATGAAAAACGGCAGCCCGTCTCTGACCAGGGAAGGCGCGCACAGCAAAGCCCGTATTCTTCACGCCGCCGACGCTACCGGGGAGGCCATCCGCATCGCCCTGGTGAAAAAGTGCGAGGAAAACCCTGATATAAGCATTATCGAAGAACAGTTCCTGGTTGATATCCTGACCAGTGAAAAAGATGCTGAATGTTACGGTGCACTGGTATATGACCGTGCCCATGACCTGCGGCTTATATATATCGCCCGGGCTACCATTATAGCTACCGGAGGCGCCGGGCAGTTATACAAGAATACCACCAATCCAGAAGTAGCTACTGGCGATGGTATGGCCGCGTCGTTCAGGGCGGCCTGCCGCTTGACCGATATGGAATTCATCCAGTTTCATCCCACCGTTTTATACAGCCAGGAATCGCGGCGTTTTTTGATTTCCGAGGCTGTCAGGGGTGAAGGCGGCCTGCTCTACAATAACCGGGGGGAGAGATTTATGGCCTCCTATCATCCCCTGGAGGAACTGGCCCCGCGTGATGTGGTTTCACGGGCCATATTGAGCGAAATGAGCAAACACGGCGGAGATTTTGTGTACCTGGATATGACTGGTATGCCCGGGGCTGAGACCAGATTCCCCAATATATTTCGCACTTGCCTGGAGAAAGGCATCGATATCAGGCGCGATTATGTGCCTGTTTCGCCGGCGGCTCATTATACAATGGGGGGTATTGCCACCGGCGCCAGCGGAGAGACCGGAATTTATGGTCTTTATGCCTGCGGAGAAGCCGCCTGCACTGGGGTGCATGGCGCGAATCGCCTGGCCAGCAATTCGCTGCTCGAAGGGCTGGTATTCGGACAGCGCATTGTGGAAAATTTTGAAGAAATACTCTACCGCCGCCGCATAAGCGCGGATGATGTGTTCAGCGTTTTTGATCCGGCCCGGGTTTATAGATCCCCGCAGGAAAAGATCGAACCGGGTGAGGCGAGGAAAAGGCTGCAGAACATAATGTGGGAACAGGTGGGCATTATTCGTCATGAAGCCGGGCTAAAGATGGCCAACCAGGAAGTGGAAGGGATATATAATCAGCTGGCCCGGGGCGATGACCCGCTCGCTTACTATGAAGTAGTAAACATGCTGACAACAGCGCATATTATTATTCAGGCGGCTCTGTGGCGCAAGGAAAGCCGGGGCGGGCATTTCCGGTCCGACTACCCCGCCCGCGATGACATCCGCTGGGTCAAACACTTAAGCTTCGTAAACTGCTAGGAGAAAGATTACCACAGATAGACACAGATTTAACACTGATAAACACAGATAATAATACTTAAAATTTTAATTAAGTTGGCTATAGTAAATATAATCAGTTTATTATCCAAGATTTTTAAAGGGTAATAATTTAAGCTTATATAGATTTAAATCCAGCCGATGGAAAAAAACATCTGTGTGAATCTGTGGTAAATTGTTCTCCCGGGAGGTTGGTTTTATGTGGGATGGATTAGAAGAACTTATTAACAGGGCCTTATTGGAAGACATAGGGCATGGTGATGTTACCACACTGAGCCTGGTGGCCCCTGAGAAAAAAGCGGCCGGGGTTTTCCGGGCCAAAGCTTCGGGAATACTGGCGGGGATAGAGATAAGCCGGGCTGTTTTCCGGCAGCTTGACCCGCAAACAGAATTCATTATATATAAACGGGACGGCGAGAAACTGCTGC
Organism: Syntrophomonas palmitatica JCM 14374; assembly: GCF_001311885.1. Taxonomy (GTDB): domain Bacteria; phylum Bacillota; class Syntrophomonadia; order Syntrophomonadales; family Syntrophomonadaceae; genus Syntrophomonas_A; species Syntrophomonas_A palmitatica. The sequence goes on along the minus strand of NZ_BBCE01000009.1, from coordinate 46,225 downwards.
CGGGCGATATTATTGCCAGGGCGGAAGGCTTAGCCCGGGTTTTATTGACCGGAGAACGGCTGGCCCTAAATTTTGTCCAGCATCTTTCCGGTATCGCCACCCGTACCCGGCGTATGGCGGAATTAATTCAAGACTGCCCGGCGCGGCTGGTGGATACCCGTAAAACCGTTCCCGGGATGCGTGTTCTGCAAAAATACGCCGTAACGGTAGGCGGCGGGCAAAATCACCGTTTCGGGCTTTATGACGGGGTCATGATCAAAGACAACCACATTGAAGTGGCCGGGGGCATTACGAATGCTGTGGCCAGGGCCAGGGCCGGGGTGCCGCATACCCTGAAGATTGAGGTTGAAGTCGAGAGCCTCACCCAGCTTGAAGAAGCCTTGCAGGCTGGCGCGGATATTATTATGCTGGACAATATGGATCTAGCCACTATGAAAAAAGCGGTAGAGATAGCGCAGGGACGGGTTCTGCTCGAAGCGTCCGGAGGAATAAACGAAGATACCATAGCTGATATTGCTCGCACCGGCGTGGATCTCATTTCTTGCGGGCTGCTTACCCACTCCGTGAACAGCCTGGATATAAGTTTTGACATTACGAGCGAATAGCCGCGGGCTAACATTGTCCGGTTAAGGAGGCAAGCGACATGATACTGGTTTTTGATGTGGGCAACACCAATATTGTGGTTGGGGTATTTGATGGCAAAAGCCTGGCAACTCACTGGAGGATTCGCACTGATAATATGCGGACCTGTGACGAATACGGAGCGCTTCTGAAGGTGCTGTTTGACCAGGAAAATATAAATATGAGCGCTATTGATGATTTGGTAATTTCCTCAGTAGTGCCATCCTTAATGATGGAACTCGAATGGATGGGGGAGAAATACTTTCACTGCAAACCGCTCATAGTGGGTCCGGGAATTAAGACCGGCCTGGATATAAAATATGAAAACCCGCGTGAAGTAGGCGCGGACCGGGTGGTAAATGCCGTAGCGGCCTATCACAAATACGGGGGACCATTAATTATCGTGGATTTCGGGACCGCCACCACTTTTTGCATAGTCAGCCAAAAGGGCGAGTACCTCGGAGGAGCTATTGCTCCGGGAATCAGTATTTCCACCGAGGCCCTGGTTTCCCGCGCCGCCAAGCTGCCCAGGGTGGAATTGACTAAGCCCCGCAGCATTATAGGACGAAATACCGTCACCAGCATGCAGGCCGGGATCATTTATGGTTTTGTAGGACAGGTAGAGGGTATAATCAACCGGATGAAGAAGGAAATGGACGCCAAACCGCAAGTAATTGCTACTGGAGGTCTGGCTGCGCTTATAGCCCGGGAAACAGAAGTAATCGATGTGGTGGATGATTTTCTCACCCTGGATGGCCTGCGCATAATTTATGAATTTAACCGGTAAGAGGTGTCAGGGGGACGGTTCTGTTGACACGGCAAAGCCGTGTCAACAGAACCGTCCCCCTGACACCAGACTGACGTAGGAGTAATCAATGCTTTCCATAGGCAGCCTGCAACTTAAAAACCAGGTATTTTCGGCTCCCATGGCGGGGGTTACCGACCGGGCTTTTCGGGACATGGCCCGGGAATATGGCTGCGGACTGGTCTATACCGAGATGATAAGCGATATGGGGCTGTTCTATCGCCAGGAACGCACCTTGCGTATGGCTGATGTGCGGACTGAACCGGCTCCCGTGGCCGTGCAGATTTTTGGCTCAGATCCCGATACGGTAAGCAAAGGCGCGGTTTTACTGCAGGAACTGGGAGCAAGCCTGATTGATATAAATATGGGGTGCCCGACTCCGAAGGTAGTGAAAAATGGAGAGGGAGCCGCCCTAATGCTTGATTTGCCCCGCGCTGCCCGGATTATCCGGGCCACGGTTAAGGCAGTATCTGTTCCCGTTACCATAAAGATGCGCAAAGGCTGGAACCAGGGGGACTCGACCTACCTGGAACTCGCGCGTATAGCTGAGAATGAGGGCGCTCGCGCCGTGGCTCTGCATGGCCGCAGCCGCCAGGAATTCTTCTCAGGTCAGGCTGATTGGCAGGCGATCGCGGATTTAAAAAATGCCATAAAAATACCGGTAATAGGCAATGGCGATATTTGGAGCGCTGACGATGCCCGGCGAATGATAGAAGAAACCAGCTGCGATGCGGTGATGATAGGCAGGGGCGCTTTCGGCAACCCTTTTATTTTCCGGGAAACTGTCGCTTTGCTTCAGGACAGATGCCGGTTAGAGAACCCTAATCTGGAGGAAAGGATAGCCGCAGCTGCCCGCCACTTGGAACTGGCTTGCCGCTATAAAGGCGAAGCCGTAGCAGTGCGCGAGATGCGCAAGCATTTTTCCTGGTACACACGCGGGTTAAGAGGCGCAGCACGTATCAGGCACGACATAAACCAGGCTGTAACTTGCGAAGAAATAATGGCGGCTTTGCGGGAGTGTTACAGATTATCCGAATAAGAAGTAGTATTTATTTATAGCTATGTCTAATTCTCGGCTAACCGATATCACTTCCGGAGCGGTATGGCTTCCTTTAAGCAAAATAACGGTTTCTAGTTTCTTTCGCAGCGACTCAATTTCATCCAATAAATCTTTTGTGTTTTCTGCGCAGGATAAATCATCATCGTAAACTGCCCTCAATAATATGTTCATCAATAACTCCCCAAAACTTACAGGTATTTGTCAACGTGTGGAATTCTTTATTTGATTAAACGCCTCTAAAGTCTCAAATTCCATATAATCATCGAAAGATAGGTTTTCTTCTTTGCATAATCGGTAAATCCCTGCAAATAATTTCGCTCCCCCTTTCTTTTCATTGTTTAATACGCGGAAAAGGTAGGAATAATCAACTCCCAGGCGTTCAGCCAGCTTGGGGATGGTCCAGCTCCGCGATTCTGCCAATTGAATTAAAGCCGCCGCCTTTATGTTCAATATACCCGCCCTCCTGAATGTTGTTTTCTGACAATATTGTTATTAATATACCATGTCTGCGGACAACGGTCAACTTCCAAAACATCTTTCATAATTGTCTGTAAGCAATCATTTCGTTACAATAAACTACAAGGAGGGCTGAACAGTGGGTTTTGAAAAGGAGAATTTTGCGGCTCTGCTGATTCTGGCCAAAGGGAACAGGTCAATAAATAAATATGGCAATGATGCCGGAGTAGATCCGGGTTATATATCCCGTCTAGCCAGATGCCTTATTAACAAACCCCCAAGTGCTGCAGTTATCGTAAAATTGTCAGATGCTGCCCAGAATAATGTGACATTATATCAGATGATGAATGCTGCAGGATATATACGGAATGCTGAGACATTAAACCCTGACAATCAGTCTTTGCCCTGCGTTGATAATGAATGGGATAAGGTGCGGGAAGAAGCTCATAAATATGATATTCCTCCTGATGTAGCTGTCGACTTGATACGTTCTCTGGGTGAATCTTTAAAAAAATTAAAAAAATAGAAACGAAATAAAAGAATCATCAAAAACATTTTAATGCCGATTTGGCCGCTTATCCCCAAAGACTTATCTCCATGAAATATGATAATTCATCAGCCTTTTCCTCAATGCGCTTTTCGTGTTTTCCTGTTTTTTCTTGCTTTGGATGTATAGATGGTGGTAAAATGGACCATAATTTGTGTACAATCTTGTGCGCAACGGGGTTGGGAAGATGAATTTTTATCGTATTCAAGATAAAATCGTTAGCTGGCAGCAGATTGAAAGGACGCTGCAAAAGGTCCTGCAGATGCGTTCACGAGGGTTCTCACAGCAGGAAACCGCGGACCGTTTGCATATCGACCGCACCTTCATTTCCAGGCTGGAGAGCATTGGCGAGCTGCGCAAAGGTCAGTCTTTGGCCTGCGTAGGTTTTCCGGTTTTAAACAAGGCCGAGATAGAGGATATCCTCGAAAAAGGCGGGGTTGACTACATTTTCCTCATGACCGAACAGGAACGGTTGGACTTTGTAAACAGCTTGAGCGGTAAGGAATTGCTCAACCAGTTGATGAACCTGGTGGCGAAAGTAAGAACCTATGATGTAGTTATATTATTAGGTTCAGATGAACGCTTGAAGCTTATGGAGGGGGTTCTGAACAGTCAGGTTATTTCCATTGAACTCGGGGTTTCCCCCATAACTGAGGATAAATGGGTAGACCCGGCTGAGATCAGGAAGATACTGCGTTCTGTAAAATCGGCGCGATAAGCTAATAACCACAGACGAAACTGATTATAGGAATCATCTGTGTTAAATCTGTGTCCTGTGGTTTATAAATCCGAAAGGAGGCTTTAGATTGAAAAGGATAGTCAGTGTAAGCCTGGGTTCGTCCAAGCGGGACCACGCCTTTGAGACTGATTTTATGGGCGAACATTTCCTGATTGAACGTATCGGCACCGATGGGGATTGGAACAAAGCCAAAGAGCTTATCCGCAGCTTGGACGGTAAAGTGGATGCGTTCGGAATGGGCGGAATCGATCTCTATGTTTATATAGCCAACAAACGTTATGTAATAAAGGATGCGGTGCAGTTGCTGGCCGAGGCCAGAAAGACGCCCATGGTGGACGGCAGCGGTTTGAAGAATACCCTGGAACGCAAATGTGTGATGGATGTACAAAATGAGGGCATCATGGACCTGCGGGGCAAAAATGTGCTGATAGTGTGCGCGGTTGATCGCTTTGGGATGGCGGAAGCCTTTGCGGAGATAGGAGCCAACCTGACCCTGGGTGATCTGATATATACGGTAGGCTTGCCGCTCCCTATGCACTCGCTGAATGCCTTGAAAATAATCGGCGGTTCCCTGGCGCCTTTTATCGTTCGTATGCCGTTTGACAAGCTATATCCTACCGGGGATCAGGAGGAAGTAATAATCCCGCGTTACTCAAAATATTATTATAAGGCGGATGTCCTGGCGGGAGATTTCAAATACATCAGGCGTTTCCTGCCGGATAAGCTAAACGGCCAGGCAGTGATAACCAATACCACCACCCGGGAAGATATGAAACTCTTAAAAGAACGCGGCATCAGCAAAGTGATTACCACCACTCCCGATATGGGGGGGCGTTCATTTGGCACCAATGTTATTGAGGCCTTGATGGTAACCCTGATCGGCCGGCCGGTTGATCAGATCAAGCCGCAGGATTATTATCGGATGTTAAAGGAAGTGGATTTTAAACCCGGGGTGGTCGATATGAGGAGCTTTGATGTTTAAACTGGATTTTGCCTTTTTTAACATTATGAATTACGACCGGCGGGGGCTGCTCTTCCAGAAGGTGATTCTGGAACGGCTGGCCCCGGTTTTTTGCTCCCCGGGTGGAAAGATTAATTGATCTGCCCGATTTGGGGCTGCGGGGATGCAGCATAAATTTGCCGTTAGGGCCGGGGAACCTCAGTTTATTGGAGGAGCAAACCCGCGCGGACATGATAGCCAGGTCGAGTTTGCTGCTGGACGACTTCAGCCTGGACCGCATGGCGGTAGACCGGCGCATGAAAAACAACTGGCCTGATCTGCCTGTGGCGAGGAATATATTTTTTGGCGACCACTTTATCAAAGCCCTGGCTTTAGCCTGGTGGACCGCATCGTATCCAGGCGCGAACTGCGCAAGGTGGTTATCGTGGGCGAAATGGACGATATGGGAGCATTTGCCGCCAGAATCTGCGACTATGGCATACCGGTCAGCATTCACAGCCTCCATCCGGCCCGCTACGAAGTCCTGTCCTACCGGTTAATGTATGAAAAGGGCTGTGCGGTAAGTACGAGTTATCTGGAACCGCATAACTGGGGCAGGGGCGATCTGGTGCTAATATTTGATGAAGCCGGAGCAAGATTATCTATACAAGCCCCGGAAGCGTTTTGCCTGTGTCTTAACGACAGCAGCAAGGGCTGGTCTCCGGAAATCGAAAACAATCTGGCCAGAAATGGAATAGATACCGCCCTGCATAATTTGGCGCCCATTGTGGAAACTTGTTTACTGGCCCCTGAAGAGGGCGCTGTTCCTGATAATGAAGCTCTAAAATTCACATGCTTACAGGAAAGGGGTCAAGCCATGGGCCTGTGGGACGTATTCCTGGAAGCGCCGGGAGTCGGGAGCGCGGCTCCATCGCTTTCTTGACAAGGCTATCCAGGCTCTTTATAATACCAGAAAGAATGCAGTAACTACTGCGCTTTTTTATTTATAGCTAATTCTCTAAATCTGTGCAAATCAGTGTTAATCAGCGGCTATTAAATAGTAAGATATTATCGGTGAAAATTGGTGCATATTAAATAAATGAAAGATAGGGGAGCGATTTCATGGCGGAAGAAAAGGAAGTAATATTAACGAAAGAAGGCCTGCAAAAGCTGGAGGCCGAGTTAGAGCACCTCAAGTCCGTACGCCGGGAAGAAGTAGCCGAACGCATTAAGCAAGCCATAGCTTTCGGAGATATATCGGAAAACTCAGAATATGAAGACGCCAAGAATGAACAAGCCTTTATCGAAGGGCGCATTATGGTCCTCGAAAAAACCCTGAAAAAAGCTCGCCTTATGGAAGATGATGATATTCGCACCGATGTGGTTTCACTAGGTTCGCGGGTAACCTTAAAAGAAATGAAATCAGGCCGGGAAGTGACCCTGCTGCTGGTTTCTTCCGCCGAATCCAAATTAAAAGACGGGAAAATATCCGATGAATCCCCGGTAGGACGTGCAATTCTAGGCAAAAAGGTTAAATCCACGGTCGAAGTCGAAGCCCCGGTCGGCAAAATCAAATACAAAATCCTCAAAGTGGAAAAATAAAAGCAAGAAATTGACCCTGCGCGTCTCCGAATATGTAATTGCTTTGAAAACGGGGAAAGATTGCTTCGCTGCCCTCGCAATGACGCAATAATGAATTACCATCTGGAAAAACTGTGCTGTCATCGTTTTGAAAACTCGCGTATTTGTCATTGTTAAGAAAACTATGTATTGGTTTTGCGAGGAGCGAAGCGATGCGGCAATCTTTTCCGGTCATTGCGCTCTGGGTCTATTTATTAAATTTCAGGAGTTGTTTACATGCAAGAACAGGAACAGAATCTGGGCGAACTTAAAAAGGTTCGTATGGACAAGCTTGCCGAACTGCGTGAAATGGGGATAGAACCCTTTGGCCAGCGCTACCGTCGTGACGCCATGGCCAAAGATATCATAGATAAATTTGAACAATTGGAAGGCAAGGATGTCAGTATCGCGGGGCGCATCATGTCGAAGCGCCGCCATGGCAAGGCCGGTTTTGCGAACATTCAGGACCTTTCCGGGCAGATACAGCTCTACCTGCGCCAGGACGACCTGGGGGAGGAAAAATATGAGCTGTTTAAAAAGCTGGATATGGGAGACATACTGGGCATAACCGGCCAGGTTTTCCGCACCCAGAAAGGGGAAATCAGCATACACGTAAAAGATATAACCTATCTTTCCAAATCGCTTAATCCCCTGCCCGAAAAGTGGCACGGGTTAAAAGACGTGGAAATGCGATACCGCCAGCGTTACGTTGACCTCATCGTCAACCCGCAGGTAAAGGATGTCTTCGTCAAGCGCAGCCGCATAGTCAAAGAAATAAGGAACTACCTGGATGAACGCGGTTTTTTGGAAGTTGAGACCCCCATGATGCAGCCCATCCCCGGGGGAGCCGCCGCGCGCCCCTTTATAACCCATCACAACGCTCTGGATATGGATCTCTACCTGCGCATCGCCCCGGAGCTTTACCTGAAACGCCTTATAGTGGGCGGCCTGGAGCAGGTCTATGAGATAAACCGCAATTTCCGCAATGAGGGGATTTCCACCCGGCACAACCCGGAATTTACCATGCTGGAACTATACCAGGCCTATGCTGACTTTACGGATATGATGTCCTTGACCGAAGCCTTGATCAGCCATGTGGCGCAAAAGGTAAACGGCAGCCTGCAGGTGCAATTTGAAGACCAGGTAATCGATTTCAGCCCGCCCTGGCAGCGCGTTTCCATGCTGGATGCTATCGAAAAGCATACCGGACTAGATTTTACGAAGATAAACACCGATGAAGAAGCACGGGAAGCCGCCCGCGGCCTGAAGATGGAAGTGGGGAAAAACGACAGCCGGGGTGAACTTATCAACGCGGTATTTGAGGAATTTGTAGAGGAAAAATTGGTGCAGCCCACTTTCGTATACGGCCATCCCGTGGAGATTTCCCCGCTGGCCAAAAGGAACGCTGAGAATCCGGCTTTTACCGACCGCTTTGAGCTTTTTATCATGCAGCGGGAAATCGCCAACGCCTTCTCGGAATTAAACGATCCCATCGATCAAAAAGGGCGTTTCATGAAGCAGGCTGAAAAGCGGGCCGGAGGAGACGCTGAAGCACATATGATGGATGAGGATTACATAAACGCCCTGGAATACGGGATGCCTCCGGCGGGAGGATTGGGCATCGGCATCGACCGCCTGGTAATGCTGATTACCGGTTCACCTTCCATAAGAGACGTAATTTTATTTCCCACGCTAAGACCCAGGGAATAAGAGGAAAGGGGTGTATCATAGGCCTAGCTTTGGCTCCAAGACACACCCCTTATTTACTCTCCGGCCGTAAATCACCAGAGCAAAGAAAATCCCCGGGAGAACCTATCTTAAATTCTAGATTTTCAGTTTTCATGTCTAGGAAGTGTTTATCCAAACTTATTAACCAGTCTATTTTGGTGCTAATAGCAGCGGCTAGTATTTTAGCATCGTGCAGGTTAATCAGTTTAGCTGCTGTTTTGAAATGCGACTCACTGGGTTCAACCATTACAAACGGCAAGCTGCGGAACAGTTGGTAATAATGGGGCAGTGTCTGCGGCAGTTTTTTCTCTACATTACGTATAACTTCTTTTACGACCTCTTCAGACACTATCGGGACCACCACACGCAGTTCGGCCAGATTAAGTATTTCTCGTGATCCCCCTTTAGATGAAGCCAAACCGGCAATTATGACACTACTGTCAAGAAATATCCGAATCGGTTTCATATCCATGGCTCCCCTCACGAAGATCTGTTAACAGTTCTTCCAGGTCTATACCAGCTTCTTTCATCTTATATTCAACTTGACGTGCCAATTCATTAACGGTGGTATTCTCTGGGAAAATAAGCAATGCTTTCCCAACCTCAAAGACCCGCAGGACAGAGTCCTCCTCAATGCCTAAACGCTGCCGAAATTCAGCGGGGATGGTAAATTGACCTCGGTCTCTCATCCTCACTTTTTTGCTAATCACTGTTTTAGACATAATCAACCTTCTTCCAGAAAATAATAATTCTGATTTCAGATTATATAAATATCTCACATTCGTCAAGGAAATGTGAGATCATAATTACTTCCCTATAAACCTTAAACGGGGCAGCAACAAGCCCCCCGCCATAATAACAAACTCGATTATCGTGCGGCGCGGGCTGTAATCATTTAAGGCCAAATCGAGACCGAAATAGAAAAAAACCGCCGCGCCCAGCCACACCAGAGGATGCCCCTGCAGCCTTCCCAAGCCTTTCTTATCCATGCTTTTTCACCCTCATTATCTCCTGATTAATAACCCGTGGCCAAAGCCGCATACGCCTATGAGCGGTAAAACGGGTTTAACTTCAGCGCTTTGTCTTACCCCACAGTTGTTTATATTCTAATCCTGCACAATAAACCGTTTCCAAATAACCTCTATTATGTAAATACCCAAAATACTCGAAATGCCGGTTATCAATCCGAGCATGAGCCCGCCCAGGGTGCGGCTGGCGGAAATAGAAACGGCGGTGAAAACGTGGCAGAAGCTGTTCACCATCGAAATGCTGCCCATCACTACCCCCAGCCCCAGCAGGAGCGGGATGAAGTTCTTACGGCAGCGGTGGTAAAGGTAAACCATCGCGAATAAGGCCGGATAGCCGATGATGATCTCCTTAAACCGCGGCCGGGCCAGGAACCAGGTTTCCAGGGTCTCGCGCAGTTTTATCTCCAGACCCGAGACCTGCACCACAGCGTTGCCGCTGCGTCCCAGGTAATAATAGCCCGCCATGGCCAGGATTCCAAGGATTAAGAGTACCAGGTAAGTAGGCTGCATCTGCAGGACCTGGGCGGCCCTTTCCCTAAAGCCGGATTCTCCTGCAAAACAGGCGAAGTAATTCACCACAAACAGCACCAGGGGCAGGATGAAGGCCAGTTTAACCCCGCGGAAAATAAAGACATTCATTATATACCGGATATCAGCCAGGCTGCTTATAACCGTGTAGGCCCCCAGCATATTTACCGGCAAAATAATGGCCAGGCTGACCAGGATCTTAAGAGCCACCCCATGCTGCGGAAAATTTCTTAAATACAGCAAGAGCAAGAGGCTGGAAAACGATGGGTATAAAATCGCCGCCGCCAGGGCGTACATCTGGGTCAGGTCACGATGCAGAACCAGAGTCAGAGCCAGGCAGCTCACTACGCCCAGAACTGATAGGAACAGTATCGTACGCGGTTGGGGCTGGAACAGATAGTGCAGATACAGCAGAGCGGCCAGCACCAGGCTTAAAGCCAGCATCAAGCCATTAAAAGCGCCCGGGATCTGGCTGGACAGCCGCGGCAGCGCCTGGTCGGTATGGAATCCCTTGGCCTGAATCGCTGTCTGAAACCTTTCCAGGGTCGTCACGGTATTCTGTATATTATCGGAGTAACTGAGTTTGGCATCTTTAAAAGGCGATACATAGAGGATGCGGATGCCCCGGTCTATAACGGCTCTGACCCAGCGGTAATAGCGTTCATCCACCGTCTGCACGAATTCGTCGTTGGTGGAGGAGTAAACCCGGTTAATCGGGTAGGAGGTGTCAAGCATCAACTGCTCCAAACCCGGCTGGTTAATATACTGCAGCTGGGCGGACGTCTCAATGATTCCTACGATCAAATGGTAACGCTGAACAATATCCTCCATACGCTGCAAATGGTCGGGATATCCAGGCACCTCGCTGCCGAATACGACATATTTCACATCATAGTCACGCACGGCCTGTTCGAACTCATCCAGGTAGTCAAACCGTGTGGCGGTGCTGTTATTATCGGGACGCAGAATTATGTCAAAGCCCTGGTTATACAGGCGGGACAACAGTGTATTATCAAAACCCAGGCGCAGGTCGGGTTCCATGAAGGTGCCGGTATTTTTGTTATTTGATTCTTTAGGTTTATCGAGCTGCAGCAGTTCCGCATTGATTATATAATACCGCCGTCCTTCGCTGGCAAAACTGATGACCTGTGCGGGGTTAAACCGTGATGCCAGCCGTCTGCTAAGGAACTCCTGAGTATCTTTTCGATCGGCAGTTACCACCAGCCGGTCCGGACTGATTTGTGATGTGCCGGCGGCTTTTAGACAGACCTTATAGATCTCAGGTTTGTACAAACGGTTAAAAGCCAGAAATTCTCCATAAGGAGTAAGATAGATGTCCCCGGTATAGGCCAGGTCGCGCAGGCTGACCTCTTTCACCCCTACGGTCTTAACCCCGGCTGATTTAAGCCGGGTCAAAACCTGGTCAATATCCGCGTTGCCCGCGTTGCACATTTTCAAAAATTCCCGGTAGTCAACAGCGGTAACAATATTTTTATTTTTTTCTTCATTGCTGATGCGCAGGTAAGCCCCGCTGCCCGCCAGGGCCAGAGTCACCACCAGCAGAACCCACAAAACCAGCCGTCCCCTTTTTCCCATAAACCCAACTCCTTATAGTATAAATAGCCACAGATTAACACAGATGGACACTGATTATATAAAAATAAAAATGCAGGGTATTAATGCTTAACAATTAATTTCAGTATGTATTAATGCTTTCCGCTATACTTACGAACATGAAATCTGTGTCCATCTGTGGTTGATTAACGTTACCCTTGCCTGAATCTGGGGATAAGGCGCATAGCATAGGCCAGGACGAGGTAGACTGCCCCGCTCAGGGCCAGGGGCAATAGGAAGAACAGCCCCGTTTTCCCCGGCAGCAAAAGACCGAATCCCACTATGACCGCCAGCATTCCGCCCGCCGGTAAAAGCAGGCCGGTGCCAAAGGCCATAAGTTCACGCAGCGGGAACCCTCCCAGCTCGCGTTTTATCATAATTCCCATTATAACACCATACAGCAGCAGGCAAAAAGCGGTAGAAAGGCTGATGCCGCTTATACCGGCGCTTTTATAGAGCAGGAAATCCAGTCCCACATTCAGCCCCACACACAGGAGACTGACCCGCATAGGTATATAGAACTTTTTCAGAGCGTAAAAGACCCGGTTGAATATTTCCTGGCAGGTATAGCCCGGCACCGCCAGGCTGTAAAACAGAAACGCCAGCGCGGTCATGGCGGTGGAATCACTGGTAAAGGCCCCGCGCTGATAAACCAGGGCGATAATGTCCTGGTAGTAGAAAGCCGTCAGGATGAGGTAAGGCAGGAGAATGAAGAATAAGGTGCGGAAGGCATAGCCCAGCATGGAGCGAATACCTTCATAATCGGTTTTCAGACAAAATTCAGATAGGCGGGGAAATACCACTGTGGACATAGCCACGATAAACACACTGGTAACGGTTATAAAAAGGTTGCTGCCGAATCCCAGAGCGGCCGCGGTGCCTTCCGGCAGGTGAGTGCCGAAAGAACGGTCAATGATGAGACAGAGCTGCAGAACCGAATTGCCAAGCAATATAGGTATAAGCTGGCGAAACATGCTCCTCGTGTGTTTATCCTGAAAATTCAGGGTTAGTTTCAGGCTGTACTTATCGCGTAACAAAGCCGGGGCCTGTATCAGGAACTGCAGCAGCCAGCCCGCGGTGGTTATATAGCCCAGGAAAATGATGTCATGGCGCTTCAGCAGCAGAGACGCAATGATCAGCAGATTAAACGGTATGCTGATGGAGGCGGAGAGCAGGAAATGCCCGTGTACCTGCAGTATGCCTGCGGTTATATAAGTCAGGCTGACAAAAAGCAGGGTAGGCATCATAATCCTGGTCAAAGCCGTAGTTATATGCGATATGTTGTCGTGCAGCCCGGGAGCTATAATTCCTGCCAGAAACGGAGCCAGAACCATGCCCAGGAGGGAAATGGCGCCGCATACCAGGGTAATCTGCCCCAGGAGGTTGGCGATATAGCGGTTGCGCTCCTCCAGGCTGCGTTCATTTACGTAATAAGTGAGGTCCGGAATGTTGACGGCGGAGAGCGCCTGCCCGATGCTGGCGAAGAACAAGCCCGGAAAGCTGAAAATCACCTGGAAAGCATCAGTCAGGGCCGTAGTGCCGAAAACGAACGCGAAAACGATCTCCCGGCAGAACCCCAATACCTTGGAGAAGAAAATCATCACCGAAACCGTTATAAAATTTTTACCCGTAGTCCCCATTTGTTTCATATAAAACCTCAATGCAAATATTCCTGTAGCCTTAACCCCACGCACCTTTTAATGCTATTACCTATTACCTATTACCTATTCCTATCCACCAATAATCTAAATAACTTATAAAAATCATCTGTGTCCATCTGGGGTAATTCGTAAACCCTGGAGCCCCTCGGCGAAGGCCTGAATATCCTCTTCGCGGGTGAGACGGTAGGTCCGGGCCGCGCGGCCCTGCGCGTCACAGTCAATGCCGTTGAACCATATGGCGGCTTTTATCTTCTTATAATACTTTATCTGCGTAAACATATCCTTAATCCAGGCGGCCTTGTCGCCTCCCACCAGGTTGCTGCCAAACTCCGTAATCATAAACGGGTAATTAAAATACTTGTTATAGTCGGTATACAAGGGGCCGTAAATAGCGCCAAAAGCCCGCCAAGTCTCGCCTCGATAGTAATTACCGGTATTGTAGCCGGTAAGGCCGATTATATCCACATATGCGCTGCCCGGGAAATAATTCAGGCAGTGGTTCCACTTGAACCCGGGAAAGGACATTTCGTTGGGGTTCCATACCCACAGGGCGTTATCGGCGCCTTCGCGTTGGAAAATTCCGTACACATGCCGCCAGGCGGCTTTGAATAGCTCGGGGTCCTTGGAGTAATAATAAGCCGACCACGCGCACCAGTCCCCGTTCATCTCGTTGTTCCAGCGCAACAAGATAGGATGGCCAAAGGACTTGACCTCCCGGGCATAACTTTCGTAATAACCGTCATATTTCCCATTCAGCAAATCATATATGACGCTGCTGTTGTCCGCGTCAGGCACCCAGGAGTGCAGAGTCAGCTCCAGGTACTTCCCCCGCTCGTAGGCACGGTCGGCCAGCTGGCGCGGGAATGCGCTGTATAGCCCCTGGTACCACAGCAAAAAGTCGAAATGGTGGTCCAGGCTTTTCTCCAGCTCCTCCAGATAACCCATGCTTTCCCCGGCCGTAGGTTCAAATATTCCCCAGCGCAGGGCGGAGGAGGGGCCGAAGTACTTGTCATAAAACTGTGCCGTTTCCGGGGGCCAGGAACGCCCGGGAGGAGCATACCAGGCGGTGTTGGCCGCTATACCGTTTTTGGGCATAAACTCGAAGCTATTGATCACCGGCATCCAGTCCCCCAGGGGCGCGGAAGACTTAATAATCAAGGTATATACCTCCCTGGAATTCTTTATAATCTCGGCACTGAGATAGTAGTTCTTATCACCGGGAAGAGAAAACAGCTTGCTGCGCTGCCACTGCAAAAGGTTAACCGTAAGCCCTTTTACCTTAAGCTTCTTGTCCAGGGTTACGGTATGGTCTTTTTTGTTCTTTAAAAAATCCCGGCTGCATTTGGTGTAAGCGGCCGCATAGTGAACGGTGCCGTTAAAATCATCGTGGTATATCTCCAGCCTGGTGGAAGGGTTAAACATAACCGTCTTTACAGCCGAAAGCGAGCAATCCACCTCCATGTCCGCCGGGAAATTTACCGCGTAACCGTGGGGATAATCATAGTAACGGTTGTACGTTGCCCAGCGGTTTAACCAGCTTGCAGTCATCCTCCGGCGCCCCTCCCGGAGCGGCAGCGATAACCCCGTTCCTGATATATGTATCATCCCCCAGCGCTATCTTGCCAGCGCCCAAAACAAGACCAAGCACTAATATAACGTTGATAATCCATGTAAATGCTCTGCGGTTATAGACTACGACCATATCTCCATATCCTTTCTAAAACATGATAACTACGTATTTGTCGTTGCGAGGAGCGAAGCGACGCGGCAATCTTGACATTAAGATAGCTTCGCTGCCGCTCGCATATCCAGCACCAACCTGAATATCTTTATACACCAAAATCAGTCTCTATCCGTGGCTATTTATCCCTAATCAACCCTATAGCCAGACGCGCGCTTTCCTTCGCGCGGGAGCGCAGGCCGGCAGCCTTTTCCGCTATTCCCGTTCTCGCTTCCCCTGGTTTGAGCATCTGCAGGATTTCCTTTCGCATCGCTGCCAGTTCCACATCCAGAGGGGCCAGCCCGAACTGCTTCAGGAAAGACTCCACCTTCGGATCATAGGAAATACCCGCAAAAGGCGTCCCCTGGCTGGCCGCAAAAATCAAGGCATGCAGACGCATGCCGATGAGCAGATGCAGCCTGGAAAACAGGGCCAGGTGTTCCTGGCTGCTGAGACGTTCCTCTATAAAATACGCCGGGCTTTTCATCGCGCCAGCCACCCGCTGTCCTGCTTCTATGTCCTCTGGATAAGCCAGGGGAATAAATAATATCCTGTAGCCCATTTCCGCCAGTTCATCTAAAACCAGGGGCAGATTATGCAGATCCCTGTCCAGGGCATCCCATCTTCGCAACGAAACGCCGATAATCTTTGCTTCGTTAAGGCCTTTTTGCAGGAGAACCCGGTCTATGCGCTCCTGATCCCTATCATCAGGCTGCAGGGAAAAAACCGGATCGGCGGTGATAACCACCGGAGGCCGCGTAATACCCAGGCTTTCAACATAACGGGCAGATTCCTCATCGCGCAGGGTAATCAGGTTTACCCGGTTGCCTATCCGGCGCATCAGGAATTTGCTGAAAGAACGGTTAATCGGCCCCATGCCCTGGGAGTAGAAAATAACCGGTTTACCCAGAGCCCGGGCCAGGGCCACCACGCTGATATAATAAGGAAGAGTGCGCGCGCTGGTCACATCCTGAAATATGCTGCCCCCGCCGCTTATTAAAAGGTCGCAGCTCCAGAGAGCATGAATAACCTGGCAGGGATTCATGTAGTGTACGGCTTGAATACCGTGCAGAGCGTAAGTGCGCCGGGGATGACCCGATAGAACCACGAACTCGCAGCCTGGTTCCAATTCCCTTATAGTGGAGGTTATAGCCGCCAACAAGGCTTCATCACCTGCATTATCAAAACCATAGTATCCTGATAAAACGATTTTCATCCCTACAGCTCCCAGCAAGCTATTCTGCACACAGCATAATATTATGCCAAAACCCCTCCCGGTTCAAGTCGACCGCTTATCGAAAAAAAGTCCAGACATTTGATCCGAAGATGTATAGTGGATTGCTGAACATAGAAAATATTCGGGAACAAATAGAACAAATCAGAAACGATTGAGACAATAACGAATTTGGTTGATACCAATATCCTAGTATATTACTTAATCAGTGATAATCTGTGGACCAAATCTGTGTTTATCTGGGGCTGATTATACTCCCCTGAAAGCCCGCCCGCATAAACTGCGTATATACCTAAAAAGCCCTGTAAACGTCCTGTTTCATACTGATTCTACATTATCCACCTGGAATTGCCATATGGACAACCCCGGGGGGCGGTGTTAGAATTGTTCTAGTATTTAGAGTTGTGGGGGGTTTCGTTTGCTGCCCTGGTATATATTGCTGCTTCTGCTGTTGTCGGCTTTTGTCATAGCCTATTTCTCCATGCCCCGGGTGATTAAACTAGCCTTTAGACTGGGGGCGGTGGACAGTCCCGACCAGCGCAAGGTGCATTCGCGCACCATGCCGCGTATGGGCGGCACGGCCATATTCCTGGCCTTTATGATTACCATGATTGTCTGTATGCATATTTCCGGTAAATACGGCAGCTCCTTTGCCGGTATGCTGTACGGGGCGGCTCTCATATTTGCCGTAGGTTTGCTGGATGATATATTCCAGTTGTCGCCCCTGGTCAAACTTAGCGGACAGATAATCGCGGCCGCTATCGCCATTTATGGCGGTCTGGTAGTGCATTTTGTCGCCAATCCCTTTGATGGATTCCTGCAGCTGGGTTATTTCGCCATACCGGTTACCTTCCTGTGGATCGTAGGCATTACCAACGCCATAAACCTCATTGACGGTCTGGACGGCCTGGCAGCCGGCGTATCGGTTTTAGCGGCTGTTACGATGGGAATCATCGCCATTATTAAAGGGCAACCCCTTCTGGCCGTTGCGGCTTTCATACTGGCAGCCTCCATCCTGGGTTTCTTGCCGTATAATTTTAATCCCGCCCGCAGCTTCATGGGAGACTCTGGCTCTAACTTCCTGGGCTTCGTTTTGGCCTGCCTGGCGATTATGGGCACCGCCAAAAGCGCCGCCCTGATATCATTGCTGATGCCGGTGGTCATACTGGGCATTCCCATTTTCGACACCTGTTTTGCCATAGTAAGGCGCGTATATAATAAAAACCCGATTTTTCTGCCGGATAAGGATCACCTGCACCACCGTTTGCTGGCCCTGGGCATGAGCCACCGCACCAGCGTCCTGGTTATATATGCCATCAGCGCCCTGTTTAACCTGGTAGCAGTAGTGCTGACCCTGATAAATAATCCCAAGGCCAACCTGGCCCTGATCCTGCTTCTCTTGCTGGTTATCGCAGGAGCGGACCGCATCGGTCTGATGACCGGCGAAAAGAGTAGCAACAGAACACAGCTTGACACAGATTTAACCCTGATGAACACAGATAAACTTCATATGTGAAGCGTGAGGAGTGAGGACTCCCATTACTTGGTTGCGAGGAGCGCGAGCGATGCGGCAATCTAAAACGTCCATATGAGTGCAGCTGTCGAAGAAGTGACATGGGGACGTTGCTTGAACGAAGTGAATGCCCGCGTCCTCATGTCACTTCTCATAGATATAGAAAATAATCCGTGTTAATAAGTGACCCATCTGTGTATATCTGTGATAAATAACACTGGAGGTTCCTATGCTTAAGAAGCCATTTATAAGAAATATGATCCTGCTCGGCCTGGCCTTTGGCATATTCTTCGGCGTAGGTTCCGGCCTGGCCGCACTCTTTAATCACTTTACCGCTTCCCCTGCTTCCAGCGAAGAAGAGGAGAAGGCGGCTATCGAAGGCGAGCGCACCAACATTCTTCTTTTGGGGGTCGATGCTCGTTCCGGTGAGAAACATTCACGTTCTGACACCATCATCCTGGTCTCAATCGATCCTGGTCTGAATAAAGTCGCCCTGATTTCCATTCCCCGCGACACCCGGGTAAAAATAGGCGCGTCTGAGGATAAGATCTGCGCGGCCAACTATTACGGCGGTCCCAGGTATACGAAAAGAATGGTGGAATCCCTGCTGGATACTACTATTGATTATTATATCGAGATGGACTTCAAGGGCTTTAAGAAAATCGTTGACACCCTGGGCGGGGTCAATATAAATGTACCCTGCCGTATGTATAAGCCCTCAGAAGACATAGACCTTAAACCCGGCCGGCAGAAACTGGACGGCAGGGGCGCGCTCGCCTTTGTGCGATATCGCGGTTATATTCAGGGCGATATTGATCGCACCGCTATGCAGCAGACCTTTATAAAAGCGCTGGCAGCCGAGGTGCTGCAGGCTAAGACTATCCCCCGTCTGCCCAAACTGGTCAGAGAATTGAACAACTACGTAGACACGGATATGAAAATCAGTGATGCGCTGCGACTGGCCAGCTGGGCTCCCGGTTTTGAGAGCGATTCGGTAATAGCGCAAACCCTGCCGGGCAGCTTTTATGACGTGCGCGACCAGTGGGGCAATCTTGCCAACAGCTTCTGGGTAGCCGACAATGGCAAGGCCAAAGGACTTCTGGATAATATGTTTGCCGGGCGCACCATAGCCGTTGTAGAAGGCGTTAAAACCGAATCCAATCCCGGTCCTGATGACAGCGAGGGTACAGAGACCCATGAACCAGATTCAGGGATTGTCAATGCCGGCAGAAAATACGAGCGGGCCAATCTTCCCAGCCCCGGCCACAACTTAATAAACAACCCGGCCCCGGCGGTTCCCCAAACCCCGCCCAGCCCCACCGGCCCGGAGGGATATATTTAGGAACGATTAACCACAGATACACACAGATTTAAGACTGATGAACACAGATAGTATTATAAAAGGTGCTAATTTATAGGGAAGCAGCTAAGTTTATTCGGGTTAAGAAAGAAAATCAATTTTGACATAGAATGGCACTAATATAATATGCTGACAATTTAATAAAAACGATGGTTAAAAAACATCTGTGAAAATCTGTGGCTCAAATCCGTATCCATCTGTGGTGAATATCTCTTGTGGGAGGTTTTTATGGAATACCTACACGAAGATATGACAAAGAAAATTATTGCTTGTGCTTATAAGGTACATAACACATTAGGTGCAGGTTTTCTTGAAAAAGTATATGAAAATGCTTTAAAAATTGAACTAGAACGAGAAGGTTTTCTAACAGAAAAACAAAAAGCCATAACAGTATATTATGAAGAAATCCCAGTCGGCGAGTATTATACGGATTTATTAGTAGACGAGATGTTAATTATTGAAATCAAAGTAGCAGCCGCCATTGATAAAGCTCATGAATCCCAGTTAATTAATTATCTCAAAGCCACTGGAATAAAATTAGGCTTGCTTATAAATTTCGGAACTAGAGTAAATGTAAGAAGAATTATAGTATAAAACATCTGTGTCAGAGGCCGAATTACCACAGATACACACGGATTTAACACTGATGAACACAGATAATATTATAAAAAGGTACTAATTTAAGGGAAGTAACTAAATTTATTTAAGATGTAAGAAATCATCTGTGAAAATCTGTGGCTCAAATCTGTGTCCATCTGTGGTGAATAACTTTCAAAGGAGATTATCATGAAAAAGTACATAATAACTGCGCTATGTGTTCTAGCCCTGGTCCTGGCGGTACATATTGCACCCGCCGAGGCCGGCAGCGGCACCGTCACTCAGGACGGGGTAAACGTCAGGAGCGGCCCGGGCCTTACCTATAACATTATAAACACCCTTACCAAAGGGACCGGTGTCACTATCATCGAGACCCAGGCCGGCTGGCAGCATATACAGTTCGGCAGCCTGAAGGCTGGGTAGCCGCCCAATACATAACCACCGCAAAACAAGACGTAACTCTCCGGGTAAAAGAAAACCAGGTCAACCTGCGCTCCGGCCCCGGCACTGCTTATGATGCCGTTGGCAAAGCAGACCAGGGAGATACCCTCTTCCTTCTCGATATCCAGGGAGACTGGTATAAAGTCAAGACCGCCTCCGGGAAGGAAGCATACATAAGACAGGATTTTACAGAGAAAGCAGCTGCAGCGGCCACTCCGGCTTCTACAACTACCACTCCGCCCCCGGCCCCGGCAGCCGGTTCTTCAACCAAGAGCGTCCAGGTCATCTCCGGCCCGCTCAAACTGCGCAGCGGTCCGGGCAGCACCTATGATTCTATAACCATGCTGGACAGCGGAACCATCTGCCAGGTTGTATCCAAAGAAGGCGACTGGTACAAAGTAAAGCTGTCCAGCGGCCAGACCGGCTATATAGCTTCCTGGCTGGTAAAAGAAACCACGGCGGCTTCCAACAGCGCTCCAGCCGCCGCCCCTGACAAAGCTGCGAACGCGTCATCAAATTCAACTTCCGCCCCGGTGGTAAACCTGGACGGGGAAAACCTTGTCATTTGATGTGCCGCCGGTTATCGAAAAAGACCGCACCCTGGTGCCATTGCGGGCCATATTTGAAGCCATGGGCTCGGCGGTGGGCTGGGATGGGGCCAATCAGACCGTTTACGCGCACCGGGCAGGGACCACTATCGTTTTAACCATCGGTTCCGCCAGTCCCACTGTAAACGGGGAAGTTAAAAAACTCGACGTTCCCGCCAAAATAATAAAGGACCGCACCATGGTTCCCCTGCGCTTTATCGCAGAAGCCTTCGGTGGCAAAGTGGATTGGGAAGCCAGCAGCCGCACTATTAGCATTACTTCTCCCCCGGCCAATAATCTGAAAGCCGCCAGCGTAACTACCACGGCAGCCGCCAATATGCGCACGCAGCCTTCCGCTGCCGCGGATAAAGTTGACCAGGCCGGCGCGGGCGAAAAACTGCCCGTACTGCAGGAAAAAGACGGCTGGTATCAGGTCAGCCGCGGAGCTGCCACCGGCTGGATAGCGGGCTGGCTGGTAAAAGTAGCCTGGCAAGAAAACCAATCCGGTTTAAATGACGCGAATCCCGGTGACAGCGCGACATCTATAGGACCCGCGCCTATAGCCAAGGATGTCATACATCTATCCCGGGTCAAAGACGAAAGCGGCATCAGGGTCTGTATAGAATCCGGCGCCCCGTTAAGAGGAGATTTAGACGAAGACGATGATAAAGTCACCTATGAGTTCAGCGGCCGCAAAGTCGAAGGGCTGAACTATTTTGAAGAGGAACTGGGCGGCAGCCTTTTAAAGGTCAGAGGCCGCGACAAAGACGATAAGGCGGTGGTGGAAATCGAATTCCCTTCCGGCACCGTATATAAAACCTCCAGCGAGGAAGGCGGAAACCGCGAGGTATTAACCATTCCCAATTTCATTCTCGATATTCAACGGACCAGTTTCTCAGGAAACGGTGAACGCTTGCTCATAAATACCGCCTACCCGGTTAAATATACCCACCAGCAGGACGGAAACGCCATAATTATAAAATTGAACCATGTGCTGGCCGGCAAAGCAGACCGTAAATATGAATATAACAGCAGCTTGATAAAATCGGTGGAGGTTGCGGATACAGCTACCGGTGATTTATCCACTACCATAATCATTAATACAGTTGATATGGGCAAATATGCCACCGGCGCCAGCGGAACCGGCAGCACCCTGAACGTAATGATGATAAACTCATCGGCCGTCAGAAAACGCAATGACAACCTGGTGGTGCTCGATCCTGGTCACGGCGGGAATGAAGTCGGGGCCTTGAAATTTGAATTAAAAGAAAAGGAGCTAAATCTCCCCATAGCCCTGAAGGTGGGGGAAATCCTCAAAGAGCGCGGGGTAGAGGTCGCATATACCCACAGTGACGACAGCACGGTCAGCCTGGACGAACGCTGCCAGATCGCCAACCGCCTGAACCCGGCTCTGTTCGTTTCTATTCATAACAACTCCAGCACCAAGTCCGATACGCAGGGCACTGAAACCTATTATTACGCTCCGGCCGACAACCCGGACCTCTTTATGATGCTGGACGAGAGAAAAGCCTTGGCAACCTGTATACAAGAAAGCATGACCCGCATCGTGGGCCGCCCGGATAAAGGCGTAAAAACCGCGAATTTCGCGGTCCTGCGCGGCACCATTATGCCCTCGGTCCTGGTGGAATGCATGTTTATCAGCAACCAGGACGAAAACCAGCTCATCCGCCAGACCTATTATCAGAACCTCTGCGCCCAGGCCATCGCCGAAGGCATTTTAAAGTATATGAAGAAATAAGGCGAAAAGTCACAGTTGATGTACTTGATAACGTAAGTGACAGGGGACGGTTCGAGCGTCCCGCAGCGAAGCGAAGGCCGGAGGAAAGACGATGGAACCGTCCCCCTGTCACTTTTGAATAACCCGCCAGGGCAAGCAACAATTACCAGCAAAAGCGTACAAGAAAAAGCAGGACAATATGGATAACTTGTAGAATAATAAGTAGGATTGTGCCAAATTTAGAACAAGTGGGACAAGGGACGGTTCGAGCGTGCTGCAGTGAAGTAAACCTGTTCCTGCTATGACAACAGGACAAGGTTGTTTCGCTGCGTTCGCAATAAACACAATAAAGAACTGCCATCCGGGACAGCCATATTGTCACGGATAAGTAAAATCGCGTTCCGGAAACCCGCGTACCTGTCGTTGCGAGGAGCGCAGCGACGCGGCAATCTAAAGTGGTATAGCAGGGATAGATTGCTTCGCTATCGCTCGCAATGACAAAAAAAGAATCTGTGGAAAATCTGTGTGAAGTGACATAGGGACGGTTCGAGTATCCCGCAGCGAAGCGTTTCTGCTCCCGAAAACCCGCGTACCTGTTGTTGCGAGGAGCGCAGCGACGCGGCAATCTTTAAATGATAAGTGATATGGGGACGTTGCTTGAACGAAGTGAATGCCCGCGTTCTTATGTCACTTATCATAAAAAATTATTCGTCTTGACCAGCGGCTAATTATAAGGATTTAAAATGACTAAGAAAAACAATGTCAAAAAGAAAAAATTAGAACCCGAACAACCTGCAGCCCCGAACAGCAAATTAACGGGCTATTTTTCCATATTCGTCTTTATCCTGGCCGCCGTCCTGGTCTTCTATCCCCCTTTTTTCCGCGGCCTGTTTTTCAGCGAAGACATATTCATATACCACATAGTTACTGCCATAGTGTTCCTGCTGGTCTGCATCGAAAAGATCTACCGCCAGGATTACACCTTTTTGCGCACCCCCCTGGACTGGGCGGTTCTTGCCTTCGCCCTGGCCTATCTTTTATCTTTAATTGGAGCCGTACACCCAGGTGAAGCCTTCTACGGCTTTTTAAAGGCCTTAAACTGGTTTATGGTATTTTGGATAGTATCCCAGGTCATTAAAAGCTACCGTTCATATACCTGGCTGTTAAACATTATCGTAGCCGCTGGAGTGGGGGTAGCCATAATTGGAATTCTGTCAGCCGCCGGTATCTACAAATACCCCTCGGCCTTTGACGGTAAAGTTATAATGTCTACTCTGCAATATAGAAATGCCTGCGGCGCATACCTGGCCGCTATTACCCTGCTGGCTGCCAGTCTGGGAATCTACACCCGGAACAGAATATTAAAACCCATATATTCTCTAGCAGCATATCTTATGCTCCTGGTTATCATCGGCACCATGTCCAAAGGAGTTTGGCTGGTCTTATTAGTATTCCTGTTGGTATTTGTAGCCGGGGTTCCTGGATTGAAGCGGCTTAAAGCCATCTATTTTCTTTTTATTTCCGGACTGGCCGCCGCCATTACTGCATTAAAATTCATTCCTGCGGTTACAGGGGGACAGGCCTCTTCAGCCATGCTCTGGTTGTTAATTGGTCTAATTATTGTGGCAGTCGGAGAACTGGGACGGGAACTTACCACCCTTGCCAGTCAACGCTGGGGATGGAAAAAACCTCTGCGGTTATTGCAGTAATATTGCTGCTCCTTATAGCCATTGCCGCTATCCCCCATAAGGATCAATCGCTGGCTGTCAAAGTCAAACATACCATTACTGAAATGAACATGATTCCATCGACAACGAGTTTCAGCTATGCAACCCGCCACATGCAGACCGATTGGGGACTGCAAATATTTAAGGATAATATGCTCAACGGGGCCGGAGCCGGGGCCTGGAACGCTTTATATCACCGATACCAGGACTACCTCTTCTGGACCACTGAAACCCACAATCATTTTGTACAGGTTGCTATTGAAACCGGAATAATAGGGTTAATGTCTTTCCTGGCCATGTGGGCGGGGCTTTTATTCATAACCGGCTGGCGGGCCAAAAGATTTTTCGTATTAGATAATAAAAATAATATCGAAGAACAAACCGGAAAATGGATATTGAATTGGGGTGTGGCCTGTGCGGCTATCTTGATAGGTGTACACGCCTTTTTCGATTTTGACCTTTCCCTTGGTGCTATGGATGTATTGCTGTGGAGTTTATTGGCCTTGGCGAATTCCGGGGCGGTAATTGACAGCATTTTTCAACCCAAAGCAGCCTCTGCCCCCTGGCTGCTTTTTACAGCCGGGATAGTACTTACAGCACTTTTAATGATTATGGGAGCCAGAAACACTATAGCCTATAACCTGTTTTTAGCCTGTGACAAGTCGATGCAGACAGCAGCCCAAATGAAGGATGGGCTGGAAAAGGAGAAAGAATTAAAGCGAATTCAGGAAATGGCTGAGCAGGCTGAAAAGCTTGACAACAATAATGCCCTCTATCCTGCTACCGTTGCCCAGGCCTGTGCTCTGCGCTTCCTTCCCCTAGCCAGGGCCAATGATTCCAGGGCTGCGGAATTAAGAAACTCCGCCCGGGAAGCCATTCATAAAACCGAAAAACTGGCTCCATATAACATCAGGGTTAGAGGCAGCATGATAAATTCGGCTATGATGCTGCAGGATTATGAATTGATGATGCATAATGCAAATTACCTATTAGAGGCTAATCCGCTCGATGCCAACGCCTATGATAACGTGGTAATGTTGTCCGCTATGGCTGCAGATAACAGCATGCAAAAAGGAGATAAACAAAAAGCTAAAACGTACCTGCAAAACGCCCTTAACAAGGCCGCGATAATGGACACCCAAAAGAAAAAGCTCAACCCCGCTCGGCTACAAGCCCCCTATTGGCAGGGCCGCCCGCTGGAGTTCAGTTCCCGTTCCTATTTTGAGTTAGGGAAGGCCAGTTATTTACTGGGGAAATACCAACAGGCAGAAGGTTATCTCCAGAAAATCATAGATAATCCGGGCGACCTGGCTCCTGAAATAAATGCAATTAAAGCCTGGTACTTTGCCGGCGTATATAAAAACGGCAGACAGGCTGAAGGCAATACGGCTATTCAGAATATTAATGATGCTCAGGCGGCAAATTTATATAGCCAGCTTATAAGCCTTAAACCATTAGATTAGGTAGAAATTAAACCTGGCACCAAATTAGGGAATCTGTTTGGAGGATAGTTTATGAAAATTGTTCCTGTAATAATGGCGGGAGGTAAAGGAGAAAGGTTCTGGCCCAAAAGCAGACAGAATCTACCCAAGCAGTTTCTAAGGCTGGTGGGAGAACAATCTATGCTGCAGCAAACAGTTAGACGTATGGAGAAAATGGTGTCCCTAAATGATATACATATAGTTACGGCTGAAGAATATGCAGGATTGGTAACTTCCCAGCTGCCTGATCTGCCTGAAGATAATATTATCCTTGAACCTGTGGGAAGAAATACTGCTCCATGTGTAGGTCTGGCCGCTGCCCTTCTGGCAGGTCGTTACGGCCATGAGGCTATCATGTTGGTTCTTCCTTCCGACCATTTAATATTAAATGAACAAGAATTCCTGGAGGTTCTTGAAGCCGCCATTAAAGGCGCCAGCTCTCCCGGCAGCCCCCTGGTTACTTTAGGCATTTCCCCGTCAGGACCTGAGACAGGTTATGGTTATATTAAGGCCGGAACCCCGTTAAACATTAATCTAAAATACCCGGTGTACCAGGTGGACAGGTTTGTAGAAAAACCCGATTTAGACACCGCTCGCCATTACATATCCACAGGCAGTTACTATTGGAACAGCGGCATGTTCATTTTTCAAGTGTCAGCAATATTAAGGGAAATGCAATCCCACCTGCCGGAGATGCTGGAAGTTTTACAGCTTATTGCCGGAAGCTCCGAATTTAACGAAACCTTGCGCAGGGAATATCCAAAGCTTAATCCCATTTCGATAGATTATGGCATTATGGAAAAGGCGGAAAAGGCACTGGTTATTCCTGGAAACTTTGGTTGGGATGATGTGGGAAGCTGGACCAGTCTGGAACGAATAGCTTCGTCAAACGATAATAACATAATTCGAGGTAATGTTACGGCTGTCGATTGCCAGGACTGCATTATTGAAGCAGGGGATAGACGACTGGTAGCTGTACTGGGGGTTAAAGACCTTATAGTGGTAGATACCGAGGATGCCACCCTAATCTGCCCGAAAGACAGAGCCCAGGATGTTAGGAAGATTCTCCAACAGTTGAAACAGAAACAACAGGTACATTATTTATAACTACCAGTATTGCTATGAATACTATGTATTTGTTCTTGCGAGGAGCGCAGCGACGCGGAAATCTTCTCCGGTTATCGTTGCTTAAATGAATAATGATCTAACACTTTTCGTTTAGCATGGCGGGTTAAAACCCGTGAAAATCGCGAGCCAGCGAAGTAATCTTTCTGCGAAAATTGCATTTATATTTTACATACGAGGAGGAACACGATGAAAACCGCCCTTATTACCGGTATAACCGGCCAGGATGGCTCCTATCTGGCTGAATTGTTGTTAAACAAAGGTTACAAGGTATATGGCATAAGAAGGCGCAGCAGCCAGATGAATTATGGATGCAGCGAACATTTAAAGAATGATATTGAGTTCATCTATGCTGACATGACTGATTTGACATCACTTATTCATGCGGTCGAGAAGTCCAGGCCTGATGAAGTATATAACCTGGCGGCGCAGTCATTTGTTCAGACCTCATGGGAACAGCCGATACTCACCACCGAGATAGATGGCCTGGGGGTAACCAACTTGTTGGAAGCCATTCGTCTGGTTAAACCATCCGCTCGCTTTTACCAGGCATCTACCTCAGAAATGTTTGGCAAAATACAGGAAATGCCGCAAAGCGAAAAAACCCCCTTTTATCCCCGCAGTCCTTATGGAGTAGCCAAGCTTTATGGCCATTGGATAACTATCAATTATAGAGAAAGCTACCATATGTTTAACTGCAGCGGGATACTGTTTAACCATGAATCTCCTCGGCGGGGGCTGGAATTTGTTACCCGCAAAATAAGCCATACCGTAGCTCGAATTAAATATAAGCAGGCCAATGAACTGCGTCTTGGCAATATGGATGCCAAACGGGACTGGGGTTTTGCCGGGGATTATGTGAGGGCCATGTGGCTAATGCTGCAGCAGCCTGTCCCTGATGACTATGTCGTTGCCACCGGAGAGACTCATACGGTAAGGGAGTTTGTAGACCTTGCTTTTAGATATGTCGGCTTGAACTACCAGGATTACGTAATAATTGACCCGCGTTTCCTCCGACCTGCGAGGTGGAGGTATTGATGGGGAATCCTGAAAAAGCTAAAACCGTGTTGGGATGGCAGCCGGAAGTGAGTTTCGAGGAACTGGTGTATATGATGATGGAAGCAGATTTGAGGTTGGTGCATGATGAGATCAAGGGTGTTGATCACGGGAGTGACCGGGTTTTCAGGACCATATCTGGCTGAATTTCTCCTAAAACAGGGTTTGGAGGTATGGGGAACCGGGCTTCCTTCACAAGAAGGCAATCTTTCACCCGGGGTAATTTTGAGACATGCCGATATCAACCGGATAGATCAGATTCTGGACCTCCTGGAAGAATGCCGGCCTGAAAGCATATATCACCTGGCAGCCCAGAGTTCAGTAGGCAGGTCCTGGCAGGAACCAGCGGAGACCATGCGGGTCAACCTGGAGGGGAGTATAAACCTCCTGGAAGCACTGCGGAAAATAAACAAAGCTTGCCGGGTTTTGCTGGTGGGCTCAGGGGAGGAATATGGCCCGGTAAGCCAGGACGAGCTCCCTATAAATGAATCAAGAAGGCCTGACCCTAAAAACCCTTATTCGTTAAGCAAGTTTTTTCAAAGCATGATAGGGTTGCAGTATTTTAACAACTATAAGATGGATATCTACCTGGCTAGAGCATTTAATCACACCGGACCTGGACAGGGCAGGGGCTTTGTGGTACCGGATTTCGCATCCCAGATTGCAGCCATAGAAGCCGAACAGCAGGAACCGGTTATACGGGTGGGCAACTTGGCGGCCCGCCGTGATTTTTCCGATGTCCGCGATGTGGCAAGGGCTTACTGGAGTATTATGGAAGAAGGAACCCCTGGTGTTATATATAACGTTGGTTCAGGCCGGGCTATAGCAATTCAGGAAATTTTAGACTATTTATTATATCTTAGCCCGGTAAAAATTAAGGTCGAAATTGACCCGGACAAGTTCCGCCCGGTGGACGTCCCTGTTTTGTATGGGGATATATCCCGGCTGCGCGCTGATACGAACTGGCGGCCAGAGATCCCATTAGAAAAGACATTAAAAGATACTCTCGAATACTGGAGAAAGAAATAGAGGCGATAAATACTGAGTACAATACAGCTATTCAAAGAACTGCACAACTACCGGGAGATGTTCAGAAACCTGGTCAAGCGGGACCTGCGTACCAGATACAAGGGATCCGTACTGGGTTTTTTATGGACATTTGTAAATCCGCTGCTGCAGCTGGTGGTTTTTTCGGCTATTTTCTCCACCGTTTTACGCATGAATGTGGACAAATACCCCATGTTTCTATTTGTTGCCCTGCTTCCCTGGCTGTTTTTCGCTAACTGCACCCAGGCAGGCACAGGTCTGATTTTAAACTACGGCAATTTAATAAAAAAGATATATTTTCCCCGTGATATACTTCCCCTGGCCAATACTACAGCTGGTTTGATCAATCTGGCCTTGAGCTTTCTGGTGGCATTTGTGGCCTTAATATTATTTAAGATACCATTAACAATGAGTCTGATAGCCCTGCCGTTGATTATGTTAATACAATACATATTTACCCTGGGGTTTGTTTATTTACTTTCAGCCTTGAATGTATACTTTCGAGACATTGAACACCTGTGGGGAATTATAATCATGGCCTGGTTTTATCTAACTCCTATCGTATACCCGCTGGACATGGTACCCGTAAAATACCTGGAAATGTTTTTCTATAACCCCTTCACCGCCTTTATACTGGCTTACCGGGATATATTGTATCGTGGCATCTTCCCTAATTTCGTATTATTGCTAAATCTAGCTGCTATTTCAATACTAGTATTGATATTTGGCTATTTTATTTTTAAGAGATTGGAACGAGGTTTTGCTGAAGCAGTATAAGGAGAATCAACTGTGGATTATGCGATAGAAGTAAAAGACATATGGAAAAAATACCGTATTTACCATGACCGCAGCTATACCCTGAAGGAAACCCTGCTATTCCGTAACCGCAACCGTTACGAAGACCTGTGGGCTCTTAAAGGGGTGGATTTAAAGGTGAAGCCGGGACAAACCATAGGTCTTATAGGGCAAAACGGTTCAGGTAAGAGTACTCTGTTAAAACTGATGTCTCGCATCATCTACCCGACCGTGGCAGCATCAGAATAAACGGCAAGGTATCCAGCCTGCTTGAACTGGGAGCCGGGTTTCATCCTGACTTCACAGGTTTGGAGAACATATATATGAATGCGGCCATATTCGGTATGACTCGCAAAGAAATTGAGAGAAAATTGGACGACATTATCGAATTCTCCGAACTGGGTGACTTTATCACCA
This sequence comes from Syntrophomonas palmitatica JCM 14374, assembly GCF_001311885.1. Lineage (GTDB taxonomy): Bacteria > Bacillota > Syntrophomonadia > Syntrophomonadales > Syntrophomonadaceae > Syntrophomonas_A > Syntrophomonas_A palmitatica. The sequence goes on along the minus strand of NZ_BBCE01000009.1, from coordinate 16,040 downwards.
GTCCGGTAAGGACCTATTCTTCGGGAATGTACATGAGACTGGCCTTTGCGGTAGCCGTAAATGTGGATCCCGATATCTTGCTCATTGATGAAATCTTATCGGTAGGGGATGAGAGCTTTCAGAAAAAGTGCTTTTCATATATGCAGGACATTAAGCAAAAGGGTTGCACTATGGTTATTGTATCCCATAGCCTGGGCGAAATTAAAAAAATCTGTGATCAAGTCGTATGGCTACATGATGGAATTATAAAAATAAACGGAGAATGCGATTTTGTTATTGACCAGTATCGAAATCAAATGCTCGCTTCCGCTGATCCGCAGATAAAAAGTGCTCCGGAGCAATCGCATTATTTCCCTCCCGACCCCGATCCCTCCAGAGACATCGTAACTCAGGATATCGGAGGGAGAACCGGCGTCGGCGTAACTCCTAGCAGATGGGGAACTGGCCAGGCTGAAATATACGATGTTACTATTAGAAATAGTTTAAATGAGATTAAGACTTCTTTTAATTATGGAGAAGAAGTTATTATACAATATTCATATCAGCTCAAAGACTCCCTTCAAGATGTAGTTTTCGGCCTCGGTATTTTTCTGCGGGACGGAACGAGATGCTACGGTACGAATACTGAATTAGCTCAGTTGTTTTTTCCTCTTATGGACAAGGGGAGAACGGGAAAGGTAAGGATATCCATGTCAAATCTATATTTAACCGACGGGGAATACGTAGTTAACGTCGCCATTCATAATAAAGATGGGGTATCTTTCGATTATCATCATCGGCTTTATGCTTTCCGCATCGTATCAGGCTCCAATGAAATAGGAATTGTTCGGCCGCATATTCAGTGGCAGGTGCAGTAGGAGGTACATATGCAGGAACCAGGCAAGCTTACGGTGGAAGAAGTAATGGATCGTATTAAACAGGCAATGACCGTTATCAAGTTGAATAATGATTTGTCTCCAGAACAAGAACGACAACAGACTTTTGTCCCGGAGAATTCAAACCATATGGAAGCCAAGCTTAATCAAATGGATATGGAAATCCGTCAGAATAATCTCAAATGGAATATTAATAATGAATGGCTAATTACGTCCCATCGCAAGTATATAGGGAAGATTATTGTATTTGGGAAAAAGGTGGCCCGCAAGTTGCTGCGCTGGTATATAAACCCTCCATGGGACCAGCAGCGTGAATTTAACGGGAGTGTTACCCGGTCAATAAACTTGATGGGAGATATGATTCATTTATTGATGCAGCAAAACCTGGATTTAAATAGACAGGTGATCGAACTAAACCAGCAAAATGATATCCAAAGTGATATTGATTTACTTAAGTCGAATATTAACGAAATAGACAAGCAAATAGAAAGCCAACACAACCTCAATGACACTATTTTAAATAGTTTTAATGATATAAATATCCAAGTATCTAATATAAACACACGACTAACAGTTTCACAAAGCGCGTTTATAGAAATATGTAAGACAGTGATGTTCTTTTTCGCAGAGAAAAACCCGGAACTGTCTATGGCCCTGGCAGTTGAACTGATCAAATTATTTGGGGATCAAGAGTTTATTGATTTTGCTCATCAATTAAACGAAAGAATTACCCTCAGGGAGTATCACGCATGAGACTAGCAGTATTAACAACCTACTTGACCAGATGGGGACACATTGATGCCCTGCGTAAAGAAGCGCGTATTCTTTATGGATTATTGAACCAAGAGAGACCTCATGATGAAATATTCGTGGTTTCAGTGGAAGACGAGATAAATCCAGTTGGCATTGATATGGGTAAAGGTATCTTTTTGACGAGTTTCGAAAGACTTAACGAATTGATTGATAAATTGGCACTGGATGTTATACATATTATTGAGGCAACGCCGTTTTTATTGGCTATAATTCTTAAAGGAAGAACTAAATTACCCTGTAAGGTAATTGTTAACTGTGTTGACAACAATCCCCTGGAAGGAATTAATGAAAATGATTTGGAGGATATACTGCACATATCGGAATATAATGAATGCCATTTTTTCTGTTATTCTGAACATGCCCAGGAGGTATTAAAAAAGGCCGGAATCAGGAATGTTTCACAGACCTTACCTCTACTGGATAGTTCATTTTATTTAAAAGAAGTACCAAAGGCAAACCAATATGAATCTACAATGCCGCTAAATTTAGGATTTGCATCCAGTCCTTTTCATGAGGACAGTTTTTCGGCCAGGGGTTTAAATTTAATAGTTGATCTATTAAGGCAGGATAAAACGAATTTTAATTTAAAAATACCTTGGCGGGAGGAATCACTGAGCCTCCGGATGTTCTAATTTTAGATGAGAGGGTCCAAATCAGTTATGGTTTTATTGATATGGACAAATTTTTTAAAGAGATAGATGTTTATCTTCTGCCTTTTGGGGAAGAGGGGCGTAATCATGCCTGTCCACATTCTTTTTGGGAGGCTGTATATTATAGAAAGCCCCTGGTAGTAACCGAAAAGGTCGGTATTGCATCTATTGTGAACAAATATGGAATCGGGGCCGTAGCAAAAGCTGATGCACAGTATTTTGCGGAGGCCATCAACAAGGTATGTGGTAATTATCAGTATTATGTAGATAGGATCTGCTCTACAAGAGACCAGATTTTGGCGGATATTCTCGATCAGAAGAAAATAATTGGCAAATATATTGCTGAATATAAGTCCTTACTATCCGATCCCAGTCAGGTGATTACTCTAACCGGGTGGAGGCAAGCAGTGCTTTCAAACGACAAAACCTGGTTAAAGGACGGCAATCATTAAAGAAATACTACTTGAGCCAGGCTGAAGCCGAATCCTACCGGGAAAAACGTTTTGAAGACTTCCCCATGAATATATGTAATATGATGGAAAAGCAAGTACTGGACATAGTTTTAGGAGATAAAAAAGCCGGTTGTAAAAAACCGATGGAACTTCTAGATATTGCTGCGGGGGAAGGACGCATTTCAGAAATATTATGTAAATACGGCAATATAACTTTGCTGGAAAACTCAACGAATATGTTAAAGGTTCTGCTTGACCGTTTTAAAGATAATGACCAGAATATAGTGGTTATAAAAGGAGACTTTCTTGAACTGAATCTGGACCATTTAAACAAGCGATTTGATGTAATTACAACGTTCAGATTTATCAGGCATTTTGAGTATCTTGACCGTCAGCAGATTTATAGACGTATAAATGAATTACTGGATGACAGGGGAATTTTTATTTTTGACGTACCCAACAAATATACAGAAATAAAGCTAAGGAATAAATTAGGCTGGGAAAATTTTAATATATATGATGTGTTCTGGACAGCGGAGAGCCTGGAGCAAGAACTTGAAATGAATAGCTTTAAACTTAATAAATTATTTGGAGTGGGCCAATATTGCTTCAAGGAATTTTTAGAGTTTGATTTTAACTTGCCTATGTCCTGGGTGGCAGTAGCTGAAAAACGTCATCAGCAATAAAGAGTATCAGGAGAACAGTTTAATATGAAAAAAAAGCGAATCCTTATAACCTTTGCCGGGGTTCCTTTTATAAAAGGGGGAGCCGAGGTATGTGTTGAATCTCTGTACAATCAACTCAAGTATCGTGGATATCAAGTTGAGACAATCAATCTTCCTTTTCAATGGGAACCGAAATCTGAATTAATTAAGAATATGGTTATGTGGAGATTACTGCAACTGAATCAAATTGCAGGGACACTGGTGGATCTGGTCATTGCTACCAAATTTCCTTCATATATGATCAAACATCCGAATAAGGTTACCTGGCTGTTTCATCAACACCGGGCGATTTATGATCTATATGGTACACCGTACAGCGATTTTAACCCCAATGACCCGAATGATATTATTATTCGCAACCAGATTATTGCAGCAGACAATAAGACTCTAGCCGAATCAAAGAGCATATTTACTATTGCTGATAATACCACCAAACGGCTGAAATACTTTAATAAACTGGATGCCAGGACCTTATATCATCCTCCTAAACATTATGGCAGGTATTACTGTGAGCAATATGGAGATTATATCCTGTCGGTAGGCAGGCTTGAAGGCCTGAAACGAGTAGAATTGCTGATCAAAGCCATGCAATATACAGATAAACAAGTCAAGTGTTTGATTGCTGGTACGGGGGGATTAGCAAGTTATTTAAAGAATCTGGTAGTAGAATTAAAGCTGGATAATAGGGTAAAGCTTTTAGGCTTTGTAGAGGATGAGGAACTATTAAAACTATATGCCAGGTGTTTTGCGGTATTCTTTGCACCCTATGATGAAGATTACGGCTATATAACATTGGAATCTTTTTTGTCTAAAAAACCTGTTATCACATGCCGTGACTCTGGCGGTGTGATGGAGTTTGCGGAACACGGCATCAATTCGCTGGTAGCAGAAACCCCCGAACCAGAGGTCTTTGGTGAATATATTAATCGGTTCTATGCTAATAGGACACTATCAAAAGAGTATGGCCAAAATGGGTTCGATAAAGTGAAAAACATAAATTGGGATTATGTAATAGATCATTTAACTTCGACACTATAACATAAAAAAGGCAAGGTTATGATTATCAATACAATTGCAAGCATTTTGCTTGAACTGAATATCGATGAATCATGTGAAGATATAATACGCAGTTTAGCCCAGGTTATTATAGATTTAGATTTGATGAAAGAGGATTATTGATGAAGATTGCCATTGTTGTACCAAGCCCTGTTCCATATACCATTGGTGGAATGGAAAAGCTGGCCTGGCAAATGACTGAGAAAATCAATGAACTAACAAATCATCAGGCTGAATTGATCAAGCTTCCCTCCAGAGAGCATGATTTTTGGAGCCTGATAGATACATATTACAGGTTTTCTCAATTGGATCTTTCTCATTTTGATATGGTTATCTCTACCAAATACCCAAGCTGGATGGTTAAACATCACAATCATATTTGTTACATGATTCATAAACTTAGAGGGTTGTACGATACTTATCATTTTACTGGCTTACCCACCGAGGTGCACAGTAAGTGTGAATATACCTTGGAACTGGTTAAATTCCTAGATAAAACCTGGTGGCAACCAGATGAAGAGGCATTATGGCAGCAATTGAAGAAATATCGGATGCATAGTAATGAAATTCCCCGGGAGGATACAGCTTTCCCCGGTTCGTTAATTCGTTTACTAGTCCACTACCTTGATAATTTGGCGCTGCAACCATCACGTATTAAAAGATACGGTACCATGTCTAACACGGTTGCTAGGCGAAAAGACTATTTTCCGTCAGGAGAGGTGGTATTCATAGCCAATCCGCCGCCAACTAATGATGCATCCAACAAAATCATCTATGGAGACTATTTTTTCACAGTATCCAGATTGGATAATACCAAGAGAGTAGATATTTTAATAAAGGCGGCAGAACAACTGGATAATGACATAAAGTTGATGATAGCTGGGTCCGGGCCGCAAGAGCAAGAATTTAGGAGTTTAATCAAGGACCAATCTAAAGTGCAGCTATTGGGTTATTGCAGCGATGAGAGGGTTGCTGAATTATATGACAATTGCTTGGCGGTTCTTTATGTTCCCTATGAAGAGGACTATGGTTTGGTAACGGTAGAGGCATTTTTAAGAGGAAAAGCTGTAATAACCTGTTGCGATTCTGGCGGGCCTACTGAATTTATTATAGATGGTCAAAATGGATTTGTGGTTGAGCCAAGGTCGGATTCCATTGCTTCAGCCATGCAGACATTATGGGTGGATAGGCTTAAGGCCAAGGAGATGGGGCAGAAGGGCTTGGAGACAGTTAAAGGCATTAATTGGAGAGGGTTTGTAAACCAATTAATTTTAGAAAATATTTCTGGCAGTGAGAATAGGGTTCCAATTAAAAAGCGCTCCAAAATGATTGTCACTTCAACATTTCCCATTTATCCCCCTCGCGGCGGAGGCAGAGCCGTATTTATAATTTATACAAGCAAGTAGCCAAAGAATATGACGTGGAAATTATATCTATTACAAATCATGATCAGCCAGCTTTTCAGGGAGAAATTGCTCTAGGCTTATGGGAACATCGTATTCCAAAAACTCAAAAACATCAGGCTAGGGAATGGGAGCTTGAAAAAACCGCCGGAGTCCCGGTAACCGATGTAGCTATGCCCATGCTGTCACAGTATACACCTGCTTATAGGAGGGTACTGGAACAACATGCAAAAAACGCGGAAATTATAGTTATATCTCATCCATATTTAGTAAACGAAGGGCTAAGACTTACAGGAAAGCATAAGTTGATTTATGAGGCCCATAATGTTGAGTATGATCTTAAGAAGAGATTGTTAAAACCAGATGCTAAAAAACTTATTGATGAAGTTTTCAGAGTTGAAAAACTATGTTGTGATAAAGCATCATTAATAATGACCTGTTCTGAGGAAGATAGTTTACGCTTAGCGGAATTATATAATGTTAATAGTGATAAATTTGTAGTTGTACCTAATGGAGTAGATACTGCCGAAACGCCTTTTACATCCCTGGACCAACGATATAAAAATAAGAAAAAACTTGGCCTCGAAAATGAAACCTTGGTTCTTTTTATGGGAAGCTGGCATCCACCGAATTTGGAGGCTTGTGAAGAAATATTTAAGATGGCCAGGCAATTGCCGGAAGTTAAATTCCTGTTAATGGGGAGTCAATGTTTAGCGTTTGAGAACCGCAATATACCATCGAATGTTGGATTATTAGGAATAGTAGATGATGATGAAAAACGGTTAATTTTAAGTATTGTAGATATTGCTTTGAATCCTATGCAGTCTGGGTCCGGGACTAATCTTAAGATGTTTGACTATATGGCGGCTGGAATACCCATTATTTCGACTGAATTTGGCGCTAGAGGAATAGATATTAAAAAGCATTTGATTATATCTAATGTTGAGAAAATGCCAGAAAGAATATTTGAGATTATGCAAGATAATCAAGAAAAAAGAAAACAAATAATTCATAGTGGATATAAATTAATTAGGGAAAATTTCGATTGGCAGAGAATTGCTTCAATTTTAAACCAAAAACTAGAAAGTCTTAATATCATATAAGTTGCATTTTATAATACTGAAAGGATTGATTTGTATTAATAACCAACAAAGAGAGAAAATTGTAATATTAATTATAGCTTTGCTCTTTATTTTAACTTTTTTACCCTTAATGCATACTGGATTTACCACTAATGATGATTCGAGAACTGCATTATGGGTTCATATAGCTCAATTACAAGGGAATTATATTGATTTTGCAACTAATATGGCACAAACACAGGGACGCATTATATTCTATATCTCATGGTTTGTTAGTATGATTCCCTATATCGTACATAAAACATGGTTTTATCAACTAATAGCAAAAGGTTCCATCGTATTAAATATCTTATTGTTTTACTGTTTAATTGTCCGCTTTTCATTTAGTAAAAAACTTGGATTACTTTGTCTAGTTCTGTTTCTTGTATGTATTCAAAATAGTTGGGAACATAATTTGTTGGTTTCTTATCCATTTCTTTTTTCTTCAGGATTAAGTCTCTTTTTAATATCTTTATTAACTCTTGATAAATATTATCATTCTAAAAACAAATATTTAATATTATTGAGTATGGGATCATTTCTCATTTCAATGGCCATTTATGAATATTTTATTTTAAATTTATTTCTTCTATTCATAGTTATTTTTATAAATCAAGATAAAACTACAAATTTTAAAATAATTAATGTTATAAAAGAAGGTCTTCCTATTATAGGAACAACTGCAATTTATTTAACTGTCTATATAATTTATAGAAATTATTTCCCTTCGGCTTATGAAGGAGCTATAGTTTCTAAATTCTCCTTATCACTCATTTTAAAGACCATTTATCAATACAGTATTTCATCGTTTCCATTATATATCTATTTTCATTATGGATTTCTTTTTGATATATATTCGGATTTAGCATCAGGGCATTCATATAATTTGATTTACCTTTTAAAAAATGCTAATTCTGCCTGGATAGCTAAAGCAATATTAGCATCATCATTTATTTATTTTCTTTTGGAGCATAAAGAAAAAAATAATATCCAAAAAGGCTATAACATTATTTCTTATTGTTTCAATATTTGTGATCATATCTCCTAGCTTATTAATTGGTATTACGCCTAAGTACCAACAGTGGGTACAAAATGGTTCTATAGGATATACTGTTAATTACTTTTCTTTTTTTGGTGTAATTTTATTTATAGGTACCATAATACTTTGGATATATAATAATATTAAGAATAAATATGTTCGACAAAGCTATGTAATGTTGACAGTGTTATTGATAACTTATGTAAGTATTGCAACAGATTATTCAAATAATCTTATTACTAAGAGTCAAAATTTATCACAGGATAAATGGAGAATCGTTGATTTTTTTCTTAAAACCGATCAGTTTAATAATATTCCAGAAAATAGCGTTATATTAGCCCCATCATTATGGAACTATCACGGAATAGTTCAGAATTTTCCAGAATATTGGTCAGATTATTTCACATATGAAGGAAAAAAACATGTAACTGTCTGTATGGACCAAAGTGAATTTAAAAGATCTATAGCTTTACAAAATAATCCATCAGCATATTTTATTAAATACTCGCAGGAACCGAAAGAATCTAATCAATTTTTGATTTTCGCTAGTTTAATTCCAGATAATATAGAAAACAATGAAAGATTATTTACTAATGAATTTTTAATAATTTCTAATTCAAAGAATAAGAAAGCAACTATATTTGGACAGACTTATTTACGGGGAAAGAAATTGGCTAATATATATTTAAACGGGAATTTAACATTATCTACAGAAAATGATTTTTATTCGCTTTCGATAGATGATAATAATAAAAAGAATTCACCGTTTGTTTTAAACATTATCAATAGTGATAAACCAATTGATCTTGAAAGTACGTCATTAACATATTTTACTGATCATAATCGTATTAAAGATATATCATATGAATGGGGTAAAGGTTTTTATAGTTTGGAGGGAGTTCCAGATCAGAACTGGCGATGGTGTGATGCCAATGGAGAATTAACAATTACAAACTTTACTGGAAAAACTAAAAAGGCATTAGTTAGTATGGGAGTTAATACTGGATACTCGGAAATGTCAAATCTAACGATCGAAAGTGATCTTTTCTCTGATAAATTATGTATTAACTCTAGTGGCAAATTAATTAGGAGAGAATTGATTATTCCAGAAGGTACGCATCAAATTATTTTTAAATCTGATGCCAAAAGGGTAGTTGCTCCATCAGATCCAAGAACACTAGTGTTTATGGTCAGAAATTTTAAAATAATTTTCTCTGATTAAAAAAATGATTGTGCAGGGAGATTTTCTATGAAAGGTATTATTCTTGCCGGAGGTAGTGGGACACGCTTATACCCACTGACTAAAGCAATGTCCAAGCAATTACTACCGATATATAACAAGCCGATGATTTATTATCCCTTATCAGTATTGATGCTTTCGGGTATACGCGATATTTTAATTATATCTACTCCTGAAGACACCCCGCGTTTTGAGCAGCTCTTAGGAGATGGCAGCCAGTTTGGATTATCTGTTACATATGCAGTTCAGCCTTCCCCGGATGGTCTGGCGCAAGCCTTTATTATCGGGGAGACTTTCATTGGAAATGACAGGGTAGCCATGATTCTGGGAGACAATATTTATTACGGACAGGGATTTACCCCGATGCTTCAACGTGCTGTAGCCCGAATGGAAGGCGCTACGGTTTTCGCCTACCGGGTCAAGGATCCCGAGCGCTTTGGGGTAATAGAAATAGATTCTGATTACCGCGGGGTATCTATTGAAGAAAAGCCAAAACATCCGAAATCTAATTATGCGGTAACCGGTTTATATTTCTATGATAATAAGGTGGTCACAATTGCCAAGAACCTAAAACCATCTGTCAGGGGAGAATTAGAAATAACTGATTTAAACCGAGTTTATATGGAAATGGGCGAACTGCATGTAGAAGTTTTAGGGAGAGGATTCGCTTGGCTGGATACCGGTACCTTCGATTCTTTACTACAGGCTTCACATTTTGTGGAAACCATTGAGACAAGGCAGGGTTTCATGATCGCGTGTTTGGAAGAGATCGCCTATTATATGGGTTACATAAATCGAGATCAACTCTTAGCTCTCGCAGAATCATTAAAAAAGAATGAATACGGACAATACCTGCTCAACATTGCCGGAGACGAAGAAAAAGCGAATCTGCCTTTCTGGAAGTGGTATGGTGAATTAGCAGAGGGGAGCAAGAAAATTGGATAACAAGCCAGTTTCTATTCTTATCACAGGTGGAGCGGGATTTATTGGCTCAAACTTTATTCCTTATCTCTTAGAAAAGTATCCGTGCTATGCAGTGGTTAATATTGACAAGATAACATATGCCGGTAATCTGGACAACCTCCGTGAGGCCGAAAATAATAATAGGTATCGTTTTATTAAGGGAGATATTTGCAATCGCGAACTCCTGAAGCTATTGTTTAACGAATACGATATCAGAGGAGTCATCCATTTTGCTGCCGAATCGCATGTTGACAACTCGATTATCGGCCCTGATGTCTTTATTCAAACCAATGTCTACGGAACCTTTACGGTTCTAGATGTGGCCAGAGAATACTGGATGCAAGGACCAGGCAGATACAGACCTGGTTATGAGAAATGCCGTTTCCATCATATCTCAACCGATGAGGTATATGGGAGTCTTGGTGAGACAGGATTTTTCAGCGAAGATACGCCCTATGCGCCGAACAGCCCCTACAGCGCCAGTAAAGCTAGTGCTGATATGATAGTAAAAAGCTATTATCACACATACGGATGAATGTAGTTGTCACCAACTGCTCGAACAATTATGGTCCTAAGCAACATAAAGAAAAATTAATTCCAACAATTATCCGTAAAGCATTGGCGGGAGAAAATATTCCCATTTATGGTGACGGAAAAAATGTGCGTGATTGGCTGTATGTGATGGATCACTGCAAAGGAATAGATTTAGTATATCATAAGGGTACTGCAGGGGAAAATTATAATATTGGTGGAAATAATGAGAGAACAAATATAGACATTGCTCAAAACATTTGTGATATATTAGATAGTATTGTAAATAACAGATTGCATCAATTAATGATTGCTTCTTTTAGGGATTTGATTACATTTGTTCCTGATAGGCCAGGCCATGATCGACGTTATGCCATAGATGCTTCAAAGATCAAAACGGAACTTGCTTGGCAACCAGAAGAAAGCTTCCAAAACGGGTTGCAAAAAACTATAGATTGGTATCTTAATTATGCAAGAAAGTAATACTTATATTTCTGTGGTAATACCAGTTTATAATTGTGCAAAAAGTCTGAATGAGCTATATATTCGACTGGAAGATACTCTATCGAATATAAGTCCTGATTTTGAAATCATCTTTGTTAATGATTGCAGCCCTCAACATGATTGGCAGGTGATTACAGAATTAGCAAGTAAGGATGATCGGGTAAAAGGGATAAATCTGTCACGTAATTTTGGGCAGCATAATGCAATAACAGCCGGTTTGGATAATACGTCTGGCGAATGGGTAGTGGTTATGGACGGGGATCTTCAGGATCAGCCAGAGGAAATAATTAAGCTTTATAATAAAGCTCAAGAAGGATACGATATAGTGTTCGGCCGGCGCTATGATAGACAGGATATTTATTTTAAAAAGCTCATGTCGAGGACCTTTAATAAAGTTTTTGAATATTTAGCAGATACAACAACCGATCATACCATTGCTAATTTCAGTATCTGTAATGCCAAGGTTATTGATAGCTTTCGAATGATGAGAGAAAAAAACCGCTCTTACCAGCATTTCATTAAATGGACAGGTTATAATCTCGTTTATATAGATATAGAACATGCCAGTCGGCCTGAGGGTAAAAGTTCCTATACTTTTAGAAAACGATTGGAATTGGCTACACAAATAATTGTGGCTCATTCTAATAAACCCCTTAGACTTTCCATTGGATTTGGCTTTTTGATGACAGTTCTGTCAGTTGTATACGCTGTTTATTTGGTACTTAGATATTTATTATTGGCTAAACCACCTGCTGGATGGACAAGCGTAATGGTTTCATTATATTTTTTATGCGGCTTGCTATTTGCTAATTTTGGAATTGTAGGTTTATACATCGGAAAGATTTTTGATGAAACAAAGAATAGACCACTGTATTTAATAGATGATCGTATAAATATCTAATTTTAATACCCCTGACACGTATCTTAATTTGAACTGCCAGAGAATATCAGGAGGAAACATACTATGAACCTTAGTTTAAAACGCCTTACAGAAAATGAACTCGAATTACTTATGAACTGGCGGATGAGTGATGAAGTTAACCGATATATGGCTACTTCTCCCAAATTAACTATGGAGGGCCAATATAAATGGTTTGAACAATTAAAAAATGATAAAACACGCATACGCTGGATCATATGGGCTGATGATATTCCAATTGGATCTATGTACCTAGATGAAATTGATTATGAAAATTCAAGTTGCTCTGGACCGGGATGGTTTATTGTTGAAAAAAAATATTTAGACTTTAAACAATTGGTATCATTGCATAGGAACTGCTGCGATTATGTATTCAATGTTTTGGGACTTAATAGACTATATGGCAGTGTAATGACAGAAAATAAAGGGGTTCTTCAACTGGTAAAATTATGCGGTTTTGAGATCGAAGGAGAACGAAAACATGTAGAAAAAGACGGTGTTTTTCACGACTGGATATTGGTTGGACTGACCAGAGACCAATGGGAAAGTAAAAAAGAAAGATTTGGTTTTGAAAAAATCGATATTGAGTCTTAAAAGGAAGGGCTGACTATGGAGCAAACGGCATTGTTTAATTTAGATGCTTTCGAAATTCAAAAATATCAGCAAAATCGGTATCCATTATTATTTATTGATTATGTTGAAGAAGTCATTCCGGGAAAAAGCGCAAGAGGATACAAAAATTTTACATATAATGAATGGTTTTTTCCAGCTCATTTTGAAGACGAGCCAAATGTGCCTGGTTTTATCCAAGTTGAAGCATTGACGCAAATGTTTCTAATGACTTTTTTAACTATTCCAAGTAATAAAGGTAAGAAGACGAGTTTTGTATCAATAGAAAATGCAAAATTTAAAAGAAAAATTATCCCCGGGGACAGACTTGATATAAGTTCAGAATTAAAGTTTTTCCGGCGTGGTCTTGCTAAAGGTATTTCAACAGGGCATGTCAAAGGAGAATTGGCATGCTCGATTGACCTGGTTATAACGATTCCGGATATTCTTAACGAATTTAAACCAAAGATAAATGACTAATTAGAAATGGTATTTTAAAATATTATTGTATTGTGTAACAATGATTTGGAACAAGGGGCAATATTATGCGTGTAGCTGATTATGTGATACAAAGAATATATGAAGAAGGAGCCCAACATATATTCATGGTAACTGGACGAGGTATTCTCTACTTGTCTGATGCTGTTGCTAAACATAAGGACATTATACCTATTTCAGTACATCATGAACAATCTGGCGCTTATGCTGCAGTCGCATATGCACAGTATAATGAAAAAATTGGCGCGTGTCTTGTATCAACAGGATGTGCATCTACAAACGCTATTACAGGAGTTTTGAATGCCTGGCAAGACGGGGTACCATGTATATTCATTTCCGGACAAAATAAATTATATGAAACGGTACGTTATACAGGTATTAATATCAGAACATTTGGATCACAGGAAACAGATATCATTTCAATTATTAAACCGATAACTAAATACTGTACCATGATTGACGATCCCCAAAATATTGCTTTGGAAATGGATAAGGCATTTTTCTTTGCTAAAAGTGGAAGGAAAGGTCCGGTGTGGATCGATATACCGGTTGATGTTCAGAATATGCGGGTAGAGCCCGAAGAATTACAACGATATGTTCCAGATGACATAATATTTAAACCAGACCCTGAGGATATTCAATATATTAGGAAAGAACTCAAAAAAGCGAAACGTCCTGTTATTTTAATAGGAAGTGGGATTCGTTCGGCAAATGCCGTAGAAGAATTCAAAGCGTTTTTGAAGAAAAATCCGTTTCCTGTAACCTTTGCTTGTTCAGCAGTAGATACATACGGTGCAGACTATGAATTATCAATCGGAGCTGTAGGCAGTATAGGAGGTACCAGAGCCGGTAATTTTGCTGTACAAAATTCGGATTTGTTGCTGGTGCTTGGATGCCGTTTATCTCCTATGACTACGGGATCCGAATACGAGAAGTTCGCCAGAGCGGCACAGATTATAGTAATCGATATTGATAGAATTGAACATTCGAAAAATACAGTAAGAATCGATAGATTGGTTGTATCTGATCTAAAAGAATTTATTGAACAATTAAACAATGAGGACCTAAAATGTGCAGATAAAGAATGGATAAAGAAGTGCATTCATTGGAAAACAATATTTCCCAAATGTGAAGAAAAATATAGAGCCAGTGAAAAGATCGACTTGTATTACCTAGCAGATTGTTTATCAAAATTAATGGATGATAATTTTGTGCTGTTAAGCGATGCGGGACTTGAGGAAATAATAATTCCTTCCACCATAAGCTTTAAAGCAGGACAACGATGCATACACCCCGTTTCTCAGGGGTCTATGGGATTTGCCTTACCTGCTTCAATTGGTGCATATTATGCCAGCAAACATCCAATAACCGCTGTAATCGGTGATGGTTCGATAATGATGAATTTACAGGAATTGCAAACAATTAAATATTACAATATCCCCGTACGAATAATTATAATAAACAATAATGTTTATTCAGTTATTAGAACCAGGCAGAAAGATATATTCAGAACACGAACTATAGGAACAGATTATACCAACGGGGTATCATGTCCCAACTTTAATAAGGTTGCGGAGTGTTTTGATATACCTTATATGATTATTGATAACAAGAATGATCTCGAAGATAAATTGGATAAGCTGTTAAGGGTTAATGGACCAATCATTTGCGAAATTTTCTGTGATGAAAACCAGGAATTTATTCGAAATTCCTATGCGCTTAATTCGCAAAGACGTATCGTAAATAGATCCCTGGAGGATCAAGCACCGTTTATGAACCGAGAATTGTTTTTAAAAGAAATGATTATAGATCCTATTGACCAATAAATATGCAGAAAGGAGTAAATATGGCTAGGTGTATATTTCGTGATAACACGGTTATATCAGATTTTGGAACTCCATACTTTGTCGCTGAAGTCAATACGAGTCATAATGGAAATATTAATACTGCAAAACTTATGATTGATAAAGCCATTGAAGCTGGCTGTTCGTGTGTTAAGTTCCAGTCATGGTCTGCTGAAACATTGTATTCTAAGACATATTACAAGGATAATCCTATAGCGAAAAGAATAGTAAGCAAGCTGGCATTAAATGAAAAGCAACTGTTAGAAGTTGCGCATTATTGCACTGATCATGGGATATCTTTTTCTTCAACACCTTATTCAAAACAAGAAGTGGATTTTCTACTTGAACAATGTAAGGTACCATATATTAAGGTAGCATCAATGGATCTAAATAATTATCCTTTTCTCGATTATATTGCAAAAACAGGGGCTCCCATTGTCCTCTCCACCGGGATGAGTGAAATCGAAGAAGTTCGCAAGGCTGTTAATGTTATCAAAGATTCCGGGAACAATAACATCTGCTTGCTTCATTGTATATCAATATACCCGCCGGAACTTTCCACTATCAATCTAAATAATATTTTAGGCTTAAGAATTGAATTTCCAGATTATCCGATAGGTTTTTCGGATCACTCTATAGGAACTGAAATTGCGACAGCCTCAGTAGCTCTGGGTGCAGCATTAATTGAAAAACATTTAACCTTAGACCGTACAAAGATTGGTATGGATAATCAAATGGCAACTGAACCGGACGAAATGGCTTTACTTATACGCAATTGCAATAATGTGCATATAGCGC